>NZ_JAGTUT010000001.1:2706681-3383351 GCF_025685605.1 Granulicella arctica
AGCATGGCTCCGATTTCCTCGGAGAAGGTACTGGCAACGCGATTTCTATGATGTGTTCTTGCTCGAGGTTCTGGCATTTGTTTTTCTAGTACAACGCTTTAGCATACCAAGTTCCAGCGGGGTCGTTCTGTAAAACTTGCAGGGGGAGGCCTACTCCGTGATAACTTCGGCAAACGAGTCCGAGAGTTCCGCCCCGAGATGGGTGAGAATTCGGTTGACAGCGCTATCGATTTCTTCGAGCTGGCCCATCAAATAGGCGTTTGATCCGGAGATGCAGACGATGCCAAGGGTTGCTCGGTTCCAAACGACACCTTCGTCAAGCTCGGCGATGGAGAGATTGAAGCTATGCCTAAGTTTGTCCTTGAGAGATCGAACGACATGGCGGCGGTCCTTCAGCGACTGCGCATGAGGAATGCTCACCTCCAGCATCAGCTTTCCAATCGGCATCGATCATTTCCCCTTTGCAACGAAGAATGGCTGCTCGGAGCATAACCCGAGCAGCCGTTCTTCGCGGTAGTGCAGTCTAGTTCAGGTTATTTAATGGCTCCTCTTCGCGTCACAGGCACCTTCTTGGCTAAGACGGCCATGGCAGGTACTTGGACTGCATTCGACGTCGTTGGCAGATAGGCGTCGGGAGTCGAAGGCATGTACGTGGCTGAGACCTGATGTGAGATTGCGTCCTCAGTAAGGCCACTAAGGGTATAGACACCGGTTTGCGTTCCGAGTTGGATGCCCAGACTGACGCTGGCAAAGCTCGTGACAGCAAAGTCCGGTTTCCCATCCCCGTTCAGATCGCCGATGGACAATTGATATGGTGCTGAGACGGAAGGAAATGTTACCTGCGCATTGAAGGTACCGTCACCCTTGCCCGTAAGAACACCGATGGTGTTCGAACCGTAGTTGGTGACTGCCAGATCCTGCAATCCGTCGCCATTGAAATCGACGACCGCAATCGAGGTTGGTTCGATGCCTGTTGCATAGGTTGTCGTGGCGAAGCCTCCACCGGCCTGGTTGAGCAAGATGGTGACACTTCCCGTGGTAGGAGGAGCATTTGGGTCGCCGAGGTTGCTAATAGCCACGTCGGGAAGCCCATCCTGGTTGAAGTCACCGACGACAGCTGAATACGGCGTTCCGCCCGTGGCGTACGTGATCGCTGCGGAATGATTGAAGCTCCCACTGCCATCTCCTCGCAGGTAGAAGACGTTATTCGGGAAGCTGTTGACCACCATCAGGTCAGGATTACCGTCGCCGTTGAAGTCCGCCACAACCGAGAGGAATGCATCTTTTCCGACGGGAGTAGAGGTGGGTGCAGCAAAGCTGCCATCGCCGTTACCCAGCAGGATACTGATGGTCCCTTCCGTCATATTGGTGGTCACTAGGTCCTGGAAGCCATCCTTATTGAAGTCTGCGATGGTCAGGCCGTACGGCTCAGGGAACGTCATTGCGCCGGGCGTACCGGTGCTGCCGGTGTTGTAGCTCTGTTGAGCCTGGAAGGTTCCGTCTCCAATCCCAAGCAGAATGCTTACTGTGCCGCTGACAAGGTTACTGACCGCGAGATCTGCCTTGCCATCGTTGTTGAAGTCGCCAACAACGACACCATATGGTGCTCTGCCGGTTGTGTAAGCTACCGGTGCTTTGTAGGAAGGAGTTGCACCACCGTTACCGAGGAGCACGCGAACCGTATTGTCTCCTAGGTTGGTGATCGCGAGGTCTGGAATGCCGTCCTTGTTGAAGTCGCCGATAGCGGAGACCAGGGAACTCGTGCTGGTTGCGCCGGTGTTCAAGATGGTAGGTAGTGCCATCGTTGGGGTGAGCGAGGCTAACGTGCCGACAGTATCGGTGCTGGCCGTGGAGTCGTTGAAGTGGACCTGGCCTCCTGGTACGGACAAGCCCGCGAAGGTCACGGTATCCGTCAGGCTGTACGAGGAGCCCGAGGTGGTGAAGGTCAGCAGGCTTGAGGTGAGATAGGTGGAGGTTGGTGTGACGACGAAGGAACTTTGCTGCGAGTTGGAGGGAAGAACGCTCGTCGTGCCCGGGAACTGTGCCTGAAAGCTGTGGCTTCCTGCGCCGGGGGTGAAGGTGAAGGTTGCTGTTCCCGCAGAGGTCAGCTCCGCCGAGCCAATGAGCGAGGAGCTTGTCATTGTGTCATAGAAGTTGACTTTGCCGGCGGCGACGGGAGCTCCTGCGGTGACCGTCGCGGTGAGCGTGACGACAGTGCCGCTGTTGACAGGGGAGGCAGGGCTGGTTGCAAGCGAGGTCGTTGTGGCGGCCTTGATTGCAGCGACTCCCTGACCTGATAGCGATGAGGTGTAGGTGGCGTTGCTCATCGCGACGATCAGCGTTCCAGTGCGCGTGCCGGTGGTGATTGGCGTGAGGGTGACGTTGATCGAGCAGGTGGAACCGACCGCGAGCGTAGTGTTGCAGTTAACGCTGGCGGCGTAATCGCCCGTGGCGGTGACCGAGGTAAAGCTTATGGCAGTTTCGCCGGTGTTGGTGATGGTGAATACCTGACCGGTGGAGGCGACGCCGACGGTGTTCGTCCCGAAGTTAGCGGACGTCGGCGTGAGCGTGGCGCTTGAGATCGGAGCAGGAAGGATGAAGTAACCTACTGCAGCATCATGATCCGAATTACGGTCCGGGACTGTTGCGTTGTTGTACGACGACTCCGGGAAGTCCGCGTTCATGTGGGCGTAAGCAAGGTGAGCACCCGCGCTTGCGAGATCCTGTGTAACGACCATATGGTCGAGGATCTGCGCGCTCCCGTCCTCCTGATACGACCAGCGTTCGGGCTGGGGCAGAGTAAGCGCGAGATCGACGAGCGGAGGAGTTACAAGTCCAGCAACACCGGGCTGCACGACCTGATCCGCGGGAAGGACGTTCACGTTCGTGTAGGTTGCGAGCGTGTCTGTGTAGCCGTCTGAGAACTCAAACGCGTTGAAGTCGCCGCCTGAGATGACGTGCTTGCCGGCTGCCTGGAGGCTCTGGATGTACCTGGTGATGTCCTCGGCTTGAAGCTCTTTCTTCTGACGAGTGGAGGTGGAGGTGGGACTGTTTACGTTGATCAGCGACTTCATGTGGTTGACGATGACGGTGACCGGGTAGTCCGTGGCACCGGCGCGCTTGATACCGGCGTTCAGGACCAGCCATGGCCGATCGTTTAGCGTGATCGGGCTGCTTGCGCCTGTGGGTGTAAAGGTCTCACCCGCACCGAACTGGGAGAAGCCGAGGTTGTCGACTGTGTTCTTGACGAGGAAGCCGACTGAGATGCCGGTGCCGTCCTGCGTGAAGTAGGTTGAGTTGTCCGTGCTGATGCCGGTATACAGTCCGGGTGTTCCCGCGTCGCTGTTGATCTGATTGGCGATGTCGTTCGCAACGCTCTGGTTCTCAACCTCTTCGATGGTGACGACGTCAGGAGAGTTGAGAACGTTCCGAACGGCAAGTGAAACTTTTTGCAGTCGGCGCGTGTAGGCGGCCTGCGTCAGGTCGGGATGATCCGGTGTAGCAGTGGCGCCGGTCGACGTCTTGTAGATGTCGTCAGAGGCCAACGTGTTGAAGAAGCGTTCAATGTTGTAGGAAGCGACGGTGAACTCATTCGCCGCCTTCGGAGCTACAGGCTGGACTGTCAGACCCGGCGTCACCTGCGAGCGGTCATAGGTCGCGTCGAGAATGAGGCGGCTGGGATCGTAGAAGCTGTCTGTGGTGAAGGTGAAGTCGAGAACGCCGGTGACGTTGTTGAGAACGGTTCCGGTCGAGAGCTCGATCGCGCTTCCGCCAGCTATGTCGGAGTCGACATAAATCCGCTCTGGGTTGTCATCAAAAACTGCGACGTTGGCCGGTCTTCCGGGGACAGTCGGGTCGCGAAGATCGATACCGGGTTCGCGGAAGGGTCGTGGGGTGCTGCCGATGACGGTATAGAAGGTGCCATCGCTGGCGATTGTCTCGCTGGCCTCAGTGAGGCTTCCAGCAGTGCCGGAGGTGGTTGTCAACGACGAGAAGGCAACCCGCATACCTTCATACGGCGTGAGTTGGAAGAGGCCCCCGCCGGGGGTGAGGTCTGCGGGAGTGAGTGTGATGGGTGCCGGGAGCGGACTACCTACGCCGTTGACAGTAGTCGTCGGTCCGCTGATCTCCGTCGCCGGCGTGCTGCTGCCTGCCACGGTCGGAGTACTAAGAGCAGGAAAGGTGGCAACAAGCCCAGTCACCGTCACGTTGGCACCCACCACTACATTCGTGGGAACTTTACCAGTTCCATAGAAAACCTGGATGCCCTCTGGGGTAAGAGGATCACCGTCCTTTGCGGAATCGGGAGTCTGTATGAAGAAGGCGGCCGGAATGACAGCGGTGACGATACCGTTGGTGGTGACCTGCTGTCCCGCGTAGGGCGATAGCACTACCGAGGACTTGGACTTGCGGCCTTGAATGACGTCAATTGCGACCGTAGCAGTAGGCTGATTGACCGTCAGCGAGATGCTGGCGGAAGCCGTATGCGCCTGGGCATCCGTGACCGTAATCGGGAGCGAGATGGCTCCTTGTGCAGTCGTTGTTACCGTTGCCGTGGCCGAGTAGGTCCCGTCGCCGTTGATCGTGAAGGCCTGGGTCTGCGAACCACCGATGAGTCGAAGGTCACCGACGACGGTGATACCAGTGCTCGCAGGGGAAGTGGCAGGCGTTACGATCACTGTAAGCGTGACAGGATTGCCCGCGGTGACTGCTGCTGGATTTGCGCTACCAGTTGCGCTGAGGGCGCCTACTGCACCGCCGCTGCTTGAATTGCGCGGGTTCGGGGGGCTCAGAAGCGTGAAGTCGGTGTTGTTGTTGCCTGAATAAGCTCCGCGCACGTCAGAGTGGGTGGCGTCAGGTGCAGGGGCGAAGCTGGTGCCCTCAAAGCAGGTTGCCGTGGTGCCGTAGCCGACAAAATCAATAATTCTTGCGTCAGCCAGAATGATCGGGCATGTATTGTCTGCTGACAGCAGACTGGTGATGTTCGCCAGAAAGATCTTACCGGCGCTGGCGGCTGCGGAAATCGCGGGTGCTGCGGTGGCATCTGGCGTAGGCAACGCAGCGCCAATGCCAGTCGGTGTAGACAACTGAACAAGAAAGTAGTGGCCCGGGACGATGGTTACATTGGGCAATGCAAATGAACTTGATGGCGCACCGCCTGCGGACGCGTACTGAACCGAAAGGCCGCTGGTGCTCAGACTGCCGCTAGTTGGATTAAAAATTTCGACAAAATCGGCGTTGTACGTCGCGCCAGAATTGCCGCCTGCGCCGTACATCTGGGAGATGACGAGGTGATTTGGAGTCTGGCTATAGGCCGACAGTGTTGAAAGAGCGATGAGCGAGGAAAGCAGATAGGAGAGTCGGGTGAAGACTGATTTTTTCAAGTAAACCTCGGACAGAATGGATGACCGTGAGACATGGCATGATGAAACGGATAAAGTTGGAAAGCCGTCGAGAGGCACGGTGCCATGGAAAGTACTAATTAGGTGTGTATTTGTTTGTAGCATTCAGCGCGTGGAAACAGGCAGGCAGACGTATTAATTCTTACGAAATACTTAGTGCTGGGGACAGTAAAGACCCGCGAAAGCTATCGCTGTAGGGCTTACTCACGGCGAGCACCTGATCGAGCATGGTGCTCCTAGAGTGATCTTTATTTGGTCGAAGGAACGTCAAACTTCCAACAATGGCCCGGCCGAAAGCGTCGGGCCATTATTGCGCTGGTCTTTGAGAATTCAAGATCAGATCCAGGTAAGTCGCATGGCACTTAGCGTTGCAGATACATGTGACAGCAACAATCGGAGCACACCGACAGCATGTCAGTTCCTGGTGGATGCAATTCGAAGCAGGGTGACGCCATGTGCCGGAACCTGCGTGTCGAATCGATCACCGGTCGTGGCTACGGCGGCGTGCTTCCAGAGATCGCGCGCCTGAACCTTCTTGCCACCGAGACCGCCGGGGAGAGTAGCCCAGGCAAATCCCGACTGAGCAGACTGGTCGCCGCGATTGAAGATGCCGACGATGATCGAACCGTCCTGCATCCCTCTCCATAACGTCTCGACCGAGCCATCCTTGGAGAGCGACTGTGTCGGCTTCGCAGCAGGGTCTTGATCGATAGCGATGACCTCGCCGTTCATCAGGATGGACTTGGTCTCATCCGTCATGGTGCGAAGGTCGTTGCCAGCCAGCAGCGGAGCCGAAAGCATCGACCAGAGACTCATGTGCGTGCGGTACTCGTCGGCGTTCATGCCGCCGTTGCCGACTTCGAGCATATCCGGATCGTTCCAGTGACCGGGCCGCGTGTACGAGGCGATGGCGATCTGGCTGAATCCGATCTTGTCCATTGACGCCCACTTATCCTCGATGTCGCCAGTAGTCCGCCACGAATTGCCGCTGACCTTTGCACCCCACTTCCAGGGGTCAAAGTCGCCGTACTGACACAGGCTGTAGACGATAGGCCGGTTGGTCTTTGCAAGTGCCTCACCCATCTTCTGGTACAGCCCACGCTCCGTTGCTTCGGAGAGGGTGTAGACATCACGAGCGCCGCAGAGGTCGTACTTCAGATAATCGAACCCCCATGCAGCGTAGGTCTTTGCGTCCTGTTCTTCGTGGCCGAAGCTGCCCTCATAGTTGGCGCAGGTCTTTGGTCCGGGCGAAGAGTAAATGCCGATCTTCAAGCCCTTCGAATGCACGTAGTCCGCAAGGGCCTTCATGTTCGGAAACTTGCTGTTCGTCGTGATGTTGCCGGAGCTATCACGACCCAGCTCCCAGGTGTCGTCGATATTGATGTAGACATAACCAGCCTTACTCATACCGCTCGAGACCATAGCGTCTGCCATGGTGCGTACGTCGGCATCGGTAATTCTTCCGGCGAATTTGTTCCAGCTGTTCCAACCCATCGGCGGCGTGCGGACGAGGCCGTTGTCTGGCAGATCGCGGAGCACGGGCAGGGGGAGGGGAGCTGGTGGCAGGGCAGCCTCTTTGGTCGTACGCACTGCATCGCCCTTGCTGATCTCGCTGCGGCGGTTTTTGGATTCGAGCGTTAGCTTATCTCCCTGATACGTGCCGTCGAAGATCATCGGGGGACGGGTCCTGCCTGCCTCGACGGGCGGGGTTGCGACGAGATGCACCGCGCTGCCGCTGATCGTGCCCGCAAGGGGAATACCGTGTGGTCCTCTGCTGAGAAGACGGCCCGTGATGGCTTCGCCATTGGCGTTGAGCTCGAAGAAGGTTTCTCGGGAGGTGCCGTCACCGACAGGGATTCGCAGATCCCAATAGCCAGTGATGCTGTTTTGCGCGTGGGCAGAGGGAGACGCTGCGGCCAACAGGTTGAGCGTGCAGGCAAGCCCAACGCCCAGGCGCAACGAACGAGACATGCGAGTTGCGGACATTGATGGTTCCTCTCAGATCAAAGACGTTGGACTGGGTGCGTAAATACGGGTCTAGAGCGAAGCCTCTGAAATGTAACCAACTACATCACTATGTGCAAGTGGAGAGACTACGCGACTTCGTAAAGCTCTCTCGCGCGCGCCAAAGTCTCAGGGGTATCTACATCGAGTTCACCGCCGGGCAGGTCGACTGTTCTCGCGGTCTTCAATAAATCGCGAGCACCAGTGTCGCCCTGCAACTCCATCAAATCCTCGAAGGTTGCCGCAGGGAAGTACGCTGGAACACCGCGGCGTCCCGCATAGGCTGAGGCGGCGACTTCGTTCGTCTGCATGAGTGCCAGTAGATGCGACACCGTAAGAGCAGGCTGATCGCAAGCTAGCACGACAGCAGCATCGACACGGCCGTCTATCGCAGCGACGCCGCACACGATCGACTCAGCCATCCCATCTTCCCAATCGGCATTGATGACGATCTCTGCGTTGCCAAGATTGGAGGCTGTAAGGATCGTTTCAGCCGATGCTCCAAGTACGACGATCACCGGTTCGCATCCGGCTTCGGCAGCGATGCGCACCGTTCGTTCCAGCAACAGTTCACCGCTGAACGAGATGAGCTGCTTCGGCTCTCCCAACCGGGTCGACGCGCCTGCAGCAAGGATGATCGCGCCAACGCTCACGAGGCTGCATCCAGAGCGCATTGTGCCTGGAGGTAGTGGTTCGCACCGCCTTTGGCAATCTGCTCGTCGACATCCTCCGAACGGAGCTTGCGCGAGACGCCGAGCTTACCCATGCAGCAAGCCTGCACCTCGGCGATTACTGCGAGGGCAATTGCTTCAGGGCCGTCACCGCCGAGGTCGAGACCAACGGGCGCGTAGATTCGGTCACAGCACGCCGCTACACTCCAGCCAATGCGAGCTGCTGTCTCGCTTACCAACAAGGCACTGCGATGGCGTGCGCCAAGCAATCCTAAGTAGCGTGGCCCAAGCGGGAGGATACGCTCAAGCAACTCGCGATCCTGCTCATAACTGTGCGTCATGAGGACGACCGCATCATCCTTCCTCATCTCTCGAACGGCCAACTCCGCATTCATCACGCTCTCTGCCGCAGGGAAACGCTCGGCGCGCGCGAACTGAACCCGGCCATCGGCGACCGTTACATGCCAACCAAGGAGTGCTGCCATACTCACGAGCGGCTTTGCGTCATCGCCCGCTCCCATAACGAAGAGGCGCTGCGGCGCGAGTAGCTCCTCGACGAAACGACCCTCATAGACTTGCCCCGGCTGAAGTTCGCGTGCGCAGTCTAGCTTGACTCGATCCACTCTGTCGCTGGCGAAGATGACGTTGCCATCGGTGTCATAGATCGCTCGGCGCAACCCCCTGCCGTTGCCAGGCAGAAAGGTGACAACGCGGCTTTCATGGCCACGCAGGGAGTCTCCGATTGCAGAGACCAGGGCCTCGAACTCAGGCGTTCCCGTGGGCTCGATCAGGAGGTCTACCGTGCCGCCGCAACCCAGGCCGAAGGGGATCTCGGCGGTGTCGTCGAAAAGAGTCGAATAGCGCTCGACGATTGCGCCCTGGCGCACCATCCACGCGGCTTTGCGGATCACCTCGGCCTCAAGGCATCCGCCGCTTATGGTTCCGGCGTACTCGCCTGAACTGCTGATCATGAGTCGCGCGCCTGGCCGACGATAGGTCGAGCCTTCGGAGCCTACCAAGGTGACCAGTACCGAAGCGGTGCCTTGCCGCCATAAGTCTACGATCTGTCTCCGCTCCATGGATCTTCCCTCTTTACCTCCGATCCTCGCATACTCAGCGAAGCTCATGAGGAATGGCAATTGGATGCGTCTGAGCTCTCTTCAGCACCCAAACGCTATTTCCTTCGGATTGGATAGAGGTTCGAGTTGTGTTGGCGGCTTCGATACTCTGCTAAACTATGTCAGTCGGTATAGCGGATCAGCAAGCCTGCCCGAGGCGCTTGAGCTACACGAAATGCGAGTTCTGACAGTTCCTCCACAGTATGTTCGGAATGTAGCGCAGCCTGGTAGCGCACCTGCTTCGGGAGCAGGGGGTCGAGAGTTCGAATCTCTCCATTCCGACCATTTCCCAATCCCCATCTATAGCAGGCGCAGGAACTCTTCGAGGAGATTCGCGGCGACGGCGCTGCGATATTTGCCCGTGCTTCGGATGTCATCGATTGGGCGTGTCTCGCTCAGCAAGGCTGCCCGTGCTTCGGCGATTGTACTGTCGGATATGCTTTTGCCGCGAAGGGCGGCTTCCGTCGCGGTGAGGCGAATCGGTGCGTCGCGCATGCTGGCTGCGCCGATGCGGATATCTTCGATCAGACCATTGCTTACTCGAGACAGCGCGGCGATGGCGACCTTT
Organism: Granulicella arctica; assembly: GCF_025685605.1. NCBI lineage: Bacteria > Pseudomonadati > Acidobacteriota > Terriglobia > Terriglobales > Acidobacteriaceae > Granulicella > Granulicella arctica. The sequence continues at coordinate 2,716,445 of NZ_JAGTUT010000001.1, forward strand.
GAGATAGCTTGTGCATTGCGCGTTCCAACCTTGCGCGAATAGGGAACATACCCGCTGAAGTCACGTCTCATGGTGATGCTATGCAGTAGTTCGTCCGGGCGAATCGCCGTCTTCTTGTAGCCCAAATGGAAGTCGCGATAGGGAATCGTCCGTGTTCCGCTTGCCGAGATCAACGTGAGAACAGCGTCGTAGACGAGCAAGGCTGGCAGCGAGTCGGCGGCAGGCGACGCGTTGATGACGTTACCGCCGAGCGTGCCGCGATTCTGATTGGCGATGCTGCCTGTCCAACTTGCAGCCTGGCTAAGAAGGGTGAAGTCGCTGGCGATGACGGAATTGCGGCGCAAATCGGTGAACGTCGTGCCTGAGCCGATGGTGATGGAATCGCTGGTGATATCAAGGAAGCGGAGTTCCTTCAGGTGATTGATTGACAGGAGAGGCTTGTGGGGAAGACGTCCTGCTGCGAGAGCGACCATCAGTTCGGTGCCTCCGGCGATCGGCGTGTAACGGCCGTCACTGAGTGCGGCAAGTGCGGCGTCGAGCGTCGCCGGAGCGATCAGGTCGTACTCACTTACATTCGCGCGCATGGGCTCCTTTCGTTTAGTGCGGGCTGAAGTTACCGAGGATGCCGAAGCAGATAAGTACCGTTCCGACGAAGTTCAGGACGGCTCGGCAGAACCACTGCGGGTTTTCACCGTCAGGACTTGCACAGGGAGAGAAGCTACTTCCGCCACGCACAATGCCGATCAGGATGGCGAGAATACCGAGGGCGAGAGGGATGTCTCTGAGGATGTTGATGTGCATGGAAGACCTCCATGAGCAGCATTCTTACTTGCGCAGGATTGTACAGCGGCGAAGATACGGCTGTAACCAGTGCAGCGGCAGAGATTTCCGGCGAGACCTTCCTGGATCTGGGGCAAAGTTGGCGTCGGATGTTTTGCAAGCAGATGATGCGTTGCGAGAATCATGCCAGGAGTGCAGATGCCGCATTGAGCACCGCCCTCTTCGAGGAAGCATTGCTGGATCGGGTGGAGCGTTTCGCCTATGGCAAGTCCCTCGATGGTGATGATGGTTGCGCCGTTCGCCTGAAGAGCAGGAACGAGGCAGGAGTTCACAAGGTCGCCGTTCATCAGGACAGAGCAGGAGCCACATTCGCCTTCGCCACAGCCTTCTTTTGCGCCGGTGAGTCGAAGATCTTCGCGCAGTAGATCGAGCAGGCGTTTCATGGGAGGTGCTGCGAGCGCGTGAGTGTTGCCATTTAGCGTAAAAGCGATCTCTGTGTTCTGGCTCATCCATACGCTCCTTTATGGTGCAGGTGGGGCGACCCCTCCCCCCGTACCAAAGTGACAAAGTATTCAAAGTAAACTACTTAGGTGGGTACTTAGAACGCCTTAGGTACGAAGTAATTAACATTCGGCCATGCTGTTACAGTGCAGTAGGAGAAGCGATCTGTCCATAGTATAGGGATGTGACCAGAGTGGCTCTGCCGCGTCCGGTAGGCGGTGGCGGTGTGTTCCGCTAGGATTCGAGTTGAGTGAGGAAGGACCATGATGGTGTACCGCTTCAAGAGTTTTCGTACCCGGGGAACCATGTTCCTGCTTGTGGCCTGTGCCGCGTGGTCTGCGCGGGCGAACGGGCAGGACCCGCTGAAGACATTGCCGAACAACTACAAGCTCGCCTTTGAGAACAGCGCGGTGGCGGTGATTCGGGCTCACTATGGACCGCATGAGAAGGTTCCGGTCCACGACCACGCCAGTTCTTCGACCGTGTTCGTTTACCTGAATGACTCGGGGCCGGTGCGAATCGAACATGAAGACGAAGGAGTTATCTCGTCGGTGGTGCGGCCGCCGACGTTCATCGGATCGTACCGTATCGCTCCGGCGCTGAAGGAGCGGCATCGCATTGAGAATATGGGCGACACGAGCTCAGACTTTCTGCGCGTTGAACTGAAGCAGGTTTCGCTTGACCTCAAAGAGCCGTTTCGTGGGAAGGCGCCCTCGATGCCGCTACAAGCTGAGGATCTTGTTGAATTCACCGCTCCTGCCGTCCAGGTTGAGCGGATTGTCTGCGCAGAGAGGTCTCCATGCGACCTCAAGGCTGCCTCAGCACCCTCGCTAGTAATTGCACTGACTCCGCTCGAGATGGGTGAGAAACTTGCGGTTGGAATGACACGCTGGGTTGCTGCCGGGCAGGCTTTGACGATGCGGCCGGATGGAGCTTCACCGGCGCATATACTCCGGATACTGCTTCCAGACACGGCTAAATAAAGACCTATCTATATAGATAGATGTAAGCGCCGATTAGAAGCATTCGACCTGCGCCTGGAGTTCAGGACTGGACTTGTAGTAGATGCTCATTGCTGACATGAGCCTGTTGACGGCGGGTTCGCTGATCCGTTCTCGCAGCTTCGTAATGACTTCGGGTACGCTGCTCAGATCGAGGCAGACCTCGCAGATGCCCGTGTAGCTGCTTCGAACGGGCAGCGTGTCCTTCAAAGAAGGCTCATCTTTAATAAGGTTGAAGAGCGCGTATGGGCCAACATTGCTGATCGCCTCAAGCAGGGGATCGTTGACTGAGCGACTGAAGATGCTCTCGAGCGATTCATCATTGGTGTTGCCGAGGGTGAGCGGCGAATCTGGATTCTTGAGGCCGCGCGATGGCCCGCAGCAGCCGTAGACCTGACCATTCGGCTCGATGACGGGCTGGAGGACCGTGCGACAGCCGCGCATGTGCGGCATCTCCCCGAAGGTAAAGTGGCTTTCCGGGAGCGTTGCAGCAGCGCCAAGGCGCAATATTTGTGCTTTTTCGTACCGAACACCGATGGTGATCAACTTCTGTTCGATGCGCGGGATAGGGCCGGCTGTGTTTACGACGCCGCGAACTTCGACGGGCAATCCAATTTCCTTGGCCGTTTTGACGACCAAAAGAGCGTTCTCCTGCGGCGAAAACTCTTCATGATACTCGTCCCAACTGACCGTCAGCGAGTTGAGTCCCGCTTCCTTCAAGCCGGCGATACGCTCCCTTGCGATGTGGGGCTTTGCCGTGCTGACCCAGCCGCAGCCGGTGACGAGGGAGACGCCGAGGCCAAGGGCCCTGGCTTCGCGGATGAGCGGAATAATTTCGTTGTAGTAGAGGAGCGGCTCGCCGCCTGTAAAACAAACCTGGTCGGAATACCGGGCGATGACTTTGATGTATTCGCTGGCCACGCTCTGTTCCATCTTCTCCGCAACTTTGGGGGAAGACTCAATGATGCAGTGTCTGCAGGCGAGGGGGCAGGTGCGGGTATAGAGCAGACCGATTGTGAGATATCTCATCATGGTTTGGTGTACCGGGCTCGATCTTTCGCAGCGGCGAGAGGGAATTGCCCGAAGGTGCGTACGAGCACATTAGTACGCACCTTCAGAAGAACTTGGCTCAATGGAGCTTAGAACGTTACCGAGGTAACAGACTGAATTACGACTGCGACTGCATCGGGAGATGCGAGGTCTGGGTTGATGAGACCAAACACTTTCGTGCTCTCGACAAGAGAGCCATACTCTGTCACGGTTGGCTTGCTATAGGGACGTTTTGATACCTTTTCGGAGATGTTGTTCATAGAGTGCTCCTGTCCGGGAGAAATTGGTGTTGTTTCGAATGTACTAAAGTTCTCGAAGTAATCAAGTAAAAAGTTACTTCGGCTAGTATTTGTGTCTTAATGCTCGGAAGCAGACAAGTTGCTCGTGAAGTGTGAAAAAGATCTACAAGCAAAACCAAACTACCCCTAAGTAGTTTTGTTTGCCATCTTTATGTCCGCATGAACTTAATTGAGGGCACGGAAAGGTTTGACCTTTGTTAGAAATGTGACTTTAGTTTTTGTGAGTTGTAATGGGAGTAAATTGTGCCTTATGGGTTCAAGAGAACTCTACCGGGAGATCATTTTATGTCGCTGCGGCAGTTCAGTGAGTCATGAGCTGGAAGATGTCTTCAGGAAGCAGCGGTATCTCGGTGAAGGCAATATCGGTAGCGTGCTCGATGGCGTTCAGAATGGCCGGGGCGGGACCATCCATGGGAAGCTCGCCAATGCCCTTTGCTCCGAAGGCTCCGTGGATGCTTGGGATCTCTTCGAAGTGAACGTGGATGGGTGGGAGATCGGCGCTGGTAGGCATGATGTAGTTCGTCATCTGATTGTTGGTCATGCGGCCGTCGTTGTAGACGCATTTCTCATAGAGGGCATAGCCGATGCCTTGTGCTACGCCACCCTGAATCTGACCAGCAGCGAGGATGGGATGCAGCACCTTGCCGACCTCCTGCAGTGCGTGGAAGTTCGTTACGGTGGCGGCGTAGGTGGTGGTGTCGACCGCCACCTCGGCCACGTAGACGGCCCAGGCATAAGTGGGATAGGCGTCGCCTTTGTACTGGTCGTCATCCCAGAAGATGGGCGGTGCGCCAGAGGGTAGCTCGTAACGGGCGCTGACATTGAGTGACCCGTGCTGGGCGAGGTAGTGCAGTGCTGCCGTCCGGAACTGCTCGGGCGTGTAGGGCAGTTCGAGATGGCCTGAGCTGACGAGTGCGGCGCAAAGTTTCTGTGAGGCTGTTTCAACGAGTTTGCCGACGATCATGGCGGTACGGCTGGCGACGGTTGGCCCGGAGTTGGGAACGCGGGCGGTGTCGGGCTGGGCAATGAGGACTTCGCTATAGGGTAGGCCGAGCGTCTCGGCCGCTACCTGGGTGAGGATGGTGTTCGTTCCCTGGCCGAATTCGGTGGAGGAGGCGAGGAGGTTGGGGCGACCTTCCGGGGTGAGTTCGATCTCGACGAGGGAGTTGAGGCGGCGCTCGCCGGAGCCGGTGAAGCCTGCGCCGTGCATGAAGCTGGCGAAGCCGATGCCGCGCTTGATGGTGCTGCCGGGGTTGGTGCGGTCGAACTCGGCGCGGCGCTGGTGGTAGTTCGACTCGGTGAGGGCGCGGGTAAGGAGATTCTGCATGTCGACCGGATCGCTGAGGTGCTGGCCCGTGGCGGTGTGGCCTCCGGGTGCGAGGAAGTTGCGGCGGCGCAGCTCTTCGGGGGTGAGCCCGATGACTTTGGCGATCTTGTCCATGTGGCGCTCAAGAGCGAAGATGCTCTGCGGTGCGCCGAAGCCGCGAAAGGCTCCATGTGGCGGGACGTTGGTCGCCATGGCTTTGGATGAGACGCGTAGAGTCGGCCAGTGATAGGGTCCGGGAGCGTGGATGGTGCCGCGCGAGAGGACGACGGGCGAGAGGGTGGCGTAGGCTCCGCCGTCGATGGCAAACTCGATCTCGCCGCCGAGGAGTTTGCCGTCCTTCGAAACTGCGGTGCGGTGGCGGGTGCGGCTGGGGTGGCGCTTCGTGGTGCCGGCCATGTCTTCTGCGCGGTCGTAACAGATCTTTACGGGGTGGCCGGACTTCATGGCGAGCAGGGCGGCGTGCGAGCCGATGACGCTAGGGAAGTCTTCCTTGCCGCCGAAGGCTCCGCCGGTCTCGGTCTGGATGACGCGGCACTTTTCGGCGGGAAGGTTGAAGACGAGGGTAAGGGCGTGGACGAGATAGTAGGGACACTGCATGGAGCCCTGGACGGTGACGCCGGCCTCGGGGGAGTATTCGGCGATGATGCCGTTGTTTTCGATGTAGAGCTGCTCCTGCGCGCCGGTGCGGTACTCGCCTTCGACGATGAAGTCGGCCTCGGCGAAGATGCTCTCGAGGTCTTCCGGCGAACCTTTCTCCATGAGGTAGGTCTTGAAGGTGTTGGGGGTTCCACCGTGCTGGCTGCCGTGCCAGATCACCCTGGAGGCATCGCCATCGGCTCCGATCTCCGCGTCTTCGATGGTGAAGACGCCGGGTAGTTCGTCGTAGGTAATCTCTACGGCGAGAACAGCGGCGGGCAGGACGGAGCGGTCGGGATGGGCGAGAAGGACGATGGGCTCCTCGGGATGGTTGACGTAGCCGTCGGCGAGGCAGGGGTGATCTTTGGTGAGATGGACGATGGTGTTTTCGCCGGGAATGTCGGCGGCGGTGACGATGGTGAACTCGTGCCAGGGAATGTGCGGCGGGAAGGTGATGGAGGTGATGCGGCCACGCGCCACGGCAGAGCGAACGGTGGCTCCAAACCACATGCCGGGAAGGCTGATGTCGTCGACGTATTGAGCTTTGCCCAGGACCTTGGCGCGGCCTTCTTTGCGGATGGGGGAGCGACCTACGGTCTGGAGAGGATCGGACATTTCGGGTGTTCGGTAAGGATAGAACGAAAGGCCGAGCGCGTCATTTTTCTGACGGTGTGGACCATGCAGAAGGCCCATCCGGGTGAGCGGATGGGCCTTCTGCAGTACATGGCGCGAGCCTTACTTTGCGGCTTTGGCTTTCTTTGCAGCTGCCTTGTTCGTTGCTGCGGCAGCACCGAGCAACGTGACGATCTTGTTGCCGATTGGGGAGCCGAGGCCGGTGCAGGCGTCCCAGCCGGGGCCAGCCTTGTAGGTTCCATTGTTGCCGGAGGTAATGTCGCGGAAGGCAGACTTGCCCTTCGCGGCGTAGATCGTCGGCTGGATGAAGCCTGCGGATTTTTTGTTGGCTGCATTGCTGACGGCGATGAGACCGGCCCAGAGTGGAGCGACGGCGCTGGTGCCGCCGATCACAATGGTCTGGCCGTCAACCCGGATGGTGTAGCCGGTTGCCGGGTCAGCGTCACCTGAAACATCGGGGACGCCTCTGCCGACGAAGGTGCCGATCTTTGGCACGGCAGAACTGGCCTGCCAGGAAGGAAGGGCGAACTTGGTGCTGACGCCGCCACCAGTTGCGCCTTCATTTGCGGCAGTCTCGTTCCAGACGACCTCAGAGGAGATGGTCGATCCGGAGCCGACGAGCTTGGTGCCTCCGCAGGCGAGGACGTGAGGGCTGGAGGCTGGAAAGTCGACGTTGTTGCCGGAGCCTCCGTCGCCTGAGCCGTTATCGCCGGCGGCTACGGTGATGGTGATGCCGAGGGCTGCGGCAGACTGGCAAGCGGCGTCGAGCGCGGTAAGCGACTGCTGCGTCCAGCTGGACTCGCGCCCGCCCCAGCTGATGGAGATGACGCTTGGCTTGTTCTTGGTGTCATGGACGGCAGAGGCGATCGCGTCGATGAAGCCCTGGTCGGTGTTGGGCGCGAAGTAGACAACGATCTTTGCGCCGGGAGCGACTGCGGCGGCCACCTCGATATCGAGCATCACCTCACCGTCGGCTCCGTTGATGCCGTCGGACTTGCTCTTGCCGCCGTCTACCGAGACTGCGGTGACGCTGGGAGCTTTTTGGCCGAGCGTCTTGAAGTAGGCGGTGAGGTCTGCTGTCTTGTAGCCGCCGCCGAGTTCGATGATGCCGATGGTCTGGCCTGTTGCGCCGGTAGTTGGGAAGCCGTAGAGCGCAGCGATCTGGACGGGAGTGAAGGAGGTGTTGGCAGCGGCAGCGTTTGGACGGATGCCTGACCCTGGTGCCGACTCTTTCAGAATGCGAAAGTGGGGCTGTGCCTGAGGACGATTGTCGAGGCCGAGAACGGCGACCACAACGCCGGCCAATTCTGAGGGAACGTAAATGGCACCTTCACGAATGCGAAAGCTTCCGCTGTCGGTAGTGACCTGCTTCAGCGTGACGCCGAAGGCCTTCTGCATGGCGGCTGCCGATCCAGAGATCAGGACGGTACGGCGTTCGGGCTTGGGTGTGTCTTTCTCGACCGTCAGGCCGTACTCGGTGGCAAAGGCTTTGATGAGCTTCAGGTCGGCCTTGTCGGCTGCGTGATTCTTGGCGTACTCCGTCCGGGTGAGGCGTACCTTACCGAGGGTTTTAGTGTTGAGCGGCGACTTGCGCCGTACGACGACGGAGACAACAATCTTACCGGTCGCGGCCTTTTCAGCCGCAGTGTGAAATGCCTCTTTCTCGCTTCCGGGGAGAACCTGCTTTTCCTGTGCTGCGAATCGAGCTGCAATTTTCTTGGGAGCCATGGACGTTCCTCGTAATTGAAGTGTGTTGCCTGTGAGCGGTGGCCCGGGCAGATGAGTATGTAGTCTTCCGCGCAATGATAGTAGCCCGAGATGAACGGAGAAGAAAGAAAATATCGCTCATTTTTAGGACGTCCTGTGGAAGAGACTACGGCTTGTGTCTGGGTTAGACTGACACCACTTTGACGGGTTAGGTTTCTGAGAGAAGGATAGGGCTTATGGCAACGAAGAAATTTCAGACGATCGACGCGCACCATCATCTTTGGCGATATTCGCGGAGCGAGTTCGGTTGGATCGACGATTCGATGGAGACGTTACAAAAGAACTTTTTGCCAGCCGACCTGATTCGCGAGATGGCAGCGGCTGACGTCGATGGTGCCGTCGCGGTGCAGGCGCGTCAGACTTTGGACGAGACGCGATGGCTGCTGGATCAGGCAGAAGATTGTGCAGCGATTCGCGGTGTGGTGGGATGGGCACCGATCGCCGGTGAAGAGTTCCCGGGGATTATGGAAGAGTTCGAAGACAGGCCGAAGTTGAGAGGGCTGCGGCACGTAATCCACGATGAGGTGGACGATGAGTACATTTTGCGTGAGGACTTCAACTCAGGAATACGTGCGATGCGGGGGAGTGGGCTGGTCTACGACATACTTATCTTCGCGCGGCATCTGCCGCAGACAATCGAATTTGTCGATAAGCACCCGGAGCAGGTCTTCGTGCTGGACCATGTGGCAAAGCCGCTGATTCGGGATGGTGTTCTTGAGCCATGGGCGGCGCAGATGCAGGAGCTTGGGCGGCGCGATAACGTGTGGTGCAAACTCTCCGGCCTGGTAACGGAAGCAGACTGGACATCGTGGGATGACGCTTCCCTGAAGCCGTATTTTGATGCCGCCGTGACGGCATTTGGCCCGGCGCGGCTACTGGTTGGATCGGACTGGCCGGTGTGCCTGCTGGCTTCGGAGTACGAACGATGGTTTGCGGTGTTGCGGCGGTACTTCGCGGCCTACAGCGAAGATGAGCGAGCCGCGATATTCGGCGGCAATGCTGTAGAAGTGTACGGATTGTAGGAGAGGGATCGATCCCTCTCCTACACATCAGAAGTGGCGCAGCGGTTCGGCGGTTTCGCGGACGGGAACGGCCGGATCGACCGGGTAGATCGGGTCCGGCTTGTTGTCGACGGTGCGCTCAAGAGAGCGGCTGACGATGTCGCGAGAGCCGAGTCCGACGGCGAGCGCAAGGGTAAGAACGATGCCGCCAAAGAGAATGCCAAAGGCGAGTTCAACGACCGTCCCGCCGATCTGGAGATGATCGAGGACCATCGCCGCAGTGAGTACGAGAACGAGCCACTTGACGCCAAGTGAGAGGAATCGTGCGTACTGAAGCTGCGCATTGACCGCGCCGATCAGGATGGAACGTGCGAGGAAGCGGGCTATGATGTTGCCGATCAGGAGCAGAAGAAGCGCGCCGACCGCGTGGGTGAAGTAAGGCAGAAAGGAGAAGTTCAATGTAGAACCCGTAGCGTAGGAGGCGTCGAAGGCGGAGAAGCCGATGACGAGTCCAAGGAAGACGCAGACCCAGAAGGCGACGCGGCCTACGAGAGCCGTGGGGCTGTGGGATGGCGACCAGTCGGCGACCCCGGTGCTCTGGTTGCGGGCGAAGCGCTCATCGAACTTGAGAGCAGTGAGGCTTCGGCGCAGGATCCAACTGAGTAGAATGCCTAAGCCGGTGAGCACGGCCAGCGCGATGATGAGGGCGAGCAGGCCGGGGAGAATCCTGACGAGCAACGAGACGACGCTATAGGTCGACTGCTGCAGCGCGTCGGTCATGTGGCTCCAGACGGAGGTGTTATCCACGTAGGTCGGCTGCGGATAGTTCAAGACCGGCTGGTCGGGCTGCTGAAGCTGCTGCTGGAGGAAAAGGGTAAGTGAGTGACCCATGTCGAAAAACTCCTTCTAGCTAAATCATTTTGTCGTCGATGCGTGTCGCGTTCTGAGCTTGTATGCAGAGAAATGCAGTTAGATCAAGGATTGAAGCGATCCGGCCATCGCCAGCGAGAGACGAGGTAGGGCTTGTCGGCCTCGAAGGCTGCGGCCTGTGCTTCGATGTGCGCCTCGGGACTTGTCCCACTATTCGCGAGCAGAATGTGTGAGGCGACCCAGGCAAGATAGAGCGGTGTCAGCGCGCCGAGCAGGTGGCCACGGTTGATCGTGCGCAGACGCCACGCGAGAATAAAGTCGTACACGATGCGCGCCCAGAGAGCATCGGGCATACGGAAGCTTGCAGGCGGCATCTGCGAGAGGCGTTTCAGGCCGAGCAGGGAGTTCGGCGGCAGGACGAGTGACCAGATCTCGTGGAGGTTGGTGTACGCGATGCGGAACGAATCGAGCATCGGCTGCACGTCCGGCATGCTTGTGTCGGTGACTGGAGGGAAGCTGGTAGTGGGAGGCTGAATGCCGCGAGCGCGCTGCCAGTAGCTTGCCTTCAGTTCGACGTCGCTGAATAGCGAGCCCGTGATCTGGGCAAGCAGCGAGTTGAGGTCTGGCGAGTTCGGCTGCGGAATGATTCGTGTGCCTACTTCAATCTCCGTAATGGAGAAGTTCGCAGAAGCAGCTTCGGCGATGGGCCAGATTAGAGCGTCGTTCTGGTTGACGGCGGTAAACTTCTGCGCCGCGGTGGCAAGGCGTTCTGCCATGCGTATGGAGAGGCCGAGGTCGAGCGCCAGCGGGTAGCGTGGCGCGGCTCCGTAGATGGCTCGGCTGACTGGATAGAGAATGGCCGAATTGACTAGGCCGTCACGAGGACCCACGTCGTAGCAAGCGACGGCAAGATCAACGCGGGTCGCTGCAAGCGCTAATTCGCGCAGTGCACCCGGATGCAGCGATTGTGCATCGGCGCCGAGCACGAGGCACGTTGCGGCTTGGTGCTCCTTCGCAATCCTATAGGTGTTGAGGTAGTCGGCGGCCGAAAGCACCCAGCAGTTGGGCGAAGGAGCCGGAGGCGTGTAGGGTACCAGTTGAATCGCTTCCGACGGTATCGTTATCTCCGTGGCGTCGGGAGAAGCCACCAGAACGTCTTGACCAGGGAAGGCCGTGGTGAGATTGGCGAGTATCATCTGCAGAGAGTCGTGAGGAAAAGACCCCAGGCTGACGAGCAGGCCAGGAATTTTGCCCGGTTCGGCGGGTGTATACGCTGCTGTTGCGGTAGTCGTTTCGAGATTAGCCATCGGACTTTCTTCTTCCTGGAGGTGGCGGCACTTCTATATCGGATGCTACTTGATCAAGGCAAGAATACCGGCAAGAGGAATACGGACCCATGCGGGACGATTGTTCAGTTCGTACAGAAGCTCATAGAGCGACTTCTCCAGAAGATACGCATCGAGAAGCAGTTGCGCCTGCCGGGGCTTCGGTATGAGATGCGGATCAGCACTGACGGTCTGTTTATAAGCACGTAGAAACTCGGTCGCGACGGCATTCTGCCAGAGGCGCGCCCAGGGCTCGATGCTTCTCGCGGCTTCAGGGCGGCGCTGCGAGAACTGCTCCAGACCAGCGTAAGCTGCGTAGCTGAAGGATCGCAACATGCCGGCAACGTCCTTGAGGGGTGACTGCTTGGCGCGGCGTTCAACAAGCGGGCGGGCGGGTTCGCCTTCGAAGTCGAGGATGACGTAGTCGGCTTTGGTGCGGAGAATCTGACCGAGATGATAGTCGCCGTGGATGCGGGTGCGTCGTCCTGCCTCGGCGGGCGGTGTGGCACCGATGGCGCTGGCGCGGGAAAAGAGATCGATGCGTCGGCTGAGGAGGAGCGCGGCGCTGTCGGCGGTGAGGTCCGGAAGCTGGGACATACCGCGCTTCATGGCCTCGAGCGTCTGATTGATCTGGGTGTCGATGCGTTTGGCGTCGGCGGAGAGTGCGTCGGTGGTGAAGGGTTCGGAGGCAAAGGCCGGATCGTCAGTTGGCGTGGCGAGCGCGAGGTGCATCTCAGCGGTGCGTCGTCCAAGCAGGGCGGCTGCGTCTAGGTAGAGTCCGGCGTGTTCGAGTGCGAGTGCAGGTGTTGCCGTGTCCTTGAGGAAGCTGGGAGTGCTGCCGAGATCTTCCGGTATGGGACAGTTAGCGCAACTGTCGTAGTAGCGGCTTAGCTCGTCGAGCGTCCACTGCCAGCCATCTCCCTCGTTCTGGACCAGGCCTTGCAGCATGGCGAGAGTGGTTGGCTCGCCGCTGGTGGAGTTGAGGGTAATGTCGCCGAGGAATGGAGCGATGCGTGGGAAGTGAGCCACGTCCGTGAGGAAGCGACCGATCTCTGTATCGGGGTTCTCGCCCGGCTGCAGGCGGCGAAAGAGCTTCATGATGAGCTTGCCGCCGTAGAGGATTGAGGTGTTCGACTGCTCGGCCGAACCGGTTCGCGCGGGTAGCGTGCCGGTGCCGCGCAATTCGTCAAAGGCCGAACTCTTGTTGCCGCGCACCGTGTCTGGATGGGTGTGCAGACTGGCTGAGGAGTTGGGATCGACGTGCGGGTAGAGTTCGTGGGGCCGTAGATGGACCTCAGCATCCTGATGGAGCAGGACCGCCTCAGCATCCCCTGTCGCAATTGCCTCCGTCGCTGTCTTCCCGGTTTCGGCTGCACTGAGTGATGCCGCTACTTCGAGAGCCGCTGTGGTCGTGGTGTTGAGTGGTAGTGAGGTGTCCGTCTCGATAAGCGATAACAGCGTCTGGCGCAAGTCTTCGCGAGCAACAGCATCGTGCAGTACGGCTGGTCCTGTTGGAGTATTGAGAGTGGCGAGGACGGTGGCCGGAGCGGTTGCGAGGATGACTTCGGCATCGTGACCGGTAGTGAAGGCGAGCGGGAACTGATAGGTCTGTGCCGTGCCGTCCGTGTAGGTCAGGTTGAGGAAGAAGATTGCCGTGCCGAGGGTGCTCGCCTGCGGGAGCGCGGAGGTCGGCAGGATCAGCGGATCGACAAGCCCGGGCGTGTTGCTGTGCGGCGTAGTGCTTTGCTCGCTCATGCCCGGCATTTCAATCCACTCGGTGACCTGGACGTTCTGAATGGTGCGCGACTTTGCTCCGAACCAGCGCTGGTTGGGAAGGTACTTCGGCAGGGCCTCCTGCAACAGCGCGAGACCGTGACCGGACAGAAGACCCGACCAGCCCTTGGTGAGCAAATCGAGCGCTGGCTCCTCGTCCTCTTCATCAGAGGTGACGATCGGTGCCGGCGCTTCTACCTGCTGCGGCGCAGGCTGAAGTTCGAGCCAGAGGAACGAGTAGGGCGCGACCGTCAGTGGGTAGGGGGCGGTCGTGATCGGCGGGAAGGAGACATAGCCGAGCATCTCGACTGGCTGCATACCGGCAAACTTGCTGAGGTCGAGCGAGACCGGCTGGGCGAATCGGGAGAGATTTGCCACGCAAAGAACGGTCTCGACGTTCGAGAATGAGTTGGGAATAGAGGCAGCCGTCTCCTGCGCGGAGGCAGCGTCCGGGTCATAGCGACGGACGTAGGCGAGGATCTTGCGGTTCTCAGGGCTCAGGAATTCAAGCGTGCCGCGACCGAAGACCTGGAAGAGCTTCCGCAGCGCGATCATGTTGCGTGTCCAGTGCAGAAGTGAGGATTGATCGGACTGCTGGGCCTCTACGTTGATCGCCTGATAGCCCCAGATGGGGTCCATGATGACGGGGAAGTAGAGCTTCGCGGGCACGGCCTTGCTGAAGCCGGCGTTGCGATCGGAGTTCCACTGCATCGGCGTGCGAACACCATTACGGTCGCCGAGATAGATATTGTCACCCATGCCGATCTCGTCGCCGTAGTACATGATCGGCGTGCCGGGGAAGCTGAGGAGCAGGGAGTTGAGAAGCTCGATGCGGCGACGATTGTTGTCTACGAGGGGCGCCAGGCGGCGACGGATGCCGACATTGATGCGCATGCGGGAGTCTGCGGCGTAGGCAAGGTTCATGTAGTCGCGCTCGTCGTCCGTGACCATCTCGAGGGTGAGTTCGTCGTGGTTGCGAAGAAAGAGACCCCACTGGCAGCTGTCGGGGATGGCGGGCGTCTGCGCCATGATGTCAGTGATCGGGAGCCGGTCTTCCTGCCGAAGTGCCATGTAGATGCGCGGCATCAGTGGGAAGTGGAAGGCCATGTGGCATTCATCGCCATCGCCGAAGTAGGGGCGTACGTCGGCAGGCCACATGTTGGCTTCAGCGAGTACAAGGCGGTTGCTATATTCAGCGTCGATGACAGCGCGAATCTGCTTGATCTTTTCGTGGGTCTCGGGGACGTTCTCACAGGAGGTGCCATCGCGCTCGACGAGGTAGGGGATCGCGTCAAGACGAAGGGCGTCGACGCCCATATCCATCCAAAAGCGCATGGCGTTGAGAACCTCATCCATGACGCGGGGATTATCGAAGTTGAGATCGGGCTGATGGGAGAAGAAGCGGTGCCAGTAGTACTGCTGTGCGACCTCGTCCCAGGTCCAATTCGATTTTTCGGTATCGGTAAAGATGATGCGTACGCCCTTATAGAGTTCTTGCGTATCAGACCAAACATACATGTCGCGCTCAGGTGACCCGGGAGGAGCGAGCCGGGCGGCCTGGAACCACGGATGCTGATCGCTGGTGTGATTGATGACAAGCTCAATCATCACCTGCATGTCGCGCAGATGGGCCTCGTTAAGGAACTGTTGGAAGTCGTCGATGGTGCCGTAGCTAGGATTTACGCTGGTGTAGTCGGAGATGTCGTAGCCGTCATCGCGCAGGGGCGAAGGCATAAACGGGAGCAGCCAGATGCAGGTAACGCCAAGGTCCTGCAGGTAATCGAGCTTCGAGAGCAAGCCCTGGAAGTCGCCAATGCCATCACCATTCGAGTCCATAAAGGCTCGAACGTGGATCTCGTAGATGATGGCGTCCTTGTACCAAAGGGGATCGGAGGCGCTGCCGGCTTTCTTCAAAAGAGACACTCTGCTTTCTTTTAGACGATCTTTCTGGTGACGCGAAGGATATGGGCAGGCATTACGTCGGGTCGAAGCGCGACGTAGTTGCTGCGGCCATTCCACTGATAGTGTGTGCCGGTGAGGAGGTCTTCTACATCGAAGGTCTGCTCATGCGGGATACCGAGATTCTTGAGATCCAATTCTATCCAGCCCGCCTGCTCCTGCGTCGGATCAAGGTTGATGGCCACGAGGATGATATTCTCGACGCCGTCACTCGAAGCAGATTTGCTGTAGCAGAGAAGCTGCGAGTTATCGACTGGGTGGAAGTGTAGCGAGAGGTCGCTCTGCAGTGCGACGTTTTCGCGCCGAATCTTGTTCACGGTCGTGATGAGCGGTGCCAGGCTGGTGTCAATGGAGCGATCCCAGTGGCGAATCTGGTACTTCTCGCTATCGAGGTACTCTTCGCTGACAGGCTTTGCGGGGCGGCCCTCGCTCAACTCAAAAGCCGGCCCGTAGATACCGTAGTTGGCGCCAAGCGTCGCTGCGAGGATGAGGCGCTGCATAAATGCAGGTCGTCCGCCGGTCTGGAGAGAAGCGTGGAGAATGTCCGGTGTGTTCGGCCAGATATTCGGGTGAAAGAAGTCAGTGACCGGAGGCTTGGTGATCTCTTCGAAGTAGGTCTGCAACTCGGCTTTTTCGGTTCGCCATGTGAAGTAAGTGTAGGACTGGGTAAACCCTCCCTTGGCCAGCGAATACATGACGTGCGGGCGCGTGAAGGCTTCAGCAAGGAAAAGCACGTCGGGGTGGCTATCGTGGATCTCGGCGATGCACCACTCCCAGAATGGCAGGGCTTTGGTGTGCGGATTGTCGACGCGGAAGATCTTCACACCGTGACGAACCCAGTAGGTGAAGACGGAAAGTAGTTCCTCCCACAGACCGCGCCAGTCCGGTGATTCAAAGTTGAGCGGATAGATGTCCTGATACTTTTTGGGCGGATTTTCGGCGTACTGAATGGAGCCGTCCGGGCGAATGATGAACCAGTCCGGGTGTTCTTTGACCCACGGGTGGTCGGGTGAGCATTGGAAGGCGATGTCGAGCGCCAGTTCCATGTGGTTCTTCCCGGCTGCGGTCACAAGCTTCTTGAAGTCAACCATCGTGCCAAGCTCGGGCAGGATGGATTTGTGGCCACCCTCCGCTGCGCCGATAGCCCATGGACTGCCAAGGTCCCCAGGTTCTGCAGTGACTCGGTTGTTCGGACCCTTGCGATAGGCCACGCCAATCGGGTGGATTGGCGGCATGTAGAGTACGTCGAAGCCCATTGCTGCAATCTCCGGCAGGCGGGCAGCTACGTCGGCGAGGGTTCCATGCCGGCTGGGGTCTGGAGACGCTGACCTGGGAAAAAGCTCGTACCATGTGGAGTATCGCGCGCGTTCACGATCCACCCAGATGGGCAGATCCTGCTCGTACTTCGTCGCGAGGGACAAATCGGGATAGCGACCGACCACCGCAATAATCTCGTCGGTAATTGGATTTTCGTAGTTGAAGGCGTTCTGGTCAGCCATCCAGCGAAGCGAAGCGGCGATTTCTTCGAGATGCTTGGCATCGCGACTCTTGGCGCGTGATGCCGCCTGGTCGACGAGGAGCGCTCCTGAACGCAGAGCCAAAGGAATGTCCTGCGTGGGCACGTTAACGGTGGGCTGCTTAGGGTCCGGTTGCGCCGCCAACCGCTTCTTCAGATCGTCAGACCAGGTATCGAAATGATCGACCCACGCCTGAATGGTGTATTGCCAGGTTCCAAGTTTGTCGACGGTGAAGTCAGCCGACCAGAGATCATTGTTGATAGCGGTGAACTGTGCTGTTCTCCATCGGCGCTCGCCCTCGAACTTGTACAAAAGGCGAGCGGCGACGTGGTCGTGTCCATCCCCAAAGGCGGCACAGGTTACGGTTACGACGTCCCCGATGATTCTCTTAACTGGATAGCGACCACCGTTGACCTGGGGTGATACCTCTTCGATGACAATACGTTTGCGGCCCTCAGCAGGTTTCATTGCGTCAAATCTCACTTACTTCTAGTTTGAGCGTTGTTGGAAAGAGCATTCGATCGGCTCACGCTTCGCATCTTATTCATGCTAGTGCCAATCAGTACAGATGCCATGTGGGCGGTCGGCGGTTGCTGACAGGGACGCATTGGTGGCACTGTGATTATCGACGGAACATGTGAGGGACCTTTGGGACAATCGGCGATCGGGCGCGAAGAGAGTAAACCACTTCACGCTGCACTCATTGAAGACTATGCCATGATTGGCGATACATTGACTGGCGCGCTGGTGTCGCGCGATGGGTCGATCGATTGGCTCTGCTGGCCGAACTTCTCTTCCGGTGCCTGCTTTGCCGCTCTACTTGGCACAAAGGACCATGGTCATTGGCAGATTTTTCCGACAAAAAAGTTTCAGTCGTGTAAACGCCAGTACGTACTCAACACGATGATCCTTGAAACTCGCCTGGAAACCTCGACGGGCGAGGTGCTGATCACAGATTTCATGCCGCCAGCGGTTGATAGTGCGCAGAAGCTACGGAGCCTTCACTCAACTCTAGTCCGGATTGTGACGGGGGTGAGAGGCAAGGTCGAGATGAAGATGGACCTTGCGATCCGATTTGACTATGGCCGAACCGTGCCATGGGTTACTAAAAGCGATCATGAGTTACGCGCCGTTGCAGGGCCCGATATGGTCGTCCTGCGAGTAAAGTGTCACGGCGTTCGGCAGGTTCCGCTTGATGGAGAGGGGCTATCGACCGTCAGCACCTTCAGCGTGCGCGAGGGCGAGACGGTCGAATTTATTCTGACCAACTCATCCTCACTCGAACCGGTAACAGATGAAATTGATGCCAAGGCAGCGCTTACGGACACCCAGAAGTATTGGGAGGAATGGACGTCGCGCAGCAACTATAAGGGGGATTACGCCGACGTCGTCAATCGCTCTCTAATGACCCTAAAGGCGCTAACGTATCGACCATCGGGCGGTGTAGTCGCTGCCTTGACGACCTCCTTGCCGGAGAAGATTGGCGGGGAGCGCAACTGGGACTATCGCTACTGCTGGTTGCGAGACACCTCCTTCACGCTGATGGTGCTGATTCACGCGGGGTACACGGAAGAGGCCGTAGCGTGGCGCCGGTGGTTGCTGCGTGCGGTCGCCGGTTCGCCTGAGCAGGTGCAGACGATCTATGGAATCTACGGCGAGCGCCAGTTGCCGGAGTGGAACGCGGACTGGCTGCCGGGCTACGAGCATTCGCTCCCCGTTCACGTCGGAAACGGTGCTGTCGATCAGTTCCAGCTTGACGTATTCGGGGAGGTCGTCGCGGCACTTTCGCAGACTCCTCAGGCTGAGGATGATATCCGCGTCTCAGCGAGTGCGTTGCAGGGGGCGATCGTGAATCATCTATGTAAGGTCTGGCCGGAACCTGATGAGGGTATCTGGGAGGTGCGCGGGCCAAGACGGCACTTCACACACTCAAAGGTTATGGCATGGGTGGCCCTCGACCGCGCCATCAAGCAGCACGAGCGGTATGACGGTGCTTCCGTTGACCTGAAGCGATGGAAGAAGAACCGCGACATGCTGCATAAGGAGATCTGCGACAAGGGCTTTGACAAGAAGCTGAACAGCTTCACGCAGTCGTACGGCTCGAAGGCGCTCGACGCCTCCTGCCTGCGCATTGTGCTGGTTGGTTTCCTCCCTCCGGAGGATGCGCGCATCCGTGGCACCGTCGCGGCCATTGAGAAGCAGCTGATGAAAGATGGCTTCGTGATGCGTTACGATAGCAACAAGTCGAGCGACGGCCTTCCCGGCGGCGAGGGCGCTTTCCTGGCGTGCAGCTTCTGGATGGTCACGAACCTTTGGCTGATCGGGCGCAAGAGCGATGCCCTCAAGTTGTTCGATCGCCTGCTCTCATTGCGTAATGACGTAGGCCTGCTTTCGGAAGAATACGACCCGGTTGCGAAGCGGATGCTTGGAAATTTTCCACAGGCGCTTTCACACATTGCGCTGATTCACGCTGCATTTACGATCTCTGGCGCTTGGCGTCCCGAGAAATGGGATCCGAACCTTTAGCTTGGAGCTACGTGTGCAACCCCGGGCATGCGGGGTTGCTCTAACTCAGAACTACCTTGTGGAACTGTTGAATTACTGTGCCGTGCGTTCTCCAACCTTTTTTGATCGGCGCTGATGACCATGTTACGAACTCCAGGTTCCACCTATAGGGTGCAACTTCACAAAGATTTTACGTTTGACGACGCAGCCAAAATTGCTCCGTATCTTCAGGACCTCGGGGTGACGCATATTTATTGCTCCCCCTATTTACAAGCATCGCCGGGCAGCATGCACGGGTACGACGTCGTCGACCATCAGCGTGTCAACGACGAGCTTGGTGGCAGGGCAGCGCATGGCCGTTTTTGCAGGACCCTCGGCGATCTTGGACTTGGGCAAATTCTCGATATCGTTCCGAATCACATGTCGCTTGGCCGGGAGAATCGCTACTGGTGGGATGTGCTTGAGAATGGCACGTCGAGTCGCTATGCTTCGTTCTTCGACATCGACTGGCAACCGCAGGAGGAACGCCTTCGCGATAAGGTACTGGTGCCAGTGCTCGCGGATCAGTATGGTCGCGTTCTGCAGGCTGGCGGCATCAAGGTTGTTCGCAGTGGCACGACATTTCTCGTTGAGGCGGCGAGCCAATCGCTGCCCGTTTCGCCACGCTCGCTTCCAGTGATTCTCAGCCGTGCTGCCGGCTACGCAAAGTCCGACACGTTGAATTTTCTTGCAGCTTCATTCGGGCGGCTGCCCGAGCCGGAGTTGTGGGACCGATGGAAGATCCTCGACCGCCATCGCGATAAAGATGTGCTGATGGGACTGCTGCAGCGCCTATGTGCTGAAGAGCCGGGAGTCTGTGAGGCGATCGATCGCTCCGTCAATGAGCTCAATGCAAATCTTGATGGCCTCGACGATTTTCTCAACCAACAGAACTATCGCCTCGCCTACTGGAAGACTGCAGATCAGCAGCTAGGCTACCGCCGTTTCTTCGACGTCAATACGCTGATTGGTCTGCGGATCGAGCGCGAGCACGTGTTTGAAGAGACGCACGCGCTGATCCTCGACTGGCTGGAGCGCAGGGTACTTGATGGTGTTCGCGTCGATCATCCAGATGGCCTTCGTGATCCACTCGAATACTTCAAGCGGCTCCGTGCGGCGGCCCCGGATGCATGGATTGTGGGCGAGAAGATCCTTGAGCCCGGCGAGTTTCTGAGGGAGAGCTGGCCGATCGAGGGTACCAGCGGCTATGACTTTCTGAATGTTGCGAATGCAGTGCTGATGCGTCACGAAGGCTTGCTGGAACTCAACACTATCTATGGCGACTTCACTGGCGAGTCCACCGACTTCAAGCTGATTGCGCACGACAAGAAGATCAACGTTACGCAGGAAGCGCTTGGAAGCGATGTCAATCGGTTGACCACGATCTTCGTGGAGATTTGTGAGGACAATCGTAACGAGCGAGACTACACACGCGCCGAGATGCGGCGTGCCTTGCGCGAAGTGTCCGCATGTTTCCAGGTGTACCGAACATACGTCGTGCCGGAACGTGGCGAGATCACCGAAGAAGATCGCTCACACATCACGCAGGCCACCGAATGTGCGAAGAAGAACCGGCAGGATATCGACGGAGGTCTCTTCGACTTCTTACGCGATGTCCTCACCATGGATGTGAAGGGTAAGCGCGAGTCGGAATTTTTGCTGCGCTTCCAGCAGTTCACCAGCCCGGTCATGGCAAAGGGCGTGGAAGATACCGCCTTCTATTGCTATAACCGCCTTACCGGGTTGAACGAGGTAGGCAGCGATCCCGGCGAGGATGGCCTGACTGTCGAAGAGTTCCACGCCTACAACGCGAAGATGCAGGCGACGCACCCCCTGACTATGACGACGCTGTCGACTCACGACACCAAGCGAAGCGATGATGTCCGCGCCCGGCTTGCAGTGTTGTCAGAGATGCCGGGCAAATTTGGCGCAGCGGTGCAGCGCTGGTCACGAATGAACAATTCGCTAAAAACTAACCAGATGCCGGACCGAAATACCGAGTACTTCTACTATCAGACGCTGATTGGCGCGTGGCCGCTCACGGTTGAACGTGCCCAGGCCTACATGGCCAAGGCGACGCGAGAAGCCAAGCAGCAGACATCGTGGGTAGCGAATAACAAAGACTTTGAAGAAGCGCTGAATAAGTTCATCGAATCGACAATCAGCTCACCTGCATTCGTCGAAAAGCTCGAACAGTTTGTAGAGCGCGTCAAGGCTGCAGGCCGAGCCAACTCCCTTGCGCAGACGCTGCTGAAGTACACCGTGCCAGGCGTGCCGGACCTGTACCAGGGGAGCGAATTGTGGGATCTCAGCCTCGTCGATCCGGATAACCGTCGACCCGTAGATTACACGGAGCGACTGAATTTGTTGAAAGAGCTGCGCACCCTATCCGTGCCAGAAGCAGCGAGGCTCGCGGTCCAGCGGATGGATGAAGGTATGCCGAAATTGTGGACGATTCACCGCGCGCTGCTGCTGCGAAAAGAACATCGCGAGTGGTTCAGTGGTGATGCTGCCTACGTGCCACTCATAGTAGAAGGTAAGTCGGCTCAGCATGCTATCGCTTACCTTCGTGGGGAGTCCGTTGTCACGGTTGTCCCAAGGCTGTCATACACGTTGAATGGAGCATGGCAGAAGACCACAGTCCAACTGCCCGAAGGACGTTGGAAGAATCGATTGACAGACGCAGTTCTGCAGGGCGGTACGGTCGCGATTGAAACGCTCCTCAAAGATTTTCCAGTAGCGCTACTAACGCGAGAGGTGGAGAGCGATGTTTGAGTTTCAGGTATGGGCGCCCAAGGCAAAGAAGGTATCGGTAGAAGTAGCGGACACCTGCAATGAGATGACTGGGCCCGACAAGCACGGCATGTGGAAAGCCTCAGTCGCCGCGGCTGAGTACGGCATGGACTACGCATTTTTGCTCAACGACGAACCCGTGGCCTTTCCAGACCCTCGCAGCGCATGGCAGCCACACACCGTTCACGGACCCTCGCGCCTCTACGATCAATCGGTCTTCGAATGGCATGATGAGCGCTGGCAGGGCCCGCCGCTGGCCGGCGCAGTCATCTACGAACTGCACATCGGCACCTTTACAGAAGCAGGCACATTCGACGCGGCCATTGAGCGACTCGACTATTTGTTCGATCTCGGGATCACCCACATCGAGATCATGCCCGTCGCTGCCTTTCCAGGCGACCACGGCTGGGGCTACGACGGAGTCTCACTCTTTGCCGTTCGGGATATTTATGGCGGCCCCGATGGTCTAAAACGGCTGGTCGATGCATGCCACGTTCGCGGGCTCGCTGTCCTGCTCGACGTTGTTTATAACCACTTCGGCCCGGTTGGAAACTACACCTGCAAGTTCGGCCCCTACACCACAGATCGTCACCACACCCCGTGGGGTAGTGCAATGAATTTTGAGGCAGAGGGCAGTGACGAAGTGCGACGGTACTTCTGCGACAACGCCCTTATGTGGATGCGCGACTATCACATGGACGGTCTCCGCCTTGATGCCGTGCATGAGTTTGTGGATCGGTCGGCCATTCATTTTATGGAGCAACTCTCTTCTGAAGTGGATGTGCTGTCCGCAAGGCTCGGTCGCCGATTGGTTCTCATCGCCGAAAGCGATCTGAACGATCCGCGCATAGTGACCCCGCGCGAGGCAAAAGGCTATGGCATGGATGCCCAGTGGAGCGATGACTTTCATCACGCGCTCTTCACGCTTCTGCATCTCGACGAGGGCAACGGCTACTACGACGACTTCGGGTCGTTCTCCGATCTGGCCAAAGCGCTGACAAAGATGTTCGTCTACGATGGCAACTTCTCGAGCTATCGCGATCGTAGCCACGGGCGTCCCGTCGATGGGCTCTCGGCGCACCACTTTATCGGATTCATCCAGAATCACGATCAGGTAGGCAATCGCGCTACCGGCGACAGGCTGCAACACATCGTCGGCATGGCTCGCGCCAAGGTCGCAGCCGGCATTGTGCTGACGGCACCGTTTATTCCCATGCTCTTCCAAGGCGAGGAGTACGCCGCTTCAACCCCATTCCAATACTTTGCCGACCATGAAGACCCGGAAATGGCCAAAGCAGTCTCTGAAGGAAGGAAACGGGAGTTCGCGGCGTTCGGTTGGAACGCCGGAGAAATTCCCGATCCCGAGAAGCGTGAGACCTTCGAGCGATCAAAACTCGACTGGACCGAGATCCATGAGGGGGAGCATGGCGAGATGCTGGAATGGGTAAAATCGCTCATCCACTTCCGACGCAACTCCGTCTCGCTGAATGATGGTGATACCGGACACGTCAAAGTGCAGTTCGATGAGGACAAGCGCTGGCTCACGATGGATCGTGGCGCGGTAAGAGTCGCCTGGAACCTCGGCGAAGAGACCGTGGAATTGAAGAACCCGGACTCCTGGCCAATCAGTCTGTCGTCCAACCCAGGGATTGCGCTCACCGAAACCGGCATCGCCCTTCCACCGGATAGCTTTGCTGTGCTCAGCACACAAACATCCTAGGCGGCGACACGTTGGCGCCTGAAAGTTCAGGGCGCCAACATTCTTTTCGTTCGAAATGATACTGATCAGCTAATCTTAAGCCTTATATCTGACAATTGAGTAGATCGGCATGGAGAGTCGTTCTATCGACAGCAATACGTACGATAGAAACTTTCTCCTCTCCTATCCGTATTATCTTCAACGGGCATTGTTCACCGTCGCTCCTACTAGCGGCTTTGGATCAATCCGCGCGGGCTCAGGATTAAGCTTAAGGATGTCTATGATGGCGTGGAAATTAAGTGGTTCATTGGCAGTCTTCCTGGCCGGTGCGATGGCTATCTCCGCATCAAGCACCTCGATGTCAACGCCTGCCTTCGCGCAGGCTCCGGCGGCTACGCCAGCGGCGCGACAGATCGGTACCGTCAAGGCTGTAGCGGGTAACACTCTTACCATCTCCACTGACACCGGTGCGCAGCAGGTCACGGTGACTGTCGCTGACGGCGCGCGTATCGTGCAACTGGCTCCTGGCAGCACCGACCTCAAAGCAGCCCAGGCGATCGCTCTGACCGATATCGGTGTGGGCGATCGAATCCTGGTTACGGGCAAGCCCGGCGAGGCGCCAGATGCTTTCGCCGCCAGCCGCGTCATTTTGATGAAGTCTGGTGATCTCGCCCAAAAGCATGCGGCCGAGCAGGCCGACTGGCAGAAGCGCGGCATGGGCGGCATCGTGAATGCCGTCGATGGCGCTTCGATGACGATCTCGTCCGGAGCAAAAAAAGTCCAGGTCGTCACGTCGAGCACCACGGTCTTTCGTCGTTACGCGGGGGACTCGATCAAATTCGAGGACGCGAAGCCCGGCACGGTGGCACAGATCCAGGCTGGCGACCAGCTTGAGGTTCGCGGAGCAAAGTCCGAGGACGGCACGTCGATCCAGGCTGAGGAGGTCGTGAGCGGCTCCTTCAAGAATCTCTCCGGAACACTTGCAACGATCAATCCTTCGAGTGGCACAATCACACTGAAAGATCTGACGACCAAGAAGATGATGACGGTCACCCTGACCGCAAACTCTGACATTCGCAAGCTGCCACCGGAGGTTGCCGCTCGGTTCGCAGCGCGTCAGCGTGGTGGCGCAGCCGGTGCAGCCGGAGAAGGTGCCGCAGCAGCGCCCGCTGCACGTCCTGCTCCTGTGGCAGGCGAAGCAGGTGGCCAGGGCGGCGCGCGGGCAGGTGGTCGCTCCGCCGGTATGGACCTCTCGAAGATGCTGGCGCGCCTGCCCGCTGCAACGCTTGCGGATCTCCACACAGGCGATGCCGTGATGATCGTTGGCTCGCAATCGCAGACCGGATCTGACGCTGTCACCGCAGTTACGTTGCTCGCGGGTGTCGAACCCATTCTTGCTGCAACGCCGACCGGAACGCAGACCATGACGCTCTCCCCATGGTCAGTTGGTGGCGGAGCCCCTGAAGGTGGCGGCGGTCCGCAGTAGGCTCGCCGTGTTGACCGAAGTTTGTCGTGGTTGGTGTACGGATCTGAAGCACTGTCATTTTGTAATTGAGGAGTTGGAATGTCTTTTCGCTTGAGCCTTAAGTTCGTCCTGTTGCTTGCATTTGGGATCTCGTCATCCGTCGCTGGGTTTGCTCAGCAGACAGGAAGCACCGTTCGGGGTGTGGTCGCTGACCCGGACAGCGCCGTAATCCCGGGAGCAACCGTGACGCTGACTCCTGCCTCTGGGAAGGCTTCCACAACGGAGTCGCAAAGCGATGGAACATACACCGTCCGGAACCTGGCCCCCGGTACCTACTCAATCACCGTAACGATGAACGGATTCGCTACGTTCGTGCGGCAGGGCGTTAAGATTGCATCCGCCCAGACCCTCACGCTTGACGCAAAAATGGCCATCCAGGATCAAGAGCAAGTTATTCAGGTCACCACGCAAAACAACACCCTCAGCGTGGATCAGGATAGTAACGCAAGTTCGACCGTCATCAAGGGTAAGGATCTGGAGGCGCTCTCCGATGATCCCGATGAGCTCTCCTCTGAGTTGACTGCACTCGCTGGTCCCGCAGCCGGACCAAACGGAGGTCAGATCTACGTTGATGGCTTCACAGGTGGCCAACTGCCGCCGAAGTCCTCCATTCGCGAAATTCGTATCAACCAGAATCCTTTCTCGGCACAATACGACAAGCTCGGCTACGGACGCGTTGAGGTCTTCACGAAGCCCGGTACGGACAAGTTCCACGGCTCAGGCCAGCTCAATGCCAACGATTCTTCGTTCAACACCGGCAGCCCGTTGCTGAATAGCGGCCTTAGCTCAAGCCTCGCACCAGTTGTGCAGCCGCCGTATCACACGATTTTCTTCTTCGGGAATCTCACCGGACCCATCTCCAAGAACGCATCATTCTCGGCCGGTGGCTCTCACCGCTCTATCCAGGACAATGCCATCGTGAACGGAACCGTCGTCGGTTCCGCCACAAACCCCATCTGCGGTCCGGGCGACACGACGTGCGTTTTGACTCCCTACCAGGCAGCCGTTCCGGTGCCGCAATCCCGCTCCGACTTCACGCCGCGTCTCGATCTCGCGTTCGGTCAGAAGAATACTCTGACTGCTCGCTACCAATATGAACAGAACGACCAGACCAACAACGGTGTCGGTAGCTTCGTCACCGCAACCGCTGGAAGCAGCACAGCGAGTTCTGAAAATACAATCCAGATCAGCGATACCCAGATCGTCAGCAACCGGATCATCAATGAGACCCGGTTCGAGTATCAACGGGAAGCTGCGGCAGTAAATGCAACGAGCACGGCGGCTGCAGTCAGCGTTCAGGGTGCCTTCACGGCCGGTGGCTCCAGCGCCGGCAGTTCAAGCGACATTCAGAACCACTTCGAAGGTCAGAACTATACCTCCATTCAGTTGAAGAAGAACTTCATCCGTCTTGGTGGGCGCCTGCGCACAACGACGGACAACAACATCTCCGTTGCCAACCCCAACGGCGTGTTCACCTACGTCAATCCAGCCGCCTATATTGCAAATAATCCGAGCCAGTTCACCATCACCAAGGTCAACAGTGGCTCAAAGGCAACTACTGTCGACGTAGGCGTTTACGCAGAGGATGACTGGAAGGTCAAGCCGAATCTGACCGTTAGCTACGGTATCCGCTACGAGGCACAGAACTTCATCTCGGAGCGCCACGACATCACGCCGCGCCTCTCCTTCGCCTACGGCCTGGGCAGTGCAAAAGGAACACCGAAGACTGTGCTGCGCGGCGGCTTCGGTATCTTCTACGACCGCTTCACGCTTGCTGACCAACTGATTACGCAGCAGGAGAATGGCATCAGCCAGTCACGTTCGATTGCGATTTTCAACACACCACCGGCCCAGGTCTGCTCGCCGACCACAGTAAGTGCCTGCCTCGCCTCCGCTGCATTGCGAGGAAATCAGACCTATGTCTCCGCGTCGAATCTGAGGTCTCCGTACACGATGCAGTTTGCGATCGGGGCGGACCAGCAACTGTTTCGTGGCGCGACGCTCTCGCTGAACTACCTGCATGCAGTCGGCAATCACCAGTTCATCAGCCTGGTCACCTCGACGGCTCCGGTCCAGTATCAGTTCAGCTCCGAAGGTACCTTCAAGCAAAACCAACTGATCGCCAACTTCAACCTTCGCAGCAGCCGGTACTACTCGCTCTTCGGTTATTACGCTCTCAACTTCGCGAACTCTGACACCGCCGGAGCATCGTCCTTCCCGACGAACTCGAACAACATCCGCGCCGATTACGGCCGCGCTACCTTCTCTACTCGCAACCGCCTGTTTCTTGGCGGCTCGATCACCGCTCCCTTCCACATCGCGATCAGCCCCTTCGTGATCGCAGCTTCAGGAACGCCCTACAACATCACCACCGGCACCGACGTCAACGGCGACAGCCAGTACACCGATCGTCCGACCTTTGCCAACGGCTCTTCCGGTCGCTGCACCGTCAAGGGCGACTTCGTTACACCCCCGAACGGTACGACGAACTACACTCCCATTCCAATCAACTACTGCACTGGCCCGGCGCTGTTCACGGCGAATGTACGAGTTTCGAAGACCTTCGGTTTCGGTCCTCTCACAGATGCTGCAGCAGCACGCGCAGCCCGAGCAAGCGGCGGAGGGCCGGGCGGTGGCGGTGCTCCTCGCGGCGGCGGTGGCCCGGGGGGTGGTGGTCCCGGTGGTGGTGGTCCCGGTGGCGGTGGTCCGGGCGGCGGTGGCGGCGGACGAGGCGGCCCAGGCGGCGGCGGTCCGGGTGGTGGGGGTGCCAGCACAGGCAAACGCTATAACCTCGCTATCGGTGCACAGGCCCAGAACCTCTTCAATTACAAGGATCTCAGCACGCCTGTAGGCACGCTGACGTCACAGCAGTTCGGCCAGTCGCTTCAGCTTGCGGGTAATCCGTACACCAGCAACTCAGCGGTCGAGCGGCTTCAGGTTTTTATGTCGTTCAACTTCTAATCGGCGATCGACAGAAAGGGAAAGGGGGTGCCAATGCGGCACCCCCTTTCTATCTCTAGGCAACTACGACAGTCTTTGCATGCATGAACTCACGCATCCCTGCTGCAGAGAGTTCACGGCCATAACCCGAATGCTTCGTCCCGCCAAAGGGCAGACGCGAATCGCTGGCCACCATCACATTCACGAAGACTGATCCTGCCTGCAGTTCGGCCACAAAGCGCTGCTGCTCAGCCTGCTCTTGTGTCCACACAGAAGCACCAAGGCCAAAGGGTGTGTCGTTCGCCAGCGCAATCGCTTCGTCCATATCTGCCACCCGAAAGAGCAGTGCAACGGGCCCGAAGAACTCCTCGCGATATACAGCACAACTTCGCGGCAGGTCGACCAGAACTGTCGGCTCAAAGTAGAAACCATCGCCCACCATCCGCACCCCGCCAGTCAGGATGCGAGCGCCTGCCTCAATCGCTTCAGAGACCTGCTGCTCCAGTCGCTCGAGGATACGTGCGCTCGCCAGCGGCCCCACATCGATGTCGTCGCGCATAGGATCGCCAACCCGCATGGCCTCCATGCCAGCGACAAACCTCTGCTCGAACTCCTCATAGATCGAGTCCGCGATGATGAAACGTTTTGCGGCTATGCAGGATTGCCCGTTGTTCACACACCGCGCCCGCACCGCGATCTCTACCGCATGATCGAGGTCTGCAGAAGCCATGACGATGAACGGATCGCTGCCCCCTAGCTCGAGCACAGACTTCTTGATCAGCCTTCCTGCGAGTGAAGCAACGGCGCTCCCAGCGGCCTCGCTCCCGGTAAGTGATACCGCCTTGACGCGCTCATCCGATATCACCACTTCTGTCTGCTCCACCTCGATCAGCAGTGCCTGAAAGATGCCGCGCGGAAACCCTGCTCGCCGCACCAGCGACTCAATCGCAAGCGCACATTGCGGCACATTCGGAGCATGCTTCAGCAGTCCCGCATTGCCAGCCATCAACGCAGGCACAAGAAAACGAAAGACCTGCCAGAAGGGGAAGTTCCATGGCATCACCGCCAGCACAACGCCCATCGGCTCCCAGCAGACATAGCTCTGGCTCAACTCCGTAGCAATCGCAATGGGCGTCAGCATCTCGGCAGCGTGGTCCGCATAGTATCTGCAGCAGGTGGCGCATTTCAGCGCCTCCTGCCGTGCGGCATCAAGCGGCTTTCCCATCTCGAGCGTCATCACCTGTGCCAGGTCGTCAGCTTCCTGCTCAAGCTGTGCCGCCAGTTTTCGCATCCACATCGCACGATGTTCCAGAGGAACCTGCCGGTATGCGCGAAAAGCCTCATCCGCTCGATCGATCTTCTGCAGGATCGCCTCTGCAGTAAGCGCCTCAAAGCTGCGAACCAACGCCCCCGTAGCAGGATTGATGGAGGCAATTGCCATGGCTATGCCGTACCTTCCGGCTCCGAGGCAAGTCGCCCAAGCGTCGCCGCCAGCACCTTGGTCCCGCGCACAATGTCGGCGTCGCTGGCATACTCATCAGGCCGATGGCTCACACCATTCCGGCAAGGAATGAAGATCATCGCGACTGGCGCAAGCTGTGCAATGAACAGAGAGTCGTGATACGCCCGGCTGACCATCTTCTTCGTTGCAATCTCTAATTCTTCGCAGACCTCCTCGATCACACGGATGATATGCGGGGAGCTCTGCGTCGGATCATCCGCATTCACCATCGTCTCCTCGATCTCAACTCCACGCTTGAGCCGAAGCGCATCGCAATCCGCCCGCACAGCCCGCATCACGTCCTCTCGGCGCACAGGGTCGGTGTCGCGAACATCGACCTGTAGCGTCACGCGACTCGGCACACCATTCACCGCACCCGGATACACCTCACAGGTCCCCACAGTCGCCACCGTATCGACTCCACCCGATGCAGCATTCGCTGCCAGCGCATGACGTTCAATCGACAGAATCAGCTCGGCGGCGGCACACAGTGCATCGCGTCGATCCGGCATCAGCAGCGCGCCAGCATGACCGCCAAAACCGCTGATCGTAAACCGATAACCTGCCGGAGCCGCGATGTCCGTGACGATACCAATAGTCAGCCCCTCACGCTCAAGAAGAGGCCCCTGCTCGATATGCAACTCCACCCATGCGTGATAAAAATCCGCAGGCAAGCGCACATCGATAAGCGAACCACGAAAGCCCGCAGCCTCGCGAACCTCCGCAAGCGTACTTCCGCTCGCATCCACTAAAGCATCCGCGCGCTTTACATCCAGCACGCCCGAGATCAGCCTGCTCCCCAGGCAGCCTATGCCAAAGCGCGTCGGCTCCTCCGACGTAAGCAGGAGAAGTTCAATGGACCTTAGCGGCTTGAACCCACTCTCCTTCAGTGCCCGCATCGCCTCCAGCCCACCCAGCACTCCTACGGTGCCGTCGTACATGCCCGCATGCGGAATCGCATCGACATGCGAGCCCGTTCCCACGGCAGACAACTCCGGCTTAGCCCCGACCCAGCGAATAAACGTGTTACCAACAGCATCCTCGCGAACGCCAAACCCTGCTGCCTCGGCAAGCTCCTTCAGCCATGCGCGCGCCCGCAGATCATCCTCTGTAAACACAACGCGCGTCACGGCTATCCCAATGGCCGAAGGCTCAATACCGGTGAATCCAGCCAGCGTCTTCAACTCGCCGATCAGCCGCTCTTCATTAACCTGAAACTGCATCGCCTCTCCTGTCACCACCCTCTAAGCGAGCGGATGCCGATTCCAATCCTTGTAGATCAGGTACTTCGCAGGCTGCTTGCCCAGCGCGCCAAACCACTGCGGACAGAAGGGTGCCATCCAGATGAAATCGCCCGCCGTCACCGGATACCACGCATCACCAAGCCGATAGATGCCGCCACCCTCTAGCATCAAGAGGCCATGCTCCATCACATGCACTTCAACCATGCTCAACGCGGCACCCGGTTGATAGGTCATCGTATTTACCGCGAAATCAAAGGCCGCATCCGCAGGCAGCAATCCCCGCACCTGCAGGTCGTCATCACCCATCAGGGCTGTCGGCACAACCAAATCTTCGTGCCCAATCAGCACCGCAGGCGCAGCCGTACGTGCACTCGCCACATAGTTCTTCTCGATCACCGCCACCTTCGCAGTCTGGGGCGCATGCAGTCGATGCGTGGTCCCGGCAGGAAGATACGCGAAGCTGCCAGATGTCAGAGCATGGGTCGAACCTTCAACCGTAAGCTCCGCCTCGCCCGCAAGCAGATAGAAGAACCGTTGCGCGGACGTAGCTCCAAGGGTTCCCCCGGCCTCCAACTCCGCCGTGTATTGCGTAAACTGTGCACCCGCAGCAGGAGCGATATGGACGATTGCCGTCGCCCCGCTCATCCCCGGCAGGGGCGCGCGTACGAAGGTGTCCGGTGTCTGAAGAAGATGGTCGCGCTGATTCGTGCTGCGTGTCTCGCCGAGCTTGTGCATGGGCCGTCCTGTTTCTAGACGTTAGCCTACAGCAGCATCGTCACGATCTCGCAGTGTCTTTATAAACACCATCGCCGTCGCCAGCGCAGCCTCGACATCCTGCGGCAGCACCGCCTCATCCGGATGGTGGCTCAACCCACCTGGACTTCGCAGGAACAGCATGACGGAAGGAACCAGTTCGGCGACGATCATCGCATCGTGTCCCGCGCCGCTCGTCATTCTCTCCGTGGGATAGCCCGCAAACCGTGCCGCAGAGAGAAGCCGCTCCACCAACTCCACATCCATCGGTACGGCAGCCTGTTCGTGCATCTTCGTAGCCGCGACCCTGACACCGCGCGAGACAGCAGCAAACTCAGCCCGGCTCAGCAGCGCAGCCACAGCCGTGTGGCGCACCTCATTTCGCGCGTGCCGCACATCGAGCGAAACCGTCACCTCGCCCGCGATCACATTTACTGCCCCGGGGCTTGCATCAATGCGCCCGACCGTAGCGACCAGGCCGTCATGGCAGAGCGCATACTGCTCCACTTCCACGATCCAGTGCGCCGCCGCTGCGAGCGCATCGTGCCGCAGACGCATCGGTGTCGTACCCGCATGGTTCGCTTGCCCGGTAAAGATAAGCTGCAGCCGCGTCTGACCCGCGATCGCATCCACGACCCCCAGCGACCGGTCCACACTTTCAAGCACCGGCCCCTGCTCGATATGAAACTCAAGATATGCGAAGGTCTCCGGCGCAAACTGCGCATCCTCAAGCCTTTCAGGATCGAGTCCAAAGGTCCGCAGCGCATTCGTAATACTGACCCCGCCTCTGTCGGTGCGCGCAAGCGTCTCTGCGTCGAGTTTGCCCATCAGTGCAAGGCTACCCAGAAAAGGCTTGCCGAAGCGAACACCCTCTTCTTCCGAAAAGCCGACGACCTCAATCGCGAATGGAAGCCTCTCGCCGCGAAGCTCTTCAATCACAGCTACCCCAAGCACCACCCCGAGCACGCCATCGAACGCGCCCGCATTCGGAACAGTATCCAGATGCGAAGCGATCATCAGTCTCGGAGCGTCTTCGATCGCAGCAGCATAGAACCCGCGCAGATTGCCCGCCGCATCCACGCGAACGGTCATCCCCGCAGCTTCCATCCACCCAAGCAAATCCTGATGAACGTCACGCGCAGCAGGCGACAGAAAGAGCCGCGTCGTCTCGCCTGCGACGTCGGTGTGCTTCGCGAGCAACCGGCATCGTGCAATCACTTCGTCTGCGCTGATATGTCGCTCCGGCATCATGCGACAGCAGGCCTCCTGCGGATGCGTGCTTCGATATAGCCATGCGGCTCATCGGTAGGCACAAAGATCTCGTTCGGATTGTCGAGCCCAAAACGGGACAGATCCACCAGCAGGCAGTGCTTGTTCGGCATCGCAAGCTCTATCTCGTCCACATCGCTGACCGCTCCGAGCGCGTCCTCAGCCATCGCGTAGAGCGTCTCCTGGACGGATTTGCTCTTGTGGTTCGCAAAGGTCCGCAGCATCGTCTCGCGCATCGTCGAACGTGCCGCCTCGAAGTCGATGTCCGTCCTCACGTAATGCCACTCCGCACGCACCGAAGTCCCGAAGACGCGATCCGAAGTCTCCTTCAGCGTAGTCAGCGAGTCCTGAATATAACCCTCAAACCCGGAGTCGGCCGTCTTCAAAACATGCATATGATCAAGGCCTGAGAGAATCTTGAAGCTGCCGCCCTGCGCCCGCTCCACGTGAGTCGTCTGCACCTCGGCGCTGCCATGCATGAAGGCACTGGGATGCGGTTCGCCATCCACCGTCAGCCGCTTCCATAGCGCAGCCTCGATGCGGATTGCCGCCGATGAGATCTGCACATTGCGACCCAGCAGAAAATCCGCGAGCTCCATCGCGTACGCCTCCATCGACGTCGCCTTGGACTGCCGTGCCACAAAGTAGACCGTATTCTTCATCGTGTCGGTCGCAAGAATCTTGCTGTTATCGCCTGCGGTGTGAGCTGAGTCGAAGTCCCCCTTCAGTAGCACCTGCACCGTCCACTCACGCACCTCGTTGCCATGCGGATGCCGAGTCACCTTCATCAGGCGCACGCGCGATTTACCATAGCGGTTTTCAGCGATCTCAATCATGCAGTCAGCTCCCTCGGTAGGTCGTATAGCCATTGGCAGTCAGCAGCAGGGGAACGTGGTAATGCTGCTCCGTATTTGTAACCGTGAAGGTAATCTCCACGCACGGATACAAACCTTCAACCATTTGCAACTTATAGTAGTCCGCTGTAGCGAAGCGAATTTTATAGTGAGCAGTCCGAAGCAAATGCGATTCCGGCAGCAGTTGCTTGCATCGCCCATCCTCATCTGTGCTGGTTGCATGAAGCTCGATCCACCCACCGCCCTCCGCAATCGACAACACCACCGGAACCCATGCCGCAGGTCGTCCCAGTGCTGTATCGAGAATGTGTGTCGAAATTCCCATGCCTACCTGCCCTCCAGCCATCGCCGTAAGCGAAGCTGCGTAATCTGCCGCTGGTGCTCCGCCGCTTCGTATAGTTCTGTCATCGGATCATTGCCCATGCGGCCTTCCAGTATCCCAAGAATATCCGCAGCCGACCGCCCTGACGCGCACACAATGAAGATGCGCCCGAACTTCGCCTCATACCTTGCATTGCCTTCTGCGAGTGCAACCACCGCAGCCTCATCCGGCGACATCGCGGCCTGCTGCTCCTGCTCCGACCATCGCAGCGACTCCGCTGTAGCCTGCTTCTCCACCTGCCGCTGCCCGATGCGCGGATGGCTATCAAACGCCTCCTGCCACGCCGCCTCGGGCAATGCCTTCCAAACCTTGTCCGAAGCAGCAAACAAGACAGCATCCGTCGCAATCGGCCGACGTGATGCCAGCTCCTCGGCCCATAGGGACGATCCACAGCAGGGAAGCACCTCCCGCGCCGCCGTCGCCACATCAAGCAGGTTCCACCGCTCAAGCACCTCGCTCATAGTCCCTTACTCACCAGCGCCCGTCCACGGATCCCCGGCATCACTGCCCCATTGCGAAACACAGCCTCACCACGAAGATACGTCGCCCGCACCACACCCTGCAGCGCCTCTCCAAGGTAGGGCGAGATGGGATGCCGATAGTGCAGCCGATCCGCGCTCACGACAAACGCAGCCTCAGGATCAAACACAGTAAAGTTCGCCTCGCGCCCAGCCTCAAGCCTACCCACCTCACCCTCCATCCCCGCAAGCTTCGCAGGCGCAGCACTCATCCACCGCACAACATCATTCAGCCCGAACCCGCGCCGCACACAGTCCGTCCACACCACAGGCAGTGCCACCGACAAACTCGCAATCCCACCCCAGGCACGGTCAAACCGTCCGATTTCAACCTGCTTCATCACCGGTGGACACGGCGAGTGATCTGTCACCACCATATCGATCAAGCCCTCGCGCAGGGCCCCCCAAAGCTCCTCACGATTCGCCACCCCGCGGATCGGCGGCGCACACTTCAGCAGCGTAGCTCCATCCGCAATCTCCTCCGCAGCAAAGTGCAGGTAGTGTGGACACGTCTCAACCGTAATCGGCAGTCCCTCCGCCCGGGCCGCTCGCAGATCCGCCAGGGCCATCGCTGTAGAGAGATGAACGATGTGCAGCCGAAATCCAAACTCCCGGCACAGCCGAATCATCAACCGCACAGCCTCCACCTCCGCCTCATCCGGTCGCGAGGCAAGATACGTCGCATACCGTCGCCAGTCTTCCCCCACCACTGCCGTAGTTGCTCTGTCGATCGGCCCTGCCAGCTCCGCATGCACCAGCAGCGGCAAGCCCGACTCCGCAATGAACGGCAGCGCTCGCTCCAACTGCTCCAGGTCGATCATCGTGAAGCCGTCGCACCCCGGATAGATCAGAAAGCACTTGTATCCCGGCACACCCGCCCGCGCCAGCGGCAGCAGGTCTGCCTGGTTGTCCGCAACCGCTCCGCCCCAGCTAGCCCAGTCGACAACACACTGTCCCTCGGCCACACCTCGCTTTTCTTCAAGCGCCGCCACGGTAGTCGTCTCCGGAAGGCAGTTCAGCGGCATATCCACCAGCGTCGTATACCCACCCGCAGCCGCCGCTCGTGTCGCCGTGGCAAAGCCCTCCCACTCGGTCCTGCCCGGCTCATTGATGTGGACATGCGTGTCCACCAGCCCCGGCAGCAGCGCAGCCGCGCCAAAATCCTCCACACGTGCATCGCCCGGAATCTCCGCTACATTACATACCGCAAGAATCCGACCGCCCTCCACAAGGAGCGCACCGGGCCGCGTACCCCCGGGTGTTACAACGCGTTGCGAGACAAAGGCATGTGCCATAATTTGTGTATCTGAATACCTTACCCGCGACCCACCCGTTGCGCGAGAAAGAAACGAGTCCCATGCGGCAAGGCGATCCTCTCTTCATGCAGCAAGCGATCGCGCTCGCTACCGAAAACGTCCTCTCCGGTCGCGGCGGTCCCTTCGGCGCGGTCATCGTGCGCGACGGCAAGGTCGTCGCCACCGGTGCCAACCAGGTCACCGCGACCAACGACCCCACCGCCCACGCCGAAGTCGTCGCCATCCGTAACGCTTGCACCACACTAGCGACCTTCCAGCTTCACGGCTGCCAGATCTACACCAGTTGCGAGCCCTGCCCCATGTGCCTCGCCGCCATCTACTGGGCTCACTGCGACGCCATCTTCTACGGCAACACCGCCGCCGATGCTGCCGACACCGGCTTCGACGACGGCATGCTTTACACCGAGATGACGCGCTCCCACGCCGACCGCCAGAAACCCATCACCATGCTCCTCCGCGACGAGGCACTCTCCAGCTTCGCCGCATGGAAGGCCCACGGCACACGCATCGACTACTGAGCAAGCTCAAACCAGACAGGATCGACACGCAAGCATGGCAACCAAAAAAGCTCCGAAGAAAGCATCACCCCGCACCACACTCGCACCCGTCACGAAGGTCGCGATCCTCGGCTTCGGTACTGTCGGTAGCTCAGTCGCCCGCGTCCTCGCCGCGCAGAAGTTCCCTGGCATCCAACTCACCCACATCTTCAATCGCGACGTCGACCGCAAGCGCACCTCCGCCGCCGCCAAGTTCGTCCCCAAGTCCGTCCTTTGGACCGAGTCGATCAACGATATCCTTCGCTCCGATGTAGACGTCGTCATCGAGCTAATGGGCGGTCTTAAGCCCGTCGAACTCTGGCTCACCAAGGCGCTCACCGCCGGCAAATCCGTAGTCACCGCCAACAAGCAGCTCATCGCCTACCGCGGAGCCGCCCTCCTCAAGCTCGCCGCGAAACACAAGGCGCAGCTCGTCTATAACGCCGCCGTCGCTGGCGGAGTGCCCGTCATCCCCGGTATCCTGCAGGGCCTCTCCGGCGACCAGATCACCCGCCTCTCCGGCATCGTCAACGGCACCTGTAACTTCATCCTCTCGCGCATGGAGAACGGCGCAGCCTACGCCACCGTCCTCGCCGACGCCCAGCACGCTGGGTATGCCGAGACCGACCCTTCCGCCGACGTCGACGGCTACGATGCCCGGGCCAAACTCTGCATCCTCTCCCGCATCGCTCTCCACGCCGAACTCGACCCCGACACCGTCGCCACCCAGACCATCTCCACTGTCGAAGCCATCGACTTCGCCTACGCCAAAGAACTCAACTGCACCATCCGCCAGGTCTCCCGCGCCGAACTCAACGGCAAGGCAGTCCACGCCCGCGTAGGCCCCATGCTCGTCCCCCGAAGCTCCCCCATCGCGTGGTCGCACGGTACGCAGAATATGGTCGTAGCCACCGGACGCTTCGGCGGCGACACCGTCTTCTCCGGCCATGGCGCAGGCGGCGAACCCACCGCAGTAGCCGTCGTCTCCGACCTCCTCGCCGTGGCCCAGGGCTGCACTACCGTTCACCTCCCCGTCAAAAAGCGCGAGGTCGTCAGCGACTTCCTCGCCCCCCATTACCTCCGCTTCATCGTCGACGACAAGCCCGGCATCGTCTCCGCCATCGCCGGTGCTCTCTCCAAGGTGGGCGCCAATATCGACTCCATCCTCCAGCGCCCCGGCTACCCTAAGCACCGCCTCCCCTTCGTCGTCACCACCGAGCCCTGTCTTACCTCAACCATCGAGCAGGCCATCCGCTCCATCGCCCGCATGGACTGCATGCTCGAGCCGCCCCTCTGCCTCCAGATGCTCGTAGCCGACGACAAAGCCGAAGACGTAGAGCTCCCCGCAGGTATCTAGTCATGCCCTTCTTGCCTGTAATCCCCGACGCGGTTCAACCGTCATCTCGACCGGAGCGTAGCGCAGTGGAGAGACCCCCGTATTTCGCCCTTGCCCTTGCAGTCGCCCTTGCCTTCAGCCCTTTCACCACGCAGGTTCAGGCCCAAAGCCTAACCCCCGTCATCACCGTTCCCAACCCTCCAAATACCGCCGCCCAGCAAGCCAAGCACTACGTAGTCCTCGTCTCACTCGACGGATTCCGCTACGACTATCCGCAGAAGTACGGCGCGCCCCATCTCCAGTCCATGGCCGCCCAGGGAGCCAGCGCCCCGCAAGGCATGCTCCCCTCGTACCCATCCCTTACCTTCCCCAATCACCTGAGCCTCGTCACCGGTCTCTACCCAGAACACCACGGCATCGTAGCCAACAGCTTCTACGATCCCTCCCGCGACGCCACTTACGTCTACACCCAGTCCAAGACCAACGGCGACGGAAGCTGGTACTCCGGCACCCCCCTCTGGATCCTCGCCGAGCAGCAGGGCATGCGCGCCGCCTGCCTCTTCTGGCCCGGCTCCGAGGCGGAGATCCAGGGCAAGCGACCCAGCTACTACCTCAAATACGACGACAAGTTAGACGACCAGAAGCGTACCGACCAAGTAGCCGCCTGGCTCCAGCTTCCCCCCGACCAGCGCCCCCACTTCATCACCCTCTA
Organism: Granulicella arctica; assembly: GCF_025685605.1. NCBI lineage: Bacteria > Pseudomonadati > Acidobacteriota > Terriglobia > Terriglobales > Acidobacteriaceae > Granulicella > Granulicella arctica. The sequence goes on from NZ_JAGTUT010000001.1 coordinate 2,754,806, forward strand.
CTACTCGAACGTCGACCACGCCGGCCACGGCTATGGCCCTGAATCGGAAGAGGTCCGCGCCGCCGTCCACCACCTCGACGACATGATCGGCGAGCTCCGGACCAAGCTCGCTGCCCTCGAACTACCCATCGACTTAGTCGTCGTTGCCGACCACGGCATGATCACCCTCAAGCCCGACAACATCGTCCTCTCCGACTTTGCCGACCTGACGCACTTCCACACCGAAGGCTTATCCCTCTACGCCGATCCGAACGACGGCGAGGCAGCCGTCACCGCCTACAACGAGTTCAAAGCCCACCCAGACCCGCGCTTCAGTGTCTACCGCCGCGCCGAAGTCCCCGCAGCCCTCCACTTCGACAGCAACCCCCGCGAAGGCGACCCGGTCATCGTCCCCAATGGCCCCTATATGATCCGCGCCCACGCCTCCGTAGCCGGTGCCGAGACCCGCCTCGGCTTCCTGCACGGCAGCCACGGTTTCGATCCCCACACCATGCCCGAGATGAAGGCCATCTTCTTCGCCACCGGCCCCGACATCAAGCCCGCCGTCCAACTCCCAACGTTCGAGAACATCAACGTCTACCCGTTCATCGCCAGCATGCTTGGCCTGACGACACCACCCATCGACGGAAAGCTGAGCGTCCTCGCGCCTGCTTTATCTACTTCTTCAGCTCAAGTAAGGCGCGGCAAAAATAAAGCTCGAAATCCAGGCTCGCGATGAAGCAGAGCCGACCATTGGTGCTCGATGACCTGCGAATGTGGTGCTGGGATTACTGACCTAAGTCGCCTACTTTGAGGACCTTGGCTGTAAGTGGCCTATTTGCAGTACTTTACCTAGGATGGCTACAGCTAACTACTACATTTTAGACAGTTTAAAGTCCACCCTCTTCCTGAAATAATGCCCAGACCGCGAAACGGCCTGGGCATCATGTCCATCGGTGTCCAAAAAAACCTAATACTTTGGCAATGACGTGTCGATCCGGTCTGCCCAGGCCAGAATGCCGCCGCTCACATTCGAGACATTCGTAAAGCCAGCCTGCTTCAAAGCAAGTGAAGCCTTCTGCGACCGGGCACCGGATTTGCAATGCACCGCGATCTCTCGATCCTTGTCGCCAAGCTCCGCCGACCGCTGCGCCACTTCGCCAAGCGGAATCAGCTTGCCGCCGATGTTCACAATCGCATACTCATGCGGCTCCCTCACATCCAGCACCAGAACATCTTCCTTCGCATCAAGCTTCTTCTTCAACGTCTCAACCGAAATCTGCGGAACACCATCGACCACGGCCTTATCCTCCACTGCCTTGTTCTGCTGCACCTCAAGTGGACCATTGCCGCTCGGCGGTGTAATCCCGCAGAACTGGTCGTAGTCAATCAACTCCGTAACAGTGGGGTTTGGTCCGCAAACCGGGCACTCCGGGTTCTTGCGAAGCTTCAGCGTCTTAAACTTCATCCCCAGCGTGTCTACCAGCAGCAGTTTGCCAATCAGCGGCTCGCCGATCCCGATAATCAGCTTGATGACCTCGGTTGCCTGGATCACACCAACCAGCCCCGGCAGAATCCCGAGCACGCCACCTTCGGCACAAGAGGGAACCAGCCCCGGCGGTGGTGGCTCCGGGTAAAGGCACCGATAGCATGGACCTTCCTTCGTCGCGAAGACGCTAGCTTGCCCCTCAAATCGGAAGATCGACCCGTAGACATTAGGCTTATCCGTCAGTACGCAGGCATCGTTGACGAGGTAGCGCGTCTGAAAGTTGTCCGTGCCATCCGCGATGATGTCGAAGTCTTTGAAGATCTCAAGCGCATTCGCACTGGTCAGCATGGTGTTGTACTTCACGACATTGAGCTTCGGGTTCAAGCCCTTCAGCATGATCTCTGCCGAATCGACCTTAAGCATCCCGACAGTGCTTGTCGAGTGAATGATCTGACGCTGCAGGTTGCTGTCATCGACCGTATCGAAGTCGATCAGCCCGAGCGTTCCAACACCAGCCGCCGCAAGATAGAGCGCCAGCGGCGATCCAAGGCCGCCAGTGCCGACGCAGAGCACCTTCGCAGCCTTCAGCTTCTGCTGCCCTTCCATGCCAACCTCAGGGAGGATAAGGTGGCGCGAGTACCGCGCAATCTCATCATTGGTCAGCTTCGGAAGCTCCGTAGCCGTGCCAACCGGCAGGGTAGCCGTGGCTCCACCAGCGATCGAAGGGATTATCGTCAACTCATCCGCATCCTTGATCACTGTCTCTTCCCTGGCTGGCAGGTAGCGAATGTCGTCGTCGTTCAGGTACAGGTTCACGAACGAGCGCAGCTTGCCTTCAGGCGTGAACAGATGCTGCCGCATCGCAGCGTGCTCCGTGACCAGCGCTTCGAGCGCCGCACTTACGGTAGCACCGCTCGCGCTTACTGAACTCTGGCCGCCGGTATACGCCCGCAGCGGTGTTGGAATGTGAATCGTCATGCCTGTCCTCTTTCGTCTTCCTTCGCCGCCATATCGATCTGGACAGCTTCATCGTCAAAACGCTTGTCGTCCTCGTTGGTGCCTGTCAGCCAAAACGAGTTCGTGATCTGTGCGCTGCCTTTTTCCACGCTCGTAATGATGTACGAGCAGCCCAGCCAATGGGCCTCAGCGATGTCGGTCTGCGACCACTGCGCTGGATGATCCGGGTGCGAGTGATAAAACCCGACAATATCCAGCCCTAGCCCGCGCGCCTGCCGCTGAATCTTCACCAACTCCTGCGGCGCGATGTTGTAGCGGTTATGCGCTGAGTCTGTTCGTGTATTGCCCGCCCGCACAGTCTGCTGCACGTGATTGCCGACACCAGCCTCAGCCTTGCCGAGCAGCACACCACAACACTCGTGCGGATAGGTCTCTTCGCCGTGCGCCCGCAGCGCCTCGTACTCGGAGTAGTGAATTCGCAGCATCGTCTACTCCTCCGTCCAGAATCGTTCACTCATATACTTCGCCGCTGAGTCGCAGAGAATCGTCACAATCACCGCCTCGCGCCCTTCAGCGACTGCCTGCTCCCCGACCTCCATCGCTGCCGCAACAGCAGCCGCAGCCGACACACCGACCAACAACCCCTGGTGCTTTCCAAGGTGCTTCACCATTTTGTAAGCGGTCTCGGTGGCCATCTCGATATTCTCGTCCGCCAGTGTCGGGTCGTAAATCTTTGGCACAATCGCCGTAGCCATGTGCTTAAGGCCTTCGAGCCCGTTGAACGGCGAATCGGGCTGCATCGAGTAGCACCGAATCCGCGGGTTCAACTCTCGTAGCCGGCGCGTCGTGCCCATAAAAGTCCCGCTCGTTCCAAGCGCCGCCACGAAGTCCGTCACCTGGCCCTCGGTCTGCTCCCAGATCTCGTTGCCAGTCGTGCGGTAGTGCGCCCGCCAGTTCTCATCGTTCGAATACTGATCCGCATAGTAATAAAGCTCAGGAAAGTCCGCCGCCAACTCGCGCGCCTTCCGGATGGCTCCATCCGAGCCATCCGCCGGATCAGTCCAAATCACCTCGGCCCCGTACGCCGAAAGGTACTTCTTCCGCTCAACCGAAACATTCGACGGCATGCAGAGCGTCACAGGGAACTGCATCGCCGCACCCAGCATAGCGTAGGCAATTCCCGTGTTGCCGCTCGTCGCATCGAGCAGTCCGCGTCCGTTTCCGAGCAGCCCGCGCCGCTGCGCATCCGTCACAATCGACGAGGCTGCACGGTCCTTTACTGACCCACCGGGATTCGCCCACTCAGCCTTACCGAGGATCTCCACGCCCGGCAGATGCGCCGTCAGGCGCTCCAGGCGGACCAGTGGGGTATTGCCGATACGTTCCAGGATGCTGCTACCGAGCGCTTTGGCCGTTGCGATCATGGGTCTAAACTCACCTTTACAGCCATCCCCAACCAGCCCCGTTGTAGGCTGCCAGCGGATGTGCGACAGTTAACTCCGAGTCTAACTTATGGCAAAGAAGACGCAGCAGCGCACCTTCAACGACGTTCTCTCCACCCTCGGCAGTCAACGGTTTGATGTTGCACCAGCGCAGGAGGGTGCAAAGCGTACGCCGGGAGCCTTCCAGGTTCGCAAGTATGAGTGCGCCGCCGAGATCGCCGACGCCGGCGACGGCACCGTAGCGCTCCTCGCCCGGCCGGGCTACATCCTCGGGGGCGAGATCTCCCGCATCCTTGATCGCGGATACCAAAAGTTTCTCAAGACCAGCAAACTCGAGATTCCGGCCACCGCCGATCATCTCCGCGCCGTCCACAACTTCAGCCAGGAGTTGAATGAGGCCACCGGCGCCACTAGCCTCTACAACGAGTCTCTAGGCACCACCAGCGACCGCTACGTCTACGACCGCGTCAAGGGCAGGGAATAGTCCTAGAGATAGCGACGATCGTATACAACCTTGCCATATGGAACCGGATAGTAAACGCAGCGCGGTCTGGAGAGCAGCGCCCAGAGCAGCAAGGCGAACCATCCGATCACGGTCCAGCCAAAAAATAAGTTCAACACCAGAACTCCCGCCCCACGGCCGCGTTGCGCTGCCACAATGGTTGGAAGGAAGTAAAGCGATACAAGAACAAGCAACGTGATCATCCGGTCGCCTCCAAGGCTGCCAACCATCATTACGCACCCAGGATCGCGGAAGTTCCGAACCGCCTACCGCCGCCGGTTCTGCTCCCGCTGCAACTCCCGATACGCCACGCTCTTCCCGATGCCACGCTCCCGCGCCACCCGCTTCAGAGCGTCCATCTCTCCAATGCCCTCAGCCTTCATCACCGCCGCAACCTCCGCAGCAATGCTCCCCTTGGCCTCCGAGGCCTCAGAAGAAGTACCCGCCAGCGCAAACATCAGCACAATCTCCCCACGGACACTTGCCCGCGCCACCAGCGTTGCCCGCATCTCCCCAACAGGTCCGCGCAGAAACTCCTCATGCAGTTTCGTCAGTTCGCGCCCGATCACCACGTGCTGGACCGCGCCAAACGTCGTCTCGACATCTGCCAGGCTATCCACAATCCGGTGCGGAGCCTCGTAGAAGACGTGAGTCCCCCCATCTCGCACCAATGCTTCAAGCGCCGTCTTCCGCGCCCCCTCCTTCGCGGGCAGAAAGCCGTGGAAGGTGAACCGCTCCGTCGGCAATCCACTCGCAATCAGGCCACTTATCGCGGCATTGGCTCCTGGCACCGGAAAGACCGGCACCCCCGCCGCAATCGCCGCCGCCGCAATCTGCCCGCCCGGATCGGCGATCCCCGGGGTGCCCGCATCGCTCACCACAGCGATCCGCCCACCTGCCAGCAACTCCGCCGTCAGCTCCTCCGCGCGGCTCACCTCGTTATGCATGTGATAGCTGACCGTCGGTGTCTTGATTCCGAAGTGATGCAGAAGCTTCTGTGTCTGCCGGGTATCCTCGCACGCAATCCTGTCTACGGACCGCAGCACTCGCAGCCCCCGCAGCGTCATGTCCTCCAGATTCCCAATCGGCGTCGCCACCAGGTAAAGCCCCGGCGCGAGCGGTTTATCTTGAACTTCAGAAGGAACGTCCATCGCTACTCCGCCGGTCGGCCTTTGCGGCTCTGGTTCAGCATGCCGATCGAGTGAGCCAGGTTCTGCGGCGTGATAATCCCGACCACGCGCTCGCCCTCGAGCACCGGCAATAATTGCGCCCCTTGCCCCGCCATCACCCGTCGCAGCGTCTTCACCAGCGAGTCATTCGGATGCGCCGTCTGGAACGACTTCGTCATCACACCCTGCACATACCCGTTGCCGTCGCTCTGCAGCGCGTCCACGATTACCTGCCGCGACACCGCCCCTACGATACTCACGCCACGCACCACCGGAAACACGTCCTGCAGTGTGTGGATGGAACGCTGCATCGCATCCTCCAGCGTGTCCGACGCCGACAGCGTGCTGAACTCCGTCATCATCACGTCGCGCATCTTCACGGAGTCGTTATCGCTCTGAAGCAGCATTCCAGAATCTTCCATATGCGCGCCAATCAGCACAAATGCACCAATCATGGTCAACCAGATATTTGCGAAGAACAGGCCGCCCAACATCAGGGCAAACGCAACAATCTGCCCCACGCCCGCCGCTGCCCGTACGCCCTTGATGCCGCCGTAGGCCTTGGCAAACTCCCCGCGAAACACCCGTCCGCCATCGAGCGGCACCGCAGGCAGCAGGTTCACCAGCCCAAGCAGGATATTGACCCAGACCAGCGCCCTTAGAAGGTGCGCCGGAGTCACCCAGGGCCGTTCGATCAGATTCACCTGGGGCGTAAGGGTCATCACCAACGCGGCAATCGTCAGGCCAAAGAGAATGTTGGCCACAGGCCCGATTAGCGCCATGCGGCGTTGCATCGCAAGCGTCGCCGCCCGCTCCGTAGCCTCATTGCTCTGGTAGGTCATCAGGCCACCGGTCGGCAGCAGCAGAATCGCTCGTACCTTGAGTCCCCACCATGCCGCTCCAAACGCCCGAGCGACCTCGCGAACCGCCACCGCCAGCAACAGCAGGAGCCACAGTCCAAAGCCCCGTCCACCAGTTGCCCCCAGCGTCGAGGCATAGCTCACCGACAGCGCCAGCAGGATCAGAAAGAAAATATGGATGCGTACATCCACGCCGAGAAATCTGCCAACCGGGAACGACCACCCACGCATTCCCCCATTCTATGCGCTATTGCGTTCCGCACCCGGCAGCAAGCAGTTCGCTACGCTACCACAGTACGATAGAAACAATGCGCGTCATCGCCGGTACTTACCGCTCCCGCCTCCTCCTCGCCCCCAAGGGCACTGAAACCCGTCCCACCAGTGACCGCCTTCGCGAGACACTCTTCAACGTGATCGCGTCAAACATCGCGGGTTGCCGCTTCGTCGACCTCTACGCCGGCACCGGTGCCGTCGGCATCGAGGCCATCAGCCGCGGCGCGCTCCACGTCTGGTTTGCTGAGAACGCTGAACCAGCCATGGCCTCCATCCGCGCCAACCTCGCCGCCCTCAAGATCACCCACGGCTTCACTCTTGAAGAGCGCGGTGTCGGAGCGATGCTTCAGCGCCTCGGCAAGACCGGCCAACTCATGGATGTCGTCTACCTCGACCCACCCTACGAAGCCTCCGACGAGTATGAAGGCACCCTCAACTTCCTTGGCAGCGCCCGAGGCCGCGTCCTTCTCACCTCCAACGCCATCGTCGTCGCCGAGCACAACAGCAAGACTCCTCTCGCCGCCCGCTACGGAGCCCTCCACTACACCCGCACCAAGAAACAAGGCGACGCCTCCCTCTCCTTCTACGCCTTCCCGCCGCCAGATAACGGCGACGCTCCCGCAGAAGGCACTGAAGACGGTGACTAGGCTGGCACGGGCGCTACCGCTCATCCTGCTGGCCCTCAGCTACTCGACTGTGTCTCAGCAGATTGCCGACCCGAACCCGGATCTATGGCAGTCACCCGACCTCGGCCTAGGCTCCGGAAAGACGATTGGCGCAGCGCTGCTCGAGCCCTTCGAAGACACCTACGAGGTCACCGTTCGCGAACCCGGAAAGCTTTCACCGGCGACCCTGCATAACTGCAAGGAGTATCTGCGCGTGGAAGACGCCATCTACGACGCAGGTCCTGCTCCCGCTTCCAACAGCCTCAACTATGTGGCAGCCCGCTGTAACGCTCTGCATCTGCTTCAGTCTGCTCGCCCGGCCGTACATCCCACATTCCGCGACTTCGACTTCAGACACCTGGCTGTGCGCAATCTACCGCCGGGCCTCGCCCTCATCATCGCCGACGAAGAACAGAAGAATGCAGACCGTATCACTCGGCACGGCGGGTCCATCCTCGATCTGGAGAAGGACGTCTCCGTGCGTGCTACGCGCCGGGACGAAGCAGATCTGGCCACGCCCGAGTGGACTGCGACGCTCACCGTCCTGGCCCGCGCAGACTTCCTCAACGACGGTCGCGAAGAACTCCTGATCCGCCGCAACGCCGCCGCCATCGGAGGAACCTACCGTTCAACCCGGATCTTTCTGCTCTCACGCAAGTCGTCCAGCGAGTCGCTAAAGATCGAACGAGCTCTGCCTTAAGGCCTCTGAAGTGAGGAGTAGCAAGTTTGATGCCTTACTTCGTAGCGAATGAACTCTCCGGATACCACGCAGGTCGTTGCGCCGTATTCGCCACCCGCACCGCAAGCTGCGCGAGATAGCTATCGAACTGTGCCGCTGCCGCCTTGTCGATCGGCTGCTCCAGATCGTCCGAAGGCTGGTGATAGCGCGTTTTCACCCAATCGTTGAAGGTCTTCATCTCGGGTGAATCCGGTGTCCAGCCGAACTTGAAGGCCAGCGCCGGAATACCCTGTGCCACAAAGTTCACCTGGTCCGAGCGGATAAAACGGTTCTCCTCCGGCTGCTTTTCAAACTGCACCTCAACATCATTCAATTGACCCACAGCTCGCGCATCGTTGCCCAGCGTCGACTCGCCAAGCCCCTGCACCTCAAGGTAGCGCAGCGGAAATAGGGGCAAAAACATATCCATGTTCAGGTCGGCGACAACATGCGCCTTATCGACCGTCGGCTTGGTCGCGAAGTAGGCCGAACCAAGCTCGCCCATCTCCTCGCCCGTAAGCGCGATGAAGAGAATCGATCGCTTCGGACGCGGCCCGGCAGCAATCAGCTTCGCCGTCTCGATCACCGACGCAACGCCAGAGGCGTTGTCCATCGCCCCGTTGTAGATTGCATCGCCCTTCACCGGCCGCCCCACGCCAAGATGATCAAGGTGCGCGCTGATGACGATGTACTCATGCTTGAGCTTCGAGTCCGAACCCTCAAGCTCACCGACCACGTTATGGGTATCAATCGCAGGATTCTGCTCGGTAGCCGTCATCGCATGGATCGTCGCATTCATTGCAAAGGTCGGCAGCGGCTTGCCCGCATCGATCAGCGGCTGCAGCTCCGCCATAGTGTGGCCGGAAACGCTCAGCAGCTTGTCCGCATCCTTCGGCAGCATCGTCGCATTCAGGCGCATGCCCTCAAGCGTGTCCATCGACGAGTCCGCAAACAGAATCGTCGGACGAGCCGCTGGGCGAGGAGTTGCTGGAGCAGCCGCCGGAGTCGCACCGGGAACCGGAGCCGGTCCAGGCAGCGGTCGTGGCGGATTGATTGCAATCATCCCGATCACGCCCGCAGCCTTCAGGGCCTTCCATCGCTGTCCCGGCATCCGGGAGTAAGCCCGCAGCGGCCCTTGCAGCCGTGCAGGCGCACCGTTGTAGAGCACGACGACCTTACCGCGCAGATCAAGTCCGGGATAGTCGTCCATGCGCTTGTTCGGAAGCCGCAAGCCATAGCCGATAAACACCAGCGGAGCGTCCACCGCGGCTGTGCCTGAAACATGAGCACTCAAGTTGATCTCTTCGCCGATAGCCAGCTTCATCTTCTTGCCTGCCGCCTCTATCTCGACGCTCGACTTTGCCGTATCGATCTTCTCAGACAGGAATTTTATCGGCTGCAGATAACCGTCACCGCCAGCGGGCTTCAGCCCAATCGCCTTGAACTGCGCGACAACATATTGCGTCGCGAGCTCGAACCCGGGCGTTCCCGGCAGCCTGCCCTTCAGATCATCGCTGGCAAGATATTGCACATGCGCCCACCACTTCGCGCCTGCGGCATCCCAATCCGTCTGGGCTGGCGTCTGGGCAACAAGAGGGAGCGAGAGCAGCAGGGCGGTGGCGAACGGACGCTTCAACGTCATGAAAGTCTCCAGGCAAAGTTTTGATTGAAAACCGATCATACCTCTTCACCGCAGCCCCTCCGCACAACTACGGATACCCGCCGCCAACGTGCTTTCCGGTCTGCAGGTCAACCGTAAACCCAACATCTTTGTCTGTCATCAGGTTCCAGCCGGAACCATGCAGCAATCCGTTCTCGATCGCCCCAAGCTGAAGCCCTTCCCAACTTAGCCGGTCCGTCTGCCACGCCAAACCATTCTCGCCCCAAGCGATAAGCGCGTGGAAACCGACAAACAGCAGTAGCCCCTCAGCCTCAAGCACTCGCACCTCGGTCACTGGCTTCAACGAAAGATGCGTACAGCCCGCGGGAGCAAGTGTGTCGACAACATAGGCATAGCCGCCAGCGACCGCGCACATCTCGTCAGGCTTTGGACACGCGAACACGCCGGTAGGCATTGAAGCGCTAGTGAAACCCAGCGCGCAAGTCGCCAGAAACGTTTCACCAACCGCAGGTTTGACCATCAGCAACAGCGCCCCGCGCGCGAGTGCATCTTCTTCTCCAGCTACCTGCAGCGGATACGTAAATTGCCGAGCCGGAGCAATCATCGGCGGCTGCGCGAGCATCTCGGCGCTCCAGGTTGACGCAAACGCCATCAGTCAATCGCCTCGAGCGCCTGCTCCAGATCTTCGAGCAGATCCTCAATCGCCTCACATCCGGCGCTCATGCGGATAAACCCTCCAGGAACATCGTCCGAACCCCATCGTGCCCGCCGCTCTGCCGTCGTCGTTACGCCGCCAAAGCTTGTCGCCTCCGTTACCAGCTTCGCCCGCGTCAGAAAGGTCTCTGCTGCCGCCTTATCGCGCAGCGTAAAGCAAAGCACCGGCCCAAAGTACCGCATTTGCCCAGCCGCAATCGCATGTCCCGGATGGGTCTTCAGCCCCGGATACAAGACACTCTCCACCTCGCGCCGTGCATCCAGAAACGTGGCCAGCGCCAGCGCATTGGCCGCCGACCGCTCCAGCCGCAGCGGCAGTGTTGCCAGCGACCGCAGCGCCAGCCACGCTTCCATCGGTCCAACGATACCGCCTGTCATCGTTCGCCACCGGTCGATCTTCGCCAGCAGCCCTGCATCCTTCACCGCTACATGACCAAGCAGCAGGTCGCTGTGCCCGGACATCGACTTCGCATCGGACGCCACCGAAAAATCCGCACCGAAGCTCAGCGGCTTCTGCGCCAGCGGCGTTGCCGTCGTGTTGTCGACCGCAACCAGGACGCCAGCCTCGTGCGCTGCCTCGCAGAGCGCCGCAATATCGCAGATCTCCATCGTTGGGTTGCTCGGCGTCTCAAGCCACAATAGCCGCGCACCCTCCATTAATTCAGCCTGAGCCGCTCCCGCGGGAGCCATCCGGAGCGTCACGCCCATCGCGACAAAGTAGTCCTGCACCAGTACCCGCGCCATAAAGTACGCATTCGACGGAAGCACCACCACGTCGCCCGGCCGCAGCACGGCGCCGAACACTGCCGCACAAGCCGCCATTCCCGAGCCAAATACCCGCACTTGCGCCTCATGTCCGGGCCCGGACTCAAGCAGTGCAATCGCAGCCTCGAGCGCCGTCCACGTCGGATTGTGCGACCGTGCATAGCTGTACGTATCGGTAGGGTCGCCCGGCGCATGGAACGGTCCCGCAAACACCGGTCCGGCGTGAAGCGGTTCGCCGGCCTTCACCGGCGTCAAAGTCGCCCGAAGTATCTTCGTCTCATCGCGCATACCCTTATCTTCGCAGGTCGCCGCTAACTCTTGAAGTGCTCCCAGCCGCCAGGTCGCAGCGGCTTTCTGGTCCCATCATCGCCAGTCAAAGTCAAACCCTTTCGCCTGCTGACAATTCGTCCGACAGCAGTGATCGCCACTCCGGCAATCCGACGCGGCATCTTCATCGTTGCCGGAGCCGTGAATAGCAACTCGTAATCCTCGCCGCCATCGAGCGCAAGTCGCAAAGCCTCCTCGTTCGGGAGACCTGCCGCCAGGCCATGAATCGGCAGTCTCGCCGCGTCGACCTCCGCACCGACGCCGGATGCCAGGCAAAGATGAGCCAGATCGGTCGATAGTCCGTCGCTCAAATCAATACAAGCTGTCGCCAGCCCCTTCCTCAGCAGAGACTGCCCCGCAGCAAGCCGAGGCTCCGGAAACATCTGCGGATGTTGCTTCGAAGATCCCGTCCGAATCAGGCGAACCTTACCAGTTCGCATCCGTTCCAATTCCGCAGCCGCCCCGCCTAGCGCTCCGCTCACATAAAGCAGATCGCCTGCCCGCGCCCCACTCCGCCGCAGTGCTCGTCCAGCAGGAGCAGCCCCGACCAGCACGATGTCCGCAACAACCATCTCCGCTGGAGACTGAGCCGTATCTCCGCCTGCCAATGGGACAGCATGAACGTCGGCCAGCGCACGGAAGCCGTGCAGAAATCGCCGAGTCCAGGTGCCCCGCAATTCCAGAGGCAGCGCAAGCGACAGAAATGCAGCCATCGGGGTCGCCCCCATCGCAGCCAGATCGCTCAGGCCCCTCGCGAGGCAGCGATGCCCGATTGACTCTGGCGAATGCCAGTCCCTCCGAAAGTGCCGTCCCTCAAGACTAAAGTCGGTTGTGATCAGGATCTCGCAGCCCGCAGGTGGTCTCAGAATGGCGCAATCGTCTCCGATCCCGAGCCGCACCACGGAGCTACGTCGTCCGGCAAACTCCCGCCGAATGCTTTCGATCAGTGCAAGTTCCCCGACCTGTCGCGTCTGTTTCTTCATCCTCGATGGAGCATACAGGCAGACTTCATCTGCAAGCGCTACAGTTTGCAAGGCTCTAAGCCCTTTGATAGCATAAGGAGGTTGCACCCAAGGGATTCGTGCATCTCGAATGACGATTGCTAATCCTCATTCATCCGAGAGCAACACAAGTCCTCGTGCCGCCGATACTCGCGGTCAAATCCGGGCTAAGGTCTCCATTTGAGTCTCAAGAAGCGCCATTACATTCTCTTCGTCACGCGCGATTCTGACGGCAGCCTCCGTAAGGTTCCAGTCCCGCTCTACTACGCCTACGTGTTTGTGGCGGTCGCTGGCATTGGTCTTTTCAGCATTGCCGGCCTGGCTGGCTCGTACTCGCGCATGCTCATCAAGACTTCGCATTTCAACGACTTACGCCGTGATCACGACTCGCTCCGCAAGGATTACGCTTCGCTCCAGAAGCAGGAGCACGAGATGACCGTTCAGGCCGCCTCGCTCGGTTCGCTCGCCAGCGAAGTCTCCGCCCTCTACGGCCTCACAACCAGCAAGCTCGCGATCCCGATGGGCAAGCTGACTTCGCGTCAGAAGAGCGCCAAGGTGGAGGCAGCGGTGACGGCTCCTCTTGCCGGCACGACCGGGAGCTTCAACGATGAGAGCTACTTCAAGTCGCTGGACTCCTTCTACGCTCTGCGCACCTCCGCGATGAGCGGCATTGCAGCACGCGGCTTCTCAAATGCTATCGGCGTCCCGAACAGCCTCGGCGGTATCTCAGGCTTCAACGATCTGGATGCGGGCTCAGAAGGTCCATCCATCTGGCCGGTCATCGGGCCGATCACGAGCAGCTTTGGCCAGCGTGAAGACCCCGTTCTCGGTAACGGCGAAGGTGAGTTCCACCCCGGTATCGACATCGGCGCTCCAAACGGCACACCCATTATCGCCACAGCAGACGGCGTAGTTCGCTCCGCTGAGATGGCGAACGGCTACGGTCGCGAGGTCATCATCGACCACGGCCATGGCATAGCAACCCTCTTCGGACACATGTCCGCCTTTGCGGTAATGGCGGGTCAGAACGTTACCCGCGGTCAGGTCATCGGCTACGTTGGTCACAGCGGCCGCACGACGGGTGCGCATCTTCACTACGAAGTGCGTATCCGCAATACGCCGATCAATCCGCACAAGTATCTTCGGATGACCCTCGCAGAGGCTAGCAGCAACGTGCACACCGGCTCCTAGTCACTTCAGTAGACGAAGAAACGCCCGCAAGTGAGTCTCGCTTGCGGGCGTTTTCTTGCTCGTACTTATTCACCCTTAGCTGAAGTGGGTCCGCCGCCTACGTAGCTCACGTGCCAGATGATCTTCGAGCCATCATCCGATACGAACAGCGAGCCATCCCTGGCGACCGTCACGCCCACGGGTCGACCCCAGACGCCGCCATCTGCTGTTACAAAGCCGGTCAGAAAGTCCTCATACTCACCCGTCGCGTGGCCGTTTTTCATCGGAACGCGAATGACCTCATAGCCTCCGCGACGTGCGCGATTCCAGCTGCCATGCTCCGCCGCAAAACCATCCCCCATGTAGCTGGACGGGAACTGCTTGCCCTCGTAGAACGCCAGTTCGAGCGATGCCATGTGCGGCTGCACCAGCACGTCCGGCGTGATCACCTTCGACTTCAACTCAGGATGCTTGCCAGCCAGCCGCGGATCCTGGTGCTGTCCCATGTAATACCAAGGCCATCCGTAAAACCCATCTTCCTTTACGCTTGTAATGTAGTCCGGAACCAGGTTGTTGCCGAGTCGATCGCGCTCATTGGTCGAGCACCAAAGCTGACCAGTGGTCGGGTTGATCGCTTCACCGACACAGTTCCGGATGCCACTCGCATACACCTTGACGAATTTGCCTTCGGGCGTAAATTCCAACACGTCGGCTCGATGGAACTCGTTCGGATGCGTGTCGGGGTCGTCGGCGTTTGAGCCAGATCCGACCGAAACCAGCATCTTCTTCTGGTCAGGCGAGAAGACGATATCGCGCGTCCAATGGCCGCCGCCGCGTAGCTGCGCAAAGCCCGGCAACTGTGCCACAACCTTTTCCGCCGCACCCGTAGCTGCCAGATCGCCGGACTTATAGGGGAAGCGGACGACAGAGTCCGTGTTGCCGACATAAACCCACTTCGGATTTGGGCCAGCAGGATAGAAAGCGATGCCGAACGGCAGGCTCAATCCAGTAGCAAAGGTTGAGACCTTCTCCGCCTTACCGTCAGCACCGACGCCGCGTAACACCCAGATCTTGTCGCCGTGCGAGTCTGCCAGAAAGATGTCGCCGTTGGGTGCCGTTCGCATCAGGCGAGGTTCCTTAAAACCATCGGCGTACATCTCCACCTTGAAGCCTGCGGGAGCAACTGGCATCGCGCCATCGGGCCGAGGAACGAGGCTCGGGCCGTTATCGACCGACTCATCCTCTTGTGGCTCCGGCAGATCGGCCACAGTGATCTTGCGTCGAACTCCTGGCTTCTGCTGGGTGTAGTCCGCAAACGCCGCCTGACCTGTGATTGTCTGAGCGGTCGAAGCCGTCTGAGCTTGAACAACAGGCGCAGCAAACACCAAGAGGGGAAGCACTGTGAGCAAAGTGGGAACGGGCAGTCTTCGAGAGTGGAATGTCATAAAAATCTTCTCCGTTAAAGCTCTTATTTGGATGCGGGCCGAGAATCAAGTAATGCCTGCGGTTCAGGCGTTGCAAGCTCACGCAGCAAGTCGACGGGAATGTTTGCCGTCACGATGGTTCGTTCGTGACTCTGATCGACCTTGATGGAGTCGACCATCTGTCGCATCGACGCGTCGGTTGCCATGCCACTGCCCTGGAACTGTTGTATCGACCTGAAAAGATTGAGAACAGCGGACAAGGCCTGTGCAGACTGCGTCGCTTCGACCTTACTAGGCGAAAGCTCCTCGATCCGCAGCTTGACGACTCCAAGGTAACGAAGGCTCGCCACCAGCGTCGTATCTTCATGCAGCGGCAGGCGTAGGCCGAAGAGCGTGATATAGCCTCCCTCAGAGAAGGGCAGGCCGATATGCCCGATTGCCCACGCGCTTGAAAGCACCGGCACGTCTCCATACCGTTCCGAGAGCAGGGAAGAACCTGCAAACGGTGACGCCGCCGCGCGATGCCGGTCGAGTACCGCATGGATCTGCTCCGTTGTCGGCATATTGCTTGCGGCAATCGTGTCGTAGCCAAGCTGGGTCACGCGCAACTGTCTGGTGCGCGAACCTTTGATCTCGCCCACGGGAATCATAAAGATCTCGTGTCCTGCGTAACTTTCCTTTGAAGTAGCAATGCTCGCCAGGTAGCGCGCCAGCCGGTCTCCATCAAAGCGCCCCTCGAACACCTCGGAGTACGCCACAGGCCCGTTAGGACCATTGGGATCGTCCATCCGGTGCAGGGCGAAGGCGACCGCATCAAGGTCGCGCTCAGGCACGATGCCCGTTGCATCGATGAACTGCTGGAAATCAGGGCTGCGCGTCACGACTGTTTTGTCGAAGTGCGTCGCCGTTCGCAGAGGCTTCAGATTCGCGTAGACGATCGCATCGCACTCGGGCAGTAATCGCGCTACTTCAGGTGGCGCCTTGGCACGCAACAGCAGCGCTCCGGCAAGCGCAGCTACCAGCGCCAGCGCCAGCAGCAAGGAGTAGCGCGTTGATTTACGCACAGCGCACCCACTCATCAAGAGCTACGAAAATGGTTAGCAGAGCCTTGCACCTTGCACATTCAACATAGCCCACCCAGCATAGCCGATTCGCGCCAACCTCGCGTGACGACTACGGCGTCAAGCCCTGGTATGGAAGGAATAACTGAAATACCGTCCAGCTATTGCCCTTCTCCTGGCTACTCCGCACCCGCAACCGCCCGCCGTGTCGGACGATGATCTCGGTACTTACCCACAACCCCAGGCCGGTTCCGTTGATGCCTTTTGTAGTGAAGAACGCCTTGCCTAGCTGCTTCATCGTGTCCCGACTGATTCCGCTGCCAGTATCGGCAATCGTTATCAGAACGCCGCATAGTCCGGAACGCGTGTTCGTAGCTTCTCGCGTCCTGATGCGGAGCTTGCCACCTGTACCGTACATGGCGTCAATGGCATTTCTAATGAGATTGCTCAGGACCTGCCTGATCTCGCTCTCAAGGCACATAATGGACTGCGTTCTCCGTTCCCGCCATTCGACCGTTACGTGGGCACTGTCCAGCTTGCTTTGGTACAGATCAACGACTGAGTGAAGTAGTTCACTGGCGCGTATCGCCTGCGGATTTGTCGATTGCTTGTAGAAGCGCAGCGACTGCGACGTGATCAGCGCGACCCGCTGCAATTCCTTGTCTGCCTGGCCAAGAAACGATCGCGTCTCGTCAATGCCGTTCGAGTGCTCTGCTAGATAGAGCAAATTCATTACCGATTCAAGGGGGTTGTTGATTTCATGCGCAATGGAGGCTGCGAGACGTCCAACTGCCGCAAGCTTCTCACTCTCGCGCAGTGCCGCTTCAAACTCCACCCGAGCCGTAACGTCCATCTGGATGCCGACAAAGTGAGTCAACTCGCCATCGCGATTACGGATTGGCGAGATGGACAACTCGTTCCAGAACGGGCTGCCATCCTTGCGAAAATTTTTTATGACTGCAACAACCTCTCGTTGCTCCTTCATCGCCTCGCGGATAAGCGATAAGCCAGGTTGCTGCGTCTCGCCACCTTGGAGGAAGCGGCAATTCTTTCCTTGAACGTCCTCCAGGCTGTAGCCCGTCATCACCTCAAAGGCAGGATTGACGTAAGTTAGTGGGACATCTGGAAGCGTGGCATCTGCGACTGTGATCCCATTCGTCACAGACCGGAAGATTCTCCGGTTCAGATGCAACTCATCAAGTGCCGACTGGTAGCGACGAGCAAAGGCGCGATGCGCGTAGAGAAAAAGGCTGAGTTGCGCCAGTGCTGCAGCCGGATCCTGCGGAAGAATCAAAACTCCGTCGTGCTGTTCTCCGTCGCCTGCCCGCCCACGGTCAGAAGACTCAGTGCTTCTCGATCGAACAACGATGATCGCAGGATTTAGTCCGTCGGCCTGCGCCTCCTCTGTCCGCAAAGCAGATCGGATCTGCTTTGCGAACTTTTCGTCCGTGATGATCATTTCAAAACTTTGAAAGTTAGTCGCTCCCGGGGAGACTAAATTGAGCAGGCTTGGAACCAGGTCAAGCTGTAAGGATAGGCTCTCGATGAGCCTCTGATTCGTGGAATCCTCTACCAGAATGCCTAGTCCTGTCCCAAAGCCCGCCTGGTCGGCGGTCGGCTCATTGGTGGCTTTTATGCCAATCTCTTGAGTCATATCTTTCATCCCTGGGAGTACCCTTCTTCAAATGTGCAATCAGCGATGAGCCGTACGCAGCTCTCAACGCTGAGACGCTGTAGCAAAATTTAGGTAGAAAGAGCTCTGCCCACCTTGTAAAGATGGATGCACAGTTTGCCCGAGTAATTGCCCGTCCACACCATCAACCGCTTGATCTCATAACTGCAATTGCAGCCGCGGGCTGGCTATGCTAAAGTTTGATCTTGCGGCGCACTCTGCGCGGACACGGTGGCACGCTTCAAGTCCGGCTTGGCAGAGGGCAAAGTAAAGACTGTTTTCGGGCTGGCGTAGCTCAGCTGGTAGAGCTCCTGATTTGTAATCAGGCGGTCGGGGGTTCAAGTCCCTTCGCCAGCTCCAGTTCTATCCAGTTGCAGTACAAGGCACGACGGATTTGGTTGTACTGCGGCCGTTCTGGCACGCAGGCCTGCTGCCACTCCATCAAGAGTATTGCCACCCGCACGATCCGCGGTACAGGGATCGTCTGCGGAGCTTGACGGAACGTACAGACTTGCACAAAGGAACGTCACAGGAACGTGCACAGGTGGCCGAGTGGTTAATGGCAGCAGACTGTAAATCTGCCACTCTTCGAGTTACGGAGGTTCGAATCCTCCCCTGTGCACCATTTATTTGTAGTTGCTTTAGATGAGATCGCAGCAAGCAAGACTGGAGAACACGTGGACTTCAGCCCTGCCAGTACCGGACGCATGGTTGTCGCGTTCGCTGTTCTGGGAGCCTTGGCAGCAAGCGCCTGGTTCACGATGGAGCCCGGAAAGTACCGTGCACTCTGCTTCGTCTTGCTAGGGTTTTTTGCTTTTCGGGTTTTTCTCGGGCGAATGCGTTCCCGGTAAATGGCCGTAGGCGTTTACAGGAAGTTTTTGGTAGGCTTGTAAGGTTGGTTGTAACGCGCTGGCGTAGCTCAGTGGTAGAGCACTCCCTTGGTAAGGGAGAGGTCGAGAGTTCAAGCCTCTCCGTCAGCTCCAGATTTTAGAGGTCGTAACGCGGGAGTAACTCAGTGGTAGAGTCACAGCCTTCCAAGCTGTTGGTCGCGGGTCCGATTCCCGTCTCCCGCTCCATCATGTTGCAGGCAGGTTCCAGGGCGGTTCCGCAGGAGATTGGTGTTGAGCACGATGTATGAGCAGGCAGTTCTTTCGGTAGAGGATCCTCAACGCTTCGGTGCGGTCCATGCAGCCATCGAGTCATCCTTCTCATCGAGTCGGGTCGCCGGTTTCATGAAGTCCTTGCAGCGTCACAGCCTGCGTATTCGTGACTTCGAGACTGTTCTTCGCAGGAAAATGCTCGGCGAACCTGCTATTGCTGAGTATGAGCAGCTCGGCAACTCCGATCAGGGCCAGATTCGCGAATTCTATCTCGCCAGCCTGGAGCAGGTTGATCCTGAACTGCGGCAGAAGTTTTTCAAACTGTACGCGTACTACTGAATCCTCCAAATCTTCTGTTTCTTTCTTTATCCCGGTTATGTGCCGGCCAACACTTAGGAGACGAGCATCATGGGCAAGGAAAAGTTTGACCGGTCGAAGCCGCACGTAAACATTGGGACGATTGGTCACATTGATCATGGCAAGACGACGCTGACGGCGGCGATCACGAAGGTGTTGTCGAAGCATAATCCGAAGAACACGTTCCGTTCGTTTGACACGATTGACAACGCACCGGAAGAGCGCGAGCGCGGTATTACGATTGCGACGTCGCACGTGGAGTATGAGACGCCGAACCGGCACTACGCGCACGTGGATTGCCCGGGTCACGCGGATTACATCAAGAACATGATCACGGGCGCAGCGCAGATGGACGGCGCGATCCTGGTGGTTGCAGCGACCGACGGCCCGATGCCCCAGACCAAGGAGCATGTGCTCCTGGCCCGCCAGGTGGGCGTCCCGTTCATCGTGGTGTTCCTGAACAAGTGCGATGCGGTTGAGGACGAAGAGCTGATCGAGCTGGTCGAGATGGAGGTCCGTGAGCTCCTGTCGAAGTACGACTACCCGGGCGACGACACCCCGATCATCCGCGGCTCCGCCCTGGGCGCGCTGAATGGCGAAGCCCAGTGGGAGCTCAAGGTGGACGAGTTGATGGCGGCTGTCGATGCGTTCATCCCGCAGCCGGAGCGCGCTGTGGATCTTCCGTTCCTGATGCCGATCGAGGATATCTTCTCGATCTCGGGTCGTGGCACGGTGGTGACGGGCCGTATCGAGCGTGGCAAGATCAAGGTGGGCGAGCCCTGCGAGATCGTCGGCTTCCGCGAGACGCGTGCAACGGTCTGTACGGGCGTGGAGATGTTCAAGAAGCAGCTGGATGAGGGTCTGGCCGGCGACAATGCCGGTCTCCTGCTCCGCGGCATCGCAAAGGAAGATGTGGAGCGCGGCATGGTGCTGGCGAAGATCGGTTCGATCAAGCCGCACACGCAGTTCAAGGGCGAGATCTACGTCCTGAGCAAGGAAGAGGGCGGCCGTCACACGCCGTTCTTCAACGGCTACCGCCCACAGTTCTACTTCCGCACCACGGACGTGACCGGATCGGCGAAGCTGCCGGAGGGCACCGAGATGGTGATGCCGGGCGATAACACGCAACTCGAGATCACGCTGCACACCCCCGTCGCGATGGAAAAGGGACTTCGGTTCGCCATCCGCGAAGGCGGACGCACCGTCGGAGCCGGTACCATCTCCGAAATCATCAAGTAACTGCTCTGCAAGCCGGAATAGGGCGACCTGTTCCGGCGGCTTTACAATAGAATTAGGATCATGGTTTTTGCGGAGGTGTAAGGATTCCGCGAAATCGGTTAGGATAAAGAGATGCGCGAAATTATTACATTGCAGTGCCCCGAGTGCAAAAACAGGAACTACTCGACGACGAAGAACAAGAAGACCACCACTGGCCGCCTTGAGTTCTCGAAGTTTTGCAACACCTGCCGCAAGCACACGGATCACAAGGAAACGAAGTAACAGGGGCTCGGGCTTAAGGATCGGTGCAATCCGGTTGACGAGCCCACCTCCTGTAATCCGGGGGAATAAGCTCAACGGTTAAACTGTCGGTCTCCAAAACCGAACTTCTCGGTTCGAATCCGAGTTCCCCCGCCAGTTCCACTCCGCTGAGACATCGAGACCGGAATCGGTCGCAGTAGAACCATCAGCTCAGAAGAGTTTTGAGGCAGCATTATGGCGAAGGCGATAGCAGTAGCGGACGAGCAGAATACCGGAATGCAGCGCTTCAAAGCGCAGCCAGAAAAGCTGGTCTCCTTTCTCAAGGATGTCCGCAGCGAGATGCGCAAGGTGGTCTCCCCGACACGCGCCGAAGTCCAGTCGACGACCATCATCGTTCTCGTCACGGTCTTCCTCTTTGCTGCATACTTCTGGCTCGTGGATAACATCATCGGACGCGGTATCGAAGCGCTCCTCCACAAGCTCAGCACCCACTAGGTTTTGATGTGCAGGATTTGAAGCAGATGAAGCACGAAGAAGGCATAACGATGGCGGCAGAAGAGCAGAATCCGGAAGAGCTGAATCCCGAAGGCGCAGAGCCCACCGAGACGCTTGCCCCACCGGTTAACGAGAATTTCAAGTGGTACATCATCCATGCCTACTCCGGCTTTGAGCGTAAAGTCCGTGAGTCGCTTGAGAGCCGCATTCAGGCCTTTGGTCTGCAGAACCGCATCGGCCGCATCATGATTCCGACCGAGCCGGTAACCGAGCTTCGCAACGGGAAGAAGTACACCATTGAGCGTGTCTTCCTCCCTGGCTATGTCCTTGTCGAGATGGAACTCGACAACGATCTCTGGCATGTCATTAAGAACACGCCCCGCGTCACTGGGTTCCTAGGAACCGGCGACAATCCGGTCGCGCTGTCCGAGCAGGAAGTAAGCTCCATCCTCTTCCGTTCTGACGTCTCGAAGGACAAACCTTCGATGAAGGTCAAGTTTTCCAAGGGAGAGCAGGTCCGCATCAACGAGGGTGCTTTCGCCAACTTCAACGGTGCCGTCGACGATGTCAACGAAGACAAGCAAACCCTCAAGGTTATGGTCAGTATCTTCGGTCGTCCTACGCCCGTCGAACTCACCTTCTCCGAGGTCGAGAAGCTCGAAGAGTAGTCCCTGCGCCGCAGGAAGATTTAGAAACATCATTAAGTAGCGGGCCAAGCCTGCCGCTGGAAGCATAAAGAGGATTTACCGCAATGGCACCGAAGAAAATCACTGGATACGTCAAGCTTCAGATCATGGCCGGCAAGGCCACTCCTGCTCCCCCGGTCGGCCCCGCGCTCGGCCAGGCTCAGGTCAACATCATGGAGTTCTGCAAGCAGTTCAACGAGCGCACCAAGGCTCCTGACATGGCCGGACTCACCATCCCCGTCGTCATCACTGTCTATGCAGATCGCACCTTCTCCTTCATCACCAAGACGCCTCCTGCGGCTGTCCTCCTGCTCAAGGCAGCCGGCATCCCCAAGGGCTCCGGCACTCCCAACAAGGAGAAGCTCGGCAAGGTAACGGAGAAGCAGATCATCGAGATCGCGACCCAGAAGATGCCCGACCTGAATTCGACCACCGTCGAAGCTGCAGCGAAGAGCATCCGCGGCACCGCCCGCTCCATGGGTATCGAAGTAGTAGCCTAGTCGATCAACTTTACCCAGACATCAGCCGCGAAGGGCATGCCAGAGCATCGGCAAGCTCATCGCGGTATTTTCGCGTCGAGAGTGGCACCGATGGTTAAGCAAACAGTCTTTGTTGTGCATCAGGACGAACACTCGCTGGCGTTCTCCGGCCACAATCCCTTGTCAGAAGTGCGTCGCTTGACCGCTCCTGCAAACCGTGGCGCTTGCACACGTCTTCTACCAGCGTAGCCAGTCGTCGCCGGTAAGGCCCGGCCGCAAAGTCCGCGGTAGCGAATCTCTCTCGATATTCGGGTAAGAGTGCAGGGAAGTGCTCCTCAACAAATTTGAGATACGTTGGTCGCGAGCATGACTTCAGAAAGAGTGGTTGCGCAGCAAAGAAGCTGGCGCCTACTGCTGCAGCACGCCGTGCCATCCCATCGAGAGCCTCCGAATGATCTGTAATGCCCGGCAAAAGAGGAGAACACAGCACGCCCGTTGTGATGCCAGCCGCTCGCAGTCGCCGCACAGCCTCAAATCGCAGATCCGGCCGAGGAGCGCGAGGCTCCAGTAGGCGGGCAAGCTCTACATCCGCCGTCGTAATCGTCAGGTGAACCACAAGCGTATTACGCCTTCCGATCTGTGCCAGTAGATCGATGTCCCGTTCGATCAGCCGCGACTTGGTCACAATTCCCAATCGGTAGCCTGACTTACGCGCGAAGACCTCCAGCAAGCTCCGCGTCACCCGGGCTCGCCGTTCAATCGGCTGGTATGGGTCGGTAGCCGTACCCAGAGCAATCTCCTCTGCTGGATCGATCTTCCTCAATTCCTGCTCCAAAAGCCAGGCTGCATTTTCCTTGATGAAGATCAGCCGCTCAAAGATTTCCGGATCGTGAAAGTCAACCTGGGTCTTGTTCTCGCTGGGCACTGCAGCACCCGTTTTCGGAGCGAGGAACTCATGCGTGTACCGCGCATAGCAGTACCTGCAACCGAATTCACACCCCCGGTACGGGTTAATGCTATATGCGAGCGAAAGCTGTCGCTTCGACACGGACTTGTTCAAGATACTGCGAACTTCCATTCTTTTGAACTCGACCAGATGCCCGCCATCCGCATGTTCCGCCTCCGCTGCCAGGCGGGCGACGCCGGTAGCTCGAGGCTGAAGTATTGGAAAAAGGGTCGTTTTAGTCATATTCGCTTTTTATTCGCCTCAGGTGTTACTCTAGGCCCCATCGGAAGATCCGTCAAGAGATCATTCAGTACAATTCACCCATGAACCTCTCCCTCGTGGGTGTGCCGCTCCCGCTACGTCTCAAGCCCGAGACGCCGATGAGCGATGAGCAACTCATGACCTTCTGCGCCGCAAACGAGATCCTGCGCGTGGAGCGAGATGCAAACGGAGAAGTGATCGTGATGACCCCGACGGGAGCTGCCAGCGGCGGCAGAAATATGGATATCAGCACGGATCTCAATATCTGGGCCCGACTCAACGGCACAGGCAAGGCCTTTGATTCGAGCACCGGTTTCACCCTTCCGGACGGCTCCATGCGGTCGGCAGACGTCGCATGGCTCCTGCTATCCCGCTGGTCGGCCCTGTCGAAAGAGCAGCAGCGCGGGTTCGCCCCACTCTGCCCCGACTTCGTAATCGAGTTGCGATCCTCGACGGATAGCTTGGCAGACCTAAGAACCAAGATGAAGCTGTGGATTGCCAACGGTGTTCAACTCGCCTGGCTCATCGACCCAGATCATCAAGCCGTGACCATCTACCGCCCCAACCACGAGCCCGAACTTCTACATCATCCCACTTCTGTGCAGGGCGACGGCGTCATGACAGGCTTCGAACTGCCGATGGCACGGATCTGGTGCTGATTTTTACGAGAAAGTTTGCGAAAACTGCGGTCATGGGGCATACTTCTAAGAGTGCCTGAACTCCAGTTGAGGCAGTCGAACCACGCCGGTGCAGATTAGAGCGTCGCGGGTGGCAGATAAGGAAAGAAACTCATGGCACAAAAAGTATCCAAGAATTTGACGAAGGCCCGCGCTCTCGTAGAGCCGCGCCCTTACGCCCTGGCAGATGCAGTTCCCCTTCTTCAGAAGGCCAAGTATGCGAAGTTTGACGAGACCGTCGATCTGACCCTTCGCCTTGGTGTCGACCCCAAACACGCAGATCAGATGGTTCGCGGCACGGTCGTTCTTCCGCACGGCCTGGGTAAGTCCAAGATCGTCGCGGTTATCGCGTCGGGCGACAAGATCAAGGATGCAGAGGCTGCCGGCGCTGAGTTTTTCGGCGGCGAAGAGCTCGTAGAGAAGATTCAGAAAGAAGGCTGGACCGCTTTCGACGCCCTGATCGCCACGCCCGACATGATGAAGTCCGTCGGCCGTCTCGGTAAGGTCCTCGGACCTCGTGGCCTCATGCCAAACCCTAAGACCGGCACCGTCACGACGGACGTTGTCTCCGCTATTCGCGAGATCAAGGCTGGTAAGGTTGAGTTCCGCACAGACAAGACGGCGTTGGTTCACGTTCCCGTGGGCAAGCTCTCCTTCGATCCGCAAAAGCTAGTCGAGAATGCCATCACGGTGATCTCGAGCGTTGTCAAGGCCAAGCCTTCGGCTGCCAAGGGTAAGTACATCAAGGGCATCACGCTTAGCTCCACGATGGGCCCCGGCATCCAGTTGGATAATGCCGTTGCCGAAGCCGCAGGCCGTGCCTAAGCCTGAACGTTCGCAGGATGTTTCGCAGTAAAGCCCCTCTGGCCGCGAGAAGCGAGGAGGGTGTGATGAAAGTCAAGAGGATTCAGTTATGGCATTGAGCAGAGCATCAAAGGTCACGAAAGTCGAGAAGCTGACAGGGGAGCTCGAGCACTCGACCTCCGCCATCGTCGGCACATTTTCCGGCCTTACCGCGTCGAAGGACTTCGAACTCCGCAAGGCAGTTCGTAACGCCGGCGGCAGCTATCACGTCGTCAAGAACAAGCTCGTTGCTCGCGCCTCCAAGGGCTCGCAGATTGAAGCTGCACTCCAGGGTCTCAAAGGCGTCTCGTCCGTGGCGTACACCTCGGGGGACCCGGTAGCCCTCGCCAAGGCGCTCTCTGCCTGGGTCAAGGACAACTCGGAGTTCACCTTTAAGCTCGGCATCGTCGAAGGCAAGGTCATCACCGTTGAGGAGATCACCGCACTCGCCACCATGCCGGGCAAGGAAGAGCTCTTCTCGAAGCTCCTCTTCCTCATCCAGTCTCCCGCGCAGCGTCTCGCAACGGTCATCAATGCGACCGGCCGCGATCTCGCTGTCGTCATCAACCAGGGCGTCGAGAAGGGCAAGTTTGCCGGTCCCGCTGCCGCACCTGCAGCCGAGGACAGCGCGCCTGAGGCCGAGGCTGCTGCGACGACCGAAGTTCCTGCCGCTGAAGCAGCTTCCGCAGAAAACGCAGAGCTTGTAGCCGAAGCGCACATTGCTGAGGCTCCCGCATTGGAGGCTGACGCCGTCCAGCCCGAGAACGGCACCGCCTCCCAGGCTGGCGAAGCTGCCACCACGGAGCCGGTCGAAGGCTAATCCACTTTCGCCTTGTTCTTCGGGTGCGCTGGTCTGGGCGCAACGGAAACCCGAAGGGCGATGGCAGCCGAAGCGCTGTAAGGCTTCGTAGACGTACTTAGTAGCTAAGTTCAGATTCGAATTGGAGAAATAACATGGCAGACATCCAGCAGTTAGAAGATCAGATCGTTAGCCTCAGCCTCTTGGAAGCATCGGCTCTGGTAAAGAAGCTCGAAGAGCGTCTCGGCGTTTCAGCAGCAGCAGCAGCAGCGGCTCCCGCAGCAGGCGGCGGCGCAGCAGCGGCAGCGGTCGTTGAAGAGAAGACCGAGTTCACCGTCATCCTCAAGGATGCCGGCGCGAACAAGATCAGCACCATCAAGGCTGTACGCGAAGTCACGGCTCTCGGCTTGAAAGAAGCTAAGGATCTCGTAGACGGCGCTCCCAAGCCCTTGAAGGAGAACGTTTCGAAGGAAGATGCCGCAGCCATCGCCAAGAAGTTTGATGGTATCGCGACCGTCGAAATCAAGTAGCTTACACCTCGCACTTGCACGAAGAGGCAGAACGCGTTATCCTCGGATATTGAGGAGATGCGTTCTGCCTCTGCGTCACGTTCGGCGAACGATCTCGCTCACCACATTTCAGCGGTACCCCGGTTCATCCTGCATGTCAGGCTAAGGAGCCGGCCACCATACGTCTCGGGCGGCGGATACGTACGGTGCAATTGGCTATAGCGAGCGGCAGCAAACCTTGGGGCAAGGCGAGCCTCAAAGGGCGGCAGGTATTTACTTTATCCAGTCTGAACTAGTGCACAAGTCGACTTTTGCGCTCACGGGATGTGCTGTCCCTGTGGGTGCTTTTCTGCGTTTCCCGCAATAAAGCATACGCGGTGTTTATAGCAGGTAATCGCCGCTGTTGTAGATCAAAATTTGAGTCAGAAGCGGGAGAGTTTCCCGATACGACATTTTCTGCGTAGGAATCGACCACACCGAGGGTGGACGTCTTCCGGCCTTTATACGCGCTAAGTACCAACCCGGAGGGCTAACCCAGCCCTCCACCTCTCAAGGCTGATCCTGTCTACGATGCAGACGGGAAGTGGCGAGAGGCCTCGAAGAAGTTTCCAGGAGAGAGCATGCCCAGCGAAATGCGCGCGATCCGCAGCCGTCTAGATTTTTCCAAGATCCCAACATCCATCCAGATTCCGAACCTCATCGAGGTTCAGCGCCGTAGCTACGAGCGCTTCCTGCAGATGGACAAGCTTCCCCAGGAGCGCGAAGACAACGGCCTCCAGTCGGTCTTCACCTCTGTTTTCCCCATTACCGACTTCCGCAACGTCTCTGAACTCGAGTTCGTCGACTTCTCCATCGGCAACTGGGAGTGCAAGTGCGGTTACCTCAAAGGTCTAAACCACCTGCGCACGGCCTGTACCCATTGCGGTCACATGGTTATCACCGACCCGTTCCATCCGGGCGACGTTCTTTGTAACTTCTGCGGAACCTACAACAAGAACACCCCCGACTTCTGCACCAAGTGCGGCGATCCCGTCGGCTTGCAGCTGAAGTACGATCAGGCTGAGTGCGAAGAGCGTGGCATGACCTACTCCGCACCGCTCAAGGTCACGATCCGCCTGAAGATCTACGACAAGGACCCTGAGACCGGCGTTAAGAGCCTCCGCGATATGAAGGAGCAGGAAGTCTTCTTCGGCGACATTCCGCTCATGTCGCAGAACGGCACCTTCATCGTGAACGGTACCGAGCGCGTTATCGTGTCGCAGCTTCATCGTTCGCCCGGCGTCTTTTTTGAGACTGCTGCGAACCGGACCTACTTCCTCGGCAAGATCATCCCGTACCGTGGCAGCTGGGTTGAGTTCGAGTACGACCAGAAGAACACCCTCTACGTCCGCATCGACCGCAAGCGCAAGTTCCTCGGCACCATCTTCCTGCGCGCCCTCGGCCTCCGCACGGATGAGGAGATCCTCAAGACCTTCTACACCGTCGACACCATCAAGGTCGTCGAAGGCAAGCTGAACTGGACCGTCGCTGCCGAAGGCAAGCCGACCAACCTCCAGGGCACGCGTCCGGCTGTGGCAGTAAACGCCAAGGGCGAGGAAGTCGCCGTAGCTACCCGCAAGATCTCCGCCAACACGCTCAAGGGTCTCCGCGCGAACAACGTCGAGACCGTTGAAGTCGAGACCAGCGAGTTCGATGGCGCGATGACCGCCTCGGACGTTGTCGATCTCTCCACCGGCGAGCTGCTCTATGAAGCGAATCAGGAGCTCACCGCCGACAAGCTGCACAAGATCATCCAGTCGGGCGTTGCGACCTTCGAGGTTTTCTTCCCAGAGCGCGACGACGTGGGCAACATCATCACCAATACACTCCGCCGCGACTCCGTGCGCAAGCCCGAGGAAGCTCTGATCGAGATCTACCGTAAGCTGCGTCCAGGCGACCCACCGACCCTCGACACTGCGACCGCGCTCTTCGAGGGCATGTTCTTCGATCCGCGCAAGTACGACTTCTCCCGCGTAGGCCGCTTGAAGTTCAACATCAAGCTCTACGAGGATCAGGATCCGTCCGGTCTCGACAAGCGCACCCTCACCCCTGAGGACTTCTACGGAACCATCCGTTACCTCCTCAAGCTGCGCAAGAACATCGGTAGCGTCGACGATATCGATCACCTTGGCAACCGCCGCGTCCGCGCCGTTGGCGAGTTGATGGAGAACCAGTTCCGCATCGGCCTCGTCCGTATGGAGCGCGCCATCAAGGAGAAGATGTCGGTCTACCAGGAGATGTCGACCGCGATGCCGCACGACCTCATCAACGCCAAGCCAGTTATGGCCGCGATTCGTGAGTTCTTCGGCTCCTCGCAGCTCTCGCAGTTCATGGACCAGACCAACCCCCTGTCGGAGATCACGCATAAGCGTCGCCTCTCCGCCCTTGGACCCGGTGGTCTCTCGCGCGAGCGCGCCGGCTTCGAAGTCCGCGACGTACATCCAACCCACTACGGCCGCATCTGCCCGATCGAAACGCCGGAAGGTCCAAACATCGGCCTGATCAGCTCGCTCTCGTGCTTCGCGCGCATCAATGAGTACGGCTTCATTGAGTCGCCATACCGTCGCGTCAAGGACGGCCGTGCCCTTGACTACGTAGCCGTCACCAACGCCGGCGAGTCCGGTCTCCGCCAGGGCGACTACCTCGAGATCGATGACGCCCATGCTCAGAACGAGCAGCTCAAGAAGGACGGCAAGCGCACCATGGATCTTGAGCCGTTCTCCTTCTATCTCTCCGCATGGGAAGAGGATCGCCACACGATCGCACAGGCCAACGTCGAGCTCGACGAGAAGCTCAACATCGTGCAGGACATCGTCGATGCCCGTCGTCAGGGCAACTTCGTCCTCGTCAACAAGGCCGATGTAGATTACGTAGACGTCTCACCGAAGCAGCTTGTTTCGGTAGCCGCCTCGCTCGTTCCGTTCCTTGAGCATGACGACGCAAACCGCGCTCTCATGGGCGCCAACATGCAGCGTCAGTCTGTGCCGCTCCTCGTTGCCGAAGCCCCCTTCGTCGGCACCGGTATGGAAGGTGTTACCGCCCGCGACTCGGGCGCCGTCATTCTCGCCAAGCGCAATGGCATCATCGATTCGGTCGACTCTGAACGTATTATCGTCCGCGTAGAAGGAGAGCATCACCCCACGCAACTCTCGCGTGAGGTCGGCTCGGACATCTATCAGCTCACGAAGTTCAAGCGCTCGAACCAGAACACCTGCATCAACCAGAAGCCGATCGTTCGCAAGGGCGATCGCGTGATCAAGGGTCAGGTTATTGCTGATGGTCCATGCACGGAGCAGGGCGAGCTCGGCCTCGGCCGCAACGTCCTGGTTGCCTTCATGCCATGGCGCGGTTACAACTTCGAGGACGCCATTCTCATCTCCGAGAAGCTCGTTCGCGACGATTACTACACCTCGATTCACATCGAGGAGTTCGAGATCGAAGCGCGCGATACCAAGCTCGGACCAGAAGAGATCACCCGCGATATCCCCAACGTCTCCGAGCACGCCCTGCGCGATCTCGACGACTCGGGCATCATTCGCATCGGCGCCAAGATCGGCCATAATGACATCCTCGTTGGCAAGGTAACTCCCAAGGGCGAAACGCAGTTGACCCCTGAAGAGAAGCTCCTTCGCGCCATCTTCGGCGAAAAGGCCGGTGATGTTCGTGACGCCTCGCTGACGTGCCCTCCGGGTATCGAAGGCACCGTCGTTGACGTCCGCATCTTCTCCCGCAAGGGTCAGGAAAAGGATGAGCGCGCCAAGCAGATCGAGCAGGAGATGGTTGAGAAGCTCGAGCGTAACCTCGCCGATGAGATTCGTATTCTCACCGACGAACGTCTCAAGCGCCTCGAAGCCATTCTCGGCACCAAGGAAGTCCTGGCCGACCTCCACGACGAGCGCACCAACAAGAAGCTGCTCAACAAGGGCGATATCCTCGACCGCGACACCATCGAGCTCATCTCCACCCGTAACCTCAAGCGCATCCGCTACGCCGACAAGGACCCCCGCGTCAACGAGCAGATCGATGAGATCGAAGAGATGACCTCGCGTCAGATCGATGTTCTCCGCAAGATCACCAACGAGAAGATCGGCAAGATGCAGAAGGGCGACGAGCTTTCGCCCGGCGTCATCAAGATGGTCAAGGTCTACATCGCCATGAAGCGCAAGCTTTCGGTCGGTGACAAGATGGCTGGACGCCACGGCAACAAGGGTGTCATCGCCCGCATTCTGCCGGAAGAGGATATGCCGTACCTCCCCGACGGAACGCCGGTCGAGATCGTCCTCAACCCGCTTGGTGTGCCTTCCCGTATGAACGTTGGACAGATCCTCGAAACGCACCTCGGTTGGGCCGCTCATACCCTGGGCGCACAGATCGCCGAAGCTGCCTCGAAGATGGAGTCGGCCAACGAAGTCCGCGAGCTCTTCAAGGCGCGCTTCGCCGGTACCGCCGCTCTCAACCAGCTTCTTGACCTCGACGACGAGCAGACCATGCGCGTTGCCGCCGGCATGAAGCGTGGCATCTGGTTCGGCACGGCTGTCTTCGACGGCGCACGCGAGACGGAGATCAAGGCGCTCCTCAAGGCCGCTGGTCTCCCCAGCTCGGGCAAGACGCAGCTCTACGATGGCATGCTCGGCGATCCATTCGAGCAGCCCGCCACCGTCGGCTACATCTACATGCTCAAGCTGTCGCACCTTGTCGACGACAAGATCCATGCACGCTCGATCGGACCATACTCCCTCATCACCCAGCAGCCGCTTGGTGGTAAGGCTCAGTTCGGCGGACAGCGCTTCGGTGAGATGGAGGTCTGGGCCCTTGAAGCATACGGCGCAGCCTACATCCTGCAGGAGCTCCTCACCGCCAAGTCCGACGACGTCTTCGGCCGTACTAAGATCTACGAGGCCATCGTCAAGGGTGAGGCTGCTATTGAGCCTGGTGTTCCCGAGTCGTTCAACGTGCTCATCCGCGAGCTGCAGTCGCTCTGCCTTGACGTCGAACTCATCAAGCAGGCCGACCAGAAGAAGGCAGTAGCCTTGCCCTCGATCGCCGCAGCCGACTAAGTGAAGTGCAGTTTGTTGTAAGTAGTCTTTAGTACCGCCGGACTTTGGCACGGCTTCCCTGAGCAAGGCAAACGCTCAATGCTCACGGAAGCCGGCCGCAAAGATCCCGGCACCGAATAGAAGCAGGTGATGGCCTACCCTCCATCGCCCGGCAGAATGCAAGCAGTGCAACCAGCAGCTGAGCTGATAGCAAACCGCTAAAGGCAAGAGCTGCACCGGAGACGCAAACATATGTTCCGCTCCAGCCCCTTTGAACTCACCGGCCCCATCGCCGACTTCGACGCCATCAAGATCCAGCTCGCCTCCCCCGAGAAGATCCGCAGCTGGTCGCATGGCGAAGTCACCAAGCCCGAGACCATCAACTACCGCACCTTCAAGCCCGAACGCGACGGCCTCTTCTGCGCCCGCATCTTTGGACCCATCACAGACTGGGAGTGCCTCTGCGGCAAGTACAAGCGCATGAAGCACCGCGGCGTTATCTGCGACAAATGCGGCGTCGAAGTCACCCTCTCGAAGGTCCGTCGCGAACGCCTCGGCCACATCGAGCTCGCCTCCCCTTGCTCGCACGTCTGGTTTTTCAAGGGCCTCCCGTCGCGCATCGGCCACCTGCTCGACATCTCTCTCCGTGAGCTCGAAGCGGTCCTCTACTTCGAGTCCTACGTAGTCGTCGATCCAGGCGACGCGCCCGTCAAGGAGCGCGAGGTTATTAAGGACGAGACCCGCTTCCGCGAGCTCGATGCTCAGTACCGTCCCGGCGGCTTCAAGGCCATGATGGGCGCCGAGGCCATCAAGGAGCTTCTCAAGCGCGTTGAAATTCCGGAGCTCGCCATTGAACTTCGCGAGCGCATGAAGACCGAGACCTCGCTCCAGAAGAAGCTTAAATACTCTAAGCGCCTCAAGATCGTCGAGGCCTTCCGGAAGTCGGACAATCTTCCTCAGTGGATGATTCTCGACGTGATCCCTGTGATCCCGCCGGAACTCCGCCCCCTCGTCCCGCTTGATGGCGGCCGCTTCGCCACGTCCGATCTCAACGACCTCTACCGTCGCGTGATCAACCGCAACAACCGCCTCAAGAAGCTCATGGATCTCCATGCGCCCGAGGTCATCGTCCGCAACGAGAAGCGCATGCTCCAGGAGGCCGTCGACGCTTTGTTCGACAACGGTCGCCGTGGCCGCGTTCTTCGTGGCGCGAACAACCGCCCCCTCAAGTCGCTCTCCGACACCCTCAAGGGCAAGCAGGGCCGCTTCCGTCAGAATCTCCTCGGCAAGCGCGTCGACTACTCTGGCCGTTCGGTCATCGTCGTCGGTCCCGAGCTGAAGCTGCACCAGTGCGGTCTCCCCAAGAAGATGGCGCTTGAGCTCTTCAAGCCGTTCATCTACCACCGCCTCGAGCAGACCGGTCACTGCACCACCATCAAGCAAGCCAAAGAGATGGTCGAGATGCAGGAGCCCATCGTCTGGGACATCCTCGAAGAGGTCATCAAGGATCACCCGGTCCTGCTCAACCGCGCTCCGACTCTTCACCGTCTCGGCATCCAGGCCTTCGAGCCCGTGCTCGTAGAAGGTAAGGCGATCAAGATCCATCCGCTCGTCTGCACCGCCTTCAACGCGGACTTCGACGGCGACCAGATGGCCGTCCACATCCCGCTCTCGCCCGAGGCCCAGATCGAAGCCAGCGTACTCATGCTTGCTTCGCACAACATCCTCTCGCCCGCCAGCGGCCAGCCGATCACGGTCCCGACGCAGGATCTCGTGCTGGGTCTTTACTACCTCACGAAGGCCAAGGTCAACGCCATCGGCGAAGGCCGCGTCTTCGCGAACATTGAAGAGATCTACATGGCCATCGAGGCCAAGCAGGTTGAGACCCTTACCCCGATTCGTCTGCGCTACACCGGCATGGTGCTCGACATGACCACTGCTTACGACGATCAGGACCTCAACCACACCGAGCCGGTCGAGTACAACAAGCAGTTCATCTCGACCACCGTCGGTCGCGCCATCCTCAACGATGCGCTCCCCGAGGGCATGCCGTTCGTCAATGGCCTTCTCAAGAAGAAGGGCATCGGCCAGCTCATCAACTACTGCTACCTGAACCTGGGCCTCGAAGTCACCGTCAAGACCCTCGATCGCGTCAAGGATCTCGGCTTCACCTATGCGACCCGCTCCGGCCTCTCGGTCGGACTGGACGACATGGTCATCCCGGACTCCAAGTACACCCTCGTTGGCGATGCCGAGAAGACCGTCCTCGCGATGCAGCAGCAGTATCTTGATGGTGCCATCACCAACGGTGAGCGCTCCAACAAGGTCATCCAGATGTGGTCGGGTGTTACCGAGCGCGTTGCCGATGAGATGTTCAACAACATGAAGCGGGCTGATAAAGAAGGGGCGATGAACCCCATCTACATCATGGCCGACTCCGGTGCTCGTGGATCGAAGCAGCAGATTCGTCAGCTGTCTGGTATGCGTGGATTGATGGCCAAGCCTTCTGGCGAAATCATCGAGACCCCCATCACGGCGAACTTCCGCGAAGGCCTCACGGTTCTGCAGTACTTCATCTCGACCCACGGAGCCCGTAAGGGTCTCGCGGATACGGCGTTGAAGACGGCTGACTCAGGTTACCTCACGCGTCGTCTCGTCGACGTTGCGCAGGATGTCATCATCTCGCACAACGATTGCGGCACGGTCGAAGGCATCTACGTCACCCCGATCATCGAAGCCGGTGAGACCATCGAGCCCCTTCGCGACCGCATCATTGGCCGCGTCTCGCTCGAAAAGCTCAAGGACTTCGAGGGCAAGACCATCGTCGAGATCAACCAGGAGATCGACGAAGACCTCGCCTCCGCAGTGCAAGCTGCTGGTATCGAGCGCGTCAAGATTCGCTCCGTTCTCACCTGCGAATCCAAGCGCGGTGTCTGCATCCTCTGCTACGGCCGTAACCTCGGCTCCGGCAAGATGGTGGAGATGGGCGAAGCCGTCGGCGTCATCGCGGCACAGTCCATCGGCGAGCCCGGCACCCAGCTCACCATGCGTACCTTCCACATCGGCGGAACCGCTTCGCGCGTCTCGGATGCCTCGCACCTCGAGGCCAAGAACGCCGGTACGGTTCGCTTCATCAACCTCGTTACCGTCCGCGCCAAGGAGGGTGGTCTCGTTGCCTTCAACCGCAACGGTTCACTCGCCATCGTCGACGATAAGGGTCGTGAGAAGGAGCGTTACGCTGTCGTCTACGGCGCCAAGCTGAAGATCGAAGATGGTGCTACCGTCGCGCAGGGCGACCGTCTCGGCGAGTGGGATCCCTACACCTTCTCGCTCCTCACCGAGATCGCCGGAACCGTCCAGTTCAAGGACCTGCAGGAAGGCGTCACCCTCAACGAAGAAGTCGACGAAGTCACTGGGCTCTCCCGCCTCGTGGTTGCCGACTCCTCCGACGAGAAGCGTCAGCCTGCCATCCTCATCAAGTCGGCGCAGGGTAACAAGCGGTACCTCATGCCATCGCGCGCCCACCTCATGGTCGCCGATGGAGATGAGATCTTCCCCGGAGACATCCTCGCGAAGATCCCTCGTGAAACCACCCGTACCAAGGACATCACCGGCGGTCTGCCGCGTGTCGTCGAGCTCTTCGAGGCCCGCAAGCCCCGTGACCCGGCGATCATCTCGAAGATCGATGGCGTCGTCCGGTTCGGCGAAGTCTCCAAGGGTCAGCGCAAGGTCTACGTCACCGCCGATAACGGCCAGGAAGAGGAGTACAGCGTTCCCCGCGGTACTTACGTCAACGTGCAGGAAGGCGAACGCCTTCGTGCCGGTGATGCCCTCATCGATGGTCCCCGCAACCCGCACGACATCCTCGAGGTCCTCGGAGAGCGCGCTCTCCAGCAGTACCTCGTCAACGAAATCCAGGAAGTCTATCGCCTGCAGGGCGTGACCATCTCCGATAAGCACATCGAAACCATCGTTCGCCAGATGCTTCGCTGGGTCAAGATCGAAGAGGTTGGCGACACCACGTTCCTCGTGGACCAGCAGACCGACCGCTTCCGCTTCAACGCTGAAAACCAGCGCGTCCTCATGACCGGCGGACGCCCGGCAATCGGCCGTTCGCTCCTCCTCGGCATCACCAAGGCGTCGCTCTCGACCGACAGCTTCATCTCGGCCGCCAGCTTCCAGGAGACCACCCGCGTCCTCACCGAAGCCAGCATCAACGGCTCGATCGACACGCTCCGTGGCCTCAAGGAAAACGTCATCGTCGGCCGCCTCATCCCCGCCGGAACCGGCATGGAGTACTACCGCAACGTCCAACTCTCCCCTGAGTTAGAGGAAGCGGCAGCCCAGGTCCAGCAGGAAGTAGCCTCAGCCATCGAAGCCGAAGAGCGCGAACTAGAGCAGATGCGCATGGAAGGCGAACAAGAAGAACTAGCCGCCGAGTAGGTACTTCGTACCGCGCTAGACGCTTCGCGTGAAACCTTAAACTACCGCAACAAACAAGGGCGGACTCGAAAGAGTCCGCCCTTGTTTGCGTGTTTGATCGATCTATCGGTTCATAGCTGCAAGGAGCTGCGTGACTACTTCTGGAATGCCTTTGACACTTGAAACGCCAAGCCTATCTGCAAGAGTCGGAGAGAACGCCAATACATCTCTTTGGTCGACTCCATGCCAAACGGGTAGTATTACTTTAACTCCGTTTATCTCTCTTGCCGCTAAACCATCAAGCTCTCTTTGTGGCCACTCTTTTTCAAAAAAAGCCTTACTGAGAATTACCACGCCGAATTTAGATCTTGAGAGTCCTTCATCTATTCTTCTGCGCAAGCTGTCTCCTACTGTTAGAGTGTATTCGTCATACCAGACATCTAAGCCCCTTAGCTTCAATTCTTCGGCCAATGGCTTCGCGAAAGCCTCTTTATCTTCACTTGCGTGAGAGATGAACACATGCCACTGGGACGCAGCCTTTGCAGCAACCTCTTTGGAAGTATCTAGTTGGTTATCAGCTTTGCCCTGTTTACGCTCGGGGAAGCTGAACGAAGATAGTAAGGTTTCTCGTTCACTAAACTTGCTCTTTCTGGTTTGCCACTCTGCAGTTGCTAGTTGCTTTAGTTCTATTTTCA
Organism: Granulicella arctica; assembly: GCF_025685605.1. Taxonomy (NCBI): domain Bacteria; kingdom Pseudomonadati; phylum Acidobacteriota; class Terriglobia; order Terriglobales; family Acidobacteriaceae; genus Granulicella; species Granulicella arctica. The sequence continues at coordinate 2,791,438 of NZ_JAGTUT010000001.1, forward strand.
ACTGCTCTGCGGAAGGTCGGAGACTATTCAAATAGTTCTTAACCTTCGAGAGTTCACTTTCCATTGTTGCCTTTACCCCTGTAGCGCGCTCGTAAGTGGCTTCATAAACAAATTGAAGTTCTTGACCTACTACTTTTCCGCGTGGAGGATTCAGAGTGAAACTCGCTGGCTGAACTTCAAAAAGACCGCCATCGCCGATAAAAGGTATATGAAAGATGAACTTCAGCCCCTTTATATAATGAGGTCTCGATCGATTTGAAATAAATCGCATTGGGTCATGGCTGACGTCTACATCCACCTCTGTTTGACTCATCTCTATGTGAGCTTCTTGGAGCTGAGGCACCTCTATCTCGAACTCCGTGACTAAACGGTTAACGATCACAGCGTCATCTTCGCTAGCCCAAGATTCCGGCGCCTTGCGCGCATTCAATCGTAATGAGTTTTTCTGATTTTCTAGAACACTGTAGATGTCATGCCGGCTGAAGAGAAGATCGGAAGTCATAGGAAGCTTATAGCAGAATAGACAGGTTGGTACTACGTGCCATTCGCACGCAGGTTCTTGCCCGGGGTAATGTAGCGCGAAACCGTTCACTTCGCTTGATCAAGCATCCAGGATCGGGTGCCTTATCCTCTGCACCTTCATAAAGCCTAGGTGTTGCCAACAATAACGAACATCGCACCGCCCGAACGCGAGAAAGACGAACCATTCTCACTGATCGTTCGCTCGACTGCCATGCCACACAAGCCAGCCTCCGCCCCAACACCCCAAAAAATAAATAGTTGCCCAAAACTCCCACCAACCCATTGTGTCTCTACCTAACGTAAGCCAATCGCGAGAGTCTAAAGCCTCCGCGAAAAGACAGTTAGGAGACACACCATGAACTTCAAACACATCGCCCTCCTCGCCGCCCTCTCTCTCGCCCCGGCAGCCCTACTCGCCCAGACCCCGACCCCCGGCCGCAACGACTACAACGTCAACCAGCGCCGCGCCGACCAGCAGGGACGCATCGCCCAGGGTGACCGCAGTGGCCAGCTCACCCCCGGCGAGACCACGCATCTCGAGAACCAGGAGCACGGCATTCACCAGGAAGAAAAAGGCATGCGCGCCCAGGACAACGGCCACCTCACCCATCAGGACCGCACCACGCTCCACCACCAGCAGAACCAGCAGTCCCGCCGCATCTACCGCGACAAGCACAACGGCAGAGTCAACTAGCGCAGCCCGACCCATCCTTTCGCAACCTCCCCTCGAAAGGATGGGACCCCTAGCCACCCGTACCTCAAACGGCGTAGAATTCCTTCAATTTGCGGGGATATTCCTATGGCACTCGAACTTCAACACGCACACAGCACCGGGCCCTTCCGCTGGAAGCTCTTCCTTCTCATCATCACCATCATGGGCTCGATCACCGCCGGCGCTATCATCCTCACCCTCATGGCCCATCCTTCAAAAGGCGGCGTCCACGCCCCGGCCCCCGAACCTGTCTCCCGCACAATCTCAGCGAACATAACGACAGCATAAACATCGCCGTCCACCGACACAGACAGGCACAACAGCAGCTTCCTACGTGACATCTCAACCTCCTGAACCACCAATTCAACTGAGTTCAGGAGCATCATGGTAGACACAACACAGATCAGCGAGCACATGGAAGTCGTCGGCTCCGACGGCCAGCACGTCGGCTCCGTCGACAATCTCGGCATCAAGCTCACCAAGAAGGACCCGCTCGCCAACGGCCAGCATCACTACATCAAACTCGAACTCGTCGCCTCAATCGACGGTGGCAAGGTAGTCCTCAACGTCCCCGCCTCCGAAGCAATCAGCATGGAAAAAGAAGTCGAGAACTAGTCCCACATCCAAGTAGCACAACCGAGGGAGTGGCCAAAGCCGCTCCCTCGGTGCATTCAACCTCTGCTAAAAAGTAAACGTAGCACCCATCGCAAAGTGGTCCTGCGTCTTTGTGCATAAACTATCGAGCAGCCCCTTATGTGGCCCGTTGGATAGGTCCGCACAACTAGTCGCCTGATCTCCAAGAATGTAATCAAACTTGTGCTGGATACCCTGCTGGAAGTCCGCAAAGTAGTTCGTCAGATTGTCATTATTGAAGTCCCCAGCCAGGATCGTCAGATGATTCTTCAGCACTGCCTGGTCCAGCACGAACGAATCGTCAAAGTGGTCCAGCGCTGCTCGATGCGCAGCATCCACCCGTGTCGGAGCATGCCAGGTAAACAAACCAACGGACTCTCCCGTAGCAGTCATCGTGAACCTGCAGTAAGCCGGTGGCCTCGCGGCAAAACCCTGTCCACGCGCCTCCTGCACGCTTCTTGGAGCAGTGATATTCGCGTCGTTCAGAAAGTTCACCAGCCCGAGCTTCTTACTGAGTTGCAGCACGCTCTGCTTATACAGCACGAAGATCTGCTTCATAGACCCCTGTGCGTCAAGGTATTGGCGCCCAATAATTGGTGGCGGGTTCGGATACTCCCGAACTGGTCCCGTGTATGCGTAGTCCCCCGAACTCTTCAGTCCATGGCTCAGCTCCGCATAGAAGGAACTTGTTGCGGGTACCTCCTGCAACGCAACAATATCTGGTTTGATCGTCAGTATCGCCGCTGCAATCTGACTCGCTGGAACTCCCTGCATGTTGAGAGACAGCACGGTGAGGTTTGGCATACCCATCTCCTCGCTAAAGTGATTGGGTGAAAGTGTAAGCGAAACTCCTCGCGAAGTGGTAAATGCGAAATAAACATCAGTCTCTTAATAAAGAATCTCACCGCTTTGCATCAAAACGTAGGACTTATCGATTCCCACCGTCAGTCTCAGCACCACATCTCAGCGTCTGCCTTGAAGGCACACAAGAAAGCGGTTCCCATGTTTCATCTTCTCTGGGTCGTCCTGATCGGCCTCATCGTAGGCGTCATCGCCAAGTTCATCCTCCCCGGCGACAACCCCGGCGGCTTCATCGCCACCGTCCTCATCGGCATTGTCGGCTCATTCCTTGGCACCTTCATCGGTCGATCCATCGGCCACTATGGCCCGGATCAGTCAGCAGGCTTCCTCATGTCCCTGCTGGGCGCACTCATTCTCCTCGCCATCTACCATCTCCTGACCCGACAAAAGATTCGCTGACGAAAAGAAGAAAGCCACTGCAATAAGCAGTGGCTTTCTCCATCCAGACAGCCGGACGTCTAGACCCACTCCCCAAGCCGCATAAGCGGTTCAGAAGATCCATCCGCAGCGACCCCATCCACATTCATCTCGCCCGAACCGATCATCCAGTCCACATGAATCAAGCTCGAATTAGCACCCAGTCCGGCCAGCGTAGCCTCATCCATATGCTCTCCGCCCTTGAGGCACGTCGCATAAGCCTGGCCAAGCGCAATATGGCTGGCTGCATTCTCGTCGAACAACGTGCTCCAGAACAGAATCCCACTCTGCGCAATCGGCGACGAGTGGGGAACCAGCGCCACCTCCCCCAGCCGTCGAGCACCATCATCTGTGGCGATCAGGCGATTCAGCGCATCCTCACCAGCCGTGGCCGTAGCCTTCACAATCTTCCCGCCCTCAAACGTGCAGGTAATATTCTCAATCAGCGTCCCCTGGTGCGATAGCGGTTTGGACGCCTTCACAAAGCCATCCACCCTGTCCTTATGCGGAGTCGTGAAGCACTCTTCCGTCGGGATATTCGCATTGCAGAACACTCCATTACCGGCCTCGCCGCCGCCGCCCGCCCAGAGATGATCGTCCGCCAGCCCAACCGTAAGGTCCGTCGTCCCACTCTCATTGTGGAATCGAAGCGAGTAGAAGCGCTTCTCATTGAGGTACGCGACGCGACCATGAAGATGCCGGCTATGTGCCTTCCAGGCCGCAACCGGGTCGTCAGACGTCGCCCGCGAAGCCGTAAAGATCGCATCCCAGAGCTTCGAAACTGCCTCGTCCTCACTCACGCCTGGAAACACCAGTTTGGCCCACGCCGGGGTAGCCGCAGCCACAATCGACCAGTTGATCGCATGGCGCGTAATCAACTCCATCGCCGGCTTATTCGCCTTCGATCCTGCAATATTTGCCCGCGAAACCTTCGCTGGGTCCTGTCCCGCCAGCAGCGCAGGATTCGCTCCGGCAATCGCCAGGCGCGCCGCCCCGCCACCAAACGCGGCCGCAATTCCGTCTGCCATCCACTGGGCGGCATGGTCAAACGAGCCATCCTGCGCATACTTGTAGCGCGCAAGCACCGTCTCGTCATCCCCATAAAAAGTGGTCACAAGCAGCGCGCCAGCCTTATAGGCATGCTCCGTAATGCGTCGCACCAGCGGCAGCATCTCAATCGACGCAGAGATCAGCAGTTCCTGTCCCGCCTGCAAATTCAGCCCAACATGGACAGCAACCTTGGCAAATCGATCGAGCTTCTCTTCAAAGGGGAGTGAGGCGAAGTCGAATGTGGGGGACACGGGAGCGACGGCAGTTGACATCTCTCTAGCCTAGAAGTTGCGGCACCTAAATAGCAAGCGCCGCCACTAGCTGGTCAACTTTGTGTAGACGTCCCGAAAGTCATAGCAGCCTGTCTTCTGCAGAATCAGCCACTCGGCTGCCCGCACCGCCCCCTCGGCAAACCCGCGCCGCGAGAACGATTCATGCGTCAGAATCAGCCGGTCCGAACCACTCTTAGCCTCGAGCACGTGCAGCCCCATCACATCGCCCTCACGCACCGCCTCAATCGGCACCTCGGGAATGCCAGCCGCCGCCTGCACCATCTCACCCAGGCTGATCGCCGTGCCCGAGGGCGAGTCCAGCTTGCTCAGGTGGTGCGTCTCCGCGATCCGAAAGTCATACCCCGCACCCTTCAAGGCCGCGCCCATCGTCGTCGCGATCTGCAGCATTACCTGCACCCCAATCGAAAAATTCGTACCGTACAGCAGGCTGCCGCCGCGTCGTTCTGCCAGTCCGCGCATGTCGGAAAGCTTCTCGTACCAGCCCGTCGTGCCGACAACCATCTTCGCGCCGGTAGCCAGGCACGCCCGCATGTTTTGGACCACGGCCTCAGGCGCTGTAAAGTCGATCACCGCATCGAACCCAGCCACAAACGGAGCCGTTAATGCCGCGGCCTCTTTGTTCTCCTTCGCGTCCAGCACATGGACACCGTGCCCTCGTTCCGAAGCAACATCTGCGACCAACTTGCCAGTCTTGCCATGCCCCAACACCAATATCCGCATTGTTTCCTCTCTAAACCTCAGCGCCCGTCATCACGCGTGCAGCCACATCAAACACTGTCTCATCCGGTTGCGCGAAGAAGACCTTGTGCAGGCTGCGAATCGCCTCCTCCACATCATCCTCTTCGATCATGAAGCTCATGTTGATCTCGCTCGCACCCTGCGAGATCATTCGCACATTCACATGCCCAATCGCCGAAAAGACGCGACCAGCGATCCCGTTATGCCCGCGAATATCCTCACCGACCAGGCACACCAGCGCCTTCCGGCCCTCATACTTCACATCGGCAATCTTGCTCAACTCCGCGCAGATCTCAGGCAACCGCTGGTTCGAGTCCACCGTCAGCGAGATGCTCACCTCGCTCGTCGACACCATATCAATCGCGCACTCATACTTGTCAAACACATCGAACACAGCCTTCAGATAGCCATGCGACATCAGCATGCGGCTCGCCACCACATCGATGATCGTCAGCCGCTTCTTCGCCGCAATGCTCTTAAAGGGGCTGGCACACGGAGGCGCAAGCGCTGTAATCTTCGTGCCCTCGTTCTCCGCATTCCGCGAGTTCAGTACCCACACCGGAATACTCTTCTGCACCGCAGGCAGAATCGTCGCCGGGTGCAGCACCTTTGCGCCGAAGTACGCCAACTCCGCCGCCTCTTCAAAGCTGATCGTCTTCACCCGCAGCGCATCCGGGCAGATCCGCGGATCGGTCGTCATAATCCCGTTCACGTCTGTCCAGATCTCAATCGCCCCGGCATGCAGCCCGCCGCCAACCAGCGCCGCCGTGTAGTCGCTCCCACCGCGTCCAAGCGTCGTCGTAATGCCCGCCGCGTTCGACCCAATAAAGCCGCCCATCACAGGAGTGCTTCCCGCCTCAAGCAGCGGCAGCACATACTCAACCAGCTTCTGCTCAATCGCAGCCTCTTGCGGAACTGCCTTGCCATAATGATCGTCCGTAATGATGCAGGTCCGCGCATCGACATGCACGCCGCTCAGCCCACGCTGATCGAGCGCCGCAGCCACCATCCGGCTCGACAGCCGCTCGCCAAAGCTCACCACAAGATCGTTGGTACGTGGTGTCAACTCACCCACGGCGGAGATGCCGCGCAGCAGGTCATCCAGCGCGTCGAATTCATGGCTCAGCAGGTTCTGAATACCGGCGAATCGCTCTCCATCCAGCAACTCCGCCGCCGTATCGATGTGCCGATGCCGCAGCCGGGCACACAGCGCCAAAGCTCCAGCCTTGTCACCGCGGCCCGCGGCGTCGGAGGCAGCGAGCAACATATCCGTCACCTTCGCCATGGCCGAAACCACGACGATAGCCTGCAGACCGCGCCGCTTTCGACCCTCGACAATAGCCGCGGTCCGCAGCATCGCCTTGGCATCTTCAACCGAGGTCCCGCCAAACTTCATCACGACAAGCTGTCCCCGCGGTGTGCTCATGCGACCGCCAGCTTCTTCAGCGGATCGAGCTTGCCCATCAGCGCCAGCACCTCTGCATTCAATACCGCCGCACCAGCAGCCCCACGGATCGTATTGTGCGAGAGCACGACAAACTTCCAATCCAGCAGTGGGCATTCACGCAACCGGCCAACGACGGCAGCCATTCCACCACCGCGCATCCGGTCAAGCCGAGGCTGCGGCCGATCCACACCAGCGTCGTACTCCACAGGCTGGTCAGGCGCAGTGGGGAGGTGCGCGCTATCGAGCGGCGCAAATTCGCTCCACGCCGCAAGAATCTCCTCACGAGTCGCCTTCTTCTGGAACTTGATGCTCACACACTCCGTATGACCATCTTCGACCGCGACGCGATTGCAGTGCGCACTCACCTTCGCATCCAGCATCTCCACATGGCTGCCGTTCAACGTGCCGAGGAGCTTCTGAACCTCCTCCTGCATCTTCTCTTCTTCGTTCTTGATGTACGGGACCACATTGCCCAGAATGTCGAGCGAAGCCACGCCCGGATAGCCCGCCCCGCTGATCGCCTGCATCGTGCTCACAAACATGCTCTCGATCCCGAAGCGCTCCTGAAGCGGCTTCAACGCCAGCACCAGCCCAATCGCCGAGCAGTTAGGGTTCGTGACGATATAGCCGCCACTCTCCTTGCGCCAGCTTTGTGCCTCGATCATCGCCAGGTGATCGACGTTCACCTCGGGGATCACCAGCGGCACATCCGCCGTCATCCGGAACGCGCTCGAGTTAGAAATCACCGCGCAACCGGCAGCCGCAAACTTCGGCTCCAACTCGCGTGCGATATCCGTATCCAGCGCCGCGAAGATGATGTGCGGCAACTCGCCAACAGCACCCTCGGGAATGTTCGGCTGCATCGTCATCGCCGCAATCTTAGCGGGCAACGGCGTATCGAGCTTCCACCGGCAGGCTTCGCCGTAGGTCTTACCGGCACTACGATCGCTGGCCGCAAGCCAGGTGATCTCAAACCACGGATGGTGGCTCAGTAACTGAATGAATCGCTGCCCGACCATGCCGGTCGCGCCGAGAATACCAACCTTACGCCGTTCCATATCTTCTTAGAATAACGCGGTGAAGCCTGCGCTGGCACGAATTCCGCAGAAGGTACATGGCCTGGCTATAACGCACACAAAAGGGGCCGCTCTGGCCCCTTTTGAATTCACTAATAATCGTCTCGCCGCCGCCGTCGATTGACCTGATGACTACCACCACCCCAGACCATCAGCAACGCAATCGCATGGATCAAAAACCAGATACTGAACCCTTGATCCTGATAGATCAGGAACAGGATCAGAAGGCGTGGCACCAGCAGCGCCAGCAGCGGAGGAATCCATCCCGTACCCAGGTGAAAGTGGACCAGGTCGCGGTCGAACCACGCCACAACAAGAGCAATACGTGGGAGAAAGAGAGAGAAGATCAGGAACCACAGCGGAAGCCAATGAACGATCATCTACACCTAACCTCGTGAAAATATAGGATGCTGCATCCTACTTCATCGCGAAGCTAAAGTCTCCCTTTGCCGCTCCTTTGGCCGGAACCGTCACCGTCAGCGTCTGCTCGCCCAGCTTCTCATGCACGGCGCCAAGCACATACTGCCCCGCCGGTAGCCCCTTCAGATCGAAGTGTCCCGCCGCATCCGTCACCGCGAAAAATGGCGTAGCCGACACGTTGATAAATGCATTCATCCACGGATGGTTGTTGCACCGCACCGGCATCATCGCCTCCGCCTTGTCGAACCGCTTCAACACCGGTGCACCCTTCGGTCCCTGCGACACATCGATCGCTTCGTTCCCCACCACCGCAGGCATCGTGTGGATGTTGTGCATCGTCGCATCCGAGTTGCGGAACTCAACCGACCCACCCTGCATCACCGCGATCACGTGCGGCGTATACCGGCAGCCCTTCTGGTCGAGCACCGCAGCCGGTCCGTTGCTCATCGCTGCCACGACCATAGCCGGACCGCTCTTCACATACACATACACATTCGCCAGCTTGCCATCCTTCACCACGTACTGCTCCGCGGTAAAGTCCGCACTACCCGACATCGCACACGCCGGGTCCATGCTCGTGTCGATCTTCACCGCCACCGGCACCTTGCCCGTGAAGTGAACCGTCCCACTCACATCCCCCAGCGTAGTCGGATCAAGTGGAGCGACCTGCTTCTGAGCCTCGATCTTTGCCGCCGGAGTAACTTCCTTGGACTTGCAACCCTGAACCAGGCAAGCCGCAACCACCACCAACACAACATAGCGCTTCATCGACAACTCCAAATACCCCAAACCTAAGCCGCCGACTCCATCGCCGCAATCACCGCATCCGCAAACGCCTTCGTCCCGCTCGTGCCGCCGACATCTTTCGTCAGAGTCGTCCCAGCCGTATACACAGCCTCAATCCCCGCCTGCACCCGCTCCGCTGTAGCCGCCTCATCCAAATGATGCAGCATCAGCACCGCACTCTGCAGCAGCGCCGTCGGGTTCGCCATATCCTTCCCCGCAATATCCGGAGCCGACCCATGCACCGCCTCAAAGATCGCGCACTCGTGCCCAAGGTTCGCTCCCGGAACCAGCCCCAACCCGCCCACAAACGCCGAGCAGAGGTCGCTCAAAATATCCCCATACAAATTCTCAGTCAGCAAAATATCGTACTGGTACGGATTCATCACCAGCTGCATACAGGTGTTGTCGACGATGTGTTCCTTGTACTCCACCTCAGGAAACCCGGCCGCCACCTTCCGCGCACAATCCAGAAACAGCCCATCCGTCAGCTTCATGATGTTGGCCTTATGGATCGAGTGAATCTTCTTCCGCCCATGCTTCCGCGCATAGTCGAACGCCGCCTTCGAGATCCGTGTCGAGCCCTTCTCCGTAATGATCTTCAGCGACTGCGCCACACCCGGCACAATCATTAACTCCAGTCCAGCGTACAAATCCTCCGTATTCTCGCGGAAGATAATCAGATCCACGCCCGGATAGTTCGTCTTCAATCCAGGCAGATTCTTGATCGGCCGAAAGTTCGCAAACAGGTCGAACTTCTTCCGCAGCGTCACGTTGATCGATGAGAATCCACCGCCAATCGGCGTCGTCACCGGTCCCTTCAGCGCCACCCGATTCTGCTCGATCGACTCATACAGCGCCTTCGGAATGTACTCGCCCGTCTTCGCAAACGCATCCGCGCCCGCGTCAAACGTGTGCCAGTCGAAGCTCACGCCGGTAGCTCCACCAGCGGACTCCAGAATCTTCACCACCGCAGCCGTTACCTCAGGACCAATCCCATCGCCCGGAACCAGCGTCACCTTATGCGTCGTAGCCATCGTCTCTCCTTTTAGTCCTTCGCCCGCGCCCGGGAATCTTTCCCGTCGCCAATCTTCCTGCTGCTGAGCAATTCTTCCAGCTCAGCCTTGAACTCGCTCACATCCTTGAAGTCTCGATACACGCTCGCGAACCGGATATACGCCACCGTATCGATCGCCTTCAACCGCGTCATGATCAGCTCGCCAACCTCGCTCGTCGACCGCTCCCGCTCCGAAGAATCCACCACGAACGCCTCTGTCTCGTCCACGATCTGCTCCAGCAGTAGGGACCCGACCGGCCGCTTCAGGCACGCGTGCATCAGCCCGTCCAGCACCTTGTGCCGGTCGAACTTCTCCCGTCGCCCATCCTTCTTCACTACCATGTAGGGTATCTCGTCAATGCGTTCATAGGTCGTGAAGCGCTTGTTGCAGCGCTCACACTCCCGCCGCCGGCGAATCGAATCCGCCTCTTTACTCTCGCGCGAATCCACAACGCGATCTTCCGCAAACCCACAGTAAGGACACTTCATTGCAATCTCAAGATTCTAGCAGCGAAGCCGCCGACGTCGTCCCCTGGCGACCACGTCACTCCGCCGCGTCCACACCCGCAATCGCCTCATGCTCGATCGCCGCCGGCTTCAAACTCACCTGCTCAATCTGCGCGAAGATCAGCCCCACCGGCACAATCGACAGCATTGTCACCACCAGTAGCAACGCACCGCATGCCGTGGCCGCTTCGATCGGCGCTCCGTAGAACGCCTGCATCGCCGCCGCCATAGCCGCAATCTGTGTAAACCAGCCGATGATCGGCAGCGTCAGCAGACCGCCGCCAATGCTCGCCGCCATCAGCAGCATCGTGCGCGAAAAGGTCAGTCCCGCCAGCTCCGGCGTCCGCACAAACGCATGTGCCGTCTCATAGTATGCCCCGCCGATCATCCCCCACATCGTCAGCGAGATCGCCAGTACCAGCAGAAAATCCTGGAACGAAGCCAGCGTATTCAGCCCATCCCGAAACCCAAGCACCTTCGTCGCAAAGCTCTCACCCGCAGGTTTTGAGAGTCGCCCAATCGTAGTCCGCGCAAACGCCGCGACAGCACCACCCGCAATCCGGACCGAGACCGCAAACACCGCAATCGCCACAGTCACCACAAGGCTGCCCAAGCCAACGCGCACGAAAAGATCGTGATGCGGCAGACCTTTCGGCGTCACCGCCATCGCCGTCGAGAAGATGATCGCCGCCGCCGCCAGGTCGAACATTCGCTCGATCGTATACACCGCCACCTGCGAACTCAGCGAAAGATCCACCCGCTTCGCCAGCAGATAAGGGCGCGTCAGATCCGCAAGCCGCCCAAACAGCGCGACCGCCGTAAACCCAATAAACTGCGACCCCACCAGCCGGGTAAATGGCACCTTCTTCGTAGGCGAGATAAAGATCGACCAGCGCCACGCCCGCAGCCAGAACGTCCCCCAGATCAACGCAATACCCGCAGCCAGATGGCCCAGGCTCACCGTCCGCAACTGCAGCATAAACGCGCTCCAGTCGAAGTGAATTCTGCCGCGATTCAGAAAGACGGTCACCGCTAACGCGATCAGGATGACGAGGAAGATGGCATTGCGTTTCTTCATGGCTGGCTTTGCTCTATTCAGGGAGAGGATTTGCTACGGATTGGCAAAGCTTGCTGCTCTTACGGTGCACTGGCGGTCAGCGCTAACATCTTACGGCGGTTGAACTCCCGAATCACGCGCGCCACATACGCCTGCGTCTCGCGATACGGCGGGATACCATGCCATCGGTCTACCGCACCAGGTCCGGCGTTATACGCTGCCAGCGCAAAAGCCACATTATCGTGATAACGCGTCATCAACTGGTCGAAGTATGCCGTTCCGCCAGCAATATTCTGGTCCGCCTGAAACGAATCCTTCACCCCAAGCTGTGTAGCCGTTCCCGGCATCAACTGCATCAAGCCCCTGGCGCCAGTCCGCGAGACAGCCCGAACATGACCACCGCTCTCGGCCTTGATCACACTCGCCAGCATGTCCGCATCAATATGGTGCTGCTCCCCGGCCCGGGCAAGCATTACCGTCATCTCTGCCGTCGTAGGAGCTACTGCCGTTTGAACTATCGCCGCCGCTTTCACAATCGCCGGAGCGGGGATCTCATCAGGAAGCGCCTCAACCTTCACAATCGCCGAAGCCGCAACCTCAAAGTAATTGGATACATCATTGCTCTTCCCGCCAAGCAGGTAGAGCCGAACCCGTTCCCCGTCCGCCTCACGCCGCACACAGTCAAACTCAAAGCCATTCTTCAGCGTCACGTGCTCCGCCGCCCGCGCCAGCGGGCAAACAGCCGCGATCACTGCAAGCAAACGGATACCGTGCCGAATGTAACGCCGAACCATCATGCCTCTCAAGGCTACCACCGCCCCAACCTTTCCAAACATCCTCCACCCCGAAAACAAACGTCATCTCGACCGGAGAACCCGGGGTGGAGAGACCCCGTATTGCTCGTTCTCCAATTCCTGAAACTCCAGAGGAAGTAGACGTCTGCCCGACCCACAAACTGTCAACCTGGGCGAAAACGAAGGAGCTACATCGTTTGCCTTTCTAGCTGTTATTCCCGAAGGGACCCTTGCGTCCGTCTGTTGGACGCACAACCGCTAAGCCAGGACCACTTCCTGCTCACTCAAAACCGCCTCAATCGCCTCAGCCACTCCATCGGCATCATGATGTCCACCGATCGCCCAGCCTCGTTCCAGGGCAACCACCTTCAGATCCTCCGGAGCGTTCTTCATCAGCACCGCCCGCCCCGCGATCTCCAGCATCGAAACATCGTTCCAGTTATCCCCAATCGCCATCAACTCCTCCGGCTGAATTCCCCAGCCCTCGGCGAGCCGCAGCAGCGCCACGCCCTTGCTGCACCCGGCAGGAAGAATATCGACGATACTCAGGTCCCGCGCCGGATACTCCGTCCGACTCAGCGCAATCGTAGCCCCCGGTCTCGCCTCGCTCGCCGCCACACCCGCTGCCGTCACCTGCGGATGCTCCAGCAGGTGCGCCTCCGCCCGCCGCATCCGCTCCACCGTGCCGCAAAGCATCATCTGGATTGGCGGATTAGGCGCCTCCTGCCCATCCCTCGCCAGCAGCGCCCGCTCGATCGGCACCACGCACTCTATATAGGGTGCATTCGCCGCAACCCACCGGTCCACATTCGAGGTCAGGTTCTCCAGATTCTCAACCACCAGCGACCCAAAGCTGTCCTCACCATCCGCACCCACCCGGTCGAACGTGATCACCAGCGCATCGCGGAACTCCGCAACGTACTCACAAAGCCACAGCGAGATCTCCGTCGAGAGGAAACTTCGGTTCAGCAGCCGCGCTCCGTGCCCAAGGTACCGCGTCACGGTACCGTTCGAGCTCACCAGCACGCTCTCCTCGCCCAGCCCAAGCCCCCGCAACTGCCGCATCGCGTAGCAATGCCGACGTCCCGTAGCAATCACCACCCGGATTCCAGCCGCCTCAGCCGCTTCAATCGCAGCAAGATTTCGAGGGCTCACCCGCGCATCCAGCCCAAGAAGTGTCCCATCCATATCCAGGGCAATCATCCGCACCATCGGTAAGTCTCCCTGCTTCCATTCTCGCATTCCAGCAGGCTGCTAGCTGTAAGTGACTATTTTTGTGCTATTTACCGGAAATTAACGCCGTCGTGGTCCGCTCTCAGGCGATACTTGGGCAGGCACCACAAAGGTCTGTTTATGTTTCACAAAAATGTACGAAGCTCCTCCGGGAGTGGTTCTACCGCATCAACCTTTCTTCTCAAGCACCTTTCGCAACAAAACACTCAACAGTCTCTGCGTCCAATCCTCGTCTCCCCGATCTCTTCGGGCGACGATGGCACCCCGTTCCTTCCCGCCTCCTCACGGCTGGTCGATCTGGTCGCAATCTCGGCACATCGTTGCGCGTCCTTCTTCGCGGAAGCCGCCGTCCTCGTTCTTGTGCTCGCACTCCTCGACCGTTTCATGGCGAAGGGAAGCATGAGCAGCGGTTGGATTCTCACCACCATCACGCTCAGCCTCACCCTCCTCGCCGCCAGCGTAGCCACAGACTTCACCGCCCGTCGCTGGCTCAAAGCTCATTAGTGACTCCCCCGCGCCAGCCTCCTGCGCCCGTCAGGCGTAAGAGACCGTGCGCCTGAATTAAGTCGAACAACTTGACAAACATGAGCCCCGCAGACCCCCTCAGGGCCGCGCCGGTACCCTCCCTGCGTCGTTTCGACCTCTGACTAGTCCAGACTTAAACTCTTTGTTTTGACGACTTTGGACTTTAGAGGAAAAACATTTAAGGTACCCTAACGACAGAAGACCAAGGGGGAGAGCCAAAAGTGCAGGTCAACTTCGCAGAGCGAGCCGACAATCACAACTGGAAGCTCGACCCCATCGTGCGCTCCCTCCTCGACACCGACTTCTACAAGCTACTCATGCTCCAGTTCATCTGGAAGAACTTCTCAGACGTCCACGTGACCTCCGAGATCGTCAACCGCACCACCACCGTCGAACTCGCCGATCAGGTCTCCACAACTCTTCTCATCGAGCAGATGGAGCACGTCCGCAGCCTAAGGTTCGGCCGCTCCGAACTCGTCTGGCTCGCCGGAAACACCTTCTACGGAACCCGCAGCATCTTCCAGCCCGACTTCCTCGACTGGCTCGAACACGGATTCAAGCTCTCCGACTACGAGGTCACCGAGCACGACGGCAAGCTCTCCATCCGCTTCTCCGGCCTCTGGCGCGAAGTCACCATGTGGGAGGTCTACGCCCTTTCGCTCGTCAACGAGATGCGCACCCGCAGCGCTCTTTCCCAGCTCACCGAACTCGAACTCGACGTCCTCTACGCCCGAGCCAAGACCAAGCTCTGGGACAAGATCGAGCGCCTCCGCACCGTCCCCGGAGTCCGCGTCTCCGACTTCGGAACCCGCCGCAGACACAGCTTTCTCTGGCAGGAGTACGCCGTCAAAGCCATGCGCGTCAGCCTGGGCGCCAGCTTCAGCGGAACCTCCAACACCTTCCTTGCCTACAAGCACGACCTCGAAGCCATCGGGACCAACGCCCACGAACTCCCCATGGCCCTCGCCGCCCTCGCCAACACCGAGGCCGAACTCCGCCAGGCTCAGTACCGCGTCCTCGATCTCTGGCAGCAGAGCTACGGAGGCTCGCTCCTCATCCTCCTCCCCGACACCTTCGGCACGACCCAGTTCCTCGCCGGGGCACCTGAGTGGGTCGCCGATTGGACGGGTCAGCGCATCGACAGCAAAGACCCGATCCTCGCCGGAGACGAGTACATCGCCTGGCTCGAAGCCCGCGGCCGCGACCCCAGAAAGAAGCTCCTCATCGCCTCCGACGGCCTCGACGTCGAAGAGATCCTCCGTCTCCACACCTACTTCAACGGCCGCATCCGCTTCAGTTCAGGCTGGGGAACGCTGCTCACAAATGACTTCCGCGACTGCCATCCGCGCGGCGAAACCGTGCTCGACCCAATCAGCCTCGTCTGCAAGCTAATGACCGTCAACGGACGATCTGCCGTCAAGCTGTCCGACAATCCCCGCAAAGCGACCGGCCCAACCGAAGAGATCGCCCGCTACAGACAAGTCTTCGGTAGCGAGACCGCCGAGCGCGTCGTTGTCGTCTGAGAGATGAAGCCTCTATATACTTTGCCCATGGGCAGACTCCTCTCCGCACTTCGCTTCTCAGCAGCAGTTGTTCTGCTCCCGATCGTCACCGCACAGCCATCGTTTGCATGGGGTTCTGACGGCCACAAGCTGATCAATCGCCTGGCAGGCACCGCGTTGCCCGCAGACGTTCCAGCCTTCCTGCGCTCGCCCGCAGCCATCGACGCGCTGGGTTACTACGGTCCTGAGCCCGATCGCTGGCGCTCGCCCGCAGAGCCTGAACTGAACGCCGCACAAGCGCCCGAGCACTTCATCGACCTCGAATACGCAGACCTGGTTGGAACGTTGCCGCGCCGACGCTACGACTTCATTCGCGCTCTAGCCGCCGCCCAAGCAGCACATCCAGACATTCCGCTGACCCCCGAAAAGGTAGGTCTGCAGCCGTACGTCACTATCGAGATCTACGAGCGGCTCAAGAGCTCCATGCGCGACTACCGAACGCTTCTCGCCGCCAAGCAGGACACCAAACCAGTCGAGTGTGAGATCACCTTTCTCGCTGGCTGGCTAGGCCACTACGTAGCGGACGGCTCCATGCCCCTCCACACAACCATGCAATACAACGGATGGACGGGGCCAAATCCGAATGGCTACACGACAGAGCATCACATCCACGCACAGTTCGAGAGTGACTTCGTTGCCGCGAACGTGAAGCCAGCCGATGTAGCTCCGTTGATCGCAGCCAAGCCAGTCGTCCTGAACGACGTCTTCGCCGAATACGTAATCTATCTTCGACACTCACATACGCTGGTCGAAAAGGTCTACGAGCTGGAGAAGACGGGAGCATTCAAAGGAGCAGGAACGCCGGACGGCAAGACCATGGTCGATCAGCAACTAGCTGCAGGAGCAACAGAGTTGCGCGACATCATCTACACCGCATGGATCAAGTCCGCCGATCCAGTGCCTGAGTATCGACCAGCAAAGGCAGGAAGCTAGAGCGAAGAGTCTGACGGCAGAATGGGATATTGATGCCGATCGATGCGGATCAGAAGGCGTCTCAAAATCGGAGTGAGAGCAAGGGCAAGTGGAGGTGCAGCAACGATGGCCAACACAAGCCACACCAGCAAAGCGTGACCTTCCCAAAGCCAGAGTTGACGCGTAAGAGCGATGGGATTGACACGAGCCGCTTTGAGCAGAGAACCCGGAGAGAGCGGCAACGGTGCTGTATGAAAGAGACGACTCCCAACGCGGATAAACGGAACGACCAGCAGTATCTCAAGCGGGTAGACGACATGATTCGCAAGCTGCGAGGCAGCAACATTGAGACGGAAGACAAATGCAATCGCAAGGCAAAGGATCGTCGTGCTGCCGAGTAACGGGTTGATGCCAATCATCAACCCGATCGCGATGCTCCAGGCAAGCTTCTCCGGGCTCGCTCCCATCCGCAGCAAGGCAAGGACGGGTAGGATGAAACGGCGGTAGAGCCAGCCGTGATGGATGGGTTCGTTCACGTATCAACAGGATAGAGTGCGCGGTGCATGACAAAGTTGCGTAACAACGCTTCGATGACAAGGAAATGACGTCAAATTGGGACGCACAGCAGCAGCGTACGCCGAAGAAACGAGAGAGTCTTGAACGTAGGGAGAGGTACGAGATCGATCTTCAGAAGCCTGATGCTGGCTGGAATGTTCGTAGAAGCAGGAACTGAACTGATCCTCAAGCGACCCTCAACCAGGGAGAAACGCGCAGACTGGCTTCATCGCTTCTGTGCTCGCTCGATGCGGCGCATGGGCATAACCGTTACCGTTCACGGGCGCTTTCCAGAGCGAGGCTCGCTCATCACCAATCACCAGACGTACCTCGACATCGTGATGCTTGCGTCGCTTCATCCATGCGTCTTTGTCTCCAAGGCTGAACTCGTCAGCGTGCCTGTTCTCGGATGGATGACGACGATGTCAGGCACAGTCTTCGTAGAGCGTGGTCGAGGTGGATCCGCGTTGCGCGCGAGCGCTGGCATGAAGGCCGTTTCGAAAGCTGGTCTGCCGGTGGTCTTCTTTCCCGAAGGAACGACGACAAGTGGAAGGGAAATGTTGCCGTTTCGCTCTGGTCTCCTCTCGCAGGCGATGGCTTCTGGAGAGCCAATCACCGCTGGTTACATCAAGTACACGATGGGTGCGAACAATGGGTCCGATGTCTCGGTTGAGGAGAACGTGAGTTGGGGCAATCTCCCGATGTTCACGCACATCTTCACCTTCCTCGGATTGCGCGGCGTCCATGTTGACGTCCACTTCGGTGATGCGCCGATCAGGTTTTCAAGTGACTTGATGCATAGAAAGGCAGCAGCAATCGAGGCGCACGCGGCTGTCCTTCTACTGAAGCCACTCTGATTCTGTAAACGAAATGCAATCAATGATTCAACCAATGTTCACCCAATAGAGACGACCTGTTACAGAAGCGCCCGCAAGATGGTATCGAAAGCTCCTGGCTGCACAACGTTCTAGCCACAACGTTCCAAGGAGAGTCGATGCTTATTGCTGCAGGTCAGTCCGCTCCTGTCTTCGTCTCCACTTCGATTCCAGCCCTGCTTCCTGATGTCTCGACCGTAGATCAGCTTCCATCCAAGAAGGACATTCGGCTTGAGACAGGAGCATACGTGGCTCGTCTTGCGCTTACGGATCGAGAGCGCATTGCTGCATTTCGCCTTCGCTTCCTGGTATTCAACCTGGAGATGCAGGAAGGTCTTGAATCGGCTTACGTTGATGGCTATGACGTCGATCGCTACGACCAGGTCTGCGACCATCTGATCGTCGAGGAGAAGTCGACCGGCGAGATCGTTGGAACCTATCGGATCCAGATGGGCGATGTTGCTGGCCGATACTTCGGCTATTACAGCGAGCAGGAGTTTGACTTTGCTCCGTTCGCTGGCATGAGAGAGCAGATCGTGGAACTCGGTAGAGCCTGCATTCAGCGCGACCATCGCTCGACCGAGGTGCTGCATCTTCTGTGGCGCGGCATCGCTCGGTACGCACTCGCGAATGGTGGAAGATACATGATGGGCTGCTGCAGCCTGACCTCGCAGGATCCTGAAATGGGTCATGCGGTGTACGAGTCGCTGCGGGGGTTTATGGTGGAGCCAAATCTGCTCACGGTTCCTACAACTGCGTTCAAGCTTCCTGCCAGCAGTAAGCCGATGCTTGGTATGCGAGCGCCGAAGCTGTTGCGTGCCTATCTTACGATCGGGGCCAAGATCTGCGGTGCTCCTGCGATTGATCGGGAGTTCAAGACGATTGACTTCCTTACCTTGCTTGACCTGCAGACGCTTCATCCGCGCATGGCAACACGCTTTCTCGAGGGCTGCTAAGTCGATGCGGTGGCTTCGCGTATGAGCAAGCTCTGCCGTTCGCTGTATCGAAGCGCTTATCTTCTTATCCTGCTGATTGCGGCGAGTATCGACGGTCGTATTCGCAGGCCGAAGGTCGGTGCGGAAGGTGCGATCTGGATTCATAACTGGTGTCATCGCATCGTGAATGCGCTGCGCATCGAATGTACGATTAAGGGTTCGCTTCCGACCAGCGGAGCCGTTGTCTCAAACCATCTCAGCTATCTCGATATTCTGCTCTACAGCGCAACAACTCCTTTTGTGATGGTGGCTAAGAAGGAGCTTCGGAGTTGGCCGCTTTTAGGTTGGCTGACTGCGCAGGCTGGAACCGTTTATGTGCAGAGGTCAGAGGATCGTAGACCGGGCGAGCTTCGGCAGGAGCATTCCGAGGTGAATGGGATGATGGCCGAAGCGTACGCGAGCGGTCTTCCAGTGCTCTTCTTTCCGGAGGGAACGACGACGGATGGAGAGCAGGTTCTCCCATTTCGGCGAGGACTTTTTCACTCGGTGCTGAACGGTGGGATTCCGCTTCGAACGGCTGCGTTGCAGTTTCAGGTAGGCGAGAGAGATCGAACTGCGATTGTTGGACGCGATGTCTGCTTTGTGGGCGATGCTCTCTTTGGACCGCACATCTTTCAATGTCTCGGGCTGCACGAGCTTAAAGCGCAGATCAAGTTCGGTGGCGAAGTCTTGCAGCGAGAGGATCGTTTTGTGTTGTCCCAGAGTGCTCATGCTGCGGTGTCCGAGCTTCATGGCAGTCTTGCAGATCGGCCAAAATATGCGTCGGAGATTGAGCGTCGCTATGAGAAGAGTCATTGGCCCGAAGGTCTGGCGAACGCCCCAGAACGGCCATGACCCCCCTCCCCCTACCTAAGTACGAAAGTCTTCAAAACAGGTGGGTTAGGTATGTCCTGGTGCACACTCTGCGACTCTTTCTGAGTGTTGGAGAACCTGCTCTGAGGGTGGGGTTTGTCAAGTAATTGCCCGGCGAAGTCGTTGGAGTATCTGTTCTACCGACCAGTCGAGTGCGTCTGTTCCTTCAACCGTTACCGTAGCGTGTGCTGCGGACGGGAGTACAAACATATCGGCCATGGGTCGCGCCGTGGCCTCGTATTGATCACGGACGGAGGCCTCTGAGCGACCGCGCTCGCGGACGTCCCGGTGGATTCGTCGCGTGAGGCAGAGTGAGTGTGGAGCGTTGACGTAGATGCTGAAGTCGTACAGCTTGCGCAACGACTCGTAGTGCAGCGCGAGAATGCCTTCGACGATGAGCACCTTGGCCGTCTGCACGCTTTCTGTCACGCCCGCGACACGGCTATGAGTTGCAAAATCGTAGACGGGGCGATCGATCGCACGGCCATCTGCGAGCGTGGCGACGTGGTGCGCGAGGAGATCCGATTCGAGCGAGTCAGGGTGGTCGAAGTTCTGTTGCGCGCGCTCGTCAGGCGGCAGGTGGCTGAGGTCGTGATAGTAGAAGTCCAGCGGAAGCAGCGTGGCGTTGAGTTGGGAGGTTAGCTCACGGGCAAGCGTCGTCTTGCCGGAGCCGGAGCAGCCGCCGATGCCAAGGATGAAAGGACGCTGGTGGTAGAGCGGAAGTTGTTCGCCGGCACTCACGCTTAGGTCGCGCTCTCGGAAACAATTTGTGGAACGAGCGCCGTGAGCAGGCTGGTGAACCGCTTCTCGACGCTTCGACCAATCTCCATCACCTCTTCGTGATCGATCTGCTCATCCACGATCCCTGCAGCCATGTTGGTGACGAGTGACAGCCCAAGCACCTCGATTCCCATGTGGCGGGCGACGATGACCTCGTGAACGGTCGACATGCCAACCATGTCTGCTCCGAGGGTGCGGAAGGCACGTATCTCGGCGGGCGTTTCAAAGCTGGGGCCGAGGACAGCGAGGTAGACGCCCTCGGTGAGGGTGAAGCCCTGGCGTATGGCTTCATCGATGGCCATGCGGCGGAAGCCTAAGGCGTAGGCCGTGCTCATGTCGAAGAAGCGTTGGCCTGAACCTTCTGCGAGGCCGAAGCGCGGTTCGTTGGGTCCAAGCGCGGCGTTCGTTCCGGTGAGATTGATGTGGTCTGCGATGGCGACTAGTTCGCCCGGCTTGAGCGAGGCGCGTATGCCTCCGGCAGCGTTGGTGATGATGGCCGAGCGCACGCCAAGGAGTCCAAGCACACGCATCGGGAAGGTGACCTCATCCATCAGGTAGCCTTCATACGCGTGAACACGGCCCTGCATGACGGCGACAGCAACACCTGCGATGGTCCCAATTACTAGCTGCCCGGAGTGTCCTTTTACGGTCGACTGCGGGAAGTGCGGAATGTCGGCGTATGGAATCGCTACAGCATTGTCGACATGATCTGCGAAGCCGCCAAGGCCGGAGCCGAGGATGATGCCTAACGTCGGAGCGAGCGAAATTTGCGTCTGTATGTAGGAGACTGCTGCGGTCGCATTGCTGAAGATATCGGTCATGGAATCTCTACTTTATTTGATGAGCATCGAGACGATGCTTGCGGACATCAGGTTGGCCATGGTGCCAGCGAGCATGGCGCGTAGGCCAAGCTGGGCGAGGTCGTTGCGGCGATTGGGGACGAGAGCGCCGATGCCACCGATCTGCATGCCAATGCTGCCGACGTTGGCGAAGCCGCAGAGGGCGAAGGTGGCGATGGAGAAGGTGGTCGGGGCCAGCGTGGCTTTCATCGCGCCGAGCTGGGTGAAGGCTACGAACTCATTGATCATGGTGCGGGTGCCAAGCAGGTTGCCGATGGTGCGGGCGTCGTGCCAGGGGATGCCGATGAGCCACGCGACGGGAGCGCCGACTACGCCGAGGATCGCGTTGAGCGAGTGAGGGAAGGGAATATTTCCATGGGCCCAGGCGAAGTTCGAGATGCCGAGCATCATGGCGTTGAACAGGCCGACAAGGGCGACGAAGCTGATGAGCATGATGGCGACGTTGAAAGCGAGCTGACCGCCATCGATGGTGCCGCGCGCGATGGCGGCGATGAAGTTCTCGTTCTTGTGCTCCTCATTTGGTGGCATGTGGACGGTGCCTGCGGTGGCGGGAACTTCGGTCTCGGGGACGAGCATCTTGGCGATGAGAATGGTGCCGGGCGCGGTCATGATGACGGCGGAGAGCAGGTCCTGCGCGTTGATGCCGAAGCTGATGTAGGCCGCCATGATGCCGCCTGAGACGTGCGCCATGCCGGAGGTCATGATGACCATAAGCTCACTGCGGGTCGCGCCCGCGAGGAAGGGACGGATGGTGAGCGGGGCTTCGGTCTGGCCCATGAAGATGCTGGCGGCAACGTTGGTACTCTCGGCACCCGAGGTGCCCATCGTTCGCTGCATGATCCAAGCGACGACACGGATGATCTGCTGCATCAGGCCAATGTGATAAAGGATCGCAAAGAAGGCCGAGATGAAGATGATGGTCGGCAGCACGGCGAAGGCAAGCACTGCAAGCGAATCACCGGGGGTGCCGAGGCGGCCGAAGACGAGCGAGGAGCCATCGACTGAGTGGGCGAGCAGCGAGGTGATGACGGCGGAGACCCGATGCAGGATCACCTGGCCGGCGTTCCACTTGATAACCATGAAGGCGAAGACGATCTGCAGGCCGAGTCCCCAGATAACCGTTCTCCAGCGAATGGCACGGCGATCGGTCGAGAAGGCGTAGGCAAGGCCGAGAAACGTGATGAGTCCAAGCAGACCGGTAAATCGTGCCAAGAGGTGCTCCCTGTGTGTAGTCGCTGGCTGAGAACGGTGTCGCTAGTGTAACGAATCCGTCACAAAGGGATGTGCTGTGGCAGTTAGCGGAGCGTTTCCGCCGTGATGATGCTGCGAACTATGGGCTGGCGGACGGGGGACTGATCGGCGATCTGGAGGGTTCGGCGGAGCATGGTGAAGGGTTCGTCGATGAGGCTGGCGTCGTCGCTGAAGAGGGTGCAGAGGGGCTGACCGGCTTCAATCCAGGTGCCGAGCTTGGCGTGCATCTCGATGCCGGCAGCAGCGGATACGGGCTCCCCGGGTGTGGTGCGACCGGCCCCGAGGCGCTGGACGCACCAGCCTACTTCGGTGCAATCCATGGCCGCGAGATAGCCGCTGCGTTCGGCGGAGAGGATGCGTGTGGCGGTCGGTTTGTGGAGCGCAGCTGGATCGTCGAAGGCAGCAACGTCTCCACCTTGCAGGGCGACCATGGCGAGCCAGGCTTTGTAGGCCGAGCCGTTTTGCAGGGCTTCATCGGCGAGGGCTGTACCGGCTTCGGGTGTGGCTGCGAGGCCTCCTAGATAGAGCATCCATCCGGCGAGGATATTCGATAGCTCGATAAGGTCCGCGCTCATGGGATGGCGTATGCCTTTGAGGATGTCGATGCATTCGCGGACCTCAACCCAGTTGCCGGAGAAGCGTCCTAGGGGTTCGTCCATGGAGGTCAGGAGGGCGGCGGTGCGCGTGCCTGCGGCTTCGCCGGTCGCGACCATGAGGCGGGCGAGGTGTTTGGAGTCTTCGTAGCGGCTCATGAAGGCACCGCTGCCAGTTTTTACGTCGAGGACTAGGCCGTTGAGACCGGCGGCCAGCTTCTTGCTCATGATGCTGGCGCAGATGAGGTTGGGAGATTCGACGGTGCCTGTGTGGTCACGCATGGCGTAAAGGATGCGGTCCGCGGGGACGAGGCTTGGCGTCTGGCCGACGATGCTGGCTCCGCATTGGGAGATGACCTCGGCGAACTCCTTGAGGGAGAGCTGCGTGCGAAAGCCGGGGATGGTTTCGAGCTTATCCAGCGTGCCGCCGGTGTGGCCGAGGGAGCGACCGCTGATCATAGGGACGGCAAGGCGTGGTGAGGAGGCGAAACCTACTGCGGCGACGATGGGCGCGATGAGGAGGGAGGTCTTGTCGCCGACGCCGCCGGTGGAGTGCTTGTCGACTGTGAAGGCGTGGAGCGGTGCGGAGTCGAAGACCTCGCCGGAGAAGCGCATGGTCTGCGTGAGGGTAGCGAGCTCGCGGGCGTCTAGACCACGCAGCCAGACGGCCATGAGGAAGGCACCGATCTGGGCGTCGGACGTGGTGTGGTCGACGACACCTCGGATGAAAGATTGGATCTCGGCGTCGGAGAGGCTGAGGCCATCCCGTTTGTGGCGAAGGATGTCGATGGGGTAGATGGGCTCTGTCATAAGGTTAGTGAGCCAAATGGAAGCCGGCGGGGAGCATCTCGCTCATCGAGGTGACGGCGATGGTGCCGTCTTCGGCCGGGTAGAAGATCCAGGTCTCCGGCGTGCTGAACTCGAGGATGGTCTGGCGGCAGGCACCGCAGGGCTGGCTGGCTGTTCCATTGAGGTTGGCAACGGCGACGGCGCGAAGCTTGATGGTGGGGCCGTACTGGCTGACGGCGGTGGCGATGGCCGATTGCTCGGCGCAGGTGGTGAGCCGGTAGGAGGCGTTCTCGACGTTGCAGCCGATGACGATCTCGCCGGTCGCGAGCAGGAGGGCTGCGCCTACACGGAAGTTGCTGTAGGGCGCGTAGGCTTGCCCGGCCACGGCGACGGCTTGCTTGTGAAGCTCGGCGATCGTTTCGGTGCTCAGACCGCTGCGGTCTTCGGGGGTTGTCGACATGATGTCTGAGGCTATCGGCTGTAGCGTGTCGTGGCAAGTGACATGGTCTGTTCACAGGATGGACAGGGTGCGGTTGTTCTGCATCGAACTCAGGAATGCAGCGAGTATTCTGCTGAAAGCTATTGATGCCACGGACTCCCTCCATTCCGAAGAAAGCCGCTGCAAAGAAGACTGCAAGTCCAGCTCCCGTCGCGGTGAGTTTGGAGGCGGCTGCGGACGCTGCGCTGGCGTTGTTCCATCCGATGACGGCGGCATGGTTTCGCGCGGTCTTTGACGGCCCCACGGCACCCCAGGTGGAGGGTTGGCCTGCGATTGCTCGCGGTGAGTCGACGTTGATCCTTGCGCCTACGGGCACGGGCAAGACGCTGACGGCGTTCCTGTGGTGTCTCGACAAGCTGATGCTGCGGACCGCTCCGGATGCAGTTAAGGGATGTCGAGTCCTGTATCTGTCGCCCCTCAAAGCGCTTGCAGCTGACGTGGAACGGAATCTTCGCTCCCCGTTGGCAGGTATCGCGAATATGGCGAAGCGGGAGGGTGTCGCGGTGCGCATGCCGGAGATCAGCGTGCGGACCGGCGATACATCGCCTAAGGAGCGAGCGCGTTTTGTGCGGCATCCCGGGGACATTTTGATCACGACGCCGGAGTCCCTGTACCTGCTGCTGACGTCGCAGGCGGGAGAGTCGCTTCGCTCGGTTGAGACGGTGATTATCGATGAGATTCATGCGCTGGTGCCGAGCAAGCGAGGAGCGCATATGGCGCTGTCGCTTGAACGACTAGAGGCGCTGACGGGCCGCCGGCTGCAGCGTATTGGCTTATCGGCGACACAGCGGCCGCTGGAGGAGGTGGCGCGCTTTCTCGGTGGTGCAGACACGAGCGGCGAGGTTGTTGCCGAGGCTGCGACGGCACTCCCGCAGGCTGCGGAGATCGATGCTGAGGTCTCGAGTGTGTTGATGGAAGTGGCTGGCGATGAGGGGGATCGCAAGGCGGATGCGGGGGTTCATGCGCCTCGGTATCGTCCGGTCACGATTGTCAACGCGGGAGCGCGGAAGGTTCTTGAGCTGAAGGTCGAGGTTCCGGTTGAGGACATGGCGAAGCTCGGCGAGATCCAGGATCAGCCGAGTGGACCGGCGTCACAGGGGCCGAAGCGGACGTCGATCTGGCAGTCTATTCATCCGCGGTTGCTGGAGATTATTCGTTCGCGCACGTCGACGCTGATCTTTGTGAATGCGCGCCGCGTGGCCGAACGGCTTGCCGGTGCGTTGAATGAATTGGCAGGGGAGCAGATTGCTCGGGCCCATCATGGGTCACTGGCGGCGGCGCAGCGGAGTGAGATTGAAGAGCTGTTGAAGGCGGGAAAGATTCGCGCGCTGGTCGCGACCTCATCGCTTGAGTTGGGGATCGATATGGGTGCGGTCGACCTGGTAATCCAGATTGAAGCACCGCCGTCGGTCGCGAGTGGGATGCAGCGGATCGGGCGCGCTGGTCACCAGGTTGGTGCGCCTTCGACGGGCATTATTTTTCCGAAGTACCGGGCTGATTTGATCGCGTGCGCAGCCGTGACGCGGGCGATGCACGAAGGGCATGTAGAGTCGACGCGCTTCATGCGGAATCCTCTCGATGTGCTGGCGCAGCAGATGGTCGCGGTGATTGCGCATCCTCCGTTGAACGAGGCGGATGCGGAGCGGCGCACGAAGCACAAGTCCGAAGAGGAGGAGAGTCCGGGAATCAGCTATGCCGGTTTGCTGGCGCTGATCCGCAGTGCTGCACCGTATGCTGCGCTGGCGCAAGGTGTCTTCGACGGCGTTCTCGATATGCTCGCCGGTCGCTATCCTTCGGACGAGTTCGCCGAGTTGCGGCCACGCATCACGTGGGACCGCACGCGGAACTGGCTGACGCCTCGTAGCGGTGTGAAGCGCATTGCGATTCTGAACGGCGGCACGATTCCCGATCGCGGATCGTACGGTGTCTTTCTTGCGGGGTCGCCTGCGAAGCCGATCCGGGTGGGCGAGTTGGATGAAGAGATGGTTTTCGAATCGCGTACCGGGGACACCTTCATCCTCGGCGCGTCGACCTGGCGGATCGAAGAGATCACCCATGATCGGGTTCTGGTTTCGCCTGCGCCGGGTGATCCGGGCAAGATGCCGTTCTGGCATGGCGATCGTGCAGGTAGACCGATTGAGTTTGGCCGGCGCATCGGTGCGTTGATTCGCGAGTTGCGCGATATGCCTCGCAGTGTGGCCATCACGCGCCTTACGCAGGAGCATGACCTTGAGCCGGGTGCTGCTGAGAATGTACTGCGCTATCTAGCCGATCAGGAGCTTGCCACCACCGTTGTTCCAGACGATCGCAACATCGTGATTGAACGCGTTCGCGACGAGCTTGGGGACTGGCGGATGTGTGTACTTACGCCGTTTGGCAGTCGCATCCACGCGCCGTGGGCCATGGCGGTCGCAGCGAAGATCCGCGCAAACGGCGGTGCTGAAGTCGAAACGATGTGGAATGAAGATGGCTTTGTTCTGCGCTTCCCCGAGACGGACGAGGCACCCAACGTCGAGCAGGTTCTGCCCGAGCCGGAGGAGGCTGCGGAGCTGGTTCTGCGTCAGCTTGGATCGACCGCACTCTTCGCTGCGAAGTTTCGTGAGAGCGCAGCGCGTGCGCTGCTGCTGCCGCGTCGGCGCGCCGACGGACGCACTCCACTCTGGCAACAGCGTAAGCGATCCTACGACCTGCTGAGCGTCGCCTCGCGTTATGCGTCCTTTCCAATTTTGCTCGAAGCGTACCGTGAGTGCCTGCGCGATGTCTTCGATATGCCAGCGTTGATGGAGACGCTGCGCAGCATCGGCAATCGTAGTCTGCGCGTGCATACGGTTGATTCGCGCACACCTTCACCATTTGCATCCGCGCTGCTCTTCAGCTACGTGGCGAACTACATTTACGATGGCGATGCGCCGCTGGCCGAACGCCGTGCCCAGGCGCTCTCGATCGATCAGGATCAGCTCCGCGAGTTGATGGGCGACGCGGATCTGCGCGAACTGCTCGACCTGAACGCCATCGAGGAGACTGAAGAGCAACTGCAGTGCACGGCAGAGACCTACAGGGCGCGCACGATGGACGGCGTCCATGATCTGCTGCTTCGCCTCGGCGATTTGAACCGTGTGGAACTCCGTGCACGGAGTGTCTCGGAGGAGGTTGCGGAGAGCGTGACGCGACTGATGCGTGCGCGGCGTGTCCTCGAAGTCACGGTAGCCGGTGAGAAGCGCCTGATCGCTGTGGAGGACGCAGCGCGCTATCGCGATGCGCTTGGTGTGCCGCTGCCGCCCGGTCTCCCCACAGCCTTCTTGAATGTCGTGCCGGATGCTCTGCTCGATCTTCTTCGTCGCTTCGCGCGAACGAATGGACCATTCACGATTGAGAATGTAGCGCACCGTTTTTCGCTCCCGGTTGTCAGTGTGGAAGCTACCTTGAACCGGCTTGTCGAGACCGGACGCATCATCGAAGGCGGCTTTCGACCTGGTGGTATTCATCGCGAGTGGTGCGACAACGAGGTGCTGCGATCCATCCGGCGCAAGTCGCTTGCGCGGCTTCGCAAGGAGGTGGAGCCAGTCGAGCAGAAGACCCTGGCTCGGCTGTTTACACGGTGGCAGGGAGTCGTCCAACCGAGACGCGGACTCGATGCGTTGCTGGATGTGATTGAGAATCTGCAAGGAGCACCGCTGCCTGCATCGATCCTCGAAACGGAGATCCTGCCGTCGCGCATCCTGAACTACAAGCCTGCCGATCTAGACACGTTGATCGCTGCGGGTGAGGTCGTGTGGTGCGGGCTCGATCCGATTGGCGAGCGGGATGGACGCATCGGGCTTTACCTCGCTGAAAGGCTGTCACAGCTCTGGCCGGTGATGCCGCCCGCTGCTCCGGAGCGTCCAATGCGCGATGCGGATGGCGTGATCCTTCCTGTCGTTGAAGCTGTGGCGACACGCGAGGAGGAGATCATCGCCTACCTGCGGCGCAATGGTGCTTCGTTCTTCGGGGATCTGCACGAAGGGCTTGGCGGCGGATACCCGGGTGAGACGCTTGACGCTTTGTGGTCGCTCGTGTGGAAGGGACTGCTTCGCAACGATGGCCTTGCAGCGCTGCGTGCCTACTGCGATAAGCCTGCGGCGAGTAGCGGTCGCAATGCCAAGCCGAACCGGCGTGTCCATCAGCAGACAGGCTTCCGAAGCCGCCGCACCACGCCACCTACGGCGCAGGGTCGCTGGTCGTTGCAGGCCGTCGCGTTCGAGACAGATCGATCGGCTACGGCCTGGTCGCATGCGATTGCGCAGCAGCTGCTCACGCGCTATGGTGTGGTCTTTCGCGAGACCGCGCATGTGGAAAATCTACCTGGCGGCTTCTCGGCGATCTATGACGTGATGAAGGCGCTCGAAGAGAGTGGCAAGATTCGACGTGGATACTTTGCCGCAGACCTTGGCGCTACACAGTTTGCGATGCCTGCGGCGGTCGATCTGCTGCGTAGCCTGCGGATAGCGAATCAGGATGATCGCGCCGAAATGCTGCAGCTTGCGGCGACGGATCCGGCGAATCCGTATGGCGCTTTGCTGCGGTGGCCCACGGCTCCCGATGCTGGCTCCTCGTTGACGCGCAGCGTTGGGGCCAGGGTGATCCTCGCGGATGGCGCGTTGGTGGGCTACCTGCGGCGCGGCAATCCAAACCTCCAGATCTTTCTGCCGGAGGAAGATCCGCAGCGTTCGCAGGTGGCGCGCAGCCTCGCGGAGTTTCTGGTGCATCGCGTGCAGGAGCAGGGAGGTGATCCGAGTGCGCGCGTTGGAATGTTGATTACCAGCATCAACGGCGTTGCGGTTGCCGAGCATCCGTTCGCACGCTTCCTGCTCGATGCAGGCTTCCATGCCGCACCGCTTGGCTTCAATGTACGCAGGAATCTGCCGCCGCTGCCGGGCTCTCCAAGAGAGGCGGTCGCGAATGCCTGAGGGCGACACCATCTATCGCTCAGCCCGCGCGATCCAGAAGGCAATCGGCGGTAAGGTCGTCACGGGTTTCGACACCGGCCTCGCGAAGATTGCGAGGGTGAACGATGACACGCCCATCGTCGGCCGAACCGTCGAGAAGGTGACGTCACATGGCAAGTGGCTGTTGATCTACTTCTCGGGCGATCTGATTCTCGTCACGCACATGCTGATGAGCGGCACATGGCATCTCTATCGAACTGGCGAGAAGTGGTGGATGGGGCGGGAGCGGATGCGCGTCGTGATCACGACGGCGGACTGGCAGGCCATCGCCTTCAACGTTCCGATCGTCGAGTTCTATACGGCGCGGACGCTTGAGCGCAACAGTCAGATTCCCAAGCTTGGGCCGGATATTCTTTCGTCTGATTTTACGGTGGAGAGCGGTGTGGAGCGGCTGCGGCAGTATGGCCTGGCAAACCCCGACGCGGAGATTGGCGTCGTGCTGCTGAACCAGCGTGTACTTGCCGGGCTGGGCAATGTTTATAAAAGCGAGGTTCCGTTCACCGCTGGTGTGAATCCGTTCCGAGCCATGAAGACGTTGACGCCCAAAGAACTGGATGTCATGGCCGAGGTTTCGCAGCGATACATGAAGGCCAATGTGCTCGATGGCTCAGGCGACGGGATCATTACCTACTCGGGCAATCGGCGCACAACCCACGCGAACAATCGTGAGGAGCGCCTCTGGGTCTATGGACGGCAGGGCCAGGAGTGCCGGCGATGCGGCGCAAAGGTCATGATGCGCAAGCAGGGAGAGCAGGCACGATCAACCTACTGGTGCCCGGAGTGCCAACCATGGGTCGCGATCAACACAGGGGAAGTTGCGGCTGGCTCCGAGACCCCGGTAGGCACCCAGAACACCGCACCGGTCGGGCGAACCATGTCGCCTCGTCGCCGCAAGGTCGGTTGCTAACGTCTACTGCGGCGGCTGTGGAGGTGGCGTCTGCTGCTGCTTATCGCCGGAGCCACCGAACAGCTTCTTGAAGAAGTTCTTCTTCTTGGGCTGTGCAGGATCGGCCGAGGGCGTAACGTTTGGATCGACCGGCACCGCAGGGCGATAGGGCTTCTGCGTTGCAGGCGAGTTTGGTGAAGGCGCATTGCCCGGGTATACCGATGCTGCCGGAGGTTGGTCCGCGTTGGTGCCACCGCCGAAGAGTCTCTGAATGAGACTCTGCGGATTTTCGGTCATCTGGCTGCAGGTCCCCTGGGGAGCCGTACCGTCGAGGAAAGCGGCCGTGTAGTTGTTCGTGCACGAAGCATCCGCGAGCAGGTTGGTGACCTTATCGAGGCGCACCGTGGTGACCCCGCTCGGAGCCGTGAAGGTCTTCATGTCGGAGTACTGCGGAAGCTTGATGGCGCGGTTCATAAACTGCGCCCAGATGGGAGCGGCGGTATCCGCACCCTGAACCGGTTTTGCCAGGCCATTCGAGATATCGGTGTAGTCGTCGTTGCCAACCCAGACGATGCAGAGGAGATTGGACGAGTATCCGGCGAACCAGACATCGTGTGAGGTTCCCGTCTTGCCAGCTGCGGGAGCGGTGAAGCCGAGTCGTCGGACGGCAGATCCGGTGCCGCGCGCCATCACGCCTTCGAGCAGAGATTGGGTGAGATAGGCGGAGCGAGGGTCCATAACCTGGCGGGCTTCGGGAGCGAAGTCGGAGACGATGTCGCCCGCCGTGTTGCGGACGCTTGCGAGCAGCCACGGGGTAAGGTGGACGCCGCCATTGGCAAAGGTTGTGTACGCGCCGGCCATGTCGAGCGGAGATGCGCTATAGGTTCCAAGAGCGACCGACGGTGTAGCACGGGCAGCGGTGATGCCAGCAGAACGTGCGAGGGCAGCTACGTTCTCATAACCGACCAGTTGCGCAAGGGCAATGGTGGCGATGTTCAGTGAGTGCTCAATGGCAGTGGCGGCGGTGACCATGCCAGGGTACTCGCCCCGGACAAAGTTGCCAGGCGTATAGGACTGCCCTCCGGTGCTGAAGTCCTGGGGATCGTCGTTGAGTTTGGTGACGGCAGTGAAGACTCCACCCTCGCCGAGTGATTGACTATTGAGAGAGGAGTTATAGGCCGTGGCGTAAACGAACGGTTTGAAGATCGATCCGGTAGGCCGCTTGGACACTGCGTGGTTCAACTGACTCAGCCCGTAGTTCCGCCCGCCAACCAGCGCGAGCACCTGACCTGTGTGGGGATTGAGGGCAATGAGGGAGACCTGTGGATAGGTGATCGGGGCGGACGGACCACCTTTTGAGGTCTTGTGCAATTTGCGGATCAGTTCGTCGACATTCTTCATGCCAACATCAACTGCCTCTGAGGCGGCCCGCTGCAACTCGGGGTCAAGCGAGGTGTAGATGCGCAGGCTCGCATGGCTCATATCCTGATCGCTCATGCGCTGTGAAAGCTGCTCATGGACGAGGTCGACAAAGTACGGCGCCTCGCTGGCCTCGACATTTTGCGATGCAAGATGGATGGGCTCGGCCTTGGCGCGGCTGGCCTCCGCTTCCGTGATTGCACCCGTCTGCACCATGGAGTCGAGCACAAGGTTGCGTCGCTCCATGGCACGATCGGGGTGGCGATACGGATTGCGGCGGCTGGGGTTCTGAATCAGCCCGGCGACCATCGCGCACTCCGCGAGATCGAGTTGGCCAAGGTCTTTGCCGAAGAAGGCCTGTGCCGCTTCGCCGACTCCGTTGACCGCGTAGGATCCGCGCTGGCCGAGGTTGATCTGGTTGGCGTACATCTCGAAGATCTGCTGTTTGCTGAAGTGAGATTCAAGCTGGAAGGTGATCATCACCTCGGCGATCTTGCGGGAGATCTTCTTATCCTGCGAGAGGAAGAAGCCGCGCGCAAGCTGCTGCGTCAGCGTCGATCCTCCGCAGTTCATGCGTTGCGCCAGGACGTCCTGCACCGCGCACTTCGCGATGCGGACGTAGTTGATGCCGCCATGCTCGAAGAAGCGACGATCTTCAATCGCGGTGACAGCCTGAACGAGGCGGGGCGGAATGTTCTTATAGGTCACAAGCCGCCGCTTCGTACGGTTCTTGTCCTCTGAGAGTGCCGTGATGAGTTGTGGCTCAAGCTCGTAGGCGCGCAGTGCCGCACCATTCTCTGCGGTGATGCTCTGGACGACACCGTTCGCTGTGCTGATCGTCGCGCCGTCGGTCGAGTGGTAGCTCTCTGCACCCGGCTTGATGAGGATGTTGTCACCATTGACTTCGAATGATCCAAGCTGCGGGTTGCTGTTGTAGCCGGCCCGGCGCAGGTCCTGCCCGATCAGGGCGACCGTCATCTTCTGCCCGGTGCGGACCTCGCGCGGCGCGGCGTAGATCTGTGCCACGCTGGCGAACATCGGCCCTGCGGCGAGCCGATCGTCGACCACGTTCTCATAGTGGTGATACAGGTAGCCGAAGATGCACGCGCCGATCAGCACAACGGCCAGGATCGCCACAAGAAAGACACGCGCCACGCGCCAGCGAAAGCTGGTCGACTGCGGAGAACGAGAGGGATTGCCAAGCTTGAGTTTGACGGCCAAGGGCTTCTTTCTGTCAGACGAACTGGGTGAACATATCGTTTGCCGTTAGGCTGAAAGCGTTTTGCGAAGCTCTGCGACTACCTGGTCAAGAGCGATGTCCTTGTTGGTCGAGGTGAGACGATCGATAAATTCGACCTTACCCTCAGCAACACCTCTCCCTATGTTGATGCGGTAGGGAATGCCGACGAGGTCCGCGTCTTTGAATTTCACGCCCGCTCGTTCGTCGCGATCATCAAGCAGAACGTCGAATCCGGCGGTATCAAGGTCCTCAGCAATCGTCTCGCCTGCTGCGAGCAGGGCAGCGTCTCCAATGTTCGTAATCGTCACGACCACTTGAAACGGCGCAATGGCAGCAGGCAATGCAAAGCTTGCGCCACCGTTCTCGGCTGCCGCGGTCTCGATTGCGGAGGTCAGGATGCGCTCGATACCGATGCCGTAGCTGCCCATGATCGGCGTGGTTTCCTTGCCATCGCGGTTCAGCACGGAGGCACCCATGGATTTTGAGTATTTATAGCCAAGCTTGAAGATATGGCCAATCTCGACCGCCTTGCCAAGCCGCAGCGGGCTGCCATCGATGGGGCAGCCCTCGCCCTCAAGGATGTTGCGTACATCGGCAGTCACGGTCGGCTTGAAGTCGCGGCCGGGAGTCACATTGCGCAGGTGGTATTCCGCCTGGTTCGCACCGGCGATCAGGTTCGTCCGGTCAGCGAGCGCGGCGTCCAGGATTACCAGCGTACCGGGCTTCTTCGGGTGCGGTGCGGCTGGGATGCCGATCGGTCCGAGGTAGCCGGCAGGCGCGTTGAAGACCGTGGCGATCTCTTCGGGCGTCATGGGGCGAAGCTCTGCGGCGCCTGCTATGGCCAGCAGCTTTGCCTCATTTACCGTATGGTCGCCGCGCAGGAACACGACGACGGACCGCTCGGCACCGATTTTGCTGTCGGACGGCATGATGGCGGTGAAAGCCATCGTCTTGATCTGGTGCTGGGGAGCGCTTTGGAGGAAAGCACTGACCTCGTCGATGGTGCGGAAGCCGGGCGTATGGACCAGTTCGGGCGTCCCGTCCCCGGACGGCGCTAGATCTTCGATAACGAAGGGTCGCGAGGTAGCCTTCTCCAGATTTGCCGCATATCCCGAGGTCGAACTGGCGATCAGGTCCTCGCCTGCCTCGGTGTAGACCATGAACTCCTGCGATTGCGAGCCGCCCATCGCGCCGGAGTCTGCCTCGACCGCGACGAACTTCAGACCGCAGCGCGTGAAAATTTTGCGGTAGGCTTCGTCGTGCTTCTGGTAGGAGAGGTCCAGTCCAGCCTCGTCGATATCGAATGAGTAGGCGTCCTTCATGATGAACTGGCGCACGCGCAGCAGGCCCGATTTGGGACGGGGTTCGTCGCGAAACTTGGTCTGGATCTGGTACCAGATCTGCGGAAGCTGCTTATAGCTCCGCAACTCCTTGCGGGCAATGTCGGTCACCACCTCTTCGTGGGTCATGGCGAGGCAGAGCTCGGCGCCCTTACGATCCTTGAGCCGGAACATGTTGTCGCCCATGCCATCCCACCGGCCGCTGGCCTCCCAGACCTCCTTTGGATTTAAGGCAGGCAGCAGAAACTCCTGGCCGATTCGGTCCATCTCCTGGCGAACGATGGCGACGATCTTGTTGACGGACCGGTTCCCAAGGAAGAGGTAGCTGTAGATGCCGGCTCCGAGCTGGCGAACGTATCCGGCGCGCAGAAGCAGTTTGTGGCTTGCGACCTCCGCGTCGGCCGGGGCCTCGCGTAGGGTGGGAATAAAAAGCTGTGACCAGCGATGCATAGACTTGAACAACCTTCCATGACGGCGGGATGAGCCATCGAAGCCCTATTTTACCGTTCGTTCCCCGGGTGAACGAGCCGATAAGGCTTGAATGGGGTGCTAAGGTTCTCCTGCCACGGCCCGGCAGGGTTGCTCCGTCATCCCTGCCAATGCGGAACTCCTTCATTCTTAGGGACAAATCCTTAGGCTTATGTTTGCTGTAAGACAGACTAAGGCGAATGTCCAGCGTATGTTCAAGGCTACTGCAACTGACCTTGAGATCGAAATGGGGCAGGTTTTGTGTCTGGGGAAGTTTTGTCGAAAGATAATCTGAGGGGTAATGAGGTATCGGGATCGCGCGGTTCGTCGTCTCCGCAAACGACGGACTCGCAAGTGACTCTACCCTCAACTGGTAATGGTCTGGCGAGGCCGCGTAACTACATCCTCGCGCAGATGCCCGAAGCCCAGTTCCACTACCTGTCGAAGTTCCTCGTTCCGCTGGACCTTCCCTTAGGCTTCCATCTCTCGCAGCCACACCAGGATATTGAGAACCTTTACTTCCCGACCAGCGGCCTGATTTCGACAGACGCCCTGACTGAGAGCGGTGATTCGGTTGAGGTTGGCGTGACTGGGCGCGAAGGTTTCGCCGGTGTCGTCGGTCTGCTGGGCTATCCGCAGATGGCGCACTCCGTCATCATGCAAGGGTCAGGTGCAGGCTATCGTATCCGCATGTCTGTCTTTCGTGAGGAGTTTCTCAAGGGTGGACAACTCGCCCAATTAGTCCACTCGTTCCTCTACATGCAGATGACCCAGATGACGCAGTCTGTGCTCTGCAATCGGCTGCACCCGGTTGAGGCGCGCCTGGCGCGATGGTTGCTGACCTCTGCCGATCGCATGGAATCGAATATGTTGCAGCTTACACAGGAGTTTCTGGCGCAGATGCTTGGCTCCCGCCGCTCGACCGTTACGGTGGCTGCCGGAAGCCTGCAGCGTGCCGGGTGGATCGACTACACGCGTGGCCGCATCCAGATCGTCAACCGTGTAGGCCTCGAAAGTGCCGCCTGCGAATGCTACCGGATTGTGCGAACCACGTACGATCGTATGCTTCCTGCAAACTTCTAACGGCCCACGCCTCCCGCTTTGCGACTAAACTTGAGATAGGCAACAGGTTGATATGGAACACCTGTGCCGAGAGGAATCGCAATGAAGCGAAGTGCGCTGGTCATCGTTGTCTTTGTCGTCGGGATCTCCCTCATGCTGTGGGCTGGATGGCATAACCTCCGTGAGCGGCGTCTGGCGCTCCAGAAGGCGCAGGAGAACCGTATCGTTCTGGCTCCGGCCACGCCCGGTAAGGATGGATCACCGACTGCTGATGGAGATGCGCCTCCGCAACTGCGTGGCAAGGCTGCACCGGGCTTCACGCTGGTCACGCTCGATGGCAAGAAAATCTCGCTGGCGGATTACAAGGGCCGGCCGGTGCTGGTCAACTTCTGGGCGACCTGGTGCGCGCCTTGCAAGCTCGAGATGCCGTGGTTTGAGGAGTTTCGTGCCAAGTACCAAGGGCAGGGCTTCGAGGTGCTGGGCATCGCCGAGGATGACGCGGGCAAGGATGAGATCGCCAAGTCGGCCAAAAAACTCGGAGCGACCTACCCGATTCTCCTGACCGACGGCAAGATTGCGGACTCCTACGGCGGTATCGACTACCTTCCCATGTCCTTCTACGTCGATGGCAAGGGCATCGTGCAGGAGCAGACGGCTGGACTGGGCTCCAGAGACGAGATCGAGGCGAACATCAAGAAATTGATCGCCGGGAACGGCGCCGTCCCTGTGGCAGGTGGTCAGTGATGCAGCTTCGGAGCATCATCACGGTTGCGGTTGTGTCGACCGCTTTCCTGCCCATGATCGCGCAGGATGCCGTCAAGCCAAAGAACACCGTCGTCTATGTGGCGGAGCAGCAGAGCGTGGCAGCAGGGAAGAAGTCGACGGTTGACCTGCATTTCCGGGTTGTCGATGGATACCATGTCAACTCCCACACGCCAAAGTCAGAGTTTCTGATCCCGACGGCTCTTAAGACTGAACCGCTCGGCGGCGTGACGCAGGGAACGCCTATCTACTCGACGGGGCAGGAGTTCAGCTTCAGCTTCTCACCAACCGAAAAGCTGGACGTCTACTCGGGTGAGTTCACGATCAAGCTTCCTGTGACTGCCGACGCCGGTGAGCACACGGTCGCGGCTACGCTGCACTATCAGGCGTGCGACCATGCGGCGTGCTACCCACCGAAGTCACTCCCGCTGCAGGTCCTGTTTACGGCAAAATAGAGTTTAGGATTCAGGAGTCCTCCCGGCACAATGGAAGAGTTTAGAAGGCTGACGCGCCTCCCCGCATATGTTTTTAACATCACAGGCGAACTGAAAGCCGCGGCCCGCAAGCGTGGCGAAGACATCATCGACTTCGGCATGGGCAATCCCGATGGCGCGACACCCAAGGCAATCGTCGACAAGTTGATTGAAGCGGCACAGCGGACGGCGACGCATCGCTATTCGCTTTCGCGCGGCGTCCCCCGTCTGCGCAAGGCGATCTGCAACTGGTACAAGACCCGCTATAACGTTGATCTTGATCACGAGCAGGAGGCCATCGTCACAATCGGCTCAAAGGAAGGCATCGCCCACCTTTGCCTCGCCGTGCTCGACGACGAGGACACGGTTGCAGTCCCGAATCCAAGCTATCCGATTCATATCTTCGGACCGGTGATCGCAGGATCAAAGATCCAAAGCATCGCCATCGACGAAACTCCTGATCAGGATTCAAACGCACTGATCGAGCAGCTTGAGCATGATCTTCCGCGCATGTCGCCACGCCCGAAGCTGTTGATCCTGAACTTCCCGGCTAATCCGACGACACAGTGTGTCGACCTGCCGTTCTTCGAGCGCATCGTCGCGCTCTGCACAGAGCTTGGCATCTACATCATTCACGATCTTGCCTACGCAGACATTGTCTTTGACGGCTATCGCGCGCCTTCGATCATGGAGGTCCCCGGCGCGAAGGAGATTGCAGTCGAGTTCTTTACGCTCTCGAAGAGCTACAACATGCCGGGTTGGCGCGTCGGCTTCATGGTTGGCAATCGCAAGCTTGTTGCGGCCCTCGGGCGGATCAAGAGCTACTTCGACTATGGAACCTTTACGCCCATTCAAGTCGCAGCGATCTCGGCCCTCGAAGGCAATCAGGATTGCGTCGCCGACATCGTCGATAACTACAAATGCCGCCGCGATTGCCTTGTTCCCGGGCTGAACAAACTCGGCTGGAACGTCGCTCTGCCGAAGGCTACCATGTTCGTCTGGGCGCGAATCCCGGAGCAGTATGCAGCCCTCGGCTCCATCGAGTTTTCGAAGAAGCTTCTGCTGGATGCAAAGGTTGCGGTGAGTCCAGGGGTTGGTTTTGGCGACCACGGCGACACCCACGTTCGCTTCTCGCTCATCGAAAACGAAGAGCGAACGCGTCAAGCGTTGCGGGGCATC
The DNA here is from genome assembly GCF_025685605.1 of Granulicella arctica. Taxonomy (NCBI): domain Bacteria; kingdom Pseudomonadati; phylum Acidobacteriota; class Terriglobia; order Terriglobales; family Acidobacteriaceae; genus Granulicella; species Granulicella arctica. The sequence continues at coordinate 2,829,900 of NZ_JAGTUT010000001.1, forward strand.
AAGCAGATGTTCAAGGCTGGCTGAGCGTCGCTCTAGTGCCCGCCCGCCGCCTCAGGACGGCTTCTCGCGCTTCTTCGGGAGGCGCATCAGAAACGGCAGCGGCACGAGTATGAACAGCAAAGCCGACAGCACAACAAAGGCATTCTGATAGCTCAGCATCGTCGCCTGCGACTGCATCTGGCGATAGGCTGTGCCGATGGCAGTCTGGCTGGCCTGTGCGGCAGACATGCCTCCGGCCGTGAGTAGTTCGGTCATGCGGGCCATATAGATGCGATAGGAAACACTGCCGCGGATTACATTTGAGCCGAGGACCTGTTGGTGCGTCTGTGACGTGCGGGCAATGAACGTGGTGAGGAGCGCGGTGCCGGCGCTCCCACCAATATTGCGGGCGAAGTTCGAGAGGCTTGAGATCTGGTTCGACTTGTCCGCTGGAACCCCGACGTAGTTAAGCGTGCTGATCGGGATGAAGATAAATGGCAGCGCCATCATCTGCAGGATGCGCCACTCAGTAGCGGCTCCGAAGGAAGTCGTCAGGTCCAGTCGCGTCAGGTTGTAGACGCCCACAGCCGTGAAGAAATAACCTGCGGCGGCCATGGCGCGGGGGTCCACCTTGCCGACGGTTCTGCCCGCAATCAGCATCATGACCATTAGGACGAAGCCTGCGGGTGACAGGACCATCCCGGCCCGTTCGGCCGTGTAGCCGAGCAGCGTCTGTAGATACTGCGGAATCAGCACGGTCGAGCCGAAGAGCACCATCCCGAGAATCAACTGCAGGAAGACGGCGGTGCCGAAGTTACGGTTCTTCAGCAGCTTGATATCGACGATCGGGTCGGGATGAAACCACTCCCAATAGACAAACCACACCAGCAGGATGATCGCGGTAAAGAATGTAAAGCGGATCATCGGGTCGGAAAACCAGTCTTTCTCCTGCCCCTTATCGAGGGTGAACTCGAGGAGGCCAACGCCGAGCGCGACCAGACCGAGGCCCATAAAGTCGACTTTGAGGTGCTTTGAGGCCTCTTTGCGTGCGATCAAGTGCGGCGGATCTTCAACCATACGGTTCGAGAGGTAAAGCGAGAGCAGTCCGACGGGCAGATTGATGAAGAAGATCCAATGCCAGTTGAAGTTGTCGGTGATCCAGCCGCCAAGCGTTGGGCCAATCGCCGGGGCGAAGACGACCGCCATCCCGTAGACTGCGAAGGCTTGTCCGCGCTTCTCGATCGGGAAGGTATCGGCCAGGATGGCCTGCTCGCTCGGTGCGAGACCGCCGCCGCCGAGGCCTTGCAGAATTCGAGCGAGGATGAGGAAGGGCAGCGTCGGCGCAATGCCGCAGAGCAGCGAGCAGAGCGTGAAAACGGTGACGCAGGTCATGTAGACGCGCTTGCGGCCGAAGCGATTCGAAAGCCAGCCGGAGATTGGCAGGATGACAGCCGACGCCACGAGATAGCTTGTCAGAACCCAGGTTGCTTCGTCCTGGCTTGCACCGAGCGAACCGGCGATGTGCGGCAGCGCAACGTTTGCGATCGAGGTATCGAGAACCTCCATGAAAGTCGCAAGCGTGACGGTCAGGGCGATCGCCCACGGATTATGCTTTGGCTTCCACTGGGGGAGCGTGAGCGGCCGAACTTGGGCGAGCGTTGCCATATCAGTCTCCTGATATTATCTCAGGAGACTGATATGTGCGAATTAACTGAGAAGACCGAACTGGAAGCAAGCCGTCGCCAGATAGCACGGCTGATGAAACGGTTGATGCTTCATTTCCGCACGGAGATTGACGAGCAGCTTCGCCCGTTCGGTGCGACGAAGGCGCAGATCCAACTGCTCTGGGCCATTCGCAGTGCGCCGGGTAGTTCGGGAGCGCATCTTGCCCGCGCCTGCGAGGTGACGCCGCAAACGATGCAGGCGCTCATCCAGAAGACGGAGGAGAGCGGCTGGATTGTGCGCGGCAAGGACAGCGTGAATGATCGCATTGTCACGGCATCGCTGACGGCTGCCGGTGAGGAGTTGCTGGTGACCGCCGATCGTGTGATCAAAGGCATTGAAGCGCAGCTTTGGCAGGGCGTTTCACCAGAGGCTATCGAGACATTGAGCAGTGTTTTGGAGCAATGTCTCGCAAACGTGACCGCGACGTAGCGCTTTGCTACTTGCGGGGATTTGTGGCCAGCTTCTTCTGGGTGTCGAGAAAACGACGGAGCCGGTCGATGCTGCGAGCCTTGCCGAAGATGACCAGCGATTCGAGCAGCGGCGGCGACATCGTGCTTCCCGTGAGGATGGCGCGGAGAAGCATGAAGTTCTCCTTGACAGACCAGGAGTTCGTTTCGCCTAACGCTTTCAGCGCGGGCTCGATTGCTTCCGTCGTCCAGTCGGTCGCTTCGAGGGTCAGGAGTTGTTCGGCGGCGAAGACAAGTGTCTCTTCGAGGGTGCGCTTCTTCGGGAGAAAGACATCCTGCGGCGGCATGATGTTGTCAGCGAAAAAGAAGTTGGTGATGTCGCCGAACTGGCCAAGCGTCTCGATGCGGGTCTGCATAATCGCAGAGATCTGGCGGAGGTAGTCGTCGCTGAAGACCAGGGCGCGGACGGCCTCGTAGAACGCATCTGGCGGCAGGGCGCGCAGGTACTCTCCGTTGAGCCACTTGAGCTTGGTGAGATCGAAGACGGGGCCGCCAAGGCGAATCTTCGGAACCTCAAAGCGCTCAATCATCTCGTCAAGCGAGAAGATCTCCGTCTCCTTCGCTCCGTTGACGACCTCGACCGGCGTTGGTGTCGGCATCCCGCCACCCATCAGGCCAAGAAAATTAACCATGGCCTCGGGCAGAAATCCAGCCTGACGATAGTAGACAAGCGAGACAGGATTCTTCCGCTTGGAGATCTTGCTCTTATCCAGATTGCGCAGGAGCGGCATGTGCCAGAAGCGCGGCTGCTCCCAACCAAAGGCCTGGTAGAGGAGGACGTGTTTCGGCGTGGAGGAGATCCATTCCTCGGCGCGGATGACGTCGGTGATGCGCATCAGGTGATCGTCGACGACGTTCGCAAGATGGTAGGTCGGAAAGCCGTCGGACTTCATAAGGACCTGATCGTCGACGTTCGAATGCTCGAAGGTGATAGTGCCGCGCAGCTCATCGCGGAAGGTTGTCGAACCTTCGGGGACCTTTATGCGAATCACATACGCGCGGCCCTCCGCCAAGTAGGCGTCGATCTGCTCCTGCGATAGCTCGCGGTGGCCACCATCGTAACGAGGCGGAAGCTTGGCAGCGGTTTGGCGCTGCCTCAGCGCCTCAAGCTCTTCGGGTGTTTCAAACGCACGGTAGGCGGTGCCGTTTGCGAGAAGTATTTCTACGTGCTCGCGGTAGATGTCGCTGCGCTCGGATTGGCGATATGGTCCGAATGGGCCGCCGACGTCGGGGCCTTCGTCCCAGGTGATCCCGAGCCAGCGAAGTGCATCGAAGATCATCTGCTCGGAGGTGGCGACGAAGCGGGCGCGGTCCGTGTCCTCAATGCGAAGGACGAACTTACCGCCGCGCTGGCGGGCATATAAAAAGTTGATCAGGCCGATGTAGGCGGTGCCGACGTGCGGGTCTCCGGTAGGCGAAGGGGCGATGCGGACACGAATGGGAGGCTGGTTTTCTGGGATGCTTTGCGTCATGGGAGTCGGTCAACTCCCATGGTAGCAGGGCCAACCCCTTCTCCTGCCGTGCCTGGACAAGCAGTGGCCAGGACAATCTGCAGCGCCTTGCGTAGTCTGGTGGCGAGGGATTTGACCATGAGTGTGTCTCGTCGAATGTTTCTCGCTGCGGGTGCAGTCGGAACGGGTTGGATGCTGGTCCCGGAGTTGCTGGGTAGCGTCGTTGCCGCGCCGGTAACGGTGGGAGTCGTGATCGACCGCATCAAGGAGCACGTAGGCGTGCCATGGCGTGCGCAGACAGTCGACAATCTGCTGGCTGGCGATCCGGGGATCGTGGTGACGGGCATTGCGACGACGATGATGGCGACGTTCGAGGTGTGCAAGCGGGCGCAGGCGCTCGGTTGTAACTTCATCATCACGCATGAGACCCCGTTCTATCTCCATCAGGACAAGACGGACGATATCAAGGACAACGGCGTGCTGTTGGCGAAACAGAAATTCCTTGCGGATCACGAGATGGCGATCCTCCACTTTCACGATCACCTGCACGCGATGCATCCCGATGGCGTAGCAAAGGGTATGGTCGAGCAGCTTGGCTGGCAGGCCAACGTGGATACGGGCGGCGATCTGAAGCGGCTGCACTTCGACGGTATGAGGCTCCAGACGCTGGTGCAGGGCATTGCAACGAAACTCGGGGCGAAGACGATCCGGGTGGTAGGAAATCGAGAGTTGCCCGTTCACCGTGTGGCGACGAGCTGGGGCTATTGCGGTCGGGAGGGTGGCATCGCGCTTCTCGCCGACCCGCAGGTTGAGGTGTTGATCTGCGGCGAGACCCGCGAGTGGGAGTTGGTGGAGTACGCCCAGGATGCAATTACGGCTGGACAGGCAAAGGCGCTCGTGGTCGTAGGCCATGTGCTTTCAGAGCAAGCCGGCATGGAGTTCGCCACCTCCTGGTTGAAAACCTTTGTCACGGAGGTGCCCGTAAAGTTTGTACCTGCGCCCGAACCGTTCTGGCTGGGCTAAAGCTGAGGGCTGTTGCGTGCCTGATACATGTCGAGCAGGGCGCCGGCAGTGGTGAAGATCACAGGCCCGAGAATAATGCCCGGGATGCCGAAGAGCGCAACGCCGCCGATGATAGCGAGCAGGATCGCAACCGGGTGGGTACGGAGGCGCGACCCGACGAACATCGGGTAGAGAATGTTGTCGATCGTGCTGACGATCACGCCTCCCCACACCGCGAGCAGCGCGGCTTTGCCCCAATGGCCGCTGAGACCGAGGTAGACAGCGATGGGTCCCCAGACCAAAATCGCGCCGACCCCGGGGATCATGGCGAAGGCACAGGTAGTAAACGACCACAGGATCACGCCGGGAACCCCAAATAACCAGTAGGCGAGACCGGCAAGAATACCTTGGAGCGCGGCGATGCCGGCGCGGCCAAGGGCGGTCGCCTTAATCGTGTCGTCAACGCGGGCGAGAAGGACGCTGGTCTCGTCTTCACGGAAGGGCAGCGTCTTGCAAAGAAAATTGAGGAAGACACTGCGGTCGCGAAAGAGGAAAAACAGGATAAACAGCATGAACACGATCTGCGTGATGATCAGGATCGAGTGACCAAGGAGCCAGAAGAGGCGGCGTCCCAGGAAGGTGGCCGAGGCCTTGATGGTCTCATCGACGTCGAAGGAATCCGTGACGGTCTGGATGCGGGCGGTGAGCGTAGGGTGACGAGCGAGCAGCGCGGCAAACTCCCGATGGCTGGCCTCATGGCGCATGACGCTTACCGCCGCGATAGCTTGCTGTACGATCTCCTGCGCGAGAAAGAAGCACGGAATAATGATGGCCAGGATGACCGCGAACAGCGCGATAGCGGCGCAGAGGTTGCGATTCTTTACCTTGGTGCCGAGCCAATCGTAGGGGTGCTGCGTGATGACGGCGAGCACGACAGCTCCGGCGATTGCAGAGAAGAGCGGCCGAAGGATGAGGGCACAGAGAATGAGCGCCGCCGTGGTGAGCAGGTAAAGTGTGATCTGGTTGTGAGGCTTTGAGAGAGACTGCGGGGTTGGTGTCTGGTCGGGCAACTCGGCGTCCTCCGTCTCTATATAGATGCATCGGATTTTACGGCGAGGCTGAGGTGCGAGATCTGCGGGTGGCGGGATGCCACATGTCCGAGGATCGGCATGGGGCATCCCGCACATCTGGGCGTTAGTGGAGGGTCGGGGCGGCCTCTTGCAGCCGCGCGCTTGCGAGGTTCAAGGCACGGGTGTGCAGCTCTTGCGAGGCCTCCCGCATCATCGTTTCAAGCTGCGAGAAGCCGGAGACCTCCATCCGCAGGCTAACCCCACCGAGGTGCAGCGTCACCACGCCGCAACCACACATCGTGATGCTGCCAAGACCCTCATGGATTGCTAGGACTGTTGTCGTATCGGCCACCTAAACACCCCTCTTTGCGTAGTACTCCGCTACCTGGCGCGGGTTGAACTCGAAGGGAACGTGCTCAGGACCGGGCTGCATCCGGATGACTCCGTGGTCGTTTGAGCCTTCCATTGCGAACTGCAGGTACGAGGGCAGCGGCAGGCGCGGAGCCATTCTGGAGGCTTCGGTCATCGCTCCCGCAGCGTACTCCGTCAGGCGGACGAAGCTACCGGAGCGGAGAACGGCGCTCCCAATGGTAAGAATTCTTCCATTCACCATGACATGCCCGTGATTGACCAACTGGCGAGCGGAGGCGATGCTGCGGGCAAAGCCGAGCCTGAAGACGATGTTATCCAACCGAAGTTCCAGGAGGCCAATCAGGCTCTCAATCCAATTAGAGGCGTTCATGCTGCGGGCGTTGCGCACGAAACGACGAAGCTGCTCTTCGCGGAGACCGTAGTGAAAGAGAAGCTTCTGTTTCTCTCGCAGCTGCGTTCCGTATTGGGTCAGCTTCTTTTTCGTTCCCTGACCGTGCTGACCGGGTGGGTAGTTCCGCTTTTCCAGGGCGCCGGGCTTGCCCAATCCAGGTAGCTCCATGCCGAGCGCCCGCTGCATCTTCCATTTGGTTCGTTCACTCAAGACACACCTCGTCTGTTTGTGGTCGTCTGCGAGCTCCGGAAAGAACGCATCGACCGGCCAATCACAGCTCTCATGCAGGCGCTTCGGCCAAAGACTACCTGCGAGAGCTGGTCGGCTTGAACTCAGACTACTTTGGTCCTATATGAATTGCAAGCTGCTTCTATCGGGGCGCAAACATTCCACTGACGGGAGGCTGCTGGGAGACTAAAGCTCCATGGCGAACTGGCTGGTCGGCGCGGCATGTTCGGGGCGGGGCTCGGCGGCAAGATCGAGGATGAGGCGTTCGAGGACAAGAAGTTTGTTGGCGGGAGAGCTGCGAAGTTCAAGATCCGCGCGGGCTACGAGGCGGATGGCGCGGGTAAGCTGGCGGCGCGACTTGTAGCGGCGGGCCTGCTTGATCAGCTCATCGGCAGCAAAAGGCGGCATGCGGAAGCCCTGCCAGAGAACCTGCCAGATGGCTCTCGAGTCCCGGACGTTTTTCTCAGAGATGATGAGCATCTGGCGAAAGGTGCGGGCGAGCATGTAAAGATGACCGATTGCGGCGTCCTCACCACCGTCGGAGGCATTGAGCAGGCCGTGGAGCAGGAGCAGGGCACGCGGGCGGTCATGCGCCGAAATCGCGTCGGTCAGCTCGTAAAGGCTCCGCTGTTTCGCGGCGAGCACCATGGTCTCCACATCGCCCAGGGTGATGCGGTTCTTTGCGAGTGGAGCGGTGTCCGCGTTCTGGGGAATAGGGGCGGTCACGTAGAGCAGAAGTTTTTCGAGTTCGCTCGAGATCAGCATCATGTCCGCCCCGAGAGCGTCGGCGAGTTCGCGTGCCGCGTCGGGCTCGAAAACAACGGAGCGAGCGGTGGCGGCTTCAGTCGCCCAGCGGACGGCATCGGCCTCGTCGACCCGGGCCAGCTCAATAATGCCGCAGTGGTCGCCAAGGGTTTCGCGGATGCGCTCAAAGCGGTCCTTGTCCTGCAAATCCATGCGGCGGAGGTCGGTAGGGATGCGGAGGTGGTCGGCCACGAAGAGGAGCAGGGATTGCGGGTTAGGCGAGCGGAAGTACGTATCGATCGCCGCGAACTCCTCTTTCTTGCTACCCCGGCCGTACAAATTCTTCAGGCCGCGGATGAAGAAGACCTGGAACGGAGCCATGAGGGAGGGTGTCTGGGCGCGGTCGAGGATGTCGAAGATGGAGGTGTCAGCGAGGTCGACATCGTTGAGGCAGAAGTCGCGGAGGTCGGGGGGCACCAAGGCCGCGAGGACACCCTTGCGGCATCGCTCATAAAGAAAAATCTCGTCGCCCGCAAGCACGTAGCCGGGACGAGGCGTAGGGCCGGCGATCTCGGCAAGGAAGCGGTCGGTACCGGCGAAAGACTTCAAGGAGGCCATCTAAAAGGACTCCAGCATATCGGCGACTACGGCCTTGGCGAAGTCGGTGGCGACCCGCCGGATCGCGGGAGAGTCTTCCTGGATGAAGCCGCTGAGATCCTGCGTCGACTGGTACTGCTCGCGGTAGGCGAGTGCATCGTTCTGGTAGAGGATATGGCCGTCACGGGCGGTAAGGATGACCTTTGCGGTGATGGTCACGAGATAGCTCGAGGTCTGGCTGGTCGAGGAATCGTAGGTGAGCGGCGCGATGGACTGGCTGAGGATGGTGCCAGTGAGGACCGCATCGTCATCCTTATCGGTGTTGGTGATGGTGTACTTTGTGCGGATGTTGAGTTCGCGAATGACGGCTTGCGTATAGACCATCTCGGTGTGGTAGGCCTGAACGCGCGTGGTGAAGATCGGGACGGCGAGGGTACGCACGTTCACGGGCAGATGCGTGGCGGAGCCAGCCTGGTGATAACCGCAGCCTGTAAGCGCGAGGAGGAGGGTGAGGGAAAGGAGTCGCATCCGCTCTCTCATTGTCGCATTTCGAGGTGTGTGGATAGACGCAGGCTACGTGTGGAATCACATAACGATAAGCGGGGAGAATTTGAGCAAAGAAAAAAGGCGACCCGAAGGCCGCCTTTTCTATTTGGTTGACATCGGGTTATGCAGGTGAAGGCTGGCCTTCGCCGAAGCCGGGCTTGCGTCCGGACTCTGGCTTGAGGATCTTCTGCGTCTCGCCGCCGTTGGAGTCAGAGTCGACACCAGAAAGGGGCGAGCGGGCAGCGGGAAGGTCCTTGCCTTCGATGATCAGCTTGATATCCGCGGCGTCCAGCGTCTCACGCTCCAGCAGGGCGTTCGCCATGCGGTGCATAATGTCCTGGTTAGCTTCGAGGATCGTGTAGGCCGACTTGTAGCCGGCGTTCACGAAGCTGCGAACCTCGGCGTCGATCTGGCGGGCGGTGTCGTCGGAGAAGTCGCGGGACTGGCCGATCTCGCGGCCGAGGAACACTTCCTGTTCCTTCTTGCCGTAAGTCATGGGTCCCATGCCGCTCATGCCGTACTCGCAGACCATCTTGCGGGCGAGCTCAGTTGCCCGTTCGATGTCGTTGCCGGCACCGGTGGTCATCTGCTTGAGGAAGATCTCCTCGGCGCAGCGACCGCCCATCATCATGGCGAGGCGCGTCTCGAGATAGTCCTTGGTGACGGTGTGCTGGTCTTCCTCGGGGAGGTAGACCGTTACACCGAGAGCCATGCCACGCGGGATGATCGTAACCTTATGAAGCGGGTCCGAGTGCTCGCGGAGCGCGGAGACGAGGGTATGACCGGCCTCGTGATAGGCGGTTACTTTCTTCTCTTCGTCCGTGAGGAGCATGGACTTGCGCTCCGCACCCATCATGACCTTGTCCTTGGCTACTTCAAAGTCATACATGTGAACCGACTTGCGATTGAAGCGGGCAGCGGTGAGGGCGGCTTCGTTGACCATGTTGGCCAGATCGGCTCCTGAGAAGCCCGGTGTACCACGCGCAAGAATGTTCAGGTTGACGTCTTCCGCCATCGGAACCTTCTTCGAGTGGACCTTGAGAACTTCTTCGCGGCCGCGGATATCGGGGCGATCAACGATGACACGGCGATCGAAGCGACCTGGACGGAGAAGCGCGGGATCAAGTACGTCGGGGCGGTTGGTGGCTGCGATCAGGATGACGCCGTCATTGGCCTCAAAACCGTCCATCTCGACGAGAAGCTGGTTCAGGGTTTGCTCACGCTCATCGTGACCACCGCCGAGACCGGCTCCGCGATGGCGGCCGACTGCGTCGATTTCGTCGATGAAGATGATGCAGGGGGCGTTCTTCTTACCTTGCTCGAAGAGGTCGCGAACGCGGCTTGCACCGACGCCGACAAACATTTCAACGAAGTCCGAACCGGAGATCGAGAAGAACGGAACGTTTGCTTCACCAGCAACAGCGCGAGCAAGAAGCGTTTTGCCGGTTCCCGGAGGTCCGACGAGCAGGACGCCCTTGGGAATACGGCCGCCAAGCTTCTGGAACTTCTGCGACTCGCGGAGGAACTCAATGATCTCCTTGAGCTCTTCCTTGGCCTCATCGACGCCGGCAACATCCTTAAAAGTGATCTTCTTCTGCTGCATGGAGAGCAGGCGCGCCTTGCTCTTGCCAAAGCTCATCGCCTTGTTGCCGCCGGACTGCATCTGGCGAAGGAGGAAGAACCAGAGGCCAAGCAGCAGGACAAACGGCGCGAACTGGATGAGGATACCGAGCCAGGCGTTGCCGTTCTGATCCTTGATGTTGATGTTCACACCGTGATCGCGGAGGGTCTTGTACATGTCCGGATAGTTGGCGGGAATGGTCGTATGGAAGAGGGTCTTGTCGGTGTAGTGCCCGGTCACTTCAGCGCTGTTCACAGTGACGTCGGCGATCTTGCCCTGATCGGCTGAGTCAAGTAGCTGCGACAGGCTGATCTGCTTGTCGGGTCCTGATGATGTGCCCTTAACGAACTGCCAGAGGCAGACCAGGCAGGTAATCATGAAGACCCAGATCAATATTTGTTTCACGGTCGAATTCAATTGCATCTCCCTTGTCTCCGGTCCGGCGCTAGCGCCACTTCTTTCTCAAACCGGATTGGTGCGGCTACGCACCACGGCTTACCTTATTTAGACGATGCTACCCATGAGTTGGAGCCATGAAGGTCGAGAGAGACAAGCTCGATTCCGGTCGCGGTCTTCCTCTTGTTAAATTATTTAGATTCTACGCCTCGCCCGAAGATTCAGCCCACCATTCTATGGGGTTTTCGGCAACTTTGACGCAACGCAGGAAATCCGGCTCAAAATGAGTCACTTGGGCGGTGCCTCCTGGCGGAAAAGGCGGAGTTCCCGGGCGGACCGCTGCGCCCGAAGGCCGCTTTGGAGGTGGAGCGCAGCCGGACCCGGCGGAACGGCGACCATCGCCATCAGCCGGGCAGTCTCGTCGAAGCAGAGCCGGGTGCCCGGTTTCGTATCCAGTTGGCGGACGGCAGCACGCAGGACCCGGCGGCGAGTAGCAGGGTCGAGCGCACGAAGCCGCTCAAGCTCTATGGCAACCTCGGCCTGCCCGACAGCCGTGCTGACGGCGCGCCCGCCGCCCCGGACGGGCCTGCCCGGAAGCACGATCTGGGGGAGAAGCTGGCCGAGGCTGCGCTGCCAGTGCGCCTCATCGTCCAAGGCAAGTTCGGCTACATGGGCCAGCGCCTGATCGACGCCAGGATTGAGCTCGCGGAGAAGCGGCATCAGCTGGTGGCGAACGCGATTGCGGGTATAAATGGTCTCCGCGTTCGTGGCGTCCTCACGCCAGGCCTGGTTGGCTTCATTGAGAAAAGCTTCGATCTCGGCACGGCGAACGGTGAGGAAGGGGCGCAGGATCTTTCCTGTTCTTAGCGCGACTACAGGATGAATGGCGCTGAGACCTTCGGTCCATGCTCCGCGAATTAGCTTCAGGAGGACGGTCTCGGCCTGGTCGTCGAGAGTGTGGGCGGTGAGGACAGTCTGTTCGCCGCCGCTGAGCAGGGTCTCGAAGAAGGCGTAGCGGAGATTGCGGGCGGCTTCTTCAATGGACTCGCCGGTCTGCTTGACGCGCTCCGGGACGCTGGCGTGATGGACATGAAGAGGTACGTCGAGGCGAGTGCAGAGATCGCGGACGAAGTCGAGGTCGCCATCCGCGTCGGCACCCCGTAGACCATGGTGGACATGGGCAGCGGAGAGGCCGATGCCTAAGTCAGCCTTCAGATGATGAAGCGTAAGAAGAAGTGCAGTCGAATCGGCTCCGCCAGAGATGGCCGTGCAGATACGGTCGCCGGGGCGGAGATGTTCGCGGTCGAGGGGAAGGGTCATGCTGCCTTCATCTTACGGGGAACTTGGGCGTCGTCAGGAAGGTCTGACCCCAATCGGTTTGGTAGCAGCCCATTCAGCTTTCGCCGAACCGGGCTGCCTGTTTCCTATTTGTTCAGGTGGAGGCGGTAGCGGATGGTATTGGCCTCCTCGCCCGGGCCTTCAAAGGTCAGGCCGCATTTTTCGAGGATGCGGATGGAGGCAAGCAGGTGCGGGAGCGTGTGGGCCATGATGGAGGTGAGCGGTGGTTGGATCTGCTGGTCGTTGCGGATGACGTCGATGAGAGCACGCACCGCTTCGGTAGCGAAGCCCCGACCCTCCCATGGTGGCAGGATGGTGTAGCCGATCTCACACTCGGCAGGGGCGGTGTCTCGCCAGAAGGCCCCAACCATACCGATCAGGGTGCTGGTTCCGTTGACGTCGGGAAGGGTGATGTAGCGGTGCCAGGAGGATTGATGGGGGTGTCGTTCAAACTGAGCGAGCAGGATGTCGAGGACGTGTGGCTCCCAGTCGACTGGTGGCCAGTTCAGCGGGAGAGTGCAATTAAGGATTGCAGCAAGGCTGCCGTCATTGGCTTGTTCGGCGTGCAGCATCTCGGGCGTGATGGCGATCAGGGTGAGCCGAGGCGTGTGAATTTCGTCGCGGGGTGCGAAGGACATGATGGTCTCCTGAAGATTTTTTTGAGGCACAGGTAGGTGCGTCTGCTCAAAGGCAGAGGGCGCAACGACGGGGCGACAGTCTTCAGGCAGTCATAGGCAGGTGATGATGCTATCACCGGGGAGGTGCAGGTCCATCGGCAATTAACCGGCCGATGGCTCTGCGGGTCGGATCAGTCCTGCTCCGGCTCTGCTTCGACTTCGAGGGCCTGGCCGAACATCGCATACAACAGAGTTGCTGAGTAGACTGCGCCCTTACCATCGGCAAAGATGATCATGACGCCGCCATTCAGCCTCTCCGCAGAGACGACACGGGGTGCTGTAGGGCTATTCATGGGACGATACTGCTCTGAAACGAGCGGCGTGTCAGTCGTGCACCGTACGTATCCGAAGAAGTTGATGTTCGTCCGATAGAGGTGCTTCGGATCGGTCCGGCGGCCATCTTGTATACTCCGATGGCTATGCGTGTTTTTGTGATACTTCCGGCTGCAGGTATTGGAACGAGGATGGCCGCGAGCGGTGCGGCTCCTAAGCAATTTCTCTCGATTGATGGCGTCCCTGTGTTGATTCGCTCGCTCCGCACGTTTCTGGCGGTGCCACGGGTCGAGGCGATCCTGGTTGCGGTGCGCGGTGCGGAACGGTCGCGGGTAGAGGCGCAGGTAGCCGAGTACGGGCTGGGCGCAAAGGTGAGCGTAGTCGAAGGCGGCGAGGATCGGCAGCACTCAGTCGGCAACGCGCTTGCTGCTCTGGCCTGTGCAGACGACGACATCGTGCTGGTCCACGATGCGGTGCGGCCGCTGATCGATGTAGCGACGATCGATCGAACCATCGATGCCATCGTGAAGCATGGCGCGGCCATCGTCGGACTTCCGGCAGTCGATACGATCAAACAGGTCGAGCGGACGGCAGACGGCGCCATCATCACCTCAACGATCCCTCGCGAGCGCGTGGTCCAGGCGCAGACGCCGCAGGGCGCCCGGTTCGGCTTTATGCAGAAGGCGTTCGCCGAAGCCGCCGCAGACGAGTTCCCGGGAACCGATGAGGCCAGCCTGCTGGAGCGAGCCGGCGTACAGGTAGCCGTAGTCGCCGGCTCAGCCCGCAACTTCAAAATCACCCAGCCAGGCGACATAGAACTGGCCGAGTTCTACCTGCGCAAGACTACCGCGGACCTTCGCGGATGAACGCGGATAAAGAATTACAGGCGGGACCAGCACGAAGCGCAGAGCCGAAGCCAGGACAAGACGAAGTGCTTATGGCTGTAGCGCGGCCGGCTTTTTCTGGCTTGCATTCTATTGTGACGGATCGTGTACTAGCTGTATATTTCGATGTTTACAACGAGTTGGGTGGGGGGTTTCTGGAGAGCGTATACCAGCAGGCTTTGCGAATTGCGCTTGTTCAGGCAGGTCTGCGCGTTGCTGCAGGGGTATCTGTGCCAGTCTATTTCCGGGGTGAGTCAGTAGGCATATTTCGAGCTGACTTAATCGTGAACGCTTGTGTTCTTCTAGAGTTGAAGGCTGTTGCGACACTGGATAAAGAGCATGAAGGTCAAATCGTTCATTACCTGCGCGCCACTGATCACGAAGTAGGACTACTTCTGAATTTTGGACCAAGGCCTCAGTTCAAGCGGTTCATACTTGAAAATACCAAGAAGAAAATCCGCGTTTCTCCGCGTATATCCGCGGTCGCTTTGTTAGGGAGTCGCACATGAGTATGAGGATTGGATACGGATTTGACTCACACGCCTTCAAGACCGGCGTACCGCTCATCATCGGCGGTCTGCCGATTGAGCATCCCGAGGGTCTGGCGGGTCACTCCGATGGCGATGTGCTCCTCCATGCCATCACGGATGCACTGCTGGGGGCGGTTTCGGCTGGAGACATTGGCACGTTCTTTCCGCCAAGCGATCCGCGATGGAAGGGCGCAGCGTCGAGCGTTTTCCTGCAGACGGCGCTGGAGGAGGTGGCGACGGCGGGGTACAAGATCGTCAACATCGATACAGTGCTGGTAATGGCGAAACCGAAGATTGTGCCGATTGCGAATGAGTTGCGCGAGAGTGTATCGCGGCTGCTGGGCGTCAAACCGGGCGAGGTCGGCATCAAGGCAAAGACGCCCGAAGGCTTGAACCAGGACCACGTTGCAGTGGCCCATGCTACGGTGCTCCTGGAAAGCCTGGAGGTGCCGGAGCCGGTATCGCTGCGAACGCTGGAGGCCGAAGCCGATGAGGACCGTGACATCGAGATGAACGTGGTCGTGCGTGGGCTGGTCGGGGACTCGCGCGACGTCTCGGCGCTGGGGCGGAAGATCCCTGCGTTTGATACGGATGACCTGACTTAGAGCGAAGCTGCCGCGAAGAACACGGGAACGTTTCGACCGGGCGTGTGCTTTATGGCATCGTTGCGCCTCGCCCGGTGTTACGTTTTGAGGATGAGCTCTTTGCGTCTTCTTCAGCTTGCGCTTTTTGGTGGGATCGTCGGTTGTGTAGCGCCGTTGATGGCCCAGGTCGATCCGCTGCTCGCTGGCACTCCGCGGCCTGTGTCCTGCGCGGATGTCCCGCCGAACCCTACGCCTGCAGAAGCTACCTGTTACCGAACCACGCCTACTTACGACGAGACGATGGCCTATCTGCGGAAGGTGGCTGCCGGCGCTCCAAAGCAGGTGAAGATCGAGGGCTTCGGAAAGACCGGTGAAGGACGCGAGTTGGACGTGGTGGTTGTGTCGAAGGACGGTGTCTTCGACCCGGACGCGTTGCATCGGGCGAAGCGGCCGATCGTGCTGGTCCAGAATTCAATCCACGCAGGCGAGATGGACGGCAAGGATGCTTGCCTTGCGCTGCTTCGCGATATGGTCGTGACGAAGTCGAAGGCCGGATTGCTTGACCGGGCGGTGTTCGTCTTCATCCCGATCTACAACGCCGATGGACACGAGCGGCGGAGCGCCTATAACCGCATCAACCAGGTAGGACCGGAGGAGATGGGCTGGCGCGGCAACGGGACGAACCTCAACTTGAACCGCGACTACCTCAAGGCGGACACACCGGAGGCCCGGGCGTTCCTCGCAATGTTTCACCACTGGCTGCCGGACTTCTTCGTCGACGACCACGTAACGGACGGCGCGGACTTCCAATATGACGTCACGTTCAACATGGATGACGGACCGAACGTTCCAGTGGCCACAGCAGCATGGGTAGATAAGGTGGCGACGCCCGCGCTTGAGCAGTATGTCAACGCGCATGGTCATCTTGTTGCGCCGACCTATATCAACTTCCTGAACGATACCAATCCTGCCGAGGGGCTGGCCTGTAACGAGGACCCGCCGCGCTTTTCGACAGGCTACATGATCCTCGAAAACCGGCCTGGCATGTTGGTTGAGCTGCACATGCTGAAGGACTACCGAACCCGCGTGACAGGGAACTACGAGATTCTTGCGGGGCTGATGGAGTTGGTTAATAAGGACGCGGACAAGCTGATCGCGCTGAATGCAGCGGCGGACACTGAAGCGACGCAGCTTGGTGCACTAAAGGGCGCCTACCCATTGGAGCTGCGATGCAGTGGGCAGACGACGCCCTTTCTATTCCACGGATATAAGTACAAGCGCAGCTTGAGCGAGGTCTCCGGCGGCATACGGGTGAACTACTCGCATGAGCCTGTGGACATGACGCTGCCATTGCAGATGGGCTACAAGATTACCGCCGAAGCTACACTCCCTGTGGCATACATCATTCCAGCGCAGTGGGTGAAGGTGATCGACGTGCTGACGGCACATCAGGTAGCGATCGAGCGAACGACTGCGCCATGGACCGCTGAGCTTGAGAGCTACCAGTGCAGCGGGATGACGTGGCAGGACCCGCCCTTCGAGGGTCGTCATCCGACCTTCAACGGCGAGGCATGGCGAGGGCCCGGAAAGTTTGGAACGTGTGCTCTGGTGAAGGAGACGCGGACCTATCCTGCGGGGTCGGCAGTGGTGCGACTGAATCAGCGCTTGTCGAAGGTAGCGGTGGCGTGGCTTGAGCCGTCGGCTCCCGATTCGGCAATGCAATGGGGCTTCTTCGATTCGATCTTCGAGCAGAAGGAGTATGGTGAGGCGTATGTAGTGGAACGGCTTGCGCGGGAGATGATGGCGAAGGACCCGCAGTTACAGGCAGAGTTCGAGAAGCGAATTGCGACCGATCCAGTGTTTGCGGCCAATCCTGCGTCCCGGCTGGAGTTCTTCTACGAGCGGTCGCCATGGTACAAGGCAAACCGGGTAGGGCAGTATCCGGTGGGCCGCGTTGGAACGGCGGATTGGCTGCCGCTGTCGCACCTGGCGCGCTGAAACCTCGCACTGTGAGACCGGTTCAGTAATAGACTCCTTACAAGCTACATACTTCTTCTTTTGAGAGACTCCATGAAGATCAGGATTGCTTTGGCCGCTGTGTGTCTGCTGTTCTCTGCTGCGCGAGTGTTGCCTGCGCAGACTTCTGCTCCATTCAACACGGAGGAGTTTGTTCGTGCGCACTATGCGAAGTATGAGTACCGCATCCCGATGCGCGATGGTGTCAAGCTGTTCACCTCGGTCTATGTGCCGCAGTCCGGGACCTTCAAGGATGAGGGCCCCTACCCGTTCCTGATGACACGCACGCCCTACAGCTGCGCCCCCTACGGAGAGGACAAGATGCCGACCCGATTGGGGGTGAGTCAGGAGCTGCTGGAATCCGGCTACATCTTCGTCTGCGCCGACGTACGCGGACGCAGTGGCAGCGAGGGCGTCTTTCAGGAGATGAGCCCGCACATCGATGACAAGAAGTCATCGAAGGATGTAGACGAGTCAAGCGACACCTACGACACCGTAGAGTTCCTGCTGAAGCATGTTGCCAACAACAACGGCAAGGTCGGCATCACCGGGATCAGCTATCCGGGGTTCTATACGTCGGCGAGCATTATCGATTCGCATCCAGCGATCAAAGCCGCCAGCCCGCAGGCTCCCATGACGGACCTCTTCTTTGGAGACGACGCCTACCACGGTGGCGCCTTCATGCTCGGTGCGAACTACGGCTTCTACAAGTTCTTCTTTCCGCAGAAGAACCCGATCGACCTGCACAACACCCCGGCTCGGCCTGCTGGCGAGAGCGATCCTGATACGTATCGGAGCCTGCTGGCGGCTGGGCCCACGGGGAATCTTGATACGGGCAAGCCGTATCTCGATGGCAAAAACTGGCTCTTCCACGATCAGTTGATCCACACGACCTATGACGACTACTGGAAGAAGCGTGACCTGTCGCGGCACATGACGGGCGTGCATGCGGCGGTGATGACGGTTGGTGGCTGGTTCGATGCGGAGGATCTCTCGGGACCCTTCAAGACCTTCCACGCCATCGACAAGCTAAGCCCCGGTACGGTGAACACGCTCGTCGTGGGACCGTGGGTACACGGCGGCTGGTCGAACGGCGATGGTGATCGGCTGGGCGATGCGACCTTCAACTCGAAGACCGGCGTCTTCTTCCGCGCTCACATTCAGTACCCCTTCTTCGAGTTCTATCTCAAGGGCCGCAACGGCGCTCCGCTGCCGAAGGCATATGTATTCGAGACCGGCACAAATGTCTGGAAGCAGTATGCTGCGTGGCCTCCGCAGTCGGCTGCGGCGAAGACGCTGTACTTTCAGGCGAACGGTGGGCTGAGCTTCACGGCTCCCACGGCGAAGGCTGGTGTGGATGAGTATGTGAGTGACCCGGCGCATCCAGTGCCGTTCGTGGGGTACACGACGGACACGGTGCCGCAGCGGTACATGTCTGACGACCAGCGGTTTGCATCGCGTCGGCCGGATGTGCTGACCTATGAGACCGAGCCGCTGACCGAGGATGTCACCTTCTCGGGGCCGGTGAAGCCGAAGCTGAAGATCGCTTCGACGGGGACCGATGCAGACTTCGTGGTGAAGCTGATCGACGTCTACCCGGACGACTACCCGGAGCCACCAGCCGACGCTGCAGGCAAGCGCATCCTTGGACCGCCGCCGATCATCCTCGGTGGATACCAGCAGCTTGTGCGCGGGGAGCCGATGCGGGCGAAGTTCCGCGATTCGTGGGAGAAGCCTGCGCCGCTTGTGCCGGGCAAGATGGTCGAGGTCAACGCCGACATGCCGGACATCAATCACACCTTCCGCACCGGCCATCGCATCATGGTGCAGGTGCAGAGTTCGTGGTTCCCGCTGGTCGATCGCAACCCGCAGACGTTCGTCGAGAACATTCCGCTGGCGAAGCCGGAGCAGTTTGTGAAGGCAACGGAGAGCGTGTACCGGAACGCCGGGGCGGCCAGTGGAGTTGAGGTAATGGTGGTTCCGTAGCCGTAGTTCGAACTGCAGGTGCCTCCGCTTCCGCGGGTACCCGCATTTGCTGGCCTAGGCGGTGGCTAGTTCTTTTGGCGTTTCGTGGACTGTGATGCTGGCCGGGTTTATTTTTTTCTGAAGTCCAAAGTCTTGATTCGAGATGGGATAGGTCTGGACTTGTTCGGACTTGCCTGCGGCTTTGCGGGCTGCGGCGTGGGCGGCGAGCTGCTTTTGGGCTGCGTCCCATTGGGCGTTGGCCAGGGCGATAGATTCCGGGGTGGTGGTGTATTCGACGGTGGGGCGTGGAGTCTGTACGGGGGTGTAGTCGGGGATGGGGTCTTCGATGGAGGCTTCAGGTTCTGGACCGGGGGCGAGGACGCCGAGGAGGGGGTCCTGGATGAATTCCTGGACGAGTTCGGTGGCGGCGGGCATGGATTTGGCGTGACGGGCGGCGCGGGCGAGGTTGGCGCTGCAAACCGAGAGTCCCTTGATGAGGGCGGTGGCGTGGCGGTCGTCGATGCCGTTCGAGGCGAGGAGGCGGAGGACCTCCGACAGGCCGCGCTGGATGGCGTGGAAGTCGTCGGGTGCGGGCAGGGCGATGAAGGTGATGCCGTGGACGGTCTTGTGGGCTGCTGGCTGGCGGTTGGCGTGGTGGTAGAAGCAGAGCTTCTGGGTGCGGAGGGCAGGACTGCCGCACTGGTGGCCGTCGGTGAAGATGTGGCGGCACTGGTACGGCTTTTTGGCTTCGGACGTCGATTCGGACATGATGATCTCCCGTGGGTGCTCTGGTTGGGGTGCTGGGTTAAACGCAACAAGCCCGGCTGGGTAGCCGAGCTTGTGATATTTCCTACTAACCTAAGCGTATCACAAATGGGCTAACTCGTAGGCCAATGTGCGAAAACAACGGCAAATGCAAGGAGAGGCTTAACACGGATCAGTGCGGATGACACGGATTGGGGTGTGGGCTCAGGTTTGCTTCGGGCAGGGTGGAGAGGACAGAACAAACAAAAGCAACGGCGCAATGCGGGGGTCTCCACTTCGCGTTGCTTCGGTCGAGATGACGGGTGTTGTGGGTGGGGCCAGGTACGCAGGTGCAGGTTTTTTGAGAATAGCGGAAAGGGCGGCGCAAACAACGGGCACGGCAGATGCAAGGGCAACCGCAGATCCTTCGACTTCGCTCAGGATGCCAGGTTTTTGGGGTGTGGAGGGACCAGTTGGAGACGTACCTTAGCGTCTCAAACCGGGTTGTGAGATGGAGCTTTTGGCACGGTTGAAGCTTTGTCCTTGGCGGGGCGGCTTGTGGCAAGGCTGAAGCTTTGCCCTGAGGGCTGCGGGGGCAAAGATTGTTGAGTGGGGGCTATAAGGGTTTCAGCGCGCGGTCTACCAGGATTTGAATGTCTATTGAATGATCAAACTCCAGCACTTTTGCGTCTGGAGCTTCTTGCGTTACGACATCCATGACTTGCCGCTTGAATGCGGACAGCTGCGGATCGGCGGCCACGCCACCTCCAATGACGATTGCGTCGTACGGCACTTCCCGTAGTCGTGCGCGAAACTCGTTCAATCCGATGTCTGGCGACGCATGCATCACTGCGTATCGATATCCTGCGGTTTCCATCCGCTGTGCGATGTCCGTCAATCGAGCCGCGATCTTCAGGCTCTCTTCCGCGGTAAGCCATGGGGGAGCTAGCGGCAGACCGATATGCAACACTGAAGCCATTTCATTCCTCACCAGTCTTTCCGCTTGCATTAGTAACGCAAAACGGGTTTTTGGGAAATAGCAAACCGTAGTTGCCGAAAACACCGACTTTGCGGCAGCTAGAATCTACGAGATAGCAGGAAACCAAAAGATTATGACGAGAACAACCCAAATGAGAAGATGGCGGAAAGTTCTAGGTGCAATGCTTATCTACTTGCCGGTTCTCATGCTCGTTGGAATTCTCGTCGTAACCATCTTGGCAATGGGAGCCTTAGGTCTGGACATTCATTGGGTGTCCAAGACGAGGTTCTACCTAGCAATGGCTATCGCAACTCTCTTGTTTTCGACTTCTATCGTGGCAGGAATTCGCCTCAGAAAAAGCGCCAAGGAACTGCTTCCCTGAACCAGGGTTATGGTCAACTTCGGCCCGCTCGGACGGCCGGAAACATCTAAGTTGCCGAAAACACCGACTTTCGGGGAACAACGATCTTGTGGGTCGTCTACGGGTGGGAAAGCATGGCTGACGTGGCGACCATATCAAATCTCAGCGGTCTGATCAGCATTGCGGGTCTTAGCGTTTTTGGGGTCGGCGTCTTGGCTAGCCGGAAGATTCGCCTTGCCACGGGTGATTATCGCTGGATGAGTGCTCTAAACAAATATCAGAACTTGCCCGGCGTTGCTCGCTGGCCGCTTTACTGTGTGTATATCTGTCTTCCACTAGGCAAACTGATCGCTTTCGGATCTGTGTTTGTGAGTTGATTCAACTCATTCAGGTCGCTCACACAGTGGCCCAGATTGACCTAGCAAGCAAGTTAGCCGAGCGTTCCTTCTCGCAAAACGGCGTTTGCGGCAATAACGCCTAAAGTTGCCGAAAACTGTGACTTTGCAGGAATGGTTTGACCATAGCAATTCAGCTCACCAACCCCTCTGCTACTGAACGCCACCAGCATCCTCCTCAACGATCTACGGCTGGTGATGTATCTGTCAGCTCAAGAGATGTGCCTCCACAGCTTCCGCCGCCACCGTCTCTTCGGATCAGGTCAATCGAGTCTCTGTTTGCAGACGGACTGAGTCGGACCAGCAAGTCTGATTCATCATAGCCTCTGCCACTGCCACCTCCTTCGATATGGAGCGCGTAGGTTCCGGCTGGCACTTCTTCAAACCCGAAAGCCCCGTCCTCGTCTGACACAGTGCTGTAGATTTGTCGGGTTATTGGGTTTACAAGTTTCAGTTTCGCTTCCGTTATTGGAACATTCACCCTGTGTGTGACATTCCAAATCGGACTTCCGCCGGTACCGCTCTGGAAGTCGATTAGCTTGCCGGCGATGTGGCGAGTTGCGGGCGCAAGATCCCCCCACTCATAACGAATTCGCCGTTTTGCGTGTCGTGTTGGCCGCGCTGCAACGTGGAAGCATTGATAAGCTGCCCCTATCCCGAGGAAATCGGCATTGAGCCAATAGTCACCCGGTGGTAGGCTCACAACCAAATGAGAACCAGTTGCAGGGGTTATGCTTGAGAACCGGAGCTTGGCAGCCGCGTCCGTCACTTTGACAGTGACGCCCTGTAGGATTTTTCCGTCATGTGCAACTACAACTTCAAAGCTCTGGTTCAACTCGATGCCGTGGTCGATGCAAGCAGCCAAGGAGCATGCTCTGGCCGGTAAAGCAGATGACAAGAGCAGGAGCGCAAGAATCTGGAGTTTCGTTCTCGATCGGCACATTGGGTTCAATCGCATGGTGAGCCATTAGATCAGACGATGCCCAGACAAAACACGTCACTTCGATTCTCTGGAGTACGTTCACAAAACAGGACAGCGAAAATCAGCTTTTTTGGTCAGGGAGACAGAGGTACAAATGCCTGCTCGTCCCTGAAACGGTGTTTCGTCAGTAACGAAATTGAAGTTGCCGAAAACACCGACTTTCCGGGAGTTGGGGCGTGATGTTCACGAACTGCTCGTCAGCGTGGCCAGGGGACCGAACTGTCCAAGCTTTCTACGTGGTCGATCCTCAAGATGCGTACGCGATACGTGAATGCGTTCATGTGTCCATAACGAGAGTTCGTGCCTCTCATGAGGCTCGCTAAGCCCGGCTGGGTACCAGGTGGAACTACTACCTTCTTGGGGCCATCGAACTCAAGCAGTGCCAAGACTCCGGCGCGGCCGTCTCTAGCCAAGAGAGTGTCCAGTTCACTCAGCACTGCTGGCGCGGTCTTGTCGTGCAACGCCTTAGAAAAGTCTGCCCATGAAACCTTAGAACGGTCGAGGCAGGCTTGACCGTAAAAGCTTTCGATCTCGCCACCTCGCCTGTAGATGCCCCGCACAAGCAGCACCTTTTGATCGTTGGCTCTAACATGCTGGACCACATCGCAATAGTCTTTTGGTGAGCGTCCTGAAGCCATGAGCGATGGTGCAACCGCTGTCGTGCCCGCCAGAATAATCAGCCCAACGAGAAGCTTGGTGAAGGGCCAACGAAATTTAGTCATCTTCATGACTCCGAAGATACAGACATCTTACAATCCTCGGAAACGGCGTTTTGACCAACTTGGACCCGACTGGACGGCTGAAACTGTTGTTCTTGCCGAAAACACCGACTTTCCGTGAGCTACGCTAGACTGATTTCCATGGGAGTCGCGCTCATTCTCTTCGGCTGCATAGCGTTCGCGGTCGCCGTCCGTGGCGGTCAATTCTATGCCGGTGATGCAGATGCTATATCGTCCTTCGATCAGAAGATCTCGCAGCGGAAAGGGCGAACGATATGCGTGATCGTTGGCGTGCTACTCATCGCAGGCGGAATCAAAGTCATATTTTGGGGCTGATTCTTATGTTCACGCTTATCGGCAGCCCACACATCGTTCACGTAAAACGGTGTTTTCGGCAACTTCGCTCTGATCAAATGGCTGGAACGTCAAGATTGCCAATGACGGAACATTCATCCGGGTGGTGGGTATCGCCCTCTTTGCAGGACGTGCGAAGCCGACGCAACTACGATCAGACGTTCAATCGATTGGACGCAGCGACTCGCCCATACCAAAGACCGGAGTCCTTGACCGTCCGTTTCTGGCTACGGAAGTCGGTGTAGATCAAGCCATACCGCTCGGTGTAGCCCTCGGCCCACTGAAAGTTATCCAGTAGAGTCCACGCATGGTAGGCACGTACCCTGGCTCCGTCTGCAATGGCGCGGGACAGCTCCGCCAGCACGTCGCGGTACCACTGGATACGACGGGCATCTGGCACTCGGTCATGCTCATCCGGGCTATCGAGGTAACCACAACCGCTCTCCGTGATTTCGATGATCGGATGGTTGTACTCTTTTGAAATCTGCATAACCAAGTCATAGATGCCACGCGGCCAGACTTCCAGACCAGCGTCCGTGAGCGGTCCCTCCGTAGGCATCGCGGCACGAAAGCGCGTGTACGGATCGCGTCCTCCCGGCGAGTTGCTTTCGATCTCCGTGCCGCTGAAGATTCCGCCCCCGAGAAACTGCTCTTTGCTCGCATCGGACACAACGCGGCGGGTGTAGTAATGAAAGCCGATCCAATCCAGCGGCGCATAGAGAAGCTTTTCGTCTCCCGGCCTGAAGCCCATCTGCTCCAACGGCGGTTCTCCCACAAAAGCCCTGGGATAGCGACCCTTCATCGCAGCCTCAAGAAAGAAGACGTTATTCATGGCGTGATAGCGAGCAGCAGCCGCGCGATCGTCGTCTGAGTCGGTCCTGGGATAGGCAGGTGCCATCTCATAGGCACTCCCCACGGTAGCCTTCGAAGAGGCTGCTTTGACGGCGCGATGTGCTTGCCCTTGAGCCAGGCCAAGCGTGTGCGCTGCTTTCAGAAAGTCGCCGAAGCTGGTGCGGCACGGAGGAGCAGCGCCCGCAGCATAGCCCATAAAGGCAATAGCCCAGGGCATGTTGAACGGTGCCCAGACGGTGATGCGGTCGCCCAGATGTTTGGCAAGAATGCCGGCGTAGTCCGCAAAGTAGTTGGCGAGATCGCGATTGGGCCAGCCGCCGCGATCTTCGAGTGCCTGCGGTAGATCCCAGTGGTACATCGTGCACCAGGGCCTTATGCCCGATGCCAACAAGGTATCGACGAAGCGGCTGTAATGATCCAGCCCTTTCATATTCGGCGCACCGACGCCGGTTGGCTGAATGCGTGGCCATGAGATGGAAAAGCGCTGGCTCCTCTGGTTGAGCCGCTTCGCCATCGCAATGTCCTGGGCATACAGATGGTACTGATCGCAGGCAACATCGCCCGTCACGGCGCCTCTGACTTTGCCCGGCGTATGCACGAATCGATCCCATATCGACTCCCCCTTGCCGTCTTCCTTCCATGCGCCTTCATTCTGGTACGAGGCCGTAGCGGTGCCCCACAGAAAACCGTCGGGAAACCGTGCCGCGCTTGTCAAAGACTCGGATTGTGCCCCAGGAACCTGCATGGCGGAGCCGGGGCCAGCGGAGTACGCAGGACGAGGGAAGAGCGCGGCACCCGCTGCAGCGGCAACCGAACGGGTTGCAAATTCTCGACGGTTCAAAGCTCTCCTCCGAGCACCAGGTTGGCGCGTCGCTAAGCTGCGGATGCGCATGATTGTCTCACCATAAGCGCTGAACTTGCATTCGAGCCGGCGTCCGTATGACCTCATGACGGCTCAAGTGCCTACGATGATGCCTATGAATTCACTCGGCGGAGTTCAGCATTCTCAACTGAGGAGAACAGTCCAATGCACGTTTCGATCTCAGTGGATGTAACGCACCGAAAACGGGGTGATCGACAACTTCGGACTGCTCGGACGGCCGAAACGTTATGGTTGCCGAAAACAACGACTCTGCGGGAGTACGGCGTGGCGTGAAGCTTAATAGTCAGAAGGGCGTTTCCGAGTACTTCACAGTGCGGACACCGGTGAGCGCTGCGGGTGTTCCGAGCGTCTCCACAGCCCATACGAACCTATCCCAAGCAAAAGAGTGATCACTGAGGGCGCAAACGCCACATGCTGGTCACGAATGGAGGCGTGTGCGATCAGAGCCGATACAAGGTTGAATGCAAAACCAGCGTAGGCCCACTCTTTCAGGCGAGTGGGTATCGCTGGAATCAGCAGCGAGAAAACGCCCAGCATCTTTGCCACGGAAAGTTCCACACGGAATGACGCCGCTGGAAAGCCAAGACGCGCAAATGCCTGCGCCGCCTGCGGAGTGAACCACTCCCAATACGCAGTGAAGATCATCTCCAAGCAGAACAGCGAGGTTACTACCCAGAAGGCAATTATTACTGTCTTTGATTTTGTCATTGGGCCTCTTCAACGAACAGAGTTCGATATCCGATGAACCCTGCCAACCATACTGCGCTCCCTCGTAAGCGGTCCCCCAGACTGGCGCTACGAGAGCACCGGCGCCG
This sequence comes from Granulicella arctica, assembly GCF_025685605.1. Classification (NCBI taxonomy): domain Bacteria; kingdom Pseudomonadati; phylum Acidobacteriota; class Terriglobia; order Terriglobales; family Acidobacteriaceae; genus Granulicella; species Granulicella arctica. The sequence continues at coordinate 2,855,840 of NZ_JAGTUT010000001.1, forward strand.
CAGCAAACAACCCACGGAAACTGATCCTGTATGCCCAGATCAGGAAAACTTCAAGCGCTGTGCAGATCAGTCCCGTGATAATACCCGGGACGCGAAAGAGGATGTGGAACAACAAAATATTGACCAGGATCGGGCCCAAGAGAACGAGGCCGATCGGGACGAAGCGGCCAACCAGCAGCAGCAATCCGCCGATCAACATGAGCAGGGCTATGAACACGGTGTAGTTGTGCTCCACCATCAAGGTCATGAAGTTTGTGGCGTCCGCCGGCATTCCGCCCATCTTGCCGAGCTTCAGAATGCTGACGATTCCCGAGGCAAAAAATACGAATCCTAGCAAAATGCGGGCAATTACTATAGCAATCTTCATAGCGCACCTCCCAAAATGCGGATGAGATGCGATGAGAATACTCGAAGTGTTGCACCTCTGGTAAGCAATTACCGCAGTGTCGCTCTGTGTGCTCCCTGCTTACCACTAAGCTTGATGTCTCTCTACGGCTTGCCGTGGAACAATAGACTCATGGCATCGAAAACGAAACCGAGCAAGCGCGACGCCATTCTTGACGCGATGTTGGACGTCGTTGTGGAACGCGGTTTCCATGAAGCTCCGATGTCGCTGATCGCTGAGCGTTCCGGCACCAGTGCTGGCCTGATCTATCACCATTTTGCCAGTAAGGAAGAGATCATCCAGGCACTGTACGAGCGGATTTATACGCTTAAGATAGCCAGCTTTCTCGATGGGTTCAGCCCTCAAATGGACCCACAGCAAGCCTTCGTCCAAGGATGCGAAAGGATGTACCTCTTCTATCGCAAGCACCAGAAGGAGATGCGCTTCCTGGAGCAATACAAGAACGCTGGGTTTGCATGCCAACCTGAACTCAATGCCTCCGACACCCGGATCACAGCATTTATGCAGCGTTACTCCAGCCACTCCAAAGGGGGCGTTTTAAACGAATGGCCCGCTGACGTGATGCAGGAAATTACCATCGGCCTTATCGAGCGCCTCGCCCGACTGCCCCGCAAGCTATCCTCCGCCGTCCTGCGGGAGATCGCTGAAAGTTTATGGACGCAGGTCAAAGCAATCTAAAACAGAGTGAACGTTCGGTCTGCTGTGTATACTCGTGACTATGAACGAAGATCTCGTACTCGTCACTGGCGGCTCCGGATTTGTGGGCGCCCACTGTATCGACCAACTACTTCGCGCAGGTTACCGTGTACGCACCACTATCCGTTCCTTAAAGCGTGAAGCCGATGTTCGGGGGATGCTGAACGTTGCCGGGTCCCCGCGTCAGGATGCTCTCTCCTTCGTTGCAGCGGATCTTTCCGGTGACGCTGGATGGACTGATGCCGTAGCCGGCTGCCGCTTCGTCCTCCACGTCGCCTCGCCTTTCCCGGCCAAGGCACCGAAGCACGAAGACGAGCTCATCATTCCTGCGCGCGAGGGTACTCTGCGCATTCTCCGCGCTGCACGCGACGCTGGTGTTGAGAGAGTTGTTCTCACGTCTTCCTTTGTCGCCATTGGTTACGGTCAGAAGCCGCGCACTGCACCCTTCGATGAGCGCGACTGGACCGATCTGAAAGGTTCTGGCCTTACGGCTTACGCCAAGTCGAAGACCATCGCTGAGCATGCGGCCTGGGACTTCATCGCAAGCGAAGGCAACGGCCTTGAACTCTCCGTCATTAACCCCGTCGGCATCTTCGGTCCGGCACTTGGCCCCGACTACGCGACTTCAGTCGAGATCGTGCAGCGTTTTCTCGATGGAGCCGTTCCCGTCTGTCCACGCATCTCGTTTGGCGGCGTAGACGTTCGTGACGTAGCCGACCTCCATATCCGGGCGATGACCAGCCCGGCCGCCAAGGGCGAACGCTTTCTTGCCGTGGCTGGAGATGTCATCAAGCTGATCGACGTGGCCATGATTCTGAAGAAACGCCTTGGCCCCATCGCCCGTCGCGTCCCGACCCGCGAGATGCCAGACTGGCTCGTACGTCTGCTGGCCAGATTCATGCCCGACCTGCGACTCATCGCACCCGAACTCGGTAACGTCCGCAACCTCACGAACGCCAAGGCAAAGCGTATCCTCAACTGGACACCACGCTCCAACGAAGACTGCATTGTGGCAACAGCGGAGAGTCTCCAGCGGCTTGGCCTTCTAAAGGCATAGTATGCAGTGCCGATGGCAAACGCGACGGTCACCCTTTGCGGCAGTGCCTGCAGAGGGCGGGGCATCGGGGATCGCCTGCGGCCCTTGAGTGTGAGGTAGGGAAGCATTTACTCCGGCAGAAGGCCTGCTGTGCGATAGCTCTTGATTACGGCGTCGAAGAGGGCTATGTCGGATCGACTTCTTGCCATAAGCTGAGCACCGGCCACGGCGGCGTAGATGGCGCGGGCGCGTGGCTCAATCTGCTTGCCGGTCACCACATTTGCTGCCGACAGAACTTTACTCAGCCAGGCGACGTTGACGTCAGCGAAGGTCTGGACCTCTTTCCTTACCTCTTCCGGCAGATCGTCATATTCGGCGGCCATGAAGCCGCTCAGGCACATCCGATTCTCATTCTCAAGCGCCCAACGAAACGTCTCAGGGTATCGCCGCAGGGCAAGAACTGGGGTCGAGGCTTTTGTAAGGAGAGCCTCCAGGGCGGCCGCGTGGTCCTCCCAATAGCGTTTGGCGACGGCCTCAGCGAGGACGGCCTTGCTGGGGAAGTGGTGATAGATGCTCGCGGCCCGGATGCCGACCAACTCTGCGAGGTCGCGAAAGTTCAGTCCGTTATAGCCATGTGCCTGCGCAACCAGTTTGGCGGCTGCCAGGATTTTCTCTCTTGAGTCCGTACTCACACTGTCGCCCCGCTGACCGATGTCCCACTAAGAGGTCTGAAGAAATATTATTCCAATTAAGTGAATCTACCAAGTGGCAGGTAGTATCTATTCAGCATACCTACCAAGTGGCAGGTAGTAAGTTTGCAAGGTGCCCTTAGTATTTGGCTGAGTCTGCTTTCTGGGTCCAGTCGTTCTCTTCAGACCTTCTCAACCATGCAGGATCCAAAGGAGATTTTTATGCCATTCGCCCGTATCGATCTGATTAAAGGAAAGACCGCTGAGTATCGTGCCACTGTTGCCGACATTGTTTACAAGGGCATCGTCGATGTGCTGAAGGCTCCGGATGGTGACCGCTTCATCGTCATCAACGAGCATTCCCCCGACAATCTGATTTACGATCCGAAGTTTCTCGGATGGGATCGGTCGCCAGATTTTCTCTTGATCCAGGTAACCAGTACTGTCGGGAACAATAAGGAATCCAAGCTTGCGTTCTTCCGGTACATCGCTGACGAGCTTAAGAGCAAGCTCTCCGTCCGCCCGGATGACGTGATGATCAACATGGTCTTCGTCGACCGCTCGGATTGGTCGTTCGGCAACGGAGAACCTTGGTAATCGATCGCCTCACTCGGCAGGTTCCACGTTATGCAGATTCAGTCGGTCGCCTCGTTAGCCGAGGCGATCGACTGGCAATGTCTGCTTTGAGGAAGCCTCAGCTTCCTTTCGGGAATGACAACTACAGAAGCAATGCAAAGGCAGGTGCCTAGGCGGCGGCGAAGGGGTCTTCGAGGGAAGGGCTTTGGGGGGTGAACATCTTGCCGCCGTCGGGGGTGACGTACCAGTCGTCTTCGAGACGGACGCCGAACTCGCCCTTGATGTAGAGGCCGGGCTCGTCGGAGAAGGTCATGCCGGCTTCGAGGGGTTGGGTGTTGCCGCGGACGAGGTAGGGCCACTCGTGCATGTCCATGCCGATGCCGTGGCCGACGCGGTGGGTGAAGTGGGCGTAGTCCGGCCCGAAGCCTGCGTCGGTGATGACCTTGCGGGCGGCTGCGTCGATGGCCTGGCACTGGACGCCGGGGCGGGCGGCGGCTAATGCGGCGGCCTGCGCTTTGTGGACGATGTCGAAGACTTTCTTCTGCTTGTCAGTGGCTTTGCCGAGGACGAAGGAGCGAGAGATGTCGGACTGGTAGCCCTCGACGAAGCAGCCGTCGTCGATGAGGATGATCTCTCCTTCTTTGATGGTTTGGGGTTGGACTGAACCGTGCGGCAGGGCGGAGTATTCGCCGATCTGGCAGCTTGCCTCGCCCTGGACGCCGACGCGCGCGTAGGCTGCGTTGATGAGGTCGACGAACTGGCGGTTGGTCATGCCGGGCTGGGCGGACTTGAAGGCAGCCTCGTAGACCGAGAGGGTGATGTTGTTGGCGATCTGCATGAGGGCCAATTCATGGGCGGTCTTGATGCTGCGGCAACCGGAGACGACGGGGATGGCACTGACGATTTTGAGCGCGGGGCAGGCCTCGCCGATGCGCTGGGCGAAGACGAACTGGACGCGCTCCTCGATGCCGAGGGAGCCGGTCGCGACGCCGGACTCGCGGAGGGCTTTGGCGGTGAGGGCGTAGGGATCTTCATCCTCGTTCCAGGTGTAGATCTTGGTGGTGGCGCCGTCGGGGACGTCGGTAAGGCGCTCGCGGACGCGGTCCTCCTCGAAGACGGGGCAGACGATGAACGGTGCGCCGGTGGCGGGGAGGATGAAGGCGAAGAGGCGCTCGGACTGACCCCAGCGGATGCCGGTGAAGTAGACGAGCGAGGTGCCCCCGGTGATGCAGATGGCGCCGGTCTTGTGTTCGTGCATGAGCTGGCGGGCGCGGTCGAAGCGCTGCTGGCGCTCGGCGAGGGTGATGGGCTGGCCTTCGCCGCGACGGCTTTTGAGGGCGGCGATGGCGGGCGGGAGTGGCGTGGCCGATGAAGAGGGTGTGGGGCGCTGGGCTTCAAGGGCGGCGGCGGGGATGGCGGCAACTGCGGCGGAGGCGAGAAGGAAGCGACGGCGGTCGAGCAGAGGAGTCATCGGGCTCTTTCGGATGTTGCTGGAGTGACGGGAATGTTGCAATTGTAGCGGCTGCTCTCCGTTATTGGAGTGGTGCTAGAGTTTTTGGAAGAGCTTACGCGGCATCACGGGACAAGAAAGAGGAATCATGATCACGACGGTTCAGCAGCATATCCAGCAGCAGCAGGCGGATATTACGGCGGCGAGTGGGACGTTCAGTCTCCTGCTTGGCGGTATTACGCTGGCGAGCAAGATGATCGAAGCGAAGATCCGCTCGGCTGGTCTGAGTGATGTGCTGGGTGCATTTGGGCAGACGAATGTGCAGGGTGAGGCGCAGCAGAAGCTGGATGTCTTCGCCAATGAGGCGCTGCTGCACTGCCTTGGCGTGCGCGATATGGTGGCCGCGCTGGTGAGCGAAGAGGACGAGGAGCCGGTGACGTTTGCCCGCAGCAGCGAGAACGGGAAGTACATCGTCGTGTTTGACCCGCTGGACGGGTCTTCGAATATCGATGTGAATGTGAATGTCGGGACGATCTTCAGCATCCTCAAGCGACAGCCGGAGGGTGACCTGGATGCGTCGATTCTGCAGCCGGGGTTCAAGCAGGTTGCGGCGGGGTATGTGGTCTATGGGCCGTCGACGGTGCTGGTCTATACGACGGGAAATGGTGTGCACAGCTTTACGCTCGATCCGACGATTGGCGCGTTTGTGCTGACGACGGAGCGGATGCAGATGCCGCAGCAGGGGCCGTACTACAGCACCAACGAGGCGAATGCGGCGCAGTGGCCTGCGGAGTATCGGAGCTACGTCGACTTGTTGCGAGGTGGGAGCGAGGGGGCTTACAGCTCGCGGTATATCGGGTCGCTTGTGGCGGATTTTCACCGGACGCTGCTCAAGGGTGGGATCTTCTTATATCCGCCTACGGCAAAGCAGCCGGGGGGTAAGCTGCGGTTGCTGTATGAGGCGAATCCGCTGGCGTTTATCGCGGAGCAGGCGGGTGGGAAGGCGAGCAGCGGGGCGGGGCGGATTCTCGACATCAAGCCGGAGGGGATTCACCAACGGACGCCATTTATGGTGGGCAGCGCGCGGGAGATGGAGCTTCTGGAACAGGTGCTGGCGCGGTGATGGAGTTTGCGGCAGAGGTGGTGGATATACGGCTGGAGTCGCGGGTGGGCGCACGGCATCGGTGGCAGATGCTGCTGAGCGTTACGTCTTTTTCGGAGACGGCGAGTACGGGGCGGCTTGATGCGGTGGCTCCGAGTGGAGCGCGACTTGAGGTGCCGGTGCTGGGGGTTGTGGTGGAAGATGGCGAGGTTTGGCATGTGGTCGAAAAACCACTGGCGGCAGGGACTTCGGTGACGGGGTGGATTGCGGATTTGGACGAGGAACACGCAGGTTCGCTTCGGGAATGACAGCGGCAGGGCGGTACGTTTGGTTGAGTGGGAGCGGTTTGTGCTGCTACACTCAGAGTGTTCATTTCCGTGGCGCTTCGTGGGCGAGATGGCTTCGCGGCGAGTGCATGGTGTGGGGCTGTAGCTCAGTTGGGAGAGCGCGTCGTTCGCAACGACGAGGTCAACGGTTCGATCCCGTTCAGCTCCACCAATCAGTCTGCTGTACTTAATATCTCCGTTTAATTTATCGGCCAGTTTGCCGCCTTGCGGGCTAAGTTCGGGCATTCGGGGACGCATTCCCTGAAAGACTTGCCAAATGCTCAACTACGCTACGTTTGCAAACTCAAGGCGGCGACCACATCCCAAAACCAAAACCGGTGTTCCTCGACAAACGATCGGTCGTACAGAACATGTCCCAGCCTACGTACCGCAAGGCGCAAACTCCCTCAACATTGGGAGAACGCACCCCCGACAGATTGTAGGAGCTGTACATGATGTCCATGATGGTCAAAGGAGTCGAACCGCTATCGTTGGTGAAGGATTGCGCATTTCCGGCGACATGATGCCATCGAGAGCAGATTCCTTCCTGTTTGGCGCCTGTTCATTCCTTATTCGTATCTGAATCCTACGAAATCGAGCAGACGAGCAGCGTCATATCGTCGTGTTGTGGTGCGCCGCCTGTGAACATATCTGCGGTCCTGAAGATGCAGTCGAGCAGCGAGGACGCAGGTTTTGATTTGCCTGGCCTGCAAAGAAATTGCTGAGCGCAGGACATCATCCGCTTCTCGCCCCATTCCTCTTCGTCATGGGTCATTGCTTCTGAAATGCCATCAGTGTACGCAAACAAAGTATCCCCGACGCAGAGTTGAATCGTAACTTGCTGGTACTCTGCATCGGGCATCAAACCAATGACCATGCCAGTCGGCTCGAGAGCTATCGTGACATCTCCTCGCAAGAGGATCGGCGGATTATGCCCTGCATTCACATACGTCAGCAAGCGGGTCGCGGGGTCATACTCTGCGTAGAAGAAGGTTGCGTAGCGGCTATCGGTGGAAGAATCAAAGACAAGTCGGTTGACGCTCCGCATCAGCATGGTCAGGTCAGCAGAATCGCTCTCCGCCTGCAATGCAGCTATGCTGCGCAAGCTTGCTCGCAGGCTTGCCATCAGCAGCGCCGCCGAGATTCCCTTCCCTGAAATATCGCCGATGGCAATTGCCAGCCGAGGTTGCGCTTGGACTCTCGGGGGCAGCAGGAAGAAGTCGTAGTAGTCACCACCGACGGCTTGAGCTGGCCTACAGTGGCCTGCAAGATCGATTCCGGCCACATGAGGATAGACCTGAGGAAAGAGACGCTGCTGTACCTCTCGCGCGATCTCGATTTCGCGAGAGATACGTTCCCGCTGTGAGATCTCCACGGTCAGGTTTTCGAGAAGCTCAGCATTCTCGAGTGCCAGCCCCGTCTGCGACGCTACAGTTTGCAGGAGCTGCCGGTCGGTCCGCGAGTAAGGCTCTTCCGAACTCTTCGGACCGAGCGCCATGACCCCGATGAGACGGTTTCGGCCAGGGAGTGGAACAAGTAGCTCCGTCGAAAGGTCCGCAAGCGCAGAGCGCTCCTCATCTGTGGCGTCCACCAGCCAACTTGAGGGATCATCACGATAGACAATGGCAGGGCTCTTACTACGAGCCAACGCCGAAATCGTTGCCGAATTCGCAGTGAGTGACAGTGTCTTGCCGGGCGGCCTCGCGCAGCCCGTGGCAAGAGCGAGTTCAAACGTGTCGCCGACGCGTAAGAACACTGCGATTCGTTCAATATGCAGTGTGCTGCCGATGCGCGAGGAGATGGTGTCAATCAGCGGTCCTACCTCGGTAAAGCTACGGGCTTCATCGGAAAGTTCCGATAACAATTGCTCCGTGGAATACGCTTCGCGAAAGAATCGCCGATCGATTCTCTGCTGGAGTCGCTTTGAGAGTACGAAGCGAAAGCCCAGGAAGACCCCTGCAAGTGCGGCGATTCGCATCTGGTCCGCGGCGCGGTGCTGACCCGGCGAAGTGAAGTACCGATTTATGAAATAGGACATCCATGTGGCTAACAAGATGCTTACGACTAGAACTGTGTTGCGCGCAAAAAAATACTTCGTACCCTGGCGAATAAGAATCCGCACGTCCATGGCACGCTGCACGATGACTACATAGGCAAGAGTCAGAGGGAAAAGTACAAATACTGCAAGTGCTCCGCCATAGAGCCAGCGTGGAAAGGTTTCATCGATCTGCGAACCGTGAACGAGGGCGTACAGCAGGAGCAGTCCGATCGGTGTGTTTGCAACGGCAGACCCGAAGTAAAGCACCCGCAAGCGTCGCCTTGCATCCGGGTTTGTATTGAGTCCAATTTTGCGTGCAACAGACGCGAAGAAGGTGCCAATGGCAATGAAGATCAGAGTGGTCTCAGCCCAGGTGATGAGTCCGATCCACGAAGCCAGCCACGAGATTGCATGGAAGCTGAAGACGAAGCCAACACTAAACAGGAGGTCCAGTGGAAACAGCAGAAGAAGTGGACCCAAAATCAGCCACTTAATCCATGGCGCGCGCTTGTCCCAATCCGCTCTTTCTGGAAAATAGATTCCGAACAGCATGATGCAAATCGGGCCGGCGATGCTGATCACATCCGCCCAGACAGGGTTGATGTAGAGCGCTATTCCCGGCCAATAGACAGGCGGAAAGAATAACGAGGGAAAGTAAGCGAAGATGCCGAACAGCAACCATGCATTGCCGTTGCGCGGCTTTGCGATGACGACCCAACACCCCAGTGTAAGAAAACAGATTGGAAAGAGAATGCGCAGTAGAAGATCCTGCGTCACGATGTGAAACCACGTCAATCGATTCCCTGTGTCGGCTGCAACAAGTGAAAGTAGTGCAGTTCGAGGCATTCCGTCTTGCGCAAGATACCCTACGGTAAGCTGGTCACCTGGATGCCTGTTGCGAAGTTCCTCGATCAGCACCCGCATCCCGGTGAACGAGCGTCCGTTGACCGAGACCACGGGCGATCCCAAGGTTAGACCGGCTGATTTTGCTTCAGGGCTGAGGGTGACAACGCGATTCAGTTGAAGCCCGAAGTTAGCCGGGAATTGAACTATCGTTGTGCCATGAAAAACCTGTTCCCATGTAGCAGTTACACCATGAAACGTGTAGATCAGTGAAAGGAGCATGACGATCGTCAGCAGTGCGTATTGGATCCACGCCGACCTCGCTGATCGATCTAACTTCTGGACCTTGAACATGGGCGTTGAGGAATGGTAGCAGAGGGCAAAAATCAGATATCTATCGGTTTACCATGAGTTGCGGCGTTCAAAGTGCCGGGTATTAGAGCTCAAGAACCACCTTTCCTTTGCTGCCTCTGCCAACTGCGTCGTAAGCAGCAGCTATATCTTTTCCGAACCGCTGTTCGGCCAGCAGCGGCTTGAGTTGACCCTGCTCTGCGAACTTAGCTGATTGTTGGAGAATGTGTCCGTGATTAGCGCGACCGGAGCCTGATAAGAGCGGCAGCAGCGTGAATACGCCAGAGTATGTTGCTGCGCGAAACGACAGTGGTGCGAGCGCATGCGTTCCCCAGCCGAGACAACTGACGACGTGGCCGGTGTAACGTTTGACTGCGAGGAATGATGCATCGAGCACCGGACCACCGAGCGTGTCATATACGATGTCGAAACCTTCGCCACTCGTGTGCTCAGCAACATAGTCGTTTACCGATGCATTTCTGTCGATTGCGATTGCACCGAGCGCTTCAATAATGGAACGTTTGTCGTCGGACACAGTGGTAAATACTTTTGCTCCTCGCGCAAGAGCGATCTGCACTGCGGCGTAGCCTACGCCACCTGCGCCAGCATGGATGAGAACGTTTTGCCCGGCGTGAACGTTCGCGCGATCGATAAGACCTTCCCATGCGGTGATGGTGACAAGCGGCATGGCCGCCGATTGCTGCATAGTGAGTGTTTTCGGTTTAAGAGCAAGCGACATGGCATCAGCGACGACGAACTCCGCGAGTGTTCCTTGCAAACCTCCAACACCACCAACCATGCCGAAGACTTCGTCGCCGGGCTGAAAACCAGTAACGGCGTCACCGACTTCGGCCACCACGCCAGCCATATCGAGACCGAGCACGGCTGGAAGTGGCTGCCTGGCATGGCCGCCTTCGCCGGCGCGAATCTTTATATCGAGCGGGTTGACGCCGCTTGCGAGAATCTTCACCAGCACCTGACCGCTAGACGGCTGCGGCGTTGGGACCTTTACTTCGCGAAAGGCGCTGTTCGGGCTCTCTACAACATATGTCTTCATGTCTTCCTCTGTGTCGGCTCTTGCAAGGTCGCAGTCTCTGGCCTGCGTTTAGTTTCTTTATAAAGAATCGATGAAGTCCGGCAGAGGCAATAGATCATGACCGGTCGAATCGGCTACAGCGCCGAGTTGTTCGGGTGGCGTATCGAGTCTGTTGACCCAGTACGTCGGATAGCCGAACGCTTTTGCGCCTGCAGCGTCCCAGCCGCCGAACGCGACGAAAGCAATCTGATGCTTCTGCAAGTGAAAGGCCTGTATGGCCATATTGTATGTGTTGGGCTCAGGCTTAAATGCCTGTACCCGATCGGTGCTGAGTTGAAACTCAAACACCTTTTCGAGACTGGAACCTCTGACGCAGGATTGCATCATTGAAACCGTCATATTCGAAAGGAGCGCCAGACGAAGGCCGCGCTTCTGAAGCATTACGATCGCATCAGCCACGTCGGGCCATGGCTTCAATTGCAGGAAAGCAGACATCAGTTGCTTGTTCTGTTCGTAATCCATACTTACCTTAGTTTGTTTCGACGCATAGTTGAGCGAGTCCTGCGTGACTTGCCAAAAGTTCACATACCGATGCATGGAGTTGCGCAGCCACGTGTATTCAAATTGTCGTGTGCGCCAATTGTTGCTTAGCTCCGACCCGCGGCCTGGGAAGAGTTGCTCTGCGAGCTGGAATACAGAACGGGAATCGAAGATTGCGAATGCATCGAATGCGACTGCCTTGATTGCCGAACGGTTCTGCGCCCGCAGGAAGCCAGGCGCGATTGCTGAGGTCGCCACCATTGCTGCAATGCTGAGGAACTGACGCCTGTTTGTCGCCGTTCGTGGGCCCATAGTATTGTTTCTCCTCTCTCACGTCTTTCCTCAGCGTTCATCCTGACAGGCTATTTGGCAGCAACGGTCGTCGGCATAGAAGAAAACAAGACGATCAGGCCTTCCATCAATGTGGGGTGCGTGAGAATGGCATCGCGCAAGGCCGTGTATGGCAGGTGGCCGATCATTGCGATCTGAACGGCAGACATGATCTCGCCTCCATCAACTCCAAAGACGGTAAAGCCGAGTATGCCGTCGTCCTCGGCTACCAGAGCCTTCATGAATCCGCGGGTTTCCGACAGGGTGCGTGTGCGAAGATCTGCGGCCATCGGGATTTTGAACAGGCGATAGGCGATGTTCTTTTTCTTTGCTTCTGTCTCACTCAGTCCGATGTGCGCCACTTCTGGATCGGTGAACAAGGCGAAGGGAACCTGTCTGCCGGTGGTGACGCGGTTACCACCGGCAAAGTTATCGCGGAGAATGCGGAAGTCGTCAAAGGCAATGTGGGTGAACTGCGGGCTGCCGGCGACTTCGCCATTCGCCCATACTCCCGGAGCTGTGGTTTCAAGCTTCTCGTTTACCTTGATGTGCCCGCTGGCAGTGAGTTCGACTCCTGCAAGCTCCAAGCCAATGCCATCGGTATTCGGAGTACGCCCTGTAGCGACGAGAATGTGGGTTGCTTCGATGGCTTTTGTTTGTCCGTCCTGCTTGTACGTGATGGTGACGGATTGACCCGATACACCAGAGACGCCTTCAACGGTCGCATTGAGCACAAGATCGACGCCTTCCTCACGAAAGAGCGTTTCAAGTCCGGCACTGACGTCCGGGTCTTCACGATGCAGCAGGTTTGCGTTTCGTTCGAGTATGGAGACTTTACTACCAAGGCGGCGCATGGCCTGTGCGAATTCAAGGCCGATGTACCCGCCGCCCAAAATAAGCAGATGCTGAGGGAGCGTATCGAGCTCGAGTGCTTCAACGTGCGTGAGAGGGTTGGCTGTAGCAAGGCCGGGAATATCTTCTACGGATGCTCGCGTGCCAGTACCAATGACGACCTTCTTGCCGTGCAACTGACGCCTGGTACCGTCCGGCAAGTCTACCTGCAGCAGTTGTGGGCCGATGAAGTAGCCTTGGCCAAGAATCAGCTCGACACCGGTAGTTTCGTAAACGCGAACGTGAATGTCGACGAGTTCTTTGACCATTTTGCGCTTGCGACCTGTAACGGCTGCCATGTCGATGGTGTAGCCCTTGCTTGCAATGCCGAATTCGGCGGCTCGCGCGAAGTACGACGCAACCTTGGCGCTATGGATAATGTTCTTGCTGGGAAGACAGGCGATGTTGGGGCAGGAACCGCCAATCCACTTGCGTTCGACCATGGCCACGCGTTGACCCTGCCTGGCAAGTGTCCAGGCGAGGAACTTCGATCCTTCGCCGCTGCCGATGACCACGAGGTCGTACTCTTCCGGAGTGACGTTCGATCCTGTGACTGTAGGTGTCATGCTTCCTCCTGTAATTACCATTCGTTGCTTGTCTTCGCGAGATCCATGTAGGGTTTGGTCCAGAGAGCGATTTGCATTTGGAGCGACCGCGTCCAGGCGAGGTGCATGCCCGCAACATCGTCATCGCTGTGACCTTTGCTGGCGAGGTAGGGCTTGATGGTGTCGATGAGGACAGCGGTGAACGCCACGACATCTCGGAACGGAACATGTGGGGTTGATGCTACCCCGTCTGATTGATTCTTCTTGACGCTCGTGTGCCGCAGCGCGATTTCCTGCTGATAGTTCAGCCAATCCCGATCGTAGGGTCGAAGGCACGTGTCCAGGATCCATTGCTCGAAGCGAAGGTTGCTTTTGGTAAGGTACTCGGGGTTGGGTTCGCCTTCCGGCGTGCGCGAGTGGCGCGCAAGATTCGGAATGCTGGCGATAATACCGCTGCGCCAGTGAGCGACAATTTGCTTTGTTTGTCCATCGAGGACTTCGCCGGCGAGGCGAAGGTAACGCTCGTCCTCGTCGGTAAAACCTACGGAGACCTTTAGAGCCTGCAACTCATCGAGTGACACGGGAGAGGTTTCTACAACAGGCGTTCCGTAGGTGTACGCGGGAATCTGATCGGCAACCTTCTTCATGGCAGCTCCTAAACAAAATCCTGGACGTGTTCTTTATACTCGAAGTTACTCAAATGATCGGAAAGCTGCTTCGTCGTACCGATCTTGAGTTCGATATGAATAAGCGATCTCTTTTTTCTCGCTTCTCCTAGATCTTCCATAACCGCGGCGTCATATGCATATGCCAACATTTTGCTTTTGGTCTTGGCCATAGATGTATGCTACTAACGACCTCGACTCACCTTGAGAGCTGCAGCCAGGTAGGCGCCGCTCAATAGAGTTGAATGTCGTCGCCTGCAGACACCTCAATTAGCCGCGACGAAGCCACCGAGAACAGATCTCCTTCTGTTCGGCTCCTGTTCATTTCCTGTTCGCATATCTCATTAGTTAAGCCGTAAACTCAGCGATCTGAACAACTTCAGTGCCGCGAGCTTTGCGATTCAACTTAGAATTGCTTGAAATCTCTATAAACATCCCTGTTAGCAGGTGATTCGGCCAGAGACGAGTTCGCTCCAGACTGCATCCACCACCAGAACCTCCAAAAAAACTTCGGCAGTGTAATTTGTTCCGATGCCGCCTACCGCGTACAACTGGAGAATCTGCAATTTCCAGGGAGTGTGTGTGAGATCAGGTTCGATATGCCGTTTAGCGATGGTGCTGTCTTTGATTGCCGGGGCATCGCTCTGCCAGGGGCAGAACTTTTCAGAGGTGAAGCCGTCACCGCAGACGTCCGAGTGGCAGGACCTTGAGTTCGGGGTCATCATCCACTTTGGGACGAACACGTTTCTCGATCGGGAGTGGGGCGATGGGACCGCTGATCCGAAGGTCTTCAACCCGACACAGGCCGACCCGGAGCAGTGGGTAAAGGCGGCGAAGGCGGCTGGTGCAAAGTACGTGGTCATGGTCGCCAAGCACCATGACGGATTTGCTCTTTGGCCGACGGGGCAGACGGATTACAGCATCAAGAACAGCCCGTGGAAGGGCGGCAAGGGCGACCTGATCCGCGAAACGTCGGACGCCGCAAAGAAGTATGGCCTGGGCTTTGGCGTGTACCTCTCGCCGTGGGATCGGCACGATCCGCGTTATAGCGATGCGGCTGCGTACGACAAGTATTACCTGGCGCTCCTGGATGAGCTTTCTTCCAACTACGGCAACCTGACGGAGTTCTGGCTGGATGGCGCGGGAAGCGGCGGCCACGTCTATGACTTCAAAAAGATTATCGAAGAGCTGCGGGTGAGCCAGCCGAATGTGCAGGTGTTCGCAGATACGGCGCTCTTTGAGTACGGCGATATCCGGTGGGTAGGGAATGAGGCGGGCACGATCCCGTTCCAGAATTGGAATGTGATCGATCGGCACGGCTATCTGCGATGGCGGCCGGTGGAGGTGGACACGCCGCTGCACAAGCTGCATTGGTTCTGGCATCCGAATGACGAGGCTACGCTGAAGAGCGTCGATGAGTTGGTGAAGACGTATGAGGAGTCGGTCGGGCGCGGCGGTCAGTTGATGCTGGGACTTGCGCCAGATAGCCGCGGACTGCTGCCGGACGCGGATGTGCGTCGGCTGGCTGAGTTCGGTGATGCGGTGCGCAAGATGCATGCGAACGATCTGGCGAAGCAACATTTGACGCTCGATGCGAATGCGAAGAATGCGTTTGACGACGATCCGGATACCTTCTGGTCGGCGCCCGCGGGGTCCCATGCGTCGACGCTTGAGGTGGCGTTTGCGAAGCCGGTGACGTTCGATCGTGCGGAGACGATGGAGTGGCTGAACGATGGTCAGCATGTGCAGGAGTATGCCATTGACGCCATGGAAGGCGGGACGTGGAAGACCGTTGCGCGGAGCTATGCGATAGGTCACAAGAAGGTTGATTCGTTTCCAGCGGTGACGGCTACGAAGGTGCGGCTCCGGATCATTGCCAGTTCGAGTGAGGCGCATATTCGAGAGTTGCGGTTGTACCGGACGCCTTAGCCGTGAGCTTTGTGGTTGTGGAGAGGAAGGCTTAACACGGATCAGTGCGGATGAACGGATAAGGACGGATGATGCAGTTCCTTTTGGGAAGGAGAACTAGAACGCAAGGGCAACCGCAGGTCCTTCGACTTCACTCAGGATGACAGTGTTTTGGGGTGGGGAAGGAGGGCCTGACACGGATCAGTGCGGATGAGGCCGATTAGTGCAGACGCAGGTTCCCTTCGGGAATGACAATTAGAAAACAAGAGCAGAAACAAGAACAAAAGATCGAGCTAGAGGGTGCGGGCTTGTCTGATTAAGGCGTTTGGCGGTGGGTGCGGGCGCGCCATAGGGCACCGGCGATGGGGTCGACTACGCCTGGCAGGGCGATGAGTGTGGGGAACTCCTGGTGGAGGGCGTCGACAAGGGCTTCCCGGACCGGTGCTACCTTTTCGAGGATGCTTCCGGCGAAGGCTACCGATGGTACCCAGTCCTTATCGTGCGAGGCGCTTTGGAGGCGCTTCGCGATCAGGCCGGCCAGGTAAGCGAGGTCGACGCCCTCCTTGCGCAGTACGGCCAGCGCGATTGGGTCGCCCTGCTCTGCGCAGGCAAGGACAATCTCTGCGAGGCGGGAGAAGTCGGGTGCGGGGATGCTGTTTGCGTACTCGATGAGAAGTTCGAGCGAGCCGATCTGCCAGAAGTCCATGATGGCGGTTCGGAGCAGGGTAGGACGACCTTCGTCCATGGCGAGAAAGGCAGCGCGAACACCCTCGTGGCCGATCCGATGGCCGGAGCCTTGATCGGCGATGGCCGGACCCCAGCCCCCGGCGGTGGTGAGTCGGCCATCCTGATAACGGCCGGCGACGTTTGAGCCTGTGCCAGCGAGGACGAGAACGCCGGGTCCGCCCTGGAAGGCGGCATCGAGCGCGATTTCGACGTCGCCGAGGAGCAGGAGCTCGCCGGAAATCTTCGCTTTGAAGGCTGAGTTAAGCCAGTCGGTGACGAGCGGTACGCTTTCGCCTGCTGTGCCGATGCAGGTGCGGGTGATGGCATCCATCGACACGCCGGAGAGCAAGGTGAGGCTGTCGAGCGCGTTATCGAGGTTGCGCTGGACGGTGGCTGCGTCGGCGCGCATCCGCTTGATGGTGCCGGTGCGTACGCGGGCGAGTTCGGTGGTCTCGTCGGCCAGCAGGAAGTCAGCCTTGGTGCCGCCGGCGTCGACGGCTAGAAAAAATGCCATGCTCGGCTACTCCTGGACGACGGCCTTGACGAGGTTGCGGGGATGGTCGACGTCGATGCCGTTGTTGATGGCCATGAAGTAGGCAAACATCTGGAGCGGAACGATTTCGCTGATGACGAGCACGGCCTCGGGCGCGGGGAGGACCGGGATGGTATGGGTGGCGAGTGAGGCAACGGTTTCGTCTCCATCATTGGCGACGGCGAGGATGTTTGCGCCCTGCTCGCGCATATCGCGCATGAGCTGGACGATCTTCTCGTAGCGCTGCACGGAGTCGGGGTCGTTGTGGTCGACCGTGGCGATCATGACGAGGGGTGTGCCTTCACCGACGAGCGCATTGGGGCCGTGCTTCAGCTCGCCGCTGGGATAGCCCTCGGCGTGGAGGTAGGCGGATTCCTTGAGCTTCAACGCGCCTTCCCGGGCGATGGGGTAGTGGACGCCGCGGCCCAGAAAGAGGAAGCTTTGGGCGTCGCCATATGCGGCGGCGATGTCGCGGACGGTCGTCTCCCAAGCGGCGAGCTGCGCCGCGATGGTGTCGGGTACTGTCGCAAGCTCCTGCAGTCGCAGGGCGATCGCTTCAGGCTCGAGTGAATCCTGCGACTCCGCGGCCATGAGGGCGAGCAGGTTCAATACGAGGAGCTGCGCGGTAAAGCTCTTGGTTGCCGGGATAGCCCGCTCGCGTCCAGCCTCCGTAGGGAAGGATGCGGTGGCCTCGCGTGCCATGGTGGAGGCGGCGACGTTGGTGACGGCGAGGGTTGCGTGACCGGCGGCGTTCGCCTTGCGGAGTGCGGCAAGGGTGTCGGCGGTCTCGCCGGATTGCGAGACGACGAGGATGGCCGCGTTTTTAAGCGCCTTCTCGTTGCGGTAGCAGTACTCGCTGGCGTACTCAACGTCGACGGCGATCCCGCTGAGATCCTCGATCAACAGCTCGGCGACCATGCCAGCGTGGCGGCTGGAGCCGCTGGCCGTGATGACAATCTCGCCCCTGGTTGCAGCGAGCCAGGTCTGGATGGGAGCGCAGATTTCGGGGTGAAAGCGGCCACCGGCGACGAAGCGGTCGAAGGTAGCGGCGAGGGTGGCGGGCTGCTCGTGGATCTCGCGAAGCATCCAGTGCGCGAAGGGGCTTGGTGTCGGGGTCTCTGGCATATCGTTCAACCATGATGATACCGTCTGTTTGGTCTTGTCAGGGCTGGTCTAAGCTTTGATACACTACGGGAGTCGCGCGGGAGTAGTTCAGTGGCAGAACGCCACCTTCCCAAGGTGGATGTCGCCGGTTCGATCCCGGTCTCCCGCTCCAAAGAATCAAGTGTTTGGTGGCTTTTGAGCAAGATTCGAGGGCACTTAGAAGGCAAACCAACGACAGTACCAGATTGAAGGGCACTATAGAGAAGAGGCACCTACCCTGTGTGCTTCTTCTTCGCCTATATGGCAATGCAAATTGCTACAGGGCGCGCACTCCTGAACAACTCTGTGAAATGAGTGAGTGGCTGATGCTTTGCAGGCCTGGCTCCTTGATGCCAGATGTCGACAGTGAGTCTGGAGTCAGAGCGCCTCGGCAATTCCTGCGCTACTTTTTAGTGATTCATGCTTCTCTGTCAAGAGGCTAGACGTACGAAACGATGCTTATTCTGCACTCTGCTACAACCAAAGCACACTGAGAATTCGATAGCTGGACCGCTCGCATTTCGATGTCCTACTGTGCACAAGGTGGGCGCTTGCTGAGGTATTGAGAGGTAGAGATGGAACACCTCTATCTCGTCCATGAATGGATCAGCGCGCCTTCTTTATGGACAACTCTCTGGTTTCTTTCGAGACTCAGAATCCTCCTCTTCCCGCCTGCGTCTAAATCCTGAGAATCAAGATGAAGGAGTTACACATGGCGAAGGTTGTTCTGATCACAGGTGCAAATAAAGGCATTGGTTTTGAAGTAGCCCGTCAACTTGGACGCTCCGGATTTATCGTTCTACTTGGCGCACGCGACGCCTCACGTGGCGAAGCAGCCGCGGCAAAGCTTCGTGCTGAGGGCTCTGACGTTCGCCCTGTGATTGCAGACCTTGATCGTGCGGGTGAGACAGCTACTGCACTGGCGGGGCAGATCCAGAAGGAGTTCGGTCACCTTGACGTTCTTATCAACAACGCGGGTGCTTTCGATCTCACTGGCGGCGACGGCCCGGCAAGCACCGTGTCCATCGACGCGTTGAAGCGCACCTTCGCCACCAACTTCTTTGGCACCGTCGAGTTTACGCAGCCTCTTCTGATGTTGCTTCGCGCCGCCGAAAGCGCACGCATCGTTAACGTCTCCAGCGGCCTCGGTTCCGTCGGGCTCAACAGCGATGCGACTTCACCCTTCTACGCCGTCAAACCTCTCGGCTATAACGCGTCTAAAGCCGCGCTGAATATGTTCACCGCAAACCTCGCATGGGAGTTGCGTGACACGAAGATAAAAGTCAACTCCATCTGCCCCGGCTTTACCGCAACAGACCTCAACGGCAACACCGGCACCCAGACCATCGAAGAGGGCGCGATCGCCATCGTTCGCTTTGCGCAACAGCCCGACGACAGCCCGACTGGCGGCTTTTTCCATAAAGATGGCACCTACCCGTGGTAGCGCGGCTTGACGGTATGTCCACCCGAGGGGACAGGCGCGGCAGCATCGAATATGAGTTGAATAATTGGCACAGCAGTCTAGCGGCGGCTTGGGAATGTTTCTCGATTCGACTCGTGGCATGATCGAGCGGGCAATGTAGCCACTCAAGCTACGGTTCCCGCGGAGTTTGCTTTGAGGCAAGCTCGAGGGTTGATCTGCTTTAGCAAAAAATCCCCACACCTCCGTATTAAAGAACCTGGGGAGTGAGCGAGGTAGAAAGGATACTTTCCTGGAGGTTAGGAGAGGGGGACCAGGTCTGTATCCCTATGCCAGACGGAAGGTCGATGAGGCCGTGGCGATCCGCGTGACAAATGCTCGTTTTGTCAAATATATTTGACATCAGTTCGAGAAACATCTACATTTCTTCATGTCAAAAATTTCTTACATGGAGTTGAGCGATGTCAACACTTTCGTATCAAGAAAAACTGCTCTACGGCACACTCGCCGCAGATCTGCTCGTCTACATTCCGTACCTTATCTATGTGATGCACCACGCGACAACGCTCACGCATATCGTGGGAACGATCATCCTGCTGGTCGTTGCGCAGATCGTCCTGCAATCCGTGATCGCCATTGCTTCACGCAGCCGCATTACAGACGAGCGTGATCGGCAGATTGCAGGGCTTGGCTATCGCAATGCGTACTTCGCGCTTGTGAGTATGATTCTCGTCGGAATGGGTATGCTCTGGGTCCATACCGTGAAGGGCCTGATCAGCCCGAACCACATGGGGCTGCATTTCTTGAACGTGTTTCTGGGAATGGTCGTGATCTCTGAACTCATCAAGATCGTGACGCAGCTTGTGGGCTATCGGAGGTTGATCTAGTGGGGGGCATTCGGAATAAGGTTCGCGAACTCCGTGGCGCATGTGAGATGACGCAGCAGCAACTCGCGGACCGGATCGACCTGACGCGGCAGACCGTCATTGCTATTGAGGGCGACAAGTACTCGCCCTCCCTGGAGACAGCGTTTCGCATCGCTGGTGTATTTGGAGTGCCGCTGGAGCAGGTCTTCCAATACCAGGATGACAGCAAGAAGTCCCGCAAGTGATTGCGGCCGCTGTCTTACGCACTTCGATCAAAGCGTGGGCCACTCGAAGAGAAAGAGCTTGCCGGCTTCGGCGGAATCAAGTTTGAGTTCATTGAGTTCGGCGGCTCGGGCGAGGACGGGATCCCTGGCAGAGGCGAGATCTGCTGCGGTGGGGAGAAGGATCTGATCGGGTGTGACGCCGCTGTTTTCAAGGCTCCGACCGTCCGACATGAGGATGTTGGCCGATGTAATGGAGAAGCCGTAGTAGGTGCGGTAGTCGCCACCGACGGATTCGTTGAACGTGCGAGCCTCCATGACGGCGCCGGCAGAACGATCCCCAAGTACCTTGCCTCGTTTCTCAAGCTGCATGACACGTGCAAACAGTTCGGCAGCAGAGGCAGAATTGCGATCAACCAGGACAGTTACGTTGCCGTTGTAAAACGGTGCGTGAGGCTTGACGACCTCGGCCTTGCTTTCCTTGCGCGAGACAATGTCGCCAAGCTTGATTTCGTGGTCAAAGAAATGACTGAGCATCTCTTTCAGCGTATCGACGTAGCCACCGGAGTTGCCGCGTAGATCGATAATCAGGTTCTTATGTTTCTGAGCCTTGCTGAAGATCCGGTTCAGATCAGTCGGGTCAACTTCGAAGCTGGGCATGCGCCAGACGAGCGTGTCGCCGGATTCGAGATACCGGGAACGACTGAGATGGTCATCCTCTTCGCCCTGGCGTACTAACTTCCAATACTCGCCGCCGTCCTGCAGATCTGTAATCAATTTTCCGGTGCGGAGTGTGGCGGCCACAGTCTCCTTGCGCAGGTCGCCGTTGGGGCTGAGAAGGTCGAGAGTTTCACTGGGGGCAGGGGAGAGCACCTGGATGAAGTACTCCATATCGTGGAAGTCTGACGGGGTGACTTTGAAGTTGTTGAGGGCGAGGACCTGATCCCCGACGTGGAGTTTTGTGGCGGCATCGGTGCCGGGACGTATGCGGGTGACGAAGCACTTCTCGCCGATGATCTCCAGGGAAAATCCAGGCGTGGATCGATTGGCTCGGAGCGGTGGGCTGAAGAACGTGTGTGAGTCGTGGAGGTTAAGCAAGAAGGCGGCGATGACGCGGAAGGTTTCATTGACAGACTGCGATGCGTTTAGTCGAGTGTCGAAGGCCTGGTAGGTCTTCTCCAGATCCACTGCGTGGAAGGTGGTGTCATAGTAGTTCTTCCGTACTTCGTCATTGGCTTGCCGGAGGATGAGATGAGCGCGCTGGAGGTCAAAGGAGTCGAGCTTCTTGGGTGGAGCCGACTGCTGGGCAGAGAGGGGTGCCAGCAACATAATTGCCAGGCAGAATCGCATCAAGTACATCAGGAAGCCTCATTTGGGATCTTTTTCGGATTGCCCGCAAGTATACCTCAGGCCTGGGGGCCGAATTTCGAAGAGCCTACGCTTGTTCGAAGTGAATGCAAGACGATTCTGGGGGGAGGCAGCTATAACCCATCCACGGATGGATCGCAGATACAGCTTCCAAGCGAGCTGGCAGCCCGCGTTCGGGCGCATCGGAATGTTCTTGTTGTTCTCAGTCAGATCTCTTGAAAGGTCACATATTTGACAACGATCCTTGTGCCTACTGTAATGCTCCACATGCGCCAGGCCCTCACTCTGCTTCTTAGCGCAATTGCAGCTTGTTCGATAGCCGCTCAAGGGCAGACTACGTCTCCGCACAGCTTTACAGCGCAGTGGATTACCGCTGACGGGGCTCCTGCGCACGATCCCGCTGTTCTGCGTTTGCGCAAGGAACTAGTTCTCACCCAGGTTCCTGCTCACTTTATCGTCCACGTCTCGGCCGACAATCAGTTCCTGCTTTTCGTTAATGGCAAGCGAATCGGCACGGGGCCATCGATCGGCGACGTCCAACACTGGCGCTATGAGACCTACGATCTCGCACCTGTACTGCACGTCGGCAGCAATCTTCTAGCCGCTACAGTCTGGAATCTCGGTGATCTCGCACCCATTCGCCAGATCAGTTCACAGCTTGGCTTCGTGCTCGACCCTGACTCGCCTGCTGAGGCCGCCGCTGCTACCAATACCTCATGGCTGGCCCTTCGCGATCCTGGCTTCACCTTCCTGCCCAACCACTATGATCTTGGCAAAGCCTACTACGTCGCCTCTGCTGCAGAGAGGCTTGACGCGCATGCCCTGGACTGGAGTTGGAGCGATCCCGCGATACCTGCTTCTGCATCGTCGTGGCGACCCGCCGTCTCGCTTAGGCGAGCAGCCCTTCGAGGTGTCGACATCGGAGATAACTATTGGCTGCTCATCTCCGATCAACTTCCCACGATGGAGTATGCCCCTGACTCCGCCGGTCGCCTTGTCCGCTCCTCAGGCACGTTGGGCTCATCACAGTTTCCCGCAGCGCCCATCGAGATCGCCGCCAACACTCATGCCACCCTGCTGCTTGATCACGAAACACTGACCACGGCGTTTCCGTCGCTGACTGTGTCGGGCGGCAACGGTTCGCACGTCAGGATGAGGTATGCCGAGGCTCTGGTTGATGACAAGGGCGAGAAGGGCAATAGGAATCAGATTGAAGGGAAGCACCTAATCGGCATCTCTGACGAACTGTTGCCGGATGGGGCATCTGGAAGAACCTTTACTCCGCTCGACTGGCGCACCTGGCGCTATCTTGAAATTGACGTTCAGACAGCGGACCAACCGCTGCATCTCGACAGTTTCACGGCGGCCTTCACCGCATTCCCCTTCGAGCACCGGGCAACATTCGCGAGCGATGATCCTAGCCTTACGGATATCTGGGACGTCGGTTGGCGTACTGCCCGCCTCTGCGCCCATGACGCCTACATGGACACTCCCTATTGGGAACGTCTCCAGTATGTCGGGGATACAAGGATCCAGGCTCTCATCTCCTACACCAATGCTGGAGACGACCGGCTCGCACGGCAGGCTATCGAAGCCTTTCACGACTCTCTTCTGCCCGAAGGCATCACGCAGAGCCGCTATCCTTCGCGACACCTCCAGGTAATCCAGAACTTCTCTCTCCTGTGGATCGGTATGGTTCACGACTTCTGGTACTACCGTAATGATCCAGCCTTCGTTCGTAAGCAGATCCCTGCCATCCGAAGCGAGCTGAGTTATTTCCGCCAACGCCTCAGTCCGGATGGTCTGCCAGCGCTCAAAGACTGGTGGCTCTTTGTCGACTGGGCGACCGGCTTTCGCGGCGGCGACTCTCCTTCGACCGCTGACGGTGTAAGCGCCGCCGGCAGCCTCTTCTACCTTGAGGCGCTGCGCAACGCGGCGGACCTGGAACGGACGCTGGGGGACGCCGCTTTAGGGCAGGAGGACGCCGCGGAAGCTGGCCGCGTCCAGAAGACCATCTACGATCGCTTCTGGTCGCCGACCGAGCAGCTCATTGCCGACACGTCCGAGAAGCAGCACTTCAGCCAACAGGCAAATGCGCTGGCTGTCTGGCTCGATGTCGTTCCCCGTCCTCAACAAGCGGATGTCATTACGAGAATCTACTCGGCGACGGACCCGGCCTTCCATGCCAGTCGTCCGCTCCCGAAGGAGATGTCTCCTGCCTCAAGCTACTTTCGTTTCTACCTGACCCGCGCGCTGGTGCACGCCGGACTTGGCAATCGCTATCTGGAGACTGTAGGTCCCTGGCGAACCATGCTGAGCAACGGACTGACGACCTGGGCCGAGCAGCCCGAACCCACACGGTCCGATTCGCATGCGTGGAGCGCTCACCCCAATATCGATCTCCTCACAACGGTCGCCGGGATTACGCCGGCAACACCCGATTTTGCATCGGTCGACATTACGCCGGGGCTTGGCCCGCTGCACCATCTGGAGGTCGCCTATCCCTCGCCGCGCGGAGAGATCTCAGCCGTGTACACGGTAACCGCAGGCAGGGTCACAGCGGAGATAAAGCTTCCTGCAGGGCTTACAGGGGCATTGCACTGGAACGGGCAGACGCTCACTCTCAAGCCGGGTAGCAACCATTTTGATCTGCCCATTCAGCACGCATCCTAGTAGGTACCAGCAGAACACTAATGGCAGTTCCGGAAAGTCTGTGGTTCTAGAAAAATTGATCACCGCGTTCACTTTGATTCTTCTGGCCGGGTCTCAACTTTGTGCCCAGACGACCATCACGATCGCCACCGTTAATAACGGCGACATGATCGTCATGCAGCGGCTTGCAAAGCAGTTTGAGCAGCAGCATCCCGATATCCATCTTGACTGGGTCATCCTCGAAGAGAAGATCCTTCGCGAGAAAACGACGACCGATGCCGCTGCCCATGGAGGCCAGTTCGATGTTGTCACGATCGGTCCCCTGGAGGCACCGATCTGGGGCAGGCGCGGCTGGCTTCTACCGCTCGAAGGTAAGCTGTCGCCGGGCTATGATCTCAACGATCTTCTCAAGCCTATCCGCGACGGCGCATCCGACTCAGGCCACCTTTATGCGCTTCCGTTTTACGCTGAGAGTTCTCTGACCTATTACCGCAAAGATCTTTTTCGTCGGGCCGGTCTGACGATGCCTGCCCAACCCACTTACGAGGATATCGCCCGATTCGCGCGCACTCTCAACGACCCTGTCCACGATCTTTCCGGCATCTGTCTCCGCGGTAAGCCGGGCTGGGGTGAGAATATGGCCTACATCTCTACCGTCGCCAACACCTTCGGTGGACGTTGGTTCGACGAGGCGTGGCGGCCGCAGTTTGACTCGCCCGAGTGGCACACCGCCGTCTCGTTCTACATTAATCTTCTGCAGAAATACGGGCCGCCCGGCAGCAGTTCCAACGGCTTCAACGAGTCCCTT
This sequence comes from Granulicella arctica, assembly GCF_025685605.1. NCBI lineage: Bacteria > Pseudomonadati > Acidobacteriota > Terriglobia > Terriglobales > Acidobacteriaceae > Granulicella > Granulicella arctica. The sequence continues at coordinate 2,881,004 of NZ_JAGTUT010000001.1, forward strand.
ACCCTGTTTGAGAACGGTCGATGCGCCATGTGGATCGACGCCACCGTAGCGGCGGGTACGCTCTCCGATGCAAGACAATCAAAGGTCGCCTCTACCGTGGGATTTGCGCCCGCACCGATCGGTGTCACTCCGCACGGCTCGCAGTGGCTCTGGTTCTGGGCGCTGGGTGTACCCTCGTCTTCGAAGCACTCCGAAGCCGCTCTCAAGTTCATCGAGTGGGCTACCTCCAAGGAGTACATTCAGCTCGTCGCGCAGACGAACGGATGGGCAGCCATTCCGCCGGGCACCCGCGAATCGACCTATCAGCTGCCGCAGTATCTCGCGAGTGCGCCATTCGCCGAACTAACGTATCACTCCATTATGGCTGCCGATCCACTTCACCCGACCGAGAAGCCGGTGCCGTATACCGGGATCCAATGCATCGTGATTCCTTCGTTCCCGACGATTGGCAATCAGGTCGGACAACTGATAGCGGCCGCCCTGGTCGGCAGTATGTCCGTCGATGAGGCTCTCCACAAAGCACAGCTTGCCACGGAGCGAGTTGAACGCCATACCGGACTTCTTCACTAATGATCACCACACGTGAACGTACGATGTCCCGCCGAGAGACACTTTCAAGATCAGCGCTGAAGCTGCCCGCCATCGTCTCGCTCTTCATCTGGTCGGTGATTCCGCTCCTGATGACGCTGTGGTTTTCGTTCCGACGTTACAACCTGATGGAGCCGGATCGTACCGGCTTCGATGGCTTTGGCAACTATCGCTATCTCCTCAGCGATCCGAGCCTGGCGATGGCCATCGGTAATACCGTGCTGCTTGTCGCCTCGGTTCTCGTCATCACCGTCGGCCTCGGTACCCTGCTTGCCGTGCTCTACGATCAGGTGTTCTTTGGTCGGGGTATCGCTCGCGTTCTCGTTCTTGCTCCCTTCTTTATCATGCCGACGGTGAGCGCACTTATCTGGAAGAACATGATGATGCATCCTGACTACGGCTTTATCGCCTTCCTGATGCGGTCTGTGGGTCTGAAGCCGATTGACTGGTTTGCCGTTGCGCCGCTCACCTCTATCATCATCATCGTCTCCTGGCAGTGGCTTCCGTTTGCTGTGCTTACGCTCCTTACGTCGGTACAGTCGCTCGATTCCGAACGCAAGGAGGCCGCGCGTATGGATGGCGCTGGACCTGTCGCCATCTTCCGTTACATCCTTCTTCCTCATCTTGGCCGAGCCATCTCCGCGACTGTCATGATCGAGACTATTTTTCTGCTTGGTATCTTTGCTGAGATTTACGTCACGACTTCGGGAGGTCCGGGCTTCGCGTCAACGAATCTCTCGTTCCTGATCTATCGCTATGCACTACTCGAATACGATGTGGGCGGCGCCTCTGTTGCTGGTCTTGTTGCCATCGTCCTTGCCAATATTCTCGCGTTCTTCCTCATGCGCTCGTTCGCAAGAAATCTGGATCTTTAGCCATGCTCTCAAAGAAATTACGATGGAAGCTCCTGATGACTGCGCTTGGCTGGGCGGTGGCTCTCGTTATCGCCTTCCCTGTCTGCTGGCTCGTCCTCACCAGCTTCAAGAGCGAGACCGAGGCTATTTCGCGGATCCCCCATCTTTTCTTTCATGCAACGCTCGAAAGCTACATCGTCGTCCAGGAGCGCACCACCTATTTTCACTTTGCCTGGAACAGCGTTGTTGTTGCCATCGGTTCAACGATACTCGCGCTGGCCGCAGCGATCCCCTGCTCCTACGCGATGGCCTTCATGCCGACGAAACGCACCCGCGACACCCTGCTCTGGATGCTTTCCACCAAGATGATGCCCTCTGTTGGAGTGCTCGTCCCCATCTATCTCATCTACCGCGAGACTGACCTGCTCGACACCCGGACTGGTCTGCTTCTTATTAACGCGCTTCTGAACCTGCCGATTGTGGTCTGGATGCTTTACACGTTCTTCAAGGAAGTCCCGCGGGAGGTACTCGAGGCCGCACGCATGGACGGCGCAAGTCCTCTGCGAGAGCTATATGATCTGCTGCTTCCTCTTGCCATGCCGGGCATCGTCTCTACGAGCCTTCTGGCCATCATCCTCGCGTGGAACGAAGCCTTCTGGAGCCTCACTCTTACTGCCGCCAAGGCGGCCCCGCTTACCGCGTTTATCGCTTCATTCTCAAGCCCGGAAGGTCTCTTCTACTCAAAACTTTCGGCGGCCTCTACCATGGCGATTGCTCCTATCGTTATTCTTGGGTGGCTGAGTCAAAAGCAGCTGGTCCGTGGTCTTACTTTCGGTGCGGTTAAATAGGAGCGACTCAAGTGGCGACCGTACAGCTGAACCAGATTCGGAAGGTCTTCGACTCGACAGAGATCATCAAGGGCATCGATCTCACGATCCATGATCGCGAGTTGACCGTTTTCGTCGGCCCGTCAGGCTGCGGAAAATCTACGCTTCTGCGCCTCATCGCGGGCCTCGAGGAGATTACCTCCGGCGAACTCCTCATTGATGGTCAGCGCGTCAATGACGTGCCCGCTGCGCGTCGTGGTCTCGCCCTGGTCTTCCAAAGCTACGCACTCTACCCGCACATGAGCGTTGAAGAGAATATGTCGTTCTCGCTCAAGCTTGGGGGCGTTTCCAAGGTAGAGCGTAAGAGAAAGGTGCTTGAAGCGGCGCGCATCCTCAATCTTGAAACCTATCTCGATCGTAAGCCGAAGGAACTGTCCGGCGGACAGCGGCAGCGCGTCGCCATTGGCCGCGCGATCGTTCGCAACCCACGTGTCTTTCTTTTCGACGAACCGCTCTCCAACCTGGACGCCGCGCTCCGCGTTCGCATGCGCCTCGAGCTTACCAAGCTCCACCATCAACTTGGTGCCACCATGATCTACGTCACCCACGATCAGGTCGAAGCGATGACCATGGCCGACCGGATCGTGGTCCTTCGCGCCGGCATCATTGAGCAGGTAGGCACACCGATGGACCTGTATCACTACCCGCGCAACCTTTTTGTCGCTGGCTTCATCGGCTCGCCTCGTATGAATTTTCTGGAAGCGACCGTTCAGGCCGATTCCAAGCTCCTGCTCTCCGACAACGTGAGCCTTCCCATTTCACAACTCCTTCAACCCGACGCCAAGGTGACTATCGGTATCCGCCCCGAGCACCTCATCTTAACCACCTTCTCGGAGTCAAGCATTCCCGCGAAGGTCCAGATCGTTGAACACCTTGGCAGTGAGAGCTACGTCCATCTCCAAACTACGGGAGGCGAGCTACTCGTCCTTCGTGTCAACGGCGAGACTGCCGTCCGGCCCGACGACCAGGTCCATCTCAACCTCGATCCCAAGTTCGTCCATCTCTTCGACAGCGCCGGTAACACAATGCTGTCCAACTAAGGCAACACGTACACCCCGAGAACACCATGCCTGAACTATCTATCAAACTTACTACCGCAAACCTTTCACGCCTGAGTGCAGAGGTTCAAACTCCTGCCTACGACCGCCGCGAACTCATTCCGCACACCATCCACATCGGTGTAGGTGGCTTTCATCGGGCTCACCAGGCACTCTATCTCGACGATCTGCTCGCCATGAAGGACACCGAGCGCTGGGGCGAATGCGGGCTCGGCGTCCTGAAGAGTGACGACCGCATGCGCGATGTGCTCGCCTCACAGGACCATCTCTATACCCTCGTCGAACGCAGCGCCGACACACAGTCCGCCCGCGTGATCGGCTCCCTCGTCGACTACATCTACGCCCCGGAAGCTCGCGAAGCCGCTATAGAAAAGATGTCCGCAGTCGAGACCCGCATCGTCTCGCTCACGATTACTGAAGGCGGCTACTTTATCGATGAGGGCACGGGAGGCTTCCTTGTTAACCATCCCGCGATCCAGCATGATCTGCAGAATCCCACTGAGCCTAAGTCCTCGATCGGCCTTATCGCCGAGGCGCTTGACCGGCGCCGCGTGCGAGGTCTTGCGCCCTTCACGGTCATGTCCTGTGACAACCTTCAGGGTAATGGTCATGTGATCAGCAAGGTCCTAAGCGCTTACGCCAGTCTGAGCAATCCAGCACTCGAAGCCTGGATTACTGCTAACGTAGCTTTCCCGAACAGCATGGTCGACCGCATAACGCCTGCGACCACTCCGGCTGATATTGAATGGGTCGGCAGTCGCTTCGGTATCGATGATGCGTGGCCGGTCGTCACCGAGCCCTTCCTCCAGTGGGTCATTGAAGACACCTTCTCAAACGGTCGCCCACAGTGGGAGCGCGTTGGTGCCCAGTTCACCACCGACGTCGCTTCCTACGAGATCATGAAGATGCGTCTTCTCAACGGCAGCCATCTTGCCATGGCTTATCTCGGTGCGCTCGCCGGCTACACCTACGTGCAGGACATCATGGCCGATCCGCTCTTCGTGACCTTTATTGAGCGCTTTATGGAAGAGGTTACGCCCGTCGTCCCGATCATTCCGAACACCTCGATTTCTGGTTACAAGAAGTCTCTTATCGAACGCTTCTCGAATCCTACGATCAACGATCAGGTCACGCGCATCTGCTCCGAGGGCTCTGCGAAGATACCCAAATGGCTTCTTCCGTCGATACAGGAGTTGCTTGATCGCGACCTGAGTGTCGATCTACTTAGCCTCGTCGTCGCGAGTTGGATCTTCTACTTTGGCGAGGGCGTCGATCAATCCGGAAAGCCGCTGGACATCGTCGATGTACGGGCAGATGAACTGACCCGCATCGCTCAACCTGCTGGAACAAATCCATTACCGATGCTGGCTGTTCAATCCATCTTCGGGGAACGGCTGTTTGCAAACGAGACGTTCCGGCAAAAGACTGCTGAGGCTTTGAGGATGCTTTCGAACGAAGGTGTGACCGCTACGATCAAAAGGTACCTGGCTCCGTAGGCGTTACCGCCGGTTAAATGGATGAGGCCGGCAAGAGCACAGATTGCTCTTGCCGGCCTCTGTTCTGATGAGCGCAACGACTTATTTCAAGCTTGCGGTTTTGATGTTGCTCTTGGAGGAATGGTCCTCGAGGGCCTGGGCTTCGGGAATGTAGGTGACGGCCTTGCTAATCTCAGGATCCCAATCGGCGCGAACCTTGAGTCCTTCGAGCTGGCCGAATTGTGAGGTGAACAGGTCGCTTTTGATGCTGGTCTTGATCCAGTCCGAGACGCCGGCTACATCTGCGTCGGTGAACTCTACGTCCTTCGACTTCACAAAGTCCTTGAACTGCGAGAGGACTGCGTCGTCGACCTGGAAGTCTCGGGTGACGGTGTGGTTGGCCAGGTAGTGCTTGCTGAAGTTGAAGAAGATGTAGTGTTGGAGCAGTTCGTCCTGAAAGTGATTGGACTTCGGGGTGTCGATCTTCTCGTCGGGGGTGATGCCGCCGCCGCCGTACACTGTGCGACCTGAGTCGGTAAGCTTGACCTCGCGGTTGGCACCCTTCTCGACACCCTCGCGGACATAGTAGTAGTCGTACAGGGAGATATTGCTGTAGTTGCGCTGGATAAGACGGCCTGACGGCGTGTAGTAGTGATAGGTGGTCAGGGCGAGGCCGGTGTTCTCGGAGACCTGGAAGACGGTCTGGACGAGCCCTTTGCCGAAGGTCGTCTCACCGACGATCAAGGCGCGGTCATGATCCTGCAGAGCGCCGGAGACGATCTCGGCTGCAGAGGCGGTGTTGCGGTTTACCAGGACGACGATCGGGTACTTCGTGTCAGAGCCATGGGAGGCGCGGTAGACCTGGTCGGGGAAGGCACGGCCCTTCTGCGAGACGACAATCTGACCCTTTTGGAGGAACTTGTCCGACATGTTGACGGCTTCATTCAGCAGACCGCCGGGGTTGCCGCGCAGGTCGATCACAAGGCCCTTGATGTCGCCGAACTTGTCGAGCGCATCGCCAACTTCGCGGCTGGTGGTCTCCATGAAGTTGGTGACGTGGATGTAGCCGATACCCGGGCGGACCATGAAGGCGAGGTCGACGGAGTAGCGCGGAATTTCATCGCGTAGCAGGTCGAAGACCAGGGGCTTGGACGAGCCTTCACGCTCTACGGCGACGGCAACGTGTGTTCCCTTGGGTCCCTTTAGCATGGTGGCGACGGCCAGAGAATCGAGGTTGTCCGTAGTCTTGCCGTCGACCGAAAGAATGATGTCGCCCGGCTTGATGCCTGCCTTGTAAGAGGGCGTTCCTTCGAACGGGGCAACGACAACGATCCGCAGGACGCTGCCGATATTCTGCGGCTGGATCTGCATGCCGACGCCGTAATATTTGCCGTGTTGATCCTCGCGCATCTGGGCGAAGGCCTTTGGATCGTAGAAGTTAGAGTGCGGATCGAGGACATGGAGCATGCCGGGGATGGCCCCGTCGTAGATGGCTTTGTCGGTCTTGTCGCCGTTCAGCTTCTCGGCGTAATTTTGCTCGACGATCGAATAGACGCCCGTAAAGGAGTGCAGAGAGTCGCGGAGCGTCGACTCGTCCGAGGCGGACTGTGCGGCGACCTTCTGGCTGATGACCGAGCCGAGAATGGCGCACGTTGCGAGAAAGACGGTGGCGGAAAAGAGTGCGCGGCGTGTGCGTGGAGCCATCGGCTTAGGGACCTCGGAGTAAAAAGACAGCGCGTGCGGACGCGTCCTGCTTTGGACGGAGTATACACCGGCAGGTGAGCATGCATGCGAGTTTGGCGGTAGAAATGAGGGTGGAACCCTGCTCCATCGACCTGCTGGTGCAGGCTCTTTGTGCCCTCTCAGCGCAGTCAACAGCGTTATAGTTGGTTTTAGGCTTGTAGAGGTGCTGTTTCTGCCAAATGCGCATGGGGAGCAGCGCGCGAGGGTATCAAGATGTCGACCGTACAAAAGCTAGCTGCAATGCAGGCGTTCACGGACTCGGTGACGCTGCCTCTTTTGTGTGTTGTGCTTGCGGTTGTTGTCTTTTGCTTTTACCGCATTATGAAGAACTAGCGACGACCGGGTTGGTGACGCAAGGTTCGAATGCGGTCTGACTCGTCGCGATTCGCCTGTTACAGGGTGTGGCAGTTAGAATGACGTATCGGACTATCGGTAGGATTTGCAACGAGTCCAAAGGACACGCATTAGCCGGTGGCTGGCAGTTCCACCGTGGATGTTGATAGAGATACGAGCGACGATGACCCTAAGAATTTCGCAGTACGCGGTAGTGTGCGGGCTCAGCCTGCTGGCACTGCCGGGAGTAGTGACCGCACAGACTCCGCGGTACCAGAGCCCCATCACCGCACCATCTGCTCCGGCTAAGGCTAATCTGCCGACGGCGACCGCGATTACGCCTAATGGTGAGGTCGTTGAGAACGTGGCCGTTCGTGTCAACGATCAGATCATCAGCCGCAGCGATGTGGAGCGAAGCGAACAGCAACTCGCCCAGGAGTTGCAGCAGAGCAACGCCAGCCCGGCTGAAACGGCCGAGCGCGAGAAGAACATGCTGCGCGACATGATCGACCAGCAACTGCTGCTCTCGCGCGGTAAAGAGCTTGGTATCAACGCCGATACGGAGGTCATCCGCCGGCTCGACGAGATTCGTAAGCAGAACAAGCTCGACACCATGGAAGACCTCGAGAAGGCGGCGCGGTCCCAGGGCGTCTCTTTTGAAGATTTCAAGGCAAATATCCGCAACAGCGTCATCACCCAGCAGGTCGTCCGCGATGAGGTTGGCCGCCGCTTGCAGTCCTCTCCTTCAGCGGAGCAGGCCTACTACGAGGCGCACAAGCAGGAGATGGTACAGCCCGAGCAGGTTCGGCTGAGCGAGATCCTGATCCCCACCGCAGCCGACGCGAACGAGGCAGCGGTAGCACAGGCTCAAACCAAGGCGAACGGTGTCGAAGACAAGCTCAAGGGCGGCGCGAAGTTCGATGATGTGGCGAAGTCGACCTCGGGTGGTCCGACTGCCTCGCAGGGTGGCGATCTTGGGCAGTTCAAACGCGGTGCGCTTGCGAAGGTGCTGGAAGACCAGACGTTCAGCCTGAAGGCTGGCGAGTTTACGGCGCCGATCCGCACGCGCCAGGGATTTGTCATTCTCAAGGTGACCGAGCACGTTGAATCGGGCGTTCCCTCGCTTAAGGATGTTGAACCGCAGATCCAGGAAGCGATGTACATGGAGCAGATGCAGCCGGCGCTTCGTGCCTATCTGACGAAGCTCCGTGAGGATGCATTTATCGATCCAGCTCCGGGCTATGTGGATTCGGGTGCAAGTTCAAAGCAGACGAAGCCGGTATTTACGGCCTACACGGCTCCTGTGCTCAAGAAGAAGAGGGTCGTTCAGAAGCAACGCTTTGATCGCGGTGGCCGGTTCTCGACAGCCACGAAGGATCAGCCGGCATTTACTGCGGGTCCTCCAGCAGCAACAGGTGCAGCGGCAGCCACAACTGGTGCGACAGCCGCAGCTACAGGCGCGACAGCCGCAACTTTAGGGTCAACCGCTACAGGAGCAGCGACAGGCGCAAACCCAGCAGTAGCTACGCCGACAGCCACTCCGGTTACGACGACCGGTGGCCAGATGGCGAAGATCACTCGCCGCAAGAAGGTCAAGCGCGAGAAGGTTCGCTACGGCCAGGCTCCGCGAAACTCGCTGCCTGGAAACGATCAGGCCGGTATGGCTGCGGATAATGGTCTTGGTGCGGATCATGAAGGACCGATCAAGACGGCGGAAGTTGCGCCAGGAACTGCGATTGCTCCGGTGATTCCAACGGAGAGCACCTCCGATGTCAATCCGCTTACACCCACCGCGCCCGTCTTGAAGAAGACGCGCTATGCCGACCGCGCGCAGGCTGTAAAGGTCGAGAAAGTCGCGAAGAAGACTGCGAAGACGAAGGAGAAGGCGATTCAGACTGCTGCCCCGCTCACTGCTGATGAGAAGGCTGCAGCACAGACCCAGGCTGCACCGCTCGGTCTGAGCGGTGACACGGCCAAAAAGGTGAAGAAGGTGAAGGTGAAGGGTGCTCCGAAGGAGCGCCTGCAGGATCAGGCTCCGAAGCCGCCGCCGCCGCCTCCGATCGAGACGCCTTCGAAGGGTTCTGATCGTGGGACAGTGTATGAAGGTACCGCCGGACCGGCGAAGCCAGCAGCCCCAAGCTCGGACCAGACAACACTGCCGGCTGTCAGCGCACCCTCCTCCGCGACTCCCCCACAGGGAACGACGCAGCCTGCCACTCCGGGTGTGCCGATCGGCGGACCTCCCCAACAGTAAGGCTGTAAACGATGGATGACGCGAGAGCCTCGACTCTCGCGTCATCTTTTTGCAGGGACGCTTTTGGAGCACAGGGTATGCTGAGGGGCACATGAAAGACTTCTTTGTTGCGGATGCGGTGAAGTTCGAAAACGAGATGGTGACCGGCTACTTCGCACTGTCTTCACTCTCGGTTCGCGACCGTAAACAAGGCGGACGATACCTTGCCCTCACTCTCAGTGACAAGACGGGATCCTTCGATGCGCGCATGTGGGAGGAATTCGCCGACGTGGTCTCTACTTGCTCCGAGGGCTGCTACGTCAAGGTTCAGGGGCAGATCAGCAAATATCAAGGCAAGTTCCAGATCACGCTGCAGAAGCTCCGCAGTGCAGCCGAGTCCGAGGTTGATCCCGCTGATTTCCTTCCGGCGACTCGGTACGATGTGGAGGCGATGTGGTCGGAGCTGCGGGGCTACGTCTCTGCATTTGCGAATGGCGACCTGCAGCGCCTTGTCTTCGCATTTCTCGACGATGAGATAATCGGTCCCGCATTTCAGGCTGCACCGGCTGCGAAGGTCCTTCATCATGCCTGGCTCGGTGGGCTGCTCGAGCATGTCGTGACGCTTGTACGCGTTTGTCTTGCGACTGCTCCGTTCTACCCTGAGGTTGATCCGGACCTGCTGGTGACGGGGGCAATTCTGCACGATATCGGCAAGGTGCGGGAGCTGCATTGGAAGAGTTCGTTCGGGTATACGCTGGAGGGCCAGATGATCGGCCACATCAGTATTGCCCAAGGCATGCTGCGCGAGAAGCTTGAGGCTCTTGCCCCATTTCCAGACAAACTGCGGGTGCTGGTCGAGCATATGATCCTCAGTCATCACGGTAAGTACGAGTTCGGATCTCCAAAGCTTCCCATGACGCCCGAGGCGATCCTGCTGAGCGCACTGGATGATCTTGAGGCAAAGATGCAGACCGTTCGCAGTGAGTTCGGCAAGGCGGCGCTCAACGGCAAGGGCGCGGACCAGATGACGGACTGGGTGCGCAGTATGGAGCGTCCGCTGTTGAATTCGCAGGCTTTCCTCAAGGAAGATTAGGAGGGCGCATGTACATTCCGCGGGCAAATGAAGAGCGCCGGGTTCCGGTGATGCACGCCCTGATGGTGGCGCATCCGCTTGCTGCTCTGGTGACGATGGGGGAGTCCGGCCTTATCGCATCGCATATCCCGATGGTGATTGAGAGTGATGGGTCGGAGCTGGGTGTGCTGAAGGGCCATGTATCGCGAGCGAACACGCAGTGGAAGGACTTTATACCTTCCGTCGATGCGCTTGCGATCTTTGCCGGTCCGCACCATTACATCTCGGCGTCATGGTATCCGGGCAAGCACGAGGACGGCGAGGAGGTGCCCACCTGGAACTACGCGGTTGTCCATGCCTCCGGCACACTGCAGTTGCGTGAAGAGCCGGAGTGGCTGATGGCACATCTTGAGAGTCTTACGGAGGAGCATGAGGCTAAATCGGCGGTGCCGTGGAAGGTCAGCGACGCTCCGGAAGCCTTCATCGCGACGCTTCTAAAGGGAATTATTGGATTTGAACTACCGATTCGCAAGCTGGAAGGCAAGTGGAAGGTCAGTCAGAATCGCAGTGAGCGGGATCGCAATGCTGTGGTTGGTGGCTTAGATAGTCTCAACACTCCGGAGAGCCTTGCTATGTCGAGGCTGGTGGAGCAGGCGAAAGTGATCTGAAACAAGCCAGCCTGCGGGATGGAATTGTTACAATCGTAGTCTGACCTTATAGAAGATTGAAGTAGAGAAAGTATTCAGGAATGTTGCGTTTTTCGACAGCGGGAGAGAGTCACGGCGAGAGCCTGATCGCGATGGTAAGCGGTATGCCTGCCGGTGTGCCGGTCGTGCAGGAGTTCATCGACCACGAACTCTGGCGACGGCAGCAGGGTTATGGTCGCGGTGGTCGGATGCGCATTGAGCGTGATGCAGCGCATATCCTGAGCGGGGTGCGCCATGGCAAGACTATCGGCTCGCCTATCGCGATGTCGCTTGCGAATAACGACTGGAAGAACTGGACCGAGATTCTGCCTGTAGAGGCTGGTGATCCGGAGAAGCACAAGGCGGTGGCCTCCCCGCGCCCCGGCCATGCAGACCTGGCAGGCAGCCTCAAGTACGACTTTCGCGACGCGCGTTACGTTCTTGAACGCGCCTCCGCCCGCGAGAGTGCGGCCCGCGTAGCCTCGGGGGCAATTGCGAAGTTGTTGCTGCGTGCCCTTGGTGTTGAGGTTGCGAGTCATGTTGTTCGAGTAGGCAAGGCCGAGCTGGATCGTCCTGCAACCTGGGTGGAGATCGCTGCTCTGCAGGCCAAGGAAAGCGTACTGCTGAACTGTGTTGACGAGGCCAGCGAAGCGCGCATGAAGGCTGAAGTCGATGCAGTTCTCAGAACCGGCGATACCATAGGAGGCGTCTTTGAGGTTGTTGTCCATGGCTTGCCGCCGGGCGTTGGTACCCATGCTAACTGGGATGAGCGCCTCGACGGACTGCTAGCCCAGGCGGTGATGAGTCTCCAGGCGGTCAAAGCGGTCGAACTTGGTCGCGGGGTTACAGCGGCGGAGTCTCTGGGCTCGACGGTTCATGATGCTATTGGCTACGAGCGGACGGACGGTCATACAAAGTTCTCTCGTGAGCAAAATAATGCCGGTGGGATCGAAGGCGGCATCTCAAACGGCGAGGACCTTATCGTGCGTGGATATCTGAAACCAATCTCAACTTTGCGCCGTCCCCTCGGCTCGGTCAGCTTTGCGACGCGGGAGCCGGTGAAGGCGGCGTATGAACGAAGCGACGTCTGCGTTGTTCCAGCAGCTGGTGTGGCGGCTGAGGCGATGGTTGCGCTAACCGTGGCGCGCCTTGTGGTGGAGAAGTTCGGCGGCGATTCGCTGCGCGAGATGCAGCGCAATTACGATGGCTACTGCGAACAGATTCGAGCGTATTGAGTGACTACCAAGAAGAAATCCTCAAAGATCCACGAAGTCATCAAGTACCCGAACCCGGTTCTGGCGAAGCGCGGCGAGCCTGTCACTGTCTTTGACGCGGAGCTGAAGCAGCTTGTCGACGAGATGTTCGACAGCATGTACGCCGCGCAGGGCATCGGCTTGGCCGCCCCACAGATCAGCATCTCGAAGCGCATTGCGATCGTCGACGTCAGCTTCCAGAAGAATCCCAAGGACAAGATCGTCCTCATCAATCCCGAGATCGTGAACCGAGAGGGGCGACAGGTAGAGGAAGAAGGGTGCCTAAGCTTGCCGGAGATTCGCGAGAAGGTTGCTCGCGCCGAGCGTGTCACCGTGAAGGCTCAGGATGCGACCGGCAAGTGGATTGAGGTTGAGGGAGACGAGTTGCTCGCCCGCGCTCTCCAGCATGAGATCGACCATCTTGACGGTATCCTTTTCATCGACCACCTCAGCCGCCTCAAGCGCGACCTCGTTCTTCGCAAGATCAAGAAGCTGCAGAAGAATGGTGAGTGGTAACGGTGAAGCTTGTCTTTTGCGGAACGCCTGAGTTCGCCGTTCCCACCTTGAAAGCTGTCGTAGCCGCCGGTCATGAGGTAGCACTCGTCACTACCCAGCCTGACCGCGCCGCAGGGCGTGGCATGACGATGCATGCCCCGGCGGTGAAGACTGCAGCCCTCGAACTTGGACTGCCGATGGTGCAGCCGGAGAAGATCAAGAACAATCTCGAACTCCGCGCCCAACTTGAGGGCATCGCGCCCGACGCGATTCTCATCGTTGCTTACGGTCGCATCGTGCCGCAGTGGATGCTCGATCTTCCCCCGCTCGGCAACGTCAATCTGCATGGTTCTTTGCTCCCAAAGTACCGCGGCGCTGCACCGATTCAATGGGCGGTCGCCGAGGGCGAGACGGTCACCGGGGTCACTACGATGCGTATCGATGCCGGTCTCGATACGGGCGACCTGCTCCTCGCGAAGGCTGTTCCACTCGCACCGGAAGAGACCTCAATTGATCTCTACGAATCGCTTGCTGCTATCGGAGCTGAACTGATGGTTGAGACGCTCGCGGGCCTGGCCGACGGTTCCATCGTTCCGCGTGGACAGGACCACGCGTGTGCCACACTGGCGCCAGTCCTCCGGCGTGAAGACGGGGCAATCGACTTCGGCCGGGAGGCTCGGCGGATCTATGATCGTTGGCGTGGTTTTCAGCCCTGGCCCGGTGCGTACACGACGCTGCGCGGCAAGAAGTTTCTCGTACAGCGCATGCGCCTCACCGAGGAGCGGGCGTCGGAAGAACCCGGCACATTAGTGATCCGGGATGCGCAACTCCTCGTTGCCTGCGGAGGCGGTTCCGTGCTCGCGCTTGATGAGGTTCAGCTCGAAGGCAAACGCCGCATGGATGCAAGTGAGTTCCTGCGCGGCTACCAGATTAAGACTGGCGAACGGCTAGGTTTATGAAAATTCCAGCAGCAAAAAGCATCAGGGCGACGGACATTCCAAAAGGTTCGGGTACGCCAAAGGTCTCGCCTGCTCGTAAGGCAGCTTTTGAGATTCTCATGCTCGTCGGCGAAAAAAAGGGCCACAGCGACGAACTGCTTCACTCCGCCCGGACCGAGGCGCTTTCCCCTGAAGATCGCAATCTTGCGACTGCTCTCGTGATGGGTGTTCTACGCTGGCAGATTGCGCTCGATGCGCGGGTTCACCGGCACCTTCAGCGGCCTGACCAGCGGCTCGCTGAACCTGTCGCTCTGGCACTGCGCATGGGTGCATTTCAGCTTCTGCACATGGATCGAATCCCGCCGCACGCTGCGCTGAGTGAGAGCGTCGAGATCTGCAAGCTGGCCAACGAACCGCACGCGGCTGGCATGGTCAACGCGATTCTTCGAAAGATTGCCGCTGCGCAGAAGGCTGGCGTACGGCTCTATGAGTCCGTACCGGCATTTGCGGAGCGCCTTGGTCACCCGATCTGGCTGGTGGAGCGGTGGGCTGCACAGTACGGTCGCGATGCCGCACTCGCTATCTGCGAGGCCGATCAGCGGGAACCGGGCGATGGGGCGATGTTCGTCGAGACTGGCGGCGATCTTCCTCATATGGATGACGGCTCCCGGCTCGTCGCAGAGTTGGCGGCTGCAGCTATGCCCGTCCGCGACAACCCAACGATATGGGACTGCTGTGCCGCACCTGGCGGCAAGACGCTCATGCTCGCTCTACGCTCCGGCGGTGCGGACATTACCGCGACCGACGTAAGTGCCAAGCGCCTCACCCACACCGAGGCTCGTCTCCGCCGCTATGCCTATGCGGAGAAGATCAAGTTCGCCATAGCTGACGCAACGCTCCCCGCAGAGGCTGATGCGGGGACCTATGATCTTATCCTCTGCGACGTGCCTTGCAGCGGCACCGGCACACTCTCGCGCAACCCGGAGATTCGTCATATTCTGCGCGCCGAAGAACTGACTCGTCAGGCCACTCGGCAGGCTGCCATCCTTCAGGGAGCCTTTCAGCGGCTTGCGCCGGGCGGCCGCCTCGTCTACTCCACCTGCTCACTCGAAACGGAAGAGAATGAGCGCGTTGTCGAGACACTTACAAGAGCACGACGCGTTCCAATTGAAGAGTTCATTACGAAGCTAGCAGGGCAGGGAATCGTCACCCAGGAGGTGGCTGAGGACCTCCAAAAGACAGCAGTCCGCGACGGTGCTCTTAGAACCATCCCCGGAGTCCACGATTGCGACGGTTTCTATGCTGTTGTCCTCGAACGAGCAGCGATGACGAACTAGAGATTGCCAGGCTGCCGCAATTTCCAAGCGCTACTTCTAGCTGCCACCAAAGGTCAGCTTCACGCCCTCGCCGCGCACTACCCTATGTCCTGCGGCCGGGCTTTGTGACGTAACGGGACCTCCCGGATCCCCTACAACCATGGCATCCCCACTTGGCGTCGTTCCAGGCGTGGCGGCATCCGGCGAAGGCGCAACGATCATGTAGAGTCCAAGCGCAGCCAGGCGGGTTGAAGCAGTCTCCCGCGTCAACCCGGTGACCGCAGGCATCACGAAGGCGGTTGAGTGTCCATCATCCTTCTGGCTTAATAACAGGCTTACTCGCGGGCTGTCGATTCCACCAGCGTTCGGTGGCGGCGTCTGCGCAAGTACCGTACCGGGATCGCCAGGAGCGGGAAGATGCGCGACGGTCCCCAAGTCGAGCGAGAGCTTGCGGATCGCCATCGCTGCGGGTCGTTCCGTCATTCCGCTCACATCGGGAACCTCCACCTGTTGCGGGCCGAGGCTCTCAATCGCGCGAATCTCCCACTCGTGGCGAACGATGACACCGGGCGACGGTGTCTGCGAGATGATGTGGCCGGCCGGTACAGTCGTTGAATAAAAGCGGCTCGTCAGTACCAGGTTCAGGCCGCGGTTTCCGACCGTCTTCTGCGCGTCGCTGGCCGTCTGTCCTACGAGGTTAGGAACCTCGACCTGCCCACCGTGGATTGCGAGCCGCATCGTCGTAAAGGCGAAGACAAGTGCGATCGCAATCATCGCCGCCGCTCCAAAGATGATGTTGAAGAAGCGATTGACCTTCGTGATGGGGATGCGCACACTCATCGGCGATTATCCGTTGCTGGTTCCGGGTGGATCAGCAGCCGTGCGACTTCGGGTGCCTCCAGCCGGAAAGCTCCCTCAAGGGCGGTAATGACGTCGTGAACCTTCGCCATGGGCAGGTCGTCCGGCAGCGTGCAGTGGCAGTTTACCTGGATGCGGTCGCTTGTCTTCGTCACGAGGACTTCGTGAATGTCGAGGATCTCAGGAAATGTTCTTGCTACACGCCGCAGCCGCATCTCAAGCTGGCGGTCGCGGTCGAGCGAGGAAGGCTGTTCGATCGTCGCAGGCTCGCTCTCGATATGGGTGAGGATAGTCGTGATCCGGGGAACCTCTCGGCGGATCTCCGCTTCGAGTTGGGTCACCATAGCGTGCGCGCTTCGCAGTGGAAGAGTCTCATCTACCTCGAGGTGCTGCTCCACATGCAGTGCTCCATCGAACTGCTGCACACTGACGTCGTGGATGGCCAGGTTCGACTGAGCCGCAACTGCGCGGATACGATCATGGACGCTCTCCGCGATCGTTGCTGTTGGAACGGAGTGCACAACTACATCTGCTCCGGGCAGTTGTCTCTGGACCGACTCCGTAGCCGCTTTCGTGATCTGCTCCGAGCGTTGGAACGTCACATTGCGCGGCATTCCCAGTGTCAGGTCGGCGAAGTAGTTCGCGCCTGACCTCCTCGTGCGCACCCGGTCGACTGAGATCACGCCGTCGATCGCTTTAAGGTCGCGAATCAGGTCGCGACGCATCTGCGCCCGCGTCTCTGCAGGGGTCGCGTCGAGTAGTGTATCGATTGTTCGCCGGGCCAACTGCCAGCTTACCCGTAGGATGATCGCCGAGACGATGATCGCCGCGACAGGGTCCGCAAGCTCCAACTGCGGCAGATGCCAGTGCTGTCCTGCAAAGGTCGCGCAGAGACCAATCAAGACGGCGAAGGACGACCACATGTCCGTCCCGAAGTGGATTGCATCTGCCTCTAGAGCCTCGCTGCTGTGGGCGAGCGCGACCTTGTGCAAGTTGCGCGACCGGGTATAGTCGACAGCGATCGAAAGGAAGAGCACGAGAAACGGCCAGATCGACGGCTTCAGTACGAGATGATCGCGCGAGACGATACGCTTTATGGCCTCGGCGAGAATCCAGACGCATGATCCCAACATCAGCACCGTTTCGGCGAAGGCGGAGAGGCTTTCGATTTTGCCGTGGCCGTAGTTGTGGTCCTCATCGGCGGGCCGGTCGGAGACGTTGACCGAGAAGAGCGTGATCGCGGCGGCGATGAGGTCGATGCCCGAGTGGGCCGCCTCGGATAGCATCCCGAGTGAGCCGGTCAGGATTCCTGTCAGCAGCTTCAGCAATGTAATGACCAGTGCCGCTCCGACTGACGCGAGCGCAGCGGACCGCTTAGCGGTGTGCATCTGCTCGGCTGGCTCGTTCGTCACCACAGCACTCATAGGCAAATCCTACAGGCTGGAGCTTGTGGCTGGGTCAGGATATGTTATTTCGCCACAGGTTTTGTCGCACGGTAGAGGCCGGCGACGCCGAAGGTATAACTGGTCCAGGATGCCTCGATGAAGCCCGCGTCACCGATCAATTGGAGCATTCGAGGAGCCCGTGGAAACCGCTCTACCGAGTCTGGAAGATATTGATAAGCGCCGTTATCGCCTGAGATCATCCTGCCAAGCTTCGGTAGAACTTTCTTGAAATACAACGAATACAGTGCTCCGATGATGCCGTCTGGTTGATTGCAGTCGAGTATGCCGATCTGACCGCCTGGCTTGAGCACACGAAAGAGCTCCGCGAGACCCTCCCCGTAATTAGCCAGGTTGCGGAAGCCAAATGCCGAGGTGACAAGGTCGAGTGTGCCCGACGCGATTGGCAGGTGCAGCGCATCCGCTTCGATCGGGATGATGTTGTGCGGCGCAAATTTTACTGCGCCGCGCATCAGCATATTATGCGAAAAGTCGACTGCCAGGAGGGGTGCCTCGCCCACTCCCGCAGGTCGATGCTTCAGAAGCGCCATGGCCATGTCGCCGGTCCCGCAGCACAGGTCGAGTACAACGCTTTGCGGTTTTGCCAGTACCGCGCGAAAGTTGCGCGCCGCACGCCACCACCACCATCGATCGATCCCGGCAGACAGCACATGGTTGAGGAGGTCGTAACGCGGCGCGATCGTGTCGAACATCTGCTGCACAGACATTGCTGCGGCAGCTTCATCTTTCGCGCCGACAGGCCGTGCTCCGGTCGCGATCTCGTGCTCAGGCTTCACGTGCGGGTACTCTTGACACGCGTCAGCATGGCCTCGGCGGCGGTCAGCAACTCAGCGTCGGTAACGTCGTAGACCACGTCGGTCAGGCCGATCCCCGTCGCGAGCACGAACGCTCGACGACCACTACGTTTCTTCTTATCGCTGCCTGTCAAAGCCACCAGCGTCTCCGCCCTCGCGGTAAAACGCGGCAATGGACCGTAGAGCAGAATCAAAGCGACGATGCGATTGAATTGGGCCTGTGTAATCGTTCCGCGGGCAAGCGAAAGCTCGGCGGCCGCGATGCTCCCCCAGCCTACTGCCTGGCCATGCAACAGTTGCCTGTACTTCGTTGCGGACTCGATCGCGTGGCCCAGCGTGTGACCGAAGTTCAGGATCATCCGAAGCCCATTCTCAAGCTCGTCCTGCCCAACTACATCGGCCTTCACCCGTACGGAAGCTGTTACTACGCGTGTCAGCGCAGTTGCGTCGCCGGCCAGAATTGCATCCGCGTTTTGCTCCATATATCGAAATAATCTGGCGTCGCGGATTACCGCAGATTTTACGGACTCCTGCAGGCCTGAGCGTAACTCTGTGGCTGGCAAAGTTGCCAACAGGTCAGTGTCGGCCAGCACCGCGAGGGGGTGATGGAAGCTGCCGATGAGATTCTTTCCGGCTGCGAGGTTCACGCCGGTTTTGCCGCCAATCGACGAATCCACCTGCGCCAGAAGTGTCGTCGGAATCTGTACGAATGGAATGCCGCGCATATAGATTGCCGCGAGGAAGCCTGTGATGTCGCCAATCACGCCACCACCGAGCGCCAGCAGCAGGCTGTCCCGGTCCGCACCTGCAATCGCCAATTGCTCAGCTAGAAGCTCTACCGACACCAGGCGCTTCTTGGCTTCGCCACTCGGTAGAAAAAGCACCGTGGGCGGCTCGGAAAAGGATGCCAGCACCTGCTTTGACCAAAGGCCCCAGATCTCTGGTGATGTGACGATGAAGGGGCGGAATGGCTTCCCGCCCGTCAGCTTCCTGAGGCGCGAAGAAAGTGTGCGAAGGAGGCCTGCGCCGATGACGATGTCGTAGCTTGCGGACGGTGTTGTAAGGCGGATCGAAGGCACAGTAAGTTCATGGTACCGCAGCCACTTTTGTCGCGCTTGAGGCGTAGCATCGAAGTATGAAACGCGTAGACTTTCTCGTGATCGGCGGTGGCATCGCCGGTCTGAGCGCAGCGATTCGATTGGCTGCTGCAGGTTCAGTACTTTTGGTCTCGAAGGATGCGCTGGCAGAGTCGAACACCGCCTACGCGCAGGGTGGGATCGCCGTAGCGATGGGTGGGGATGAGGATGTAGCCCTTCATCTTGAAGACACGCTCGCCGCCGGCGACGGCCTTGTCAATCGGAGTGCTGCCGCGATCCTTGTAGAGCAGGGGCCGCAACGCGTCCAGGAGCTTCTCGCCTGGGGAACCGCCTTTGACCGTGAAGCGGGCAAACTGATGCTTACTCGCGAAGGGGCGCACAGCCTGCCCCGTATCCTGCATGCGAACGGAGATGCGACTGGCCGCGAGATCGCTCTCTCGCTTTTACGCCACGTTCGCGAAATTCCTACCATCGAGCTGCTTGAGTGGACCACCGGGGTTGAGCTGCTCACCATAGGTGACCGTGTCACGGGAGCCACTCTCCTTGACGGTGACGAAACTCTTCAGACCGTTCTTGCAGGCTCGACGCTGCTCGCCAGTGGAGGGGCAGGCCAGGTCTACAGCGACACGACGAACCCAGCCGTGGCGACTGGGGATGGCATTGCCATGGCCTATCGCGCCGGTGCCGAGGTGAGTGACATGGAGTTCTATCAATTCCATCCCACCGCTTTTGCGATGGACGGAGCGCCGCGCTTCCTCATGTCTGAAGCGCTACGAGGCGAAGGTGCCTTCCTTCTGAATGCAAAGGGCGAGCGCTTTATGCAGCATTATCATCCGCTGCTTGAACTGGCACCACGCGATGTTGTCGCGCGTGCCATCACTCGCGAAGGGCTCGACGGCACGGTCTATCTCGACATGCGTCACAGTACGAAGGACCTGAAGGCGCGCTTCCCCGGGATTTCCGCCTTTCTTTCTCGATATGACCTTGAGCTCGGCCGCGACCTGATCCCTGTACGTCCTGCAGCGCACTACCTTATGGGCGGCGTCCGCACGGATGTTCACGGTCGCACTTCACTTGCAGGTCTGTACGCTGCCGGGGAAGTCGCCTGTACCGGCGTCCATGGGGCCAATCGTCTCGCCAGCAACTCCCTGCTTGAGGGGCTGGTCTTTGGTGCGCTCGCTGCGGATGCCATGATCCACGAAAGAAGGGGTAGCCAGCAGAGATCGGCCCTGGAGCCGGAGAGCAGCCCCGAGGGGAAGATCGACGTTGGCGATGCTTATATTGCCGCCTGGATTACCGAACTGCGCAATCTGATGTGGCTCGATGCGGGGCTACTGCGTGACGCGGCCGGTCTACGCCGCGCCGGGGAGGGACTCGCGGCGTTAGCCCTGCGCATGCCTGAGGCCCTGACCCGCCCGGCGATCGAGGCGAGAAACCTGCACACGGTTGCCACGGTGATTGTGGTCTCAGCGCTTGCTCGCGAAGAGAGTCGTGGCGCCCACTATCGCAATGACTTCCCGCAACGAGACCTGATCGCGTATCACTCGGTTATGCAGCGCGGTCACCTTCGATCGATCGCGTTGGACAGCGATCTGACCCTGACCGCGATTTAGCTAAAAGAACGTTAGCAGCACTGGAATCAAAATCCCGGCCACCAGTACACCGGTGATCAGAAGTGTGTTTCGAATGTACTTGTAAGCCATGTAGAGGCCCGTGAGAGTAGACATCAGAAGCCCTACCGATACGAGCGCAAAGAAGATCTTCATCGGCCAGAGGTTCTTCGCCTTCGCCAGAGCGGAAGGAGGAGCATCCGCTGGCTTTACTGCCGGGGTGATGGCAGACGTCATTCCATCTCTGGGTTTGCCACCATCCGAGGATTTGCCCGCGCCATCCTGAACTTTACCGGCGTCTGGAGCGGCGGGGGGCTGGGGCCTCCGCACTGGCACAACCAGCGTCTGCTTCTTGTGCAACTGGCCGAGCTTTACCAGAATGGCGGGCGGTTTGTAGCTGCTACCGCGAGTTGTCTCATGAAGGCTGAATGTCTGCACAAAGCCAGTGAATGCGAAGAAGATGAGAGCGGGTGTGATGAAAACACCTAGGTAGAGATGGGTCGTTCGGGCAGCTTTTAAGAGACTTACACGGGAGGACATACCTCTGTTTTACGTGAAGAATGCAATTCGGACAACTTAGGTCCGAGATTCTTTCGCATGCCTGCTCTGGAGCGCTAGTGAGATCGTAATGGTTAGTCCCAGGAGCACTACGATTACGACAAGCGATGTCAGCGGCCCTACCTCGATCCATGATGCAGCCAGCATCTTGATCGCTGCGAAAGCCAGCACCGCCGCCAGCCCAAAGTGCAGGTATTGCAGTTTCTTCAGCAGGTGGGCCAGCAGGAAATACAGCGACCTGAGGCCCATGACGGCCATGATATTTGAGGTGTAGGCGATGAATGGATGCCTCGTGATCGAGAGGACCGCGGGGATGGAATCGAGCGCGAAGACCACGTCCGTGAACTCGATTGCCACCAGCGACAGGAAGAGCATCGTCATCATGCGCCGCCCATTCTCCTGGACGAAGAAGCTATCCTGTCGCAGACTGACGGGATGCAGCCTGGAGACCCACCCGATCCATGATGGCGTCGCTTCTTTCTCTTCTTCCTTCTCGGGAATAAGCAGGCGGACGGCTGCGAAGAGCAGGATGGCTGCGAAGATATAGCTGATCCAGTGGAACTTTGTGAGCAGTCCGATTCCGGCTGCGATGAATGCTCCGCGCATCACGATGGCGCCTGTGACGCCCCAGAACAGGACCTTCGGCTGATGATCCGCATCGATCTGGAAGAGCTTGAAGAGGAGCAGGAAGACGAAGAGGTTGTCGATCGAAAGCGCCTCTTCGATGGCATACCCTGCGAGGTATTGGATCGCTGACTCTGACCCTAAGCTCTTCAAGATGAAGAGTGAGAAGCCTAGTGCTGCAGCGACCCACATGACCGTCTCTACGACGGACTTGGTATGCCGACTGTGGCTTGAACGACGAGCGTACGCAAACTCAACCGCCAGCAGCAGGATGAGGCTTACATGGAACCCGATCCAGTGCGTGAGGGAGGTTGTGGACATCTGTGTTCGATGCTATCGCGGATGCAATCCGCCTTCGGCAAACAGACCTGAAGATAAATGTGCGTTGAGGCCGTAACGCTGCAGACTTTGCCCTCACTACTTCCTGTCTCGTCAACGAGAACTGAAAAGGAGAAATGAAATGAGCACCAAAGTCGCACAAGAATTCATGGCACCCTCGCACCTCGCACCTGAGGATTTCAAGGCGGCATCCGTCTCGGCAGCCGCTTTGATCGGCACCTGGAAGAACGTCAACAGCGCCACTCGTGACCTCGTAAAGATCGTCATCTCGGCGTCTGGAACTGGCATCCACGTTGATGCTTTTGGAGCCTGCTCGCCTACGCCCTGCAACTGGGGAACGGTCACTGGCCTGGCTTACGCGTCGAATGTGAGCGCAACGCCGGCAGTCGCGTTCAGCGCGCAGTACACGTTCAGCTTTTCGCACGTCATTTTGATCGGCCACCTGGTTGGCAAGGAGCTAGTCGTTGAGAGCTTCACGCAGTTTACCGACGGCAGTGGACGCTCGAACCTTTACACCGCTGACACGATGGTCAAGTAGCTGATTGCAGTCTTGGTTTATTGTTCTGCCTTGGTTCTCACCTGGGTCTGATCCTGCAACGGAGGGACATCTGCTTCGTCTCTCCTGCGGGATAGCAGACTGAGATCAATCGATTTTTCACTTTGCCGTCAAGTCCTAAAGCCTACATAACATTGCACTTACCTATGAAGTCGAATGCAAAGTATTCATTGCAGAGGAGTTAGAGGCAAAGTGTTCATTTGAGGGGCTTTAGTCCACTTATCTGCCGGACGAATTGAGCACTAAGCGGGTAAAGCGACTACTTCTGATCGACTAACCGGATCATTTCCATGAACAGGTCTCCTGAAACCTGGAGTGACCGCGCACTTACTTTGTCCAAGGTGTCGTCTGCCGTGTGGTGGTAACCCTCGGGCGCGGCGGTGGTGTGGGGGCCATAGTCGATGTCGATGATGTCCAGTACCGGTACTCCACGCTGCTTGAACGGCAGGTGATCGTCCTGGACTGTCGTCTCGTATTTGAAGATCGATGCGGTGTGCCCGGTGTTCTTCGCTGCGACCGCGAGCATGTCCAGAAGCCATGGTGTCGAGTTCGAATCCTTGTCGATGTTCAGATCCTTGTCGCCGCACATGTCGGCTAGTAAGAAGGCCTTGATCTTCGGCAGTGTGCCATCGTTTGCCCACTTTGCAGCGAGGTGGCGGGTGCCGTAGAGCGAATCAGAGTTGGACCAGCTTTCAACTGCCTCTTCACCATCATCAAAGACCAGCCATACGGAGTAGCCTTCGGGCGGATGGGTGCGGAGGATTCTGCCGATCTCGATGAGAAGGGCTGTGGTTGCCGCACCGTCGTTCGCGCCGTAGAAATTGATATCGCGCAGCGGGTAATTTGTCTCATAGTGGGTTGCAAGGACAATGATGCCGTCCTTCTTGCCGGGATATTTGACGATATAGTTCCGCAGGGACTGCTGGCCCGCTGGAGTTCTTGCGGAGAAGCTGTCGGTTTCGAAGTTTCCCTTGGCGTTCTCAGCGGCGAAGTGCTGCTTGAGGAACTCTTCAGCCTTGACGTGTCCGGGTGATCCGTTGAAGCGTTTTGGCGCTGCGGCCAGAAATTGCTCGGTGAGACTATAGGCTGCCTGTCCGCTGAAGTGGGGTTGCTGGGCTGGCAGGTGTAGAGGCAGGACGAGTACAAGTAGAAGCAAAAGCGTAATGCGGGGGTCTCTCCACTTCGCTGCGCTTCGGTCGAGGTGACGAGTTTCGTGAGAACTGGCGATGTGGCTCAGAATCATGCGGCGGTAGTCTCCTTTGCCTTGCGTCGCGCCGGGTGGACGAGGAAGGCGACGCCAACGCCGAGCATGTAGAGCACCAGCATTGGGCTCGCGAAGAGACACATGCCGATGGGATCAGGCGTCGGGCAGATCACCGCTGCGATGAGGAAGATGGCGAGAATGGCGTAGCGGATGTGCTTCAACAGGAACTTCGCATCGACGATGCCGAATAAGGCGAGGAAGAAGATGACTACCGGGAGTTCGAACGTAACGCCGAGACCGAGGATGACCGCGAGGAAGAAGCTGGTGTAGTCCTCGATGGTGATCATGTGGGTGAAGTTCTTGCCGAAGTCCTGGATGAGGATGACCATCGCACCAGGGAGCACATATCTGTAGCCGAACCATGCTCCTGCAAGGAAGAGGCCGACGGTTGCGCTCATGAATGGCCAGACGTATCGCTTTTCGTTGGCGTACATGCCGGGCGAGATGAACAGCCATACCTGGTAGAGAATGAACGGGCTTGCGAGGATTGCACCACATACGACCGAGGTCTTGAGGAAGAGGTTCAGAGCATCCGTTGGGTGCGTCATCGTCATGGTGAGACCGATGTTGACGAGCGGCTTCTGAATGAAGCTGACCAGACGCACGTGGAAGATGTACGCAACGATGAAGCCGACGGCGAGGTAGGCCACGGAGTGCAGGAGACGCTTTCGCAGTTCGCCGAGGTGGTCCATCAGGCTCATGCCGGGGAGTTCTACGCGATCGGTTACTGCTGCTCGTGCGCGGTCCATGATATCGAGATCAGCCATGCAGGGATGCCTCGTGCGAGTTCTGTTCGGCGAGAGGCTGTGCGGCCGTTTCAGGGTCCTGCGTGTGTGGAATTGAGTCGAGGACCGAGGACAGCGGCGATCGGCTCGTGGGTAGGCCTGTAGCCGGTGGCATCATCTCGAGTTCGCCTGCGGAGGCGATTGGAAGCGGCTCGGTGTGTCGGTCGGGCTTTGCAGCTTCGGCCGCGGCGTCTGTTGTGTGTTCAGAAACGGTTTCGACCGGCGCTGCAATAGAGTTTTCGGGGGCCACGTAGTTCTCTGCGGGCTGGTGTGGGTGGTCGATTACGATACTTTCATCCTGCAGCAGAGGCGGGGTGACGGGTGCAGCGGCTTCCATGGCGGCGATCTTCTTCTGCCGCTCCTCCTGCTCGGAGATGCGGAGTTCGTCCTCCATCTGCATGCGGAACTCGTTGGACGCGCGACGGAACTCGCCCATCAGCTTGCCCAACTGGCGGGCGAGTTCGGGCAGCTTCTTCGGACCGAAGAGCAGCAGGGCGAGGAGTGCAATGAGGGCGGTGTCGCCGAAGCTCGGCATAAGTGTTTCCTATGATACGGCTTGCGAGTACGGCAAACAAATACCTTGCGCTGCTTGCGGTCTCGAAGGCCGCGTTCGTACTGGTGTAAAGTTGAAGAGAGACGAGGGCAGTAATTCTGCATCCTTCAGATGCCGAATACGTCTAACGGTGTACGAGCGAAGTGATCCGCTCTGCACTACGAATTCGGGCTGCAACATCCCCGTGGATTGGGTACCGGCTGCACACACTGGCCGGC
The DNA here is from genome assembly GCF_025685605.1 of Granulicella arctica. Taxonomy (NCBI): domain Bacteria; kingdom Pseudomonadati; phylum Acidobacteriota; class Terriglobia; order Terriglobales; family Acidobacteriaceae; genus Granulicella; species Granulicella arctica. Next base: position 2,906,654 of record NZ_JAGTUT010000001.1, read on the forward strand.
ACAGCGAATCCTCTGCAGCCATTAGAAATGCTTTCAACATCCCCGTCGCGAGGGCAAACCGGCACAACCTGCCTGGAAGCTCGTCGAGACTGAAGGCGGAGTACGAGTGATTGGATTATTGGAAGAGGCCCCGGCAACGGTCGCGGCTCCTGATGCACCAGCGGTAGCGTTCAGTGATGCGGAGTCCTGCTCACTGGATCATTACCTGTCACAACCTGACCACACCATGGACGCGCGCATTGCGGCTGCGCGGGCGACACTCGGCACCGACGTTGTCCTGCTGGGCCACCATTATCAACGCGACGAGGTCATCCGCTTCGCCGATGTGACCGGCGACAGCTACAAGCTTTCCAAGATCGCGTCTGAGACTTCGGCCAAGTACATGCTGTTTTGCGGCGTGCATTTTATGGCGGAGACTGCGGATATTCTTTGCCAGCCGTGGCAGCAGGTGATTCTGCCAGACCTTAATGCTGGTTGTTCTATGGCTGATATGGCCGAGATCGGGCAGGTGGAAGACTGCTGGGACACGCTTGAGCGCGCTGGCCTGACTGCCGACCTTATACCGCTTACCTATATGAACTCGGCGGCAGCGATCAAGGCGTTCTGTGGGGAGCGCGGCGGGCTGGTCTGCACTTCGTCGAATGCTCGTGGAGCTTTTGAATGGGCGTTCGCTCGTGCCGGCAAGATTCTCTTTCTGCCGGACCAGCATCTCGGCCGCAATACCGCGTTTGCCATGGGTATCCCGCTGAGCGAGATGGTGGTGTTTGATCCATACCAGATCAACGGTGGGCTCTCGCCGGATCGCCTCAAAGCGGCGAAGGTGATTCTTTGGAAGGGCCATTGCTCGGTTCATCAGCGCTTTCTGCCAGAGCATGTTGACCGCGTTCGCCGCGAAGAGCCGGGAATGCAGGTTATTGTGCATCCAGAGTGCCGCTGGGAGGTGACCCAGAAGGCCGACGCAGTGGGTTCGACGGAGCGCATCATCCAGGTGATTGAGCATGCGCCGGAAGGAAGCAGCTTTGCCGTTGGTACCGAGATTCATCTCGTTAACCGGCTTGCGGCGCGTTTTGCTCCTCTTGGCAAACGCGTGATTACGCTGGACGATGCCGGATGCCTCTGCACCACGATGTACCGCATTTCTCCGCAGCATCTTGCGTGGTCGCTTGAGAATCTTGTCGCTGGCCGGGTTGTGAACCGCATCAAGGTTGATGATGACGTCAAACACTGGGCGAAAACCGCGCTGGACCGCATGCTGGAAGTAAAATGAGTGTAAGCGTGAACAAGACCTTTACTCTCAGCGAAGCCCAGACCTTACTCCCGGTACTCGAATCTCTCTTCCGGCGCGCTCGGGATTCAGCCCAGCGCGCTCACAATTTCGAGGCCGAGATGCAGGACCTGTCACAGCGGATCTATCTGGCGGGCGGTATGCACGTCGACGTGGTTGCCGCTGCGCGCCGCCGGGCTGAACGCGATAAAGCCGCCCAACTTGCGAAGGACACCCTGGTCGAGATCGATGAGATCGGCGTGACTGTTCAGGACTTTGAAGAGGGTCTGCTCGATTTTCCCTGCCAGATCGATGGGTCTACGGTCCTGCTCTGCTGGAGGGTGGGTGAGGTTGCTATAACCCACTGGCATACCGCTGACGAGGGATCGGAAGAGCGCAGACCGCTTGATGCGCGCTTTCATCGGACTGACCGGGAACGTCCTAACTGACGACCGTTGAACCCCTGGATTGAAAAAGCCCAGACCTCATCGCGAGGCCTGGGCTTTTCGCTTAGCGGACTACTTCGTCTTCAACACCAACACCTGCACGGAGTAGGCCGGAACGACGTGATCGAACTTCGGTCCGGCGACCTTCAAAGACGACTTCACCGGAGCGATTCGCTTCGGTGCTGTCAGGGTGTTGGTCTCTGCGAGGTTTGTGCCGGTCAGGGAGATGAGCGTACCCGTTTTGTCGATGCTTCCGGCTCCGCTCAGGTCGACTGAGACCGGCTGTGGGGTGGACGAGGCGTTTACCAGCTTCAGGTAGACCGTACCGGCATCCCTGGTGACTGAGTAGAAGAAGCGGCTGCCGCCGCCGGTTACGGTTGAGGTGGGGACTTCGGTACCGAGATACTCCGCGAACATGGCCTGGGCGTAGTAGCTTGGCGCGCCGTAGCTGGTCATGGCGTCGTAGCCGATGAGGTCGGACTCCCACTGCATGCCGCCGGGGTTAACGTTGACGAAGAGCGGCGCGTAGGAGGCCATGACGACGAGGTCGCTGTTGCGCTCCATGCCGGTCATCCATGCGGCGTCGCCGAGGGCTGCGCCCATGTTGGTGGTAGGGGAGCCTTCACGCGTGGCCCATTCGCCTACGAAGATCTTGGGGCCGTTGCGGTCGATGGTGTCGTAGTGTTTGACGTCGTCGAAGAACTCGTCTGCACGCTTGTAGTAGTGATCGTCCAGAACGTCTGGCTTCATGCGCTTCAGGGGAGCGGTTGCGATGAGTTCAAGCTGGGGATACCTGGCCTTGATAGCCTTGTAGAACTGCGCGTAGCGGCCCTCGTAGCTGCCTGACTTGTCGAACCAGTCTTCGTTGCCGATCTCGACGTACTTCACCGGGAAGGGAGCGGGGTGGCCGAGTTTGGCACGGACGGCTCCCCACTTGGTGGAGGTGTCGCCGGTGGTGAACTCGATCTCGTCGAGCGCGTCCTCAACATACGGTGTGAGGGCTGGACCGGGGTGGATGTGGTCGCCCTTGAGGGAGTAGCCCGCGTAGACGGCGAGGACCGTCTGGATCTTCAGGTCTTCCGTCCACTCCATAAACTCGAGCAGACCCATACCGTCGGAGGAGAGATAGTTCCAGGGGCTGCGATGGGCGGGGCGATCGACCATAGGGCCGATGGTGTTCTTCCAGTCGAAGCGCTCATCGATGAAGTCGCCTTCGAGGTAGTTGCCGCCGGGTAGCCGCAGGAACGTCGGGTGCATGCCCGCCATCATCTCCATCAGGTCGGTGCGGTTGCCATTCTCACGATTCTTGTAGGTGGGCGGGAACAGCGAGACCATGTTGAGGTAGAGCTTGCCAGCGTGGCCTACCGTGAGCAGCAGGTGGTTCTCGGCGGAGGCTTCGAGCTTTCCGGCTGTCAGGGTGAACTCGTACCGCTTCCACTCCGTCGAGACTGAAGGGACGGTGGCCATCGCGACGGACTTGCCGGAGTTGTCGCTGACCAGAGAGATGCTTACCGGGCCCATGTCTCCGGAGTCAGCCTTCGCGTAGAACGATCCCTTGTAGGTTGTGCCGGGTCGGACTGCCATTCCCCAGTAGCCTTCATTGCGAACGCCTGCCTGGTTTGTCGAGTCGGCCTGTTTGACGGTGATCTCGAGGCTCGTCGGCAGGGCGTCGCTCGGTCCCTGCGTCTGATCGATGGCCATGGTGGCTTCAGAGCTTCCAAAGTGTTCGATGTTCCAGTGCGCTACGCCGCCGAAGCCGTGGTCCTGGAAGGTCCGATTGCGCACCATCTCCGCGTACAGGCCGCCGTCGTAGGAGTAGTTGATCTCTTCCGTCATCAGGCCGTAGAGCGTGGGGCTGACGGCGTGGGCAGGTTTGTCCAGCTGGATACTAAGCTGTGCCGCCGGTGCTTGTGCCTGGCCTGTACCGGTCTGCGCTGCTAAGCACAGGGCTATTCCAGAAATCATCGTTCGCGCGGCTGATATGCCCGACCGCGGAATTTTCATGGCAGTACTCTTCATTGCTTCTCCGCCTTCATCCATTAAGAGGTCTAATTCGGGGTTTGATCCGGTTTGGATTGCTGTCAATCTTCAGACAGAGACCTTTGTGAATACGTTTACCGGATCGCACACGTTTATTGCAGTCCAGCATACCCGATTGGTCTGATACTTAACTCGCTGCAGTCAAAATGGAGTTTTGCAGAAGATTGTGGTGACTATCTGAGCATCGAGATTACTGTGGATAACTATAGCTACCAAACGATAACTATTATTGCCTGAGAAGGAATACACTAGCGTAGTGCAGACGACCAAGGCCAAGCCGTTCCGTGATTTGTGTTCTGAACACGGAATTACTGCAACTCATCAGCGTCAAGTGCTGTATGAGGTGATGCAGGGGATGGAAGGGCATCCCAGCCCGGAAGAGGTATATGCACGCGTTCGCGAGCAGATTCCCTCGATCTCTTTGGCGACTGTCTACAAAAACATCCATCTCTTCGTCGAGAGCGGAGTTCTGCGTGAGGTGAGCCTGCATCATGGCACCGTCCGCGTGGAGATGAACGAATGGGCACATCACCACCTGGTGTGCTCGAAGTGCAAGAGCATCTCCGACATTGGCGAACAGGAGTTGAATCTAGCGCCTGTGCGGAGCACGTTGAATGGCTTTCTGGTGGAGCGGTATGCGGTGGACGTCATCGGTATCTGCCCCAAATGTCAATGAGTCGCAATCGGTAGCAAAAGGAGAGAAAGATGGCAGAGATCAAACAAGATGGATCGAACGGCCCCGCGCACGGCGATGGATTTATGACCTCGGACGCAGGCCGTCCGGTTGGAGATAACCAAAACTCCATGACCGTCGGACCGCGTGGTCCGATCGTCGGTGACGACTTCCTGCTCTTTGAGAAGATGGCTCACTTCAACCGTGAGCGCATTCCGGAGCGTGTCGTCCATGCCAAGGGCTCAGGCGCTTTTGGTACCTTCACCTGCACCAACCCGGCTATGGGTAAGTACACGACGGCCAAGCTTTTTGAGGCAGTTGGCAAGAAGACGCCGCTGCTTATCCGCTTCTCCACCGTTGGCGGCGAGAAGGGTTCGGCTGATACCGAGCGCGACCCGCGGGGCTTCTCGATCAAGTTCTACACGGAAGAGGGCAATTGGGACATGGTCGGCAACAACACGCCGGTCTTCTTTGTTCGCGATCCGTTGAAGTTCGGCGATTTCATCCACACGCAGAAGCGTGATCCCCAGACCAACCTGAAGTCGCCGACGATGATGTGGGACTTCTGGTCGCTCTCTCCTGAGAGCCTGCACCAGGTCACGATCCTGATGTCCGACCGTGGTACCCCCAAGGGCTATCGGTTCATGAATGGTTATAGCTCGCACACCTTCTCGCTAATCAACGACAAGAACGAGCTTTTCTACGTCAAATGGCACTTCAAGACGAAGCAGGGAATCAAGAACTTCATGGCGGAGGAGGCAGACCAGATGCGTGCCACCGATATGGACTACTCGCAACGTGACCTGTTCGGTTCTATCGATAAGGGCGAGTTTCCCAAGTGGAGTGTGAAGGTCCAGGTGATGACCGAGGCTGAGTCGAAGACGTATCACATCAACCCCTTCGATCTCACCAAGGTGTGGCCGCATGCCGATTACCCGCTGATCGATGTCGGCGAGATGGAACTGAACCGCAACCCGAAGAACTACTTTGCCGAGATCGAGCAGGCTGCCTTTGAGCCGCGCAACGTGGTCCCGGGAATGGGTTTCTCGCCGGACAAGATGCTGCAGGCGCGCCTGATCAGCTACCCGGATGCACATCGCTATCGCCTTGGCGGTAACTACCAGTCGCTTCCGGTCAATGCTCCACAGTGCCCGTACGCAACGTATAACCGTGACGGCACGATGGCGCTTGGGGACAATGGTGGCAGCTCACCGAACTACGAGCCCAACAGCTTTGGCGGGCCGAAGCAGAATCCTCGCTACACAGAGCGTAAGGTCACCCTGGACTCGGCTACGGTCGGTCGCTGGGATCACCGTGAGCATGACGGGGATTACTACACGCAGGCGGGCAATCTGTTCCGCATGATGAAGCCCGACGAACAGCAGAGACTCTTCTCGAACATCTCTGGTTCGCTGAGCCAGGTCGAGAAGCGCATTCAGGACCTGCAGGTTGGTCACTTTTACAAGTGCGATCCACAGTATGGCGAGGGCGTGGCGAAGGCCATTGGCCGCGACATCAAGGAGATCGTTGCGGAGAAGGAACTGGTACCCGCATAGCCTGATGCAGTCTGTTGCGCGAGGAGGGCGGCCCGAGGGGTCGCCCTCCTTTTTGTCTATTGAGTGGGTTTGGGAGTCGTGGCTCGGGGCTGTCTGGCTTCGGGCCTTCCGCCTGGGGTCCATTGTGGCTTGAAGTTGGAATCTGCCAGCCAGCGGACTGGCTCCGCCATCGAGGCAATGGCGTTGATCATGTGGTTGAAGTCGATGGTCTTCAACTCGTCAGAGGGGTGATGGTAGTCCGTATGGAGTCCGAAGCTTGAAACGGTATGAGCGACGACGCCTTTGAGGGCCAGGGCGAAGTTATCGGAGCGCTGGAAGAACTCCTCCCTTGGGTGTGGATCGTTGACGAGATGCGCTCCGTGTTTTGCCAATTCAGAGCCGAGGTTGGAGCGGTCGAAACCTGTCAGCCAGAGGGTTCCGGTGGGAACGGCCGGATCGGGGCGGCCGATCATTTCGAACTCGAGATTAGCCACAATGCTTGTGAGTGGGACGGGTGGATGTTCGAGGAAGGCCCTGTTCCCGTAGCCGCCGATCTCCTCGGAGCCGAAGAGGACGAAGAGGATGGTACGAGCCGGGCGAGGTCCGTTGGCAAGCAGGTGCGCCAGGGTGAGGACAGCGGTCGTTCCTGAGGCATCGTCGTCGGCTCCGTTGTAGATCAGGTCGGCGGTTGGCTTTGCGGGATCCAGTCTGGCCATGCCGAGGTGATCGAGATGTGCGGTGAGCAGGATGACCTCTTCGGGCCTGGTCGTTCCGCGCAAGAGGCCGATGGCGTTCCAGGTCTCTTTGCGCGGGGTGTCTTCGAAGGTAGAGAGACGCTTCTGCAGGCGCTCTGAGATGGCTTCGGGAAGTACGTTTTTCTGGAGGAACGTGCCGTGATCACCACCGGGTTCCAGGCCCAGGGTCTGGAACTGCGATGCTGCAAAGAGAGCGGCAATGTGCTCGTCGCGTGTGGCTGATCCTCGACCGTGCATCTCGTCATCGGCAAGGAAGTCCATGTCGGCGTGGACGGCACGTTCCAATGCGGGGCGATCAGGTGAAGGTGCCTTTTGGCTTGAGAGCGAGTCGAAGGATTGTGACAGCAGCTTCGGTGCGACAAAGAACATGACTGTGACCGCAGCAAGGGCCGCGATGCGTCGGATACTGGAATAAGGCATTTGGCAGATTATAGATGCTCACTGGTGAGCATCGACGGATGTTTTGGGTGCCGAGTTGCTGCGAAGATAGTACGAGAGGATTTGGCAATGCCTGGACGAACGAGGTCGGAGTTGCAGTTGGCTGGAGCAGTCGTGGCGGCAGTGTTGGTGCTTTTGACTGGGTGCGGCGGCGGCTTCTTTCCTCCGCTGACGACGGGCACTGGCGGGACCGGAACTGGAACGGGCACGTCGACGGGCGACTTCGTTTATGTTGCGAACTCAACGACGGGTACGATTGCTGGTTATTCCGTCGCGACTACAACAGCAGGTGCCGGGACTTTGACCGCTGTCTCGGGTTCACCCTACAGCCTTGCACTGCCACCGACCGCGATGGCGATCACGCCGAGTAACAGCTTCTTGTATTTATCAGAGCTAGGCGGGATCTATGCATATTCGATTAATGCAACGACAGGGGTGCTGACCACTGTAAGCTCCGGCGGCGCATTGGCAACCACGAACTTTGGTTCAGTATCGCTGGACATCTCGCCGGATGGTCAATGGCTTTTTGCGCTGAGCCAGGACAGCGCGACCTTGCAGGAGTATCAGATCAACGCGACTACGGGAGCGCTGGCCGCGATAGCGACTCCTACGTATGTTGGTGTGGGTGGTACGCAGGCTGTGGCGAAGATGGTTAAGGTCGCTCCGAGCGGCGCCTATGTCTTTCTCGCTCTTGGAACCGGTGGGGATATTGTTTATCCGTTCAATACGACAACCGGTGCGCTGAACATTACGACATTTCAACAGCTTTCGACGGGATCGACCACGACGAGCGATAACGCGCTTGCGATCGACAGCAATACGACTTTCCTCTACCTTGCACGAAGCGGCGGAAGCACTGGCCTTGCGGTGTTCGCTATCGGGTCGAACGGGGGGCTTAGCTCCGTGGCCGGCTCGCCGTTTGCGGCTGGCGGTGGACCCTTCTCGGTGCTTCTGGATAGCACTGGGAAGTACGCTTATACCGGGAATCGCACTGACGGCACCATCTCCGGCTTCTCGATTGGGACTGGAGGCGTCCTGACGGCGCTGAGTGGTTCCCCATTTGCAACCGGCAGCACGGTGGCGTCTCTGGCACGCGACAAGAGCGCGAAGTACATTCTGGCTGCGGCCAGCGCTGGGAATCCCGACCTGACCATGTATAGCTTCGATGCCACGGTGTTGGGAAAGCTGGACTCTGCTGCTACGGTAGCGACCGGAACTGATCCCACGGGAGCAATTCAGGTTGTTGCCACTCATTGAACAGTGAGTTTGCAGGGCCGCCAGGAACGATGCGACGTACTATAGAGGCATGGATTGCAGTACGCAGAGCCGCATCGAAGAGTCTGTTTCAAGCAATTTTTGCCCTGAAATGTCGTTTGCAAAGGCTCGCAAGAGTCGTCGGCCCAGGCTATTCGGGTTAGCGATTTTTTGCTTGCTGTCTGTGGAAGGATGCGCGCGTTTTCGCACCAAACTCTCTGACAACTACGTGTATGTCACGGCGAAATCGACGTTTCTCCGCGATCGCGTGGCCGCTGTTTCTAACAGAACCGGCACAGTCAACAATGGCGACCGGCTGAAGGTGTTGGAGCATGGTCGCCGCTTTCTTCGTGTGCAAACCGAGAAGGGCGAACTTGGCTGGATTGATGAGAAGGTGGTCGCCACCCAGGATGTTTTCGACGGGTTCGCTGAGGTCAAGAAGGCTCATCAAGGCGATCCGGCGGTCGCTTCGGCAGTCGTACGGGATGAGGTGTACATGCACCTCAAACCAGGGCGAGATACGGATAAACTTTTTCGTCTGGCTGAAGGAGAGAAACTCCAGCTGCTCTCGCGGGCGACCTTGCAGAAGGCCAATAGTGGTCCCCCGATGCGGGCGCGCGCTACGGCCGCACCGGTTGCTACCACTCCTGCCAAGCCTGCGGCAGTCCTTGCGAAAGGCGCTACGGGAGCTAAGGCTGATGAGGCGCCACTGCCACCTCCGATGGAGGACTGGTGGCTGGTTCGCGACTCGCAGGGCCATACGGGCTGGCTCCTGAGCAGGATGATGGATGTGGATGCACCGGACTCCCTGACGCGCTATTCCGAAGGGCAGCGGATTGTGGGGGCCTACATCCTGAACAAGGTGAACGATCCCGACGCACCGCAGGATGACAAGAATATTCCGCAGTACGTGGCTGTGATGAGTCCGTACAAAGCAGGTCTACCGTATGACTTCGATCAGGTTCGGCTGTTTATATGGAATGTAAAGAAGCATCGGTATGAGACCGGATTTCGCGAGAAGAACGTCGAAGGCTATCTGCCGATTGAGATCGCCGAGATCAAGGATCCCACGGAGAAGGGGACGTTGGGGATGATGACGCTGCCCGCCTTCCGCTATCGCGTGCTAAGTGCCGATTCGGCGGCTGTTGTGCCGGATGCAGCTACCGGTGCGATCTCACCGGGAAAGACCTTTGTGAAGACGTACAGGCTGGAAGGGAACATCACGCACCGTGTGCTCGGCGCTGGGGAGATCCCCCCGGAAGAGGCTCATCCGGTGCCTCCCGATGAGAAGAAAAAAGGGAAGCACCGGCGGTAGCTATTTCGAAGGAAGGCGGAAGACGATGCCGGTCGCGAAGGTGATCATCCCCGAACTCGGCGGGAGCGGAGTTCCGCTGTTGACGGTACCGCTGCTGACCGTCTGGACCGACGAGTAGCCAACCTCAACGACTCGAAAGTCAACGAGGCGTCCCAGGGGGTAGTCGATGCCCACTTGTGCGCCGTACTGCGGCTTACTGACGTAGAGAGGATTGTGGGCAGCTTTGGTTCCGCCTACGCCTCCGTTTACCGCGAAATAAGGCTTGAACGGCAGGCTAACTGGTTTGAAGGCGACGCGAGCGCCGACTAGAAAACTGTTCATTTGAGCGCCGCCGCCACGCAGCAGGTTCGCGCGTGCATCCAGCCCAACGTCGAATCGACTTGCGTGCAGGAGGTCGTCATAAACGCCGACTCCAAAACCCTCGAAGAAGGCTGAGGTTGCATTCGGTCCTAGAAAGGCAAAAACCGAACTATCCGGCGTGGAGTTGCTGATGCGGGCTGCCATCGGCGTCAGATAGATGCCAATATCCTGTTTGGTTTGGGTTTGGGCCTGGGCCACACCGGCGGCCATGGCCAAGCCGGTACATACTGCGAGCAAACGCAATTTCATGAATAGGGTTCCTGACTCGTGCGCTCTGTTAGAAACAACAGTTTCACCAAGTCTACCGGAACTCACTCGCTTACTCCGACTTCGTCGTCACATCTGCGGGCCGCGCATAAAAGTTGGCGATGGCTTCCACGATCGTTCTCTGCTCGTCGTCGCGGAGTTCGGGGTACATGGGCAGCGCCAGAACCTCCTCCGCCGCCCGCTCTGTATGCGGGAAGTCTCCTTGTTTGTAGCCAAGGTACGCGAGACTTTCCTGAAGATGCAGGGGCAGGGGGTAGTAAATCTCTGTACCAATCTGCGCATTGGAGAGATGCAGCCGTAGTGCATCTCTGCGGGGAACGCGTATCACGTACTGGTGGAAGACGTGGGACGCCCGCCGGTCCGTAATGGGGAGAACGATACCATCGGTCACGCTGGGGGCCGCGAGACCGGCCTCCTGGAAGAGCTGGTCGTAGAGTGTGGCACGATCGCGGCGCTGTTGATTCCACTGCGGCAGATAGCGAAGCTTGACCTCGAGGACGGCAGCCTGAAGGGTGTCCAGCCGCGAATTACCGCCAATCTCGTCGTGGAAGTAGCGGCGGCGCATTCCATGAGCGCGGAGCATCGTGACCCGTTCGGCGAGTTCGTCGCTCGCCGTGGTGACCAGCCCTGCGTCGCCGAATGCGCTGAGATTCTTGGTGGGATAGAAGCTGAAGGCGGCTGCATCGCCGAGTGCGCCGGCAGGAATTCCGTTCCAGGTAGCACCAAAGGCCTGAGCCGCATCCTCAATGAGGAGCAGGCCATGCTGCTGCTGGAAGGCGGTAAAGGCGTCCCAGTCAGCGCACTGACCGTAGAGGTGGACCGGCATGATCGCCTTTACGTTGGCTCCGGCGGGGGAATCGAAGATCGCCGCCACGGAAGTCGGGGACAGGTTGAAGGTCTTCGGATCGATATCGGCAAAGATTGGCGTGGCACCACAACGAATGATCGAGCTTGCCGTAGCGAAGAAGCTGAAGGGGGTCGTGATTACCGCATCGCCGGGACCGATGCGGGCAGCGTCCATCGCCAGCCAGAGAGCGTCAGTGCCACTCGCGCAACCAAGGGCGTGTGGTGAATCGCAGGCGAGGGCGACGGCTCGTTCAAACCTGGCAACCTGCGGGCCGAGGATGAACCGTTGCGAGGCGCAAACCTCTTCGATGACTGCAAGAACCTCTTCCCGAATGATGGAGTACTGGCGGGAGAAGTCCAGCATGGCGATGGGCAGGGAAGGAGCGGATTGCAGTAAGTCAGCGGCCACACCCATATCGTATCGCGATCAGCAGCGTGCTGTACGAGTACCCTTTGGCCCCTTCATCCGTCCTAATTTATGGATATGCACGCAGATTGGGTTGTAAGTTTCGAAACATACTCGTATCGTTGGCAAACCTGAACTCGTGGGCGACATCTATCTGAAAAGATAGTTTCTCGTCAACGAATCTTTCCTTGGGACTATTTCGTCCCTGAACTGTTGACCTGTGTCAGCCCCCAGGGCGCACAGACTTTGTACATGCTGCGACAAGAAGGAGATCGGCACTATGGAACCAAAGCCGGCACAGAATATCCAGGACACATTTCTCAATACTGTCCGTAAAGATAAAAGCCCGATAACGATCTACCTGGTGAGTGGGGTAAAGCTGACAGGCAAGATTCGCTCTTTCGATAAATATTCCGTATTGCTTGAGAACAACAGCCAGGAGCAGTTGATCTTCAAACATGCCATTTCGACGGTAGTAAGCGGACGCGCTGGCGCACATATCGAGCTGAAATCTGAAATGCGCTCCGACCGTGGAGAGGCTCGCCCATCGAGCGGACCTTCGGTGGCGGGATCCGTGTCGCAAACTCATGAACCTGTGACTCGAGAGTCCAGCGGCACCTAGCTCATTCGAGATGAAAATCTTCGATTGAGCACGGAATGCTGAGGATTTGGCTAAGCATCTACAGGCCCGCCTGACGGGGAGCGGAGGTGGTGTCCCCGGTCACGCGGCCTGTATGACCTAGATCACAAGGTCATGGTGTACCTCTAATTCTAGGCTCACGTTTCGCAAAGTCAACCTCTTTCATCAGGACCTGTGGCAGGGACTGACGAATAATCGCGTCCCAGGTTTGACACTGGTAGTTGGCTTTGCTAGAAATAGGAGTACCGCAAACCCAGCCAGCTCTCAAAGCTGCACGATTCGCAAAGAGCTGTAACTCTACCTAAACAGTAGACCTGTAAAGACTTCGAGAAGGCTCCTGCCACCCCTTTCATGGATGAGATACTGAAAAAACTTAGTGAACTTGTGCTTGGCTCCGTGCCGACTATGGTTCTGTTTATTCTGCTGGTAGCCGCTTACGGTCTATTGGTTCGTCGTCCTCTGGATAAAATTCTGGCTGAGCGCCGTGCCCGTACCGTTGGAGCCGTTGAGCAGGCGCGTGGAGCAATCTCCGCAGCAGAGGCTGAGACCGCGGTGTACGAAGACAAGCTGCGGGCTGCCAAATCCGAGATATTCCAAGTTCGTGACCAGAAATTGAAGCAATGGAATGCGGAGCGTGACCAGGCGCTGGGCGAAGTGCGTGCCTCCATGCAGGCCCGTATCCGAACTGCACGGCAAGAGATCGAGACGAGCACAGCAGCAGCCCGCCAGCAGATCGAAGGATTGAGCGCCGAACTGAGTATGCAGATCCTGCGGGCTGTGCTGCCAGCGGGCGTTGCCTCTACGGAGGCGCCACAGTGACCAAGGACCTGTTCAAGAAGATTTTCGCCAGCTTTCTCTTTGTCGCGCTTGCCCTGGCGCAGCAGACTCATGCTCTCGCCCAGGAAGCCAAGCAACCTTCGGGGGTAAGTGCGAGCGGGAATGGAAGCACGCCATCGGCGCAGTCTCCTGATGCGGAAAAGGGTGAAGAGGACGAGAATGCTGCGTATCTGAAATCACCGTCAGTCCGCGCGTTAGGTGCCAAGCTCGGTATGAATCCGGATCAGGCCGCCACGGCCTTTCAGGTTGCCAACTTTATCGTGTTGGCTGCCCTGCTTGGCTGGTTCCTTGCCAAAGCGTTACCGAAGACGTTTCGAAGTCGGAATACAGCCATCCAGAAGCACCTGGTCGACGCCCGTACGGCTACCGAAGAGGCGAATGCGCGGTTAGGCTCTGTAGAGGCGCGACTTGGCAAGCTGGACGGTCAAATCGCCGAGTTGCGGGCGCAGGCCGACAAAGATTCGAGCCTCGACGAGCAGCGTATCAAGGCGTCCGTTGAGGAAGAGAAGCAAAAGATTCTGGCCGCCGCGGAGCAGGAGATTGCCGCAGCGACGCTGCATGCACATCGCCAACTGCAGCAGTACGCAGCGGAGCTTGCAATCGAGCAGGCTGGCCACAAATTGATTATCAACGCTGAGACCGATCGATTGCTGATTCAGAGCTTCACGCAACGCCTGAGTAACGACAAGGGAGGGCAGAACTGATGGCAGTCTTTGCTCCTCGATATGCGCACGCGTTAGCCCAGGTCATTGATGCCAAGAAGCTTGACATTGCTGCGGCTCAGCAGCAGATGCGCGACTTCGCTGGCACACTTTCCGGCAGCTCCGATCTTCGCGAGGTGCTGCTCAATCCGTCTATCCCCCAAGATCAAAAGCTTCGGCTGCTTGACGCGATCGCTGGCCGGATGGGTATGTTCCGCGAGATCAGAAATTTTATCGCAGTCATTATGGACCACCATCGGCTCGCAGCATTTGATGAAATCATTGCTGAGTATGATTTGGTGGCTGACGAGGACTCGGGTATTGCCGAGGCCGAGATTACGAGCGCGCACCCTCTGCACAGCGACGACCGCGCCGCTCTTGAGGAGCAGGTGGCAAAGCTGGCGGGCGGACGAGTTCGGGCCAGCTACAGGGAAGATAGCTCACTCCTTGGCGGGGCGATCGTGCGAATCGGCTCTACGGTCTATGACGGCTCAGTGCTTGCTCAGCTACAGCAATTGAAAACACAACTCATCAACGCGTAATACGTTGCGTATAAGTATTCAGCACGAGAGAGATTCAGGTAAGAGATAAAAACATGGCACAGATCAATGCAAACGAGATAACCGAGCTGCTTCGCCAGCAAATAGATAACTTCGAGCAGCGTATTCAGGTTGATGAGGTGGGAACCGTCATTTCGCTTGGCGACGGTATTGCTCGCGTCCACGGCCTGGATAAAGTTATGGCTGGAGAGCTCATCGAGTTCCCGCATGGTGTGGCGGGTCTCGCCATGAACCTTGATGAGGATCAGGTTGGAGCCGTTCTACTCGGTGACTACACCGAAATCAAAGAAGGTGATCAGGTCAAGCGGACCGGGAAGATTATGTCCGTTCCCGTTGGCGAGGCACTCATCGGTCGGGTCGTGAATGCGCTGGGCGAGCCAATCGACGACAAGGGACCAATCAATACAGATCAGACGCTGCCTATCGAGCGACTGGCTCCGGGTGTCATTGATCGCCAGTCGGTGCGCGAACCAATGGCGACCGGCATCAAGGCGATCGACACGATGATCCCGATTGGCCGCGGTCAGCGCGAACTTCTGATTGGCGACCGCCAGACCGGTAAGACTGCGATTGCGCTTGATACGATCATCAACTCTGCCAAGAACAACCTGATCTGCATCTACTGCGCAATCGGGCAGAAGCGGTCTTCGGTTGCCCAGGTTGTACAGACGCTGGAATCCTACGGCGCAATGGCGTACACGATTGTAGTTGCTGCGACTGCGTCTGAGCCCGCACCGATGCAATACCTGGCTCCCTTCGCCGCGACGGCGATGGGCGAGTACTTCCGCGATAGCGGGAAGCATGCCCTGATCATCTACGACGATCTTTCAAAGCATGCTGCAAGCTATCGCGAGATTTCGCTACTTCTCCGCCGCCCACCAGGTCGCGAGGCTTATCCGGGTGACGTTTTCTACCTGCATTCGCGTCTTCTTGAGCGTTCGTCCAAGGTCAATGACAAGCTCGGTGGCGGTTCGCTGACCGCGCTGCCAATCATCGAGACGCAGGCGGGCGATGTGTCCGCGTACATTCCGACCAACGTTATTTCGATTACGGATGGCCAGATCTTCCTCGAGACGGATCTCTTCAATTCGGGCGTACGTCCCGCCGTCAACGTTGGACTGTCGGTTTCGCGTGTAGGTTTCTCAGCTGCGACAAAGGCGACCAAGCAAGTCGGTTCAACGCTCAAGTTGGACCTTGCACAATATCGAGAACTCGCAGCCTTCTCGCAGTTCGGCTCCGATCTTGACAAGGTCACGCTCCAACAGTTGAACCGTGGACAGCGACTGACTGAGTTGCTCAAGCAGCCGCAATTTCAGCCTCTTTCCGCGGAGAAGCAGGTTGCCATTCTGTTCGCCGGTGTAAACGGTCTGCTCGACGACGTCGAGGTGAAGGATCTGCGGGCATTCGAAGATGGTTACTACAGCTATCTCGAGTCGGCACAGCCCGCGATCCTGACGGATATTGCTACCAAGAAGGCTTTGGACGACGATATCCGTGGTCGCCTCACTACAGCCATCAAGGACTTTAAGCAGAGTTTCTTGGCATCCTTGAAGGATAAGGCTGAGGCGGATAAGAAGGACTCCACTGCATCGCAGACTACCCCAGCAAACGCAACGGTGGGTAACAAGTAGCCTATGGCAAACGTTCTCGATCTACGGCGCCGCATTCGCAGTGTGAAGAACACGCGGCAGATTACGAAGGCGATGAAGATGGTCTCGGCGGCTAAATTGCGCCGGGCTCAAGAACGTGCCATGCAGGCTCGGCCTTACGCGCAGATGCTGTTGAATGTGCTGGAGTCTCTGGTGCGCCGCACCGATATCTACAATGAAGAGACGGGGGAGATCCTTCATCCCTTGCTGCTCGAGCGTGAAGAGAAGAGCGTTCTCGTCATCGTGATTGCTGGCGATAAAGGATTCGCCGGTGGTTTCAATTCGAACATCGGTAAGGCCGCGCAGAAGTTTATCAATACTCGCACCGGCGAGGGCGAGAACGTGGATCTGGAGCCGGTTGGTAAGAAGGCGATTGCGCTTTACAGGAAGAAGATTCCTGCGGCTAGCTACGAGAAGACTGAGCAGCACTACGATAACGATCTCTCGACTCACTACGATACGATTCGCCATCGTGCCGCCCAGGTTGAAGTGGTTGCAGAACACACTGATCTGCTGCTGAAGACAGACTTCGAGGCCGTCGGCAAGATGGCGCGATCGATCATTGAGCGCTACGAGCGCGCCGAGATCGATTCCGTCTACATCGTCTACAACGAGTTCAAGTCAGTTATTTCGCAGCGCGTTGTCGTGGAAAAACTTCTGCCGATTCGTAAGCTTGGATCACAGGAGATCGCCTCAGCAGAAGAGATGACTGAAGAGCAGCGCGATGCCGCAGCCCGGGCCGCGCAGTCTGAAGGCATCAGTGTGCATGAACCGGACAAGGTAGAGATGGAAGAGGAAGCAAAGAAGTTCGGTACGGCTGACGTTGATTACATCTTTGACCAGTCGCCCGAGGAGCTTTTCGCCCACCTTATGCCGCGGTATGTGACCACACAAATCTTTCATGCTCTGCTCGAGAGTGTGGCGTCAGAGCATGCAGCGCGCATGACGGCAACAGATGCAGCGACCAAGAACGCCGGGGACCTGATTGACTCCCTCAGCCTGACGATGAATCGTGTACGCCAGGCGGCGATTACCAAGGAGATCATCGAAATTGTAAGTGGTGCAGCCGCTCTCTAAGCGGTGTACCAGAGAGATAGAAGACTATGGCAGACGAGAATATTGGAAAAGTAATTTCGGTCAGCGGCCCGGCCGTCGACGTTCAATTTGAGGAAGCAAAGATGCCGCCGATCTTCCAGGCGCTTCGCATTGTCAGCGAGGGTTTCGTCGTGCCTCAGCCGCTTGACATCGTCGTTGAGGTGCAGCAGCATCTCGGCGAGGGTCGTGTGCGTTGCATCGCCATGGTGGCGACCGAGGGCATGGTCCGCGGCATGAAGGCGATCGACACTGGCAGCGGCATCACGGTGCCGGTCGGCCGGGAGACGCTGGGCCGGGTACTCAATGTTCTTGGCCAGCCAGTCGACGAACTCGGCCCAGTCAATGCCAAGGTGCATATGCCCATTCACCGGCAGGCGCCAGCGTTTGACGAGCAATCGACTTCTGAAGAGATGTTCGAGACCGGCATTAAGGTCATCGACCTTGTCCTGCCCTTTCTTAAGGGCGGCAAGATCGGCCTTTTCGGCGGAGCGGGAGTCGGGAAAACTGTCGTTATCCAAGAGTTGATCAACAACGTGGCTAGTCAACACGGCGGTTTTTCGGTGTTTGCGGGTGTTGGTGAGCGCACACGAGAAGGCAACGACCTCTGGCATGAATTTCAGGAGTCGGGCGTTATCGATGTCAATGACTTCAATAAGAGCAAAGCCGCACTGATTTATGGCCAGATGACCGAGCCCCCAGGGGCGCGTCTGCGGGTCGCTCTCACCGCTCTGACTGTTGCCGAGTATTTCCGGGACGAAGAGGGTGCGGACACGCTGTTGTTCATCGACAACATTTTCCGCTTCACGCAAGCGGGTTCAGAGGTTTCGACGCTGCTTGGCCGTATGCCGTCAGCCGTCGGATATCAGCCGAACCTTGCTACGGAGATGGGCGAACTGCAGGAGCGTATTACTTCTACCAAGAAGGGTTCCATCACGTCGGTTCAGGCTGTCTACGTTCCTGCGGATGACTTTACTGATCCCGCGCCAGCTACAACCTTTGCTCATCTCGATGCGACGATGTTGCTGTCGCGGCCCTTGTCAGAGCTCGGAATTTATCCGGCTGTGGATCCTTTGACCTCTACATCGCGCATCCTGTCGGCTCGCATTGTCGGCCAGGAGCATTACGATGTGGCTCAGGGTGTCAAGAAGATCCTTCAGCGCTACAAGGATCTTCAGGACATTATCGCGATTCTCGGCATTGATGAGCTTTCCGACGAGGATAAGACCACCGTCGCCCGTGCTCGCAAGGTTCAGCGCTTCTTGTCGCAGCCCTTCCATGTTGCTGAAATCTTTACGGGTATTCCTGGTGCCTACGTCAAGGTTGAGGATACGATTCGCAGCTTCAAGGAGATCATCGATGGCAAACACGATGCTATTCCTGAGCAGGCTTTCTACCTCAAGGGCGGGATTGAAGATGTACTCGCTGCAGCTGAGAAGATGAAGCAGACGGCATAATCACATGGCAGAAAATACAAACAGCTCGGGTACGCTGGCAGTTCGGTTGGTAACGCCTGACCGCGTCCTCATCGATACCACGGCGGACGCGGTAGAGTTGCCCTCAATGTCGGGTTACATGGAGGCGCTTTACGGACATGCGCCTTTGCTGGCGGAGTTGAGTGCAGGTGAGGTTAGGCTGCATGGGGGAGCTTCTGGTGAGCAGAAGTTTTTCGTCGCCTGGGGATTTGTCGAAGTGCTTCCCGAACGGGTTACCATCCTCGCTGAGACAGCGCTCAGGCCTGAAGAGATCGATCGCAATGAAGCTGAGCAGGAAGTCCAGCAAGCTGACAAGCTCTGGAGTGAAGCCGGCGATGACGGCCACAAGTACGATGATGCAAATGCGATGCGTCGAGAGGGTGAAGAGAAACTAGCTTCGGCTCAAGGCAAGAGCATTTAGGTGTCATAATCCCAAAGAGAAGACCCAGCCGAGGCTGGGTCTTCTCTTTGGGTGATCCACTTACTTCGCCTTTATCTTGAGCTTGACTGGTTTAGCAACAGACGCTTCCAGAGAAGTATCCGCCTGTTTGCGCAATGCGTGGAGGACGACACGCAGCATTTCTTCTTCCGGCGCGGGTTTGCCGGTCCATATCTCAAATTGGCGCGCACCCTGCTGAACGAACATTTCAACGCCGGTAATGATGGGAATATTTTGTTGCCGAGCCATCCGAAGAAGAGGCGTCTCGAGGGGGTTGTAGACGAGATCGAAGACCAGCTTGGTATTCAATTCTTTAGGCTCGAGTAAGGATGAGGCTTTCTGGCCAGCCATGCCGACGGAGGTCGCGTTAATGATGACGTCAAAGGTGGTTTTGGCAATCGCCTCCCGCTTGATCGTCTTTGCGCCGGATTGCTTCGCAACCTTCTGAGCGGTCTCCGGGGTGCGGTTCAGAATAAAGACATCGGCACCTTTGTCCCGCAGACCGAAGATAGCAGCGCGACCGACCCCTCCCGCTCCGAGAACAAGGACTTTTGCTCCTCTAAGGGATGAAATTCGCTTTTCAAGAGGGCGGATGACACCCGATACGTCGGTGTTGAAACCATAGAGTTTGCCGTCGGGTGCGCGAAGAATCGTGTTGCAAGCGCCAATTTTGGTTGATAGCGGATCCGTCTTCTCAAGAAAGGCCATGACCTCTTGCTTGAACGGCATGGTGACACTGATGCCCTGAATCGGTATCTCGTGAATCAGCTTCAGGAGATCTGGCAGTTTGGTGGCTTGTAGCGCCAAGTAAACGGCATTGACCGTCTCCCGACGAAATGCGCTGTTCAGCATGATGGGCGAAAGGGAGCTCTTGACTGGATTCCCGGCAACGCCGTAGATCTTCGTCGCTGCATCGATCTGATCGATTCGATAATGGTCGATCAGGCTGCGGGCATCGATCTGACCGGGGCCAGTCTCATCGCCTGAACTGGCTGAGGCAAAGGTGAATGCGCCGCCCGCCCGCAGGCCAAGCACGCGGGAGATGATTCCCGCGTCCCCCATGCAGATTCCAACTACATTTGCACTATCGCTTACTCGTTCAAGGAAGCGGATCAGGGTGACGTTATCGATAAGGGATTTGGCCGTTGGAACGATTTTGACGAAATCCGGCTCAAATACCTGGATTCGCGCAAAGACGCGGTCGAGATCTTTCGTCGAGTTGAAGTCGTGATGACTGATAAGAAGAGCCGCTCCGGCTTCACGCTGCTTCTGCAGCTCAGCTTTCTTCAATGCTTCTGCTGATTCGATTTCCAGATCGACAAGGTGAAAACCTGCTTCGGAGGCTTTGATCAGAACGTCGAGTTCGCCATTCAAGGTTCCGTCGAACTTGCCTCCGTTCGCGCTCCGGCGACAGGTCGCAATCGCGATTACCGCTGTGTTCTCGATAAAGAATTGCTTGAGCAGGGGTAGAGCGAGTAGCGGCTTATTGAGATAATCGAGTCGAAACTCCAGGAATGGAGTTTCTTTGATGACCGCCGTCGCTTTTTCGACCATTTCGGCGGGAGTTGTCCCCGTGATGGCAACACAAACCTTACTGATGCGCGAGCGCAGAAACTTGGCAGTTGTCGTGGTCATGTACTCTCTAAGGACGCAATCGCCGGATCACATCGACCGGTGCGTCAGGATGCAATTCTAGCTCAGATCGTGGAGAGTGAACGTCATACTCGCAATTGCGTTTACTGCAACATTGGCTAGGACGACTTGAGTAGCGAAACGTCACACCCGACGTCCTGGATCGGGATGCTGGAGTAATTTCTGCTCCACCCGAGTAGATGCGAGTTGATGGCGAAACGAACCTAACTTAGTAGGTATCAGAAGGTTGGAGAGTCAGTGGATCTTGTGCAGGTCGAAGGCTGGAAGAGGTTTCCGTGGCTCCGGCACGGTTTCAGTACACGTCTGGGTGGCGTCTCCACGATTTACGGAGAGGGTTCGCTGAACCTTGGCTGGACGAATGAGGATGATCCTCTTGCCGTTGCGGAGAATCGACGGCGGCTGGTGCACGCTGTGGCGGCGGAGGATTCGGCAAGCCCCCTCATTACCCTGCGCCAGACACATTCAGCAGTCAGTCATGTCGTTCGAACTCATTCCGAACCATTCGTAACAGAGCAGGGCCGCGCCTTGCTGGATGGTGATGGTTTGATAACGAAGCTGCCAGGGGTCCTGCTTGGCATCCAAACGGCCGATTGCGTGCCGGTTATGGTCGTTGATGTAGAGAAGCGTGTCGTGGCCGTCTTCCACGCCGGTTGGAGGGGAACGGTTCGGAACATCGTCGGCGAAGGCGTGCTCCGCATGATCAGCGAATTCGGTTCCGACCCGGGAGGGCTGGTCGCTGCAGTTGGACCATCGATCGGCGCCTGCTGTTATAAGGTCGGCGAAGAGGTACAACGCTCATTCCGGACCCACTTTTCAGGGTCAGAGCGACTCTTCAACGATGGCTATTTAGACCTTTGGGAGGCTAATCGCCTTCAACTGATGCGTTCCGGCCTTGCCTCCAGCAATGTCACTGTAATTGCGGAATGCACAGGGTGCGCACAGACCAAGACCGGAGCCCGAAAGTACTTTTCGCACCGCATCGACAAGGGAATTACGGGAAGGATGATGAGTATTGTAGGAGTTGTCTAGCCCTAGGGCGTTGTAAGCCTTGGCTGCCTCCTGTTGTGTGTTGCCTGCTCATAAGCGTAGCCGTAGCCGAGCAGATCCCCATCGTGCCATCGAGTGGTTGAGAGTTCCATGCCGAAGGGAATTCCATTCGCATAGAAACCTCCGGGCAAAACGAGCGCGGGGACACCGATTTTGTTTGCCCAGCCAGTGGCACTATGGGGGCCACGGCTTTGTGGTTCACCCGGCTTTGGTGTTTCGTCGTTTGGCGGCATCTGCAGTGCAGGATAGACGAAGCCATCAAGGTGAAAGCGAGCGAGCGTGGCGTCGTACTCGGCGAGGGCCTTCTGTTGGGGGCCGAACAATGTGGTGTCTCTGTCAGGATCAGATTCCAAGGTTCGCTGAGGCGTCGCGTTGGTTCCCAGGCCAAGGAGCATGGGTGGAAACTTCGCTCCCGCTACCGCTTCATACTGCTCCGGCGTTTTGTAGCTTGAAGGTCCAAAGTCGTGCAGGTACGCCATGGTTCCCTCGGCACGATAGGGCCGCGTGTTGATTGCGCGGATCAGCTGTGAGAACTCGGGTGTGAGGATGTGTCCATCGAGCACTATAGTCGCGCCAGCAGAGCGCATCTGGTCCAGCGCTTTGAGGAATGCCTCCCGGGTTTCAGGTGCGAGTTGGACGGCTCCGCGATCGGGTGCTGCACCAGCCGCAGGTACAGGATTGAGGATGAATGCCGGAACCCCAAACCGCTTACCCTTGAGGGCTCCTCGCTTCAAATAGCTGGTATATGGAAGCTTCTGCGCGTTGGCTGCCCTGTCAGCTGTCCGGAAATCCAGGGGATCCCGCCGCAGGTCACCTGCCATCACGTCCAGTGCGATGGCTGCATCCGTGACGTCGCGGGCCAGGGGACTGGTATTGTCGAGCAGCCAGTCCAGAGGAGCGATTCCTGCGATGCTGACCAGGCCGCGTGTTGGCAACAGGCCAACCAGGGAGTCGGCAGACGAAGGAATGCGGATCGAATTGGCCGTATCGGTACCCTGACCGAAGACGGCGAGGTTAGAAGCTAAGGCCGTCGCCGTTCCGCCGGAAGAGCCACCAGGTGAGAATCGCACATCATAGGCATTGCCGGTGCGCCCTCCCGCAGAGCTGAAGTTTGTATCGCTTGCGGCAAAGTCTGGCATATTCGTGTGGCCTAAGAGGATCGCCCCCGCTGCGCGCAGGTTTTTCACAATCGATGCATCAGTCGAGGGAATGAATTCTTTGCCGGCGATGTTAAAGCCCGACCATCCGTCGCTGGTGATCACTCCGGTGATACAGGTGTTGTCCTTGATGAGGATTGGTACGCCCCAGAGCGGACCATGCCGTCCCTTTTCCGCCTCCTCATGCGCTGCGGCGGCAAGCGCACCTATCGCATCAACGTGGATTACGGGTCGATAGACAGGGTTATAGCGCGCGATGCGGTCGAGGTACCACTGGGTCACCTGCGTAACGGTGTACTTATGATGGGCGTACAGGGCATGCAGGCGAGGAACATCGATCTCGAGCAGATCCCGATCCATCTGGCTGCTGGCGTCTGATCGCGACGAGGCGTGCTGGCTGTACAAGGCCGGTGAGACTAACAGGCTCATAGCCAAGGCGCAGGTAAAGCGTTTGCGGTGCACGGGGAACTCCTGAAGGTCCAGATAACCAGCGTGGACTCAGGATACCTTGAGGCGGAGCTTACATGGCAGGCGGATGGTGTGGATCGATGTGCTGCATATCCTTGAGAGACTTGGCTTTTACGCCACCCGGATTAACGGCGTCGCGCAGTTCCTTCGATGGCTTGAAGAAGGGAACTCGCTTGGCTGGTACGTCGACTTTATCGCCGGTCTTTGGGTTGCGCCCAGTCCGTGCCTTACGCTGGCGGGTGCGAAAGCTGCCGAAACCACGAATCTCGATCTTGTCGCCAGACTTCAGGGCGCCAATTACGGAGTCGAAGAGTGTCTCGACGATGATTTCGCCGTCCCTGCGTGTGAGGTCGCCGAGGGAGGTGACTTTATCGACGAGGTCTGCTTTGGTCATGGATCGTACTCCCTTGGATTCGCAGGACGTTCTCTAACCGCCCGTAAGTCTCTGAGGAGATTGTAAAGGGTGCAAGGCTGCGTAACGCAACTCGCTTGAAATGATGTCCCAGGAAAACAGGGGAAAGTCGTCAATTGAGTGCCTTGTGGCACTACATCGGCTTTACGGGTGCTGACCCAGGACGCCGTCACGAACAGCCACCGATAGCGGCGTCGCCACGGGCGTAGCTGCACCTACCAGTTCGGTTACCGGTGCGCCAGTGAAGATTGTCCAGGTATTCCCCGAGCTGTCTATGGCGATGCCCTCCGCCAGATAGTTTGGCCCGTTGTATCCCAACGGTACGGAGAGCATCGATCCAGTAGAGCTGAACTCGGACAGGCCACTCACGGAAGTGCTTCCCGGAGAGTTGAATACCCGGTAGTTAACAGGAGCCCAGATGTTGTTGGTCCCGTCGAGCACCATACTGAACGCTCCGAAATCTGGACAGGATATGGTGGGCGACTGCTGTCCAGCGAAACAGGTCCAGAAGGTCAGATTCGAATCCCCGTCCGGGGCGATCCTGGTCACACGGCCTGAAGAGCTCAGGACAAGAGCATTGCCGCTGGAATCGATCGTGATAGTGCCGGGAGGTCCGCCGTTACCTCCACTAAGAAACCCTGTAGTTCCCGACAAAACAGCTCCTTTGCTGCTTAGTTTTGTGACATTAAGATCATTATTGTTGGAGATCCAGGCTTCGCCGGCGCTGTCGATAGCAATCCAGCCGGGACTGTTCATGCCTCCGGCGGTGTAGCCCTTTTTACCTGAAAGGATTGTGCCATCTTTGCTCAGCTTGATCACGCTAGGCGGCACGATGTCCCCACCATTCAAGGTCACCCATACATCACCTTTTCCATCGATCGCGAGCTCGCCAGGGCCGTTGATGTTGGTGCCGTTGAAGCCTTCTGTACCGGAAAGTACGGTCCCATCGCTTGCTAATTTGACGATATTTCCATTCATGCCACCGCCGGCAAGGACCCAGGCAGCTCCGTCGAGGCCAATCGCAATCGAGCGCGGAAAGAGCAACCCGCCGCCAGTGAAGCCGCTTGTTCCTGAGAGAATAGCGCCGTTATTCTTCAATTTGAGTACGCTGGAAGTACTTGGGGACAGGCCGCTATCCGTGATCCAGATATCGCCCCTTCCATCAATTGCGATGCCAGCCGGATTGATAAGGGCGCTTGCGGTATAGGTGATGGGCATGGTCCAGTCGTTAGGAACCGCGGAGAGTGTAGGCGCATAGGCTGTACTTGAGGAAGATAGCGTGTACAAGGCCGCTATGTTTGAGCCGGGACTGTGCGCAATGTTGAGCATCGCCTGTACCGTATCCGTCGGGGCGATGCCACCGGGTGATTTTGCATTTGACGAGAGCCCCGAGCAAGCGGCACTGCTGAATCCT
Source organism: Granulicella arctica (assembly GCF_025685605.1). Taxonomy (NCBI): domain Bacteria; kingdom Pseudomonadati; phylum Acidobacteriota; class Terriglobia; order Terriglobales; family Acidobacteriaceae; genus Granulicella; species Granulicella arctica. The sequence goes on from NZ_JAGTUT010000001.1 coordinate 2,931,797, forward strand.
GCCGACTGGATACATGCGGCCAGCAGATTGCCTAAAGAGCCTATCTTCGCCTGGGGCACCGTACCGTTGCCCGCGGGAGTCATGGTGCGGACCACACCAGTATGGATGCCGACAAGACTATGAACCGTGGTAAACGCATTGGTAATGCCGATCAAGGCGCGCTCCGTGCCATTGTTTGTACCCACGGTTGCGTTGGCGCTGACGCTGCCAAGTGAGGACATGAAGCCGGACAACGCGTAGGTAGAAGCTACCGTAGTCGCCTCATTGATTACGATAGATGACGAAGCAGCGAGAGCTTTGCAGGAGCCAACCGCGGTCATCAGAGCAATAGAAGGATCATTGCCACCGCCAGCATCTCCCCCGGTAGCCACAAAATAGACGAGCGAATCTGGACTACAGGCGGGCACCGTGGAGAAGACATAGTTTCCGCTTTTGTTTGTAATCCCGGGATTTGACAGGAGTTCGGTCGAAGTTCCCGTATACGTGGTCAGGTCCGCCTCGTAGAGCTGAATGCTGGCTCCAACGACGGCGTGTTGGCCACTTCGCACCTTGATCTTCAAACCACTGACGGCTTGAAGGTCAGTGGTGCTGTCGCCATCGAAAGTGAGATGTGTTGCTGAACATGGAAGAACGCAGGACATGAGGGCGATCGAGATGCTGGTCCCGATGAAAGATACGTAAGACATGAGAGTTCTCCAGGTAGGACGTGAAGCAAGTAGCGGAAAAGCTCACTTTAGACGGCGATAAGCCGTAACGATAGCCTAACTACGTTACAAAGGTACAGACTTCTTTCGTTGATTACTCCGAAGAAGCGTCTCCTGTCCTGTTGGTCATTTAGGCCTTCACGGACGTTGTCCGACGGTGTCATCTCTAACGCCGACTGATAGAGGCGTCACCGGCGTTGCCGCACCGACGTATTCGGCGAGCGTTGGTGTGGCGCCATCTGAGATCCAAACGTTGCCGGAGATATCGACAGCTATGGCAGTTGCGGTGGAGAAACCAGCTTCAAACCCACCGATCTTTGGATTGAGAGAAAAGAACGGTGGTCCCGGGTCGGGGGAGTTCGGAGAGAAGGCAGTTCCTGCACTGGTGAATGCGGAAACGTTGGTGACACCGTTGTTCGCAATCCATTGGGTGCCTGCGCCGTCGACGATGATGGCATTCGGGAAGTCCAATCCTCCTGGAGAGTACGCAGCACCTGGAAATAGCGTCGTCCCGGTTGGCGTTAGATTGCTGAAGATGTCGAAGCTTTTGCCTGCAATCGAATAGAACTCACTACCGACCTGAAAGAGGTCTCCTGCGTGATCGAAGGCGGTACCTGTATAGGTAAGTGACGCTCCGTTGGAGAACCCGAAAGAAACGCTGCGCGTCAAATTGCCTGTTCCGTCGAAGAACGTGGCTGCTAGTTCGCTGATGAATACGCTGACAGTTCCTGAACCATTGATCGCGATCTGTCCGGAGGGTCGGAAGGAGTTGTAGGTAAGCGGGAACTTTCCTGATGCAAGCGTCCCATCGGGAGCGTATTTCACAATTCCTACTCCGCCTGGAGCGGTCGGATTCAGTGCATAAATGTCTCCCTGACCATCGCTCGCCATCGGATAGGGCGTCGAGTCGAACATGGTGCTGGAGATGAGCCCTGTTGAACCCTGTGGAATGCTCGTGATCGGTGACCCGCCGTTTCCGATCTTCACGAGGCTGTAGGTTACAGTCGCTGGCGCGGCTCCATAGGCCGGTTTGCAGGCTCCCGAGCAGTTCTGCACCCATACATTATTGGAAGGGTCGATCGCAATCGCAAGGGGTGAGGTGATGCCGGTCGAACCGCCACTATACGTATTCTCAACCTTGCCGCGAACGTTGAATTCAGTGAGGAGGCCTGCGTTTGTGTTGCTGCTGGCGGTCGTCCAAATGTGACCGTCGCTATCCGCAGCTATCGTCTGATAGTTGCCAGCGCCGGTTCCTTTGTAGAGGATGCTCAGTGTGAGGTCGTTCGGAACTGCCGTGGGGACGGGAGCAAACGGTCCAGCGGACGACAGGGCGTAGAGGGCGGCGACGTGTGCACCCGGATTATGAGCGATGTTGAGGGCAGCCTGCAGCGTGTCTGTTGGAGCAACTCCGGACAGGGATGGAGCGTTCGTTGTAAGACCGGTGCAGGCTGTGCTGCTTAGGCCAACTGACTCGATACAGGCGGCAAGCACGTTAGCCAACGAGTTGATCTTGGCTTGCGGAACGGTTCCGTTGCCTGCAGCAGTGACGGCAAGGCTTGCTCCGGTATGGATGTCGACGAGATTACGGACGAGATGGAAGGCGTTGGTGATACCGGTGAGAGCCAGTTTTGTGCCATTGTTCGTTCCAACTGTGGCATTGGCGCTGACGCTGGTGATGGAGTTCATGAAGCCGGAGAGGGCGTAGGCGGAAGCTACTGTGGTCGCTTCGTTGAGGACGATGGACGATGTTGCGAGATCGTCGCACGAGCCGACTGCGGTCATTAGAGCGGTGGCGGAACTATCGCCGCCTCCAGCATTCCCACCGGTTGCGACGAGATAGAAGAGTGATTTGGGATTGCAGATGAGGACAGTGGAGGCGACGTAGTTTCCGTCTTTGCCGGTGACTACCGGACTTGGGAGGCGCGCTGCGGATGTTCCCGTGTAGCTGGTCAGGTCTGCCTCATAGAGCTGAATGCTGGCGCCGACGACAGGTTTCTGCCCGCTTCGCACCTTGATCTTCAGATTATTGACGACGACCGGCACATCTGCGGAACTGCCGCTATCCAGCACAAGGCAACCGGTCAGGCAGGGAAGAGCGGTGACGAGAAGGGCAAGCGAGAGGCTGGTTTTGAGGAGAGAGACGTAAGGCAGTGACATGGGAGTTCTCCAAGTCGACGAGCGTCAGAGGGCGATTGGAAAACCGGCCGAGCATCGACGACGAATCGTGACTGGAGAACAGTACCAGAATTGCTAGATCGTTATCACGATCTTTCGTAACGTTCCACCAAAAAAGTCTTCTGGCGCACGTCGCTTCTTTCGTCCCTATTTCCAGAGGAAGTAGAAGCCTGGAGCGCGCTGGAGCAGTTTGCCGGGGTTCGGGAAGAGATCGTCACCGCCTGAGAGCAGCGTTGAGAGCAGGCTGGTCTCCTTCTTGGCAGACCGGACCAGCGAAGGCTCGCCCGCGATGCCAAGATCCTTTGCTGTATCCATGATGGCGATGCGAAGACCACCTTCCTTGTCGATCAGACCGAGGGGAATCGCTTGTTGCCCTGTCCAGACCTGTCCGGTTGCGAGCGGATGAATCTTGTCTTCGGTCGTGTGGCGACCGAAGGCGACGTCGTGGATGAACTGGCCATACATATTGTCGACCAGCGACTGGAAGTAAGCCTGCTCCTTCGGAGTGAGATCGCGCGACGGATCGCCTGCTGTCTTCAGTTCTCCGGCGCTGACTGTGACGTTCTTGAGTTTGGCCCAGCGAAGGAGGTCTCCGTAATTAGTCCATTCCATGACGACGCCGATGGAGCCGACGACTGAGGCCTGATTCGCGTAGATCCTGTCGCAGGCAGAAGCGATGTAGTATGCGCCGGAAGCGCCAACGGAATCGATGGAGGCGACGATCTTCTTGTGCTTCTCCTGCCGAAGTCGGAGGACCTCGTGATAGATCTCCTGCGAGGGCGAAGCTGCTCCTCCGGGCGAGTCGATGTGCAGGATGATGGCTTTGATGGAGTCATCGTCGGCGTAGGTGCGGAGTTGCGTGTCGATCTTGTCGGCGGAGAGAATCACGCCCGTGATGTCGATGATTGCAATCTGGTTCATGCTGAAGATGCTTCCGCCATCCGCAGTGCGCGTTGCGGCCCAGATGATTCCCGTCACGATGAGGATGACGAGCGCGAACGAGCCTCCGATAGAGGCGATATAAAACCAGGCTGATCTGCGCGGAGGAACGCCGAGCGGGGGAGCAGCATAGTAACGCGGATACGCTGGTGGTGGAGGAGGAGCTTGTGGTGCGACATCTTCCGGCATGGGCCGAGTTTATCAGGAGAGGAACTGCAGTTGAGCATGGTGCATGACGTCACCGAAACGGAACGGGAATCCTGATCGTGCAGGAGTTTGCATATAGATTTGCAACTCCGTTCCTAGCTGGTCGTCTAACTGTTAACATAGGGTAGGTCAGGGAATATCTACCGTGTTGAAAGTCTGAGACATTGATGGCGCATCCATATCTGAGCATCGTAATCCCGGCATATAACGAGAGTGCTCGCATCGAGTCGACGCTTGAGCGCGTGATGGAGTGTGTCGAGAGTGCGGATTGGGATGCGGAAGTTCTGGTCGTCGATGACGGTTCGACGGACGATACTCCGGCGATCATTCGGCGATGGATGGAGCGATATCCTCGGCTTCACCTGATCCATAATCCGGGCAATCGTGGCAAGGGTTATTCGGTCCGCAATGGGCTTTTGCAGGCTGCGGGCGAGATTGTGATGTTCACGGATGCTGATCTTTCTGCGCCGATGGAAGAGGCATCGCGGCTTCTCGATGCGCTTGATGCAGGCGCAGATGTTGCAATTGGCTCGCGCTGGATGGACCGAACGAGGCAGACGATCCATCAGCCGCTGTATCGCCAGTTCTTTGGCCGCTGCTTTAATTGGATTACACGCACTGTGATGGGACTGCCGTTCAAAGATACGCAATGCGGGTTTAAGGCGTTCAAGCGGCCTGCGGCTCAGGTGATTTTTCGCTTGCAGCGGATCGAGCGATGGGGATTTGACCCGGAAATTCTATTTATTGCGCGCAAGCTGAAGTACAGGATTGTCGAGGTTCCGGTGACCTGGGGACACGATGAGCGCAGCCGCATGAGCTATCTGAAAGATGGCATGAAGATGCTTGAGGAGATGGCGACGATCCGCGGGAACTCGATTGCGGGACGGTATGACGAGGATATCGCCGCGATGAAGGACACCAGCGGGATGGTGACTCCTCCTGTGGAGCATACGGTGAAGACGCCCGGTATCAAGCCGGCGCGGCAGGTACCCCCCACCCCCCTACCTTAAGTACGAAAGTATTCATAACGTTGAACTTAGGCATGTACCAGGTACGGAATAGTTAATAACTTTCTGGTACCGAAGTGTGCATTCAGGTGGGCTTCGGCGTCGTGAGTTTGTCAAACAGGGCACTTTCTTTTGTGAGCTGTCGAGTCAAAGTTTGTGGTGGTTTGGCGAGTGGGCGCTTGAGTCTCTACTCTATATAGATAGTAAGTGGTTTGATCAGGGGTTCCGATTTGTTGCGTTCAGCGTTTATTGCACTCTCTCGAAATAAGTCGATGCGGTCGTTCTCAGAGCGGTCTACGGTGGGGCGAAAGCTTTCCGGAAGGTTTGTAGCCGGGATGACGGTTGAGGACGCTTTGAGCGCCTGTGAGGCGGTGAATCGCGAGGGGATTGCGGTCTCGCTCGACTCGCTTGGAGAGAGCGTGGCGGTGGAGTCGCAGGCGCGGGCCTCGGCTGAGATCTACCATCGGCTGCTTGATGCGATTCAGGCTAAAGGTTTCAATGCCAATGTGAGCGCCAAGCTAACGCAGATGGGTATGGACTTTGATCCGGCTTTGGCAGAGCGAATCATGGGCGAGATTATGGCTCACGCAGCCGCCGCAAACAGCTTTGTGCGGGTGGATATGGAGGGCAGCGAGCTGACGGAACCAACGTTGGCCATGGTCGAGCGGCTTCATGCGCAGGCCGATATGCAGGGCCGGGTTGGGGCGGTCTTGCAATCGTATCTTTACCGGACTGAGGCAGACACGGAGCGATGTTTAGGACAGGGAATTCGCATCCGGCTGTGCAAGGGTGCGTATAAGGAAGGTCCGACGGTGGCGTTTCCGGAGAAAACTGACGTCGATGCGAACTATTTGAAGCTCGCAAAGCGAATGGTGGCTTCACCGGTGTTTTGTGGGATGGCTACGCACGATGAGGCGATCATTACGGAGATCTGCCGATTTGTTGGAGAGCAGGGGATCGCGAAGAGTGCGTTTGAGTTCCAGATGCTGTATGGGGTGAGGCGGGATCTGCAGAGGCGGCTTGCGGCGGAAGGTTTTGGGGTGAGGGTCTATATACCGTTTGGGACGGAGTGGTATCCGTACTTTATGCGGCGTCTGGCGGAGCGGCCGGCGAATGTGCTGTTTCTGGCGAAGAACTTCTTTCGGAACTAGATGGAGTTGGGGGAACGAAGGCTTAACTCCGATCAGTGCGGATGACACCGATTCAGGTCAACCACTGTCCCTTCGGGAAGGACAGAACGAAAAGCATGGCCGGTGGGGGGACTCTTACCTTCCACCTCCCAAGATGCGGGAGATGGGGCACCCGGTGCTCTGATGTGGAAAAAAGAAAGGCAGCAGCGATCAATTGCAATCGCTGCTGCCCTAATAGTAGTTGCAGAGGCGTGATGGTTTCGGTTAGCGGCTGGCGTTCTGGGTGGGGACGGCGTCGGAGAGTAGTTGCTCGACGAGGGCGGTTACGTTCTTCTGAAGCTCTTCGTGGGCCGGTGGATTGGCTGGACCGGCGAAGCCTGCGTGGACCTCTTTGACACGGCCATCGCGGCCGAGGAAGAAGGAGGTTGGCCAGCAGTTGAGACCCTTTGCCTGGGTAATCTTCTCGTTGAGCTGCTCTGGCTCACCGGCGACGAGGACGGTGTAGGTGAGACCGTAGCGCTGGATGAAGGCGTGAAGACGGGTGGGATCTTTGAGTTGGTCAGCTTCCTCGAAGGAGAGGTTGACGATTTCGAGACCGCGGGAGTGGTAGCGCTTGTAAAGGCTCTCGAGGAAGGGCGCTTCGTCGTGGCAATTGGGGCACCACGATCCGCCGATGGCGATGATGACGACCTTACCTTCGAACTGGGGATCGGTGTTCGAGACGAGTTTGCCATTGATGTCGGGAAAGCTGAAGCGGAAGGGAGCGGCTGGATCCTTGACGGTGGTCTGCTGGGTGGGATCGGTGGGCTCGGCGAGATTTTCCTTACGGGCTTCTGCGGGACGGTGGGCGACGAGATTGGTCTGGTCAGGATTGAGTAAGTTGCTGACGAGAAGTGTGCCATCCGGCTGCGATGCGAGGGTGTAGAGGGCTGGACCGGCGGCTGTGAAATGGGAGAATTGCCAGGTCTTCGCGTTGGGGTCTGCGGTGCCGAAGAGCGAGCCGGTATCACCGTCGATGCGCTGGATGACGGCGTGGGTCGGCTGACCTGAGGGCTGGTTGACACGGAGCTGCCAGGCTGACTCGCCCTTGGCGCTCTTGACGGCGATCTCCCAATCTCCGTTGATGGCGGCCTCATCGTCGTCAGAGGGCTTTGAGTCAGGGGCTGGTTTGAGGGTCAAGGGGAAGCGGGGTGAGCCTGGGGCGGCGAGGCCGAAGGTGCCGGTAAGTTGGCCGTTTTCCAAGGTGGCGTCGAGGGTGCGTGCGAAGTAGTTAAACGTGAGAACGAGGTGGTTGCCGGTGAGAGCGACTGTCGTTGCCGGACTGCTCTCAGGGCCGTTGCGCAAGGCAGCGTTCAGTTTGGCGGGTTTGCCGTCGATCTGGAGAGTGAGCGGGACCTGCTGACCTTTGACGGTCGCGGTACCTTTCCATGTTCCGTCAATTGACGTGGACTGGGCATAGATTGAAGCAGATGTGGCGAGGGAGAGCAGCAGAATGCTGGCGAGACTCTTCATGGAGTGACTCATCTTTCTAAATTGTGGGTAAGGGTGCGGCTTGGGGGAGCGCCGGGTCTAGCTGATGCGACGCGCTTCTGCGTTGGCCAATAGTGAGAGGCAGCAACAACAGAATTTGTGGACCGTCAACATGACTCAAGGGTAGGCTTTTCCGGAGGCTGGGTCAAGCGCTGGTGAAAGCAAAATTACGCCAGTTCGTTGGCCAACCTGTTGATATAGCTAAAGCGCTCTGGCTTGCCCGTCTGTCGGGTAAATAACATATGGAGGCGTCGGCACCAATGCTTTCTGAAAACTGTATGATTGCCAGTAATGTCCGGCGGGAACGTTCCTGGCCGGCGATCGATCCAGGACGCAGCCTGGTGCACGATTTCCTTCTGTAAAGATGCCCTGTGAACCACCTGTACTCGTACGAGGAAGGGTAGCGTTCGTTGAGCGTTCATCTTGTCAATCCAAGCGACAATTCTTTTGGAACTGCGGTCATCACGCCACGATGGCTGTTTGTACTGGCAGCAGCAACACCTCGCGAAGTCGGCGATCCGATCCTGATCGATGAGTCGATCGAGCAGATCGTACCGGAGAGCATTGCTCCCGGAGATATTGTTGGAATTAGTGTGCATACCGGTAATGCTCTGCGGGGCTACCATGTAGGCAGAATGGCGCGCGAGCGTGGGGCATGGGTGGTGTACGGCGGTATCCATGCGACCCTGTTTCCTGAAGAGGCCTTCGAGCGCGGTGAGGCTCATGCGGTTGTAAAGGGCGACGGCGATATTGCGTGGGGCAATGTTGTGCGGGATTGCCTTGCGGGAAATCCGGGCAAGATCTATGACGGCGGACGGATCGAAGGCAGCCAATTTCTGGCAGCGCGCTGGGACCTGATGCCGCCGGAGAAGTATATGTGGGCGTCGGTGCAGACGATTCGCGGATGCCCGAAGCATTGCTCCTTTTGCAGCGTCTGGCGGACGGATGGACAGCAGCCTCGTCAGCGGCAATACCAGAGCGTGATTGACGAGATTGTCGACCTGCGACGTATCGGTTTCCGGTTCATCGCGCTTGCAGATGACAACTTCTACCCGGTAACGCTGACGGACCTGCGGCTGGCGCGGGAGCAGGGCAATACGGCTAAGGTCGAAGAGCTGATGGCGATTCGGACGGAGCGCTTTCAGCTGATGGCAGAGCTTGCCAAGCTGCCGAAGGATATGGTGTTCTTCACGCAGATCACAATGGAGGCCGGTGAGGATGGCGAGTATCTCGACGCCATGCGGAAGGCCAACATTAAGGGCGCGCTGGTCGGTGTCGAGGCGGTGACACCTGAGGGGTTGAAGGCGGTGTTCAAGGACTTCAACTACTCCGGCGAGGCGCTGGCGAACCAGTTGCAGACGTTCAAAAAGCATGGAGTTCACGTGCTCGGCTCGTTCATCTTCGGACTGCCGACAGACAAGCCGGCTACGTTTGACGCCACTGTCGAGATGGCGCTGAAGGCGGGAGTGACCTTTGCGCAGTTCGTCATGATGACGCCATTCCCTGGCACGGTGGACTTTGCGCGCTGGGAGAAGGAGCAGGCGAAGGCCCCGGAGATGGTCGGCGATGTGCCGATTACGCGGTACTGGCTGATCCCGACGGAGACGCGGCCGAAGATGTTTACGCCGCATCCTTCGATGAGTTCGGATGAGATCCGGGATCGGACGCAGAAGGTCTGGGACCGGTTCTATGACTGGGGCGCGGTGTGGAAGCGGTCGGATTGCGTGCCGAATCTAAAGGCGCGGATCGCGTTCATCTTCCTCTCGAAGCTCTACCGGCAGATGTATGCGGGTACGGGCATTTCGACGGATAGCGCACGACGGAAGAAATCGAAGACGACGGCTCGATGGATGGCGGCGCAGTGCAAGAAGCTGTTCCAGGCGAAGCCGATGCCGGAGCTGCGGTCGCCGACCTGGGACGTGTCGTTCACACCGAGCGCAATGCGACCGGCGTTCATGAGAAATAATTTGCAGGAACAGACGAGTCCGTTTGTTGTGATTCCAAAGCGATAGGAGGTCGATCGCCAGTCAGAGTGCTGGCTGGCGATCTATCGAATGTCGGGCGGTTCGTTGGTATGCTGTGTCGGGAGATAGGGTTCGACGGCGAGCAGGTTGCCGAGGGTGCCTCGCTCCTGATCAGAGAACTGTGAGCGCAGGCGGTCGGAGTTCAGCACGACCTGGCGCTGCGGCACGGGCATCTCGCGGATATCGCGGAAGGCGCGGGCGACGAGGCGGCGGCGATCGACGGGCAAATTGCTGAGCTGCTGCATGGCTCCACGAACCTGCTGACGCTGTTGCGGGCTCAGCTGCTCCATCTCTTCGGTGCGTTCGAGCAGGCGGCGGCGACGATCCAGCGGCATGTTGTTGAGCTGGATGAGGCGATCGCGCATGCGTTGCTGTGTCTGCGGGGGAAGGTCGCGGAAGCCGGGCTCACTCTCAAGTGCCTGCTGCTGCTGATTGAGAGGCAGATTGCTGTGGCGATCCATCCACTGGGCGAGGTGTTCCTGCTGGGCCCGTGGCTGACGGCCGTTCATCGCTGGAGGACGCTGACCGAAGTTGGGTCGCGATTGGCCGGGAGGCTCGGCGTGCGAAGTTGTACCGAAGATGAGGGCGCAAGTCAGCACGAGCGCGATGTGTCGCGGCGCGGGGCGAGCAAACCGGTATGGGGGAAAGAATGCCATGGTTTGGTGCTGCGTTCGTTCAGGACCGGCTTTATGAATGGTGAATCGTTGCCAAACCTACCCAGCTTACTTTGAGTGAAATCCTTTCACTAGAGGTATTTTGACTACCGTCTTTCATTGCTTGTATCAGGACCGTGGAGGGGATGAATCGTCTGGAGAGTCGTCGTCCTGAAAGAGCTGGTCCATCTGTTGAAGGGCTTGATCGTTTTTGTCGAGGATCTGCAGGTCACCTACGGTTGCGGAGACTGTTCTTTCTTCGTGCGAAGGTAGGTTAGAGAGACCAGCAAAGGTGCCGCCACCGACGAGAAGAATAAGGGCCATCGATCCTACGAGGGCCGGACGGAACTGTCGGCCGGTGTTGAAGAGCAGCCGGGATTTCATGCGCTCGAACCAGTTCTCCGGGGGATTCGCCTGCTCTTCGCGGAGACGGACGGCGAGCTTCTGATCGAAGTACGGCGACGGCTCAGGCGCTTCCCACGTGTCGAGCAGAGCAAAGGTTGATTGCAGGGAGACGAACTCCTGGTGGCAAGCGGTGCAGGAGTTCAGGTGAGACCGGGCTTCGACGCTGAAGGACGAGGTGGGGTCGAGGAGTAGATCGGGCATTGCGGATTGGCATTTCTGGCAGTTCATTGGGGTCCCATACCTTTCTTTTAGAGCGAACGCGTCGTGTGCGTGCTGTGCGCGTTTTGGTGTTAGACGAAGTCCTTGAGCTTCTCGCGCAGGGTTTGATAGGCGCGGAAGAGGAGTGATTTTGTAGCGGATTCGCTGAGTTTCAGAACGTCACCGATCTGGTGGTAGTCCATACCTTCGTACTTGTGCATGAGGACGGCCATTCGCTGGCGCTCGGGAAGGGCGAGGACATGCTGACGGATGGCATTAAGGCGTTCGCGGCGGAGCAGGTTGGACTCGGCACCGGGGGTCTTATCGGCGACGTCGGGTGTGGTGCCGGTCTCGGAGTCGGCTTCGTCGAGGTAAACCGTTGAGGCTGAACGCTCGTGGCGAGTATCGCGGGCATGGTTGACGCCGAGATTGGTCGCGATGCGGTAGAGCCAGGTGCTAAAACGGGCCTCGGCGCGATAGGTTTCGCGGGATCGGTAGACGCGGAGGAAGACCTCCTGGGCGAGCTCCTCGGCGACGGCCTGATTGTGGACCATGCGGTACATGAAATGGATGATCGGCTTGCGGTATTTCGCGATCAGATGGTCGAAACCGGCCATGTCGCCGGCCCGGAGAGCCAGCATGATGTCGGAATCTTCCATGTGAGCGAAGTCTCCCGAAGTTCGATGGAGCCCGGAGGCCGGCACATTTTCGAGGATGTTTGGGTGGATCGCCAGCGTAGCCATATCTTCTGAAACACCATCTTCGTCGCCATGTTGCGGCGATTCGGGGATTTCCGGTGAGTTCGTATCGTCGCTTGGAGATTGCGAACGGTCGTCGTCACGGGAGACACGAGGGATGGGAAGTGGTTCAGGCATTGCGCCTCACGATTGTACTTCGTGACCACGGCGAGAGGACAGGGCAGCGAGGGAAGGGTGTTGATAGGGGTATGCCGGATGGTATGCTTAGTCATCCCTCGCCGGGCTGTAATTTGCCTGCTGCGATCGTAGGGCGCATAACTCAGCGGTAGAGTGCCACCTTCACACGGTGGAAGTCGTAGGTTCGAATCCTGCTGCGCCCACCATAGAAGCAACAACATACAGAGAAAAACGAGAACGAACGAGGGCACCGAAAGGGCACTCTATGAATCTAGCAGGTTCAGGCAAACAAGCAAGGGCACATAAAAGAGGGCTCCCGGCACTTAGGAGCCCTCTGCTACATCGATTCTCTACGTCACGATGCTTTAGTGCATGAAGATTCCCGCTGAGTGGTTGAGAGCAAGACGCTTTGCCTCAACGGCCCCTTGTTGATATACGTCGAGGGTCATGCGACTAGATGCGTGCCGCATCAGCTCTTGAACAACCTTCACATCCTCCCCTTTCGACCCCATCATGGACGCGAAAGATCGCCTGAAGGTGTTCCAACCTACTCGCTTTTGGATGCCCGCCTTTTTCACTGCGGGAAGGATGTGATGGCTCATTACTGATTCCCCCCAGTAGGCGCGGATCCCGTCGGTGTAGGGAGATGCGAAAACCCAATCGTCATCTTGGTTATAGGCGGTCTCGCGACGCCAAGATTCAAGCGCTTCGGCCAACTGCGGCATGATTGGAATGCCCTTTCTAGACGCTTCCGTCTTCATGTTTGTAGTATCCATGCGAACGACTCCCCGCTTGAGCGAAAGCCAGCATCTATCCGTGTCAACGTCCATCCATTTCAAACCTCGAACTTCGGATCTACGGAGAGCTGTAGTCGAGGCTACAAGCACCATGAGCCGAAACGGTCCCGGATCGATCAGCGAAAGGATGACGGCAATCTCGTCGATAGTAAGGAGGTCGGGCGTGCTTCTTCGTTTGGAACTCTGACGTACCAAGCTGATCGGGTTGACCCCATTGGTAGGGCGGTACAACTCCCATCGAGCAGCATGCGAGAAGATGCAGGAGAGCTGGTTGCGGTACTTCGCTTTTGTGGCAGGAGCTAAATGCTTCATGGAGGATAGCCACTCCTCGACTGCCACAGGTTTGATGTCTACTAGCGCTATCTGCCTCCATTTAGGGACGATGACACGCTTGAAGTTGTCAAGATAGACCGCAATGGTGCTAGGTGATCTTCCGCTTTCAGGATTTCTCAATTCCTCACGTTGAAAGTGACCCCGTGCACCTCCTAGAGTCACTGGGCGGGCACCCTGGTTGTTGATCTGAGGTGCGTTGGCCATGGAGCGCAAATTCTCCGAAGCTCGGCGGGCCTCGGAAGGATTCTTGAACTGAGATACAGACCCGATGGTTTTCTTACGTTGAACACGGCTACCAGCAGCGTTCAGCTCTCTCCAACGGTAGACCCAGACATCAGGCCCTTTGGCGCGTTTAACACGTTCGATGGTTCCTTCTTGGTAGCGTTGGCGGGTGGAAGCGATAGGCATTGAATTCTCCGTATCGCTCAAGCGGGCTGGCAAGCTGAGTTTAGCTTATTTGTGACGTAAGTGTTCAAGTCTGATGCGCGAAACCGCCAGTGCTTTCCAAGCCGAAGTCCAGGAACCTCCTGGCACCGTGCCATCTTCACGAGGCTCTTGGCATGGATACCGAGGAGTAGAGCTGCGTGAGCTGGCTTTAGAAGTGGCTCGAACTGAATTGAGGAGCCCATCACGTAGGCGGGCACGTGTCGCGATCTTTCACTGGTGGTAGCAACGGAGGATGAAACTTCTGTTGGACGCGGTGTTGGCGATGTTATTGGTGTGTCTCGGAGGATGCTCACAGAACTATTCTGACTACCTTCGTTCAGGGTGAACATCAGTGATAGCACTGAGATGAGTGGTTAGTTGACTCCCGCGTCTTCTTCATGGCGCACAAACCTGTCGCTGCCAACTTCTACATTGTTGTAGCGGCAGACCTGCAAGTATTTGCCTTCCAGTCAGAATCGGCTTTGTTCAGGGAGTCTACCGGCGGCCAAGAACGATCGGATCCGAGAGGGTTATAGCGCGGTCATGGAACCGCCGGCGCTGGTCGCATCGCGAACTCGAACGTCAGATCAAGAAGTCAGCATTTGGACGGACAATGCTGTCAGATCTGAAACTCGCAACAGTGTCGCGAGTTTTGCAACAAACCGCGGTCGGCGTCTTCAAGGATAGCTACATGCTGGACTTTCTCGATCTACCCGAAGCCCACAGTGAGGCGGACCTCAAACCGCCCTCCTCCTGAATCCGGTTGGGCCTGACTCTTCAGTGTCTTCGATCACGAGCGCCATGTACGGCTCGTGTTCGATCTTGAGGTAGAGGCTGGGAGTGGTTCCTCCGCTTTGAATGGCTGTGCTGTGTTTGCTCACAAACACGCCCTGGCCCTGGCCCACGCCAGCAGGGGCGGCAAGTGCAAGAGGTGGGGTGCCCCACCCTTGGAGAGGAGGCGTTAGCCGGAACGAAAACGGCGGAGCGAAGCGGAGGTCTGCACAAACGAAGTGCGGAAGATTGGGGTGCCTCTTGCGGGCGCCAGGGACGGAGTCCCTCAGGAAGGTTTGGCTACGTCTTTGCGCAGAGGCGCGGGAACTGCTCTCTGCTGTTGCGGTTGTCTGTTCTCGGGGTGTTGCGGGGTGTCCCCGCTGAGGTGGGTGCCGGAAGACGGCGGCTTCATGGCCGGCTGCAGGCAGGGAGGAGCTTTCCTCCCTCATGACTGCTTGGTATTTCTTGCGTCGTGTCGATTCAGGTAAAGGTCGTTAGGAAGGAATGCCCGATTTGGAATGTTGGAAATCGACTTGCTGTTCAGAATCTTCCAAGAAGCTTGCTTCGCTCCGTACACTTAGCCTTATGCTGTCTCGACCGTTTGCTTCGTGTGTGTGCTCCTTGTTGTTTGTACTCTATCCACTGTTGTCAGCGTCCGGTCAAAGTGCCTTCCCTACCTGCACGGAGTCATCGCTCGCTCGTATCCTCTACGCTCCGGAATCGAACCTTGAGCGCTGTGAGCTTGAGATATTGAGGATCGCAAAGGTTTCGGTCGACGTGGCCATGTACAGCTTCACGGATCGTGAGCTTGCGGAGGAATTAGTTAAGCTGGCGCAGTCAGGAGTGAAGGTAAGGTTTACCGAGATTCGCGTGAATTCAGCGAGGAGAATCAACGCGGTTTGTTGACGACAGCAATGCTGCTGGCGGACGGAGTGGTTGTTCGGGTCAAAAGCTCTCGCGATCTAATGCATTTCAAAAGCTATGTAATTGATGGAGCGCTTCTGCGTACAGGATCGGCCAACTGGTCACCGACTGGACTCAAGCGACAGGACAACGATGTGCACTATGAAGTCGACTCAGCCCTCGCAGCTCAGTTTGAGTTGAAGTTCGAATCCATGTGGAATCGAGCGTCGAATGCAACTCCAGCATCAGCCATGCCCTAGATTTCATATTAGCTAACAATCACAGAGTGCATACAAGAAGCTGTCCCCCAGCACGGTCAACCTCGTCCACACCTTCGCCAAACCTAAATGAGTGCATTGGCCTGATTATCACCAATTGAGCTTTCGCTTATCACTTATCGGTAAGCATAAGCCGGCCGATTATTACGACCGTCATTGTTAGCGAATGCCCAGCAGGATGAACATGGGCCCGGTACGATGACAGGAGGATAGCGTTTCAGGAACAACTTCTTGATTCTCTGTTCGACCAAAATCCAAGCCCGGGCAGATCCTTTCTGAAAAATCACTCCTCGATCCCGTTGTTCGTTCTTGTGTGCCTCGGTATTATTCCCGCTGCGGCCCACGCTCAGACCACGCAGCCTTCAGCCTCCGCACAAGTCCCTGTTCAGGCAGCGACGCCCCTGACTCGGGATATAGTCGCTGGCTACATCGCGGACAATCAGCGCATCACCGCACCGAACGGTATTGAGGAGAGTGTTCCTGTAAAAATAAACGGCATAACGCAATGGCTGTTGATCCGGGGCAGCGACAAGCGAAATCCCGTGTTGCTCTACCTCCATGGTGGTCCTGGGACCCCGTTCATGCCATTGGCTTGGACAGTAGAAAAGCCCTGGGAAGATTTCTTTACCGTCGTGCAGTGGGATCAGCGAGGCGCGGGAAAGACCTACGCGGCAGACGACCCAAACCTCGTCGCTCCAACGATGACCATCCCGCAGATGATGAGCGACACGGCAGAGGTCGTCCGCTACCTCCGCGAACACCTGCACAAGCGAAAGATCGTCGTCGTCGGTCACTCTTGGGGAAGTATTTTGGGCGTAGCACTCGCGCAGCATCACCCCGAGTGGTTGTACGCCTACGTGGGAGTCGGCCAGTATGTGAACTCGCAACGCAATGAGGAGGCGGGGTACAAGTTTGCCTTGGATCAGGCACGTCTCAGCAAGAACACCCAGGCCGAGCGGGAGCTCCTTGCTATTGCGCCTTACCCAGGTGATCTCGATCATCTCGGCTTCGACAAGATCGGCGTGCAGCGTAAATGGCTCACCTCCTTCGGAGGGATTGTGTACGGACGCCACAACCAGTCCTTTGAAGACGGTGTGAGCACGCTTTCGCCCGCCTATAGTCAGCATGACCTTGACGCAGCGGACGAGGGCACAATGTTCTCGGTCACGCATCTTCTTCGGCCTCTGCTGCACGTTGACTACATGTCAACGACGAATTTCAAATGCCCGGTGTTTGTCTTCGAAGGCCGCCACGACTACGCCACCTCTCATGATCTTGCGTACCAATGGTTCACGAACGTCATGGCTCCAAGCAAAGATTTCGTGTGGTTTGAGAACTCAGGGCATCTTGTTCCGGAGGAGGAGCCGGGGCGTTTTCTGTACCACTTGGTGCACGATGTAAGGCCACTGGCAATCAAGGAGGGGGACGCTCCACCTGATGATCTCAAACCGCTCACCCAGTCCGGTTCGAATTGATGAGCTTCCGCTTGTCATTGCCTCTTTCCGGAAAGGTTGGGGAGGACTCCTCGCAAGTCCTGACAAACGCGTCTATTGCCAGGATCGGTTCTGGATTCGTACCAAATCGCCAAAGTGCTCAGCGAGCGGGTTCTTACCTCGGAACGTGCATCGGCCTGTTCACACCAATCGAGACTTTACTCGACCGTGACGGCGATTTAG
Source organism: Granulicella arctica (assembly GCF_025685605.1). Taxonomy (NCBI): domain Bacteria; kingdom Pseudomonadati; phylum Acidobacteriota; class Terriglobia; order Terriglobales; family Acidobacteriaceae; genus Granulicella; species Granulicella arctica. The sequence continues at coordinate 2,948,828 of NZ_JAGTUT010000001.1, forward strand.
CGATTGCCTGACTTGGACTTTGCCGCGATTCAAGTTCTCGATGATCGCCGAGGAAACTTCACTTGCCCGTTACTACGGCATCATAAGCGCTCTTCAGACTTGGATCGCTCAGGCCGACTGCATTTAGCCGCCTCGTGATTCGGCTGCGCACGACTCCTGAGTCAGGGAAGGACTTATCCGTCCAGAAGCGCTGCGCAGAATCAAAGTAACCGGCATCCCTCAGGAACCACGCTCCGTACATCTGGGCGTCGCCGAACGTATCGTCTATCTCGCTTGTCTTAAACGATCCATCCTGCTGTAGCGATTGCGACAGGCTCCAATCGAGCATCTGCTGTATCTCGCCTCGAACGCTCGCGCGCGTCGCTCCATCGAGCAACGGCCACGCGTAGCGGAATACGATCACAAGATCCCAGTTGAGGTGATTTTCGTAATGGCCGCTTATGCGCGGTCCAGCCGGAAAGTCCAGCTTTTCAAGCTCTACGAGTCGCCGTGCGATCCGGTCGAGATGCTGCACCTGCCCGTGAAGATCACTGATGACATGGAAGGTGATCCCGGTATCGTCCATTTTCCAGACGCGGCCATTGCGGTCTATCACCCATTGTCCCCAGCACCCGGTCTCAGGATTCTGCCACTTATCGACAAACAGGCGCATGGCATCCTTCAGGCGTGGATCGAAGCTGTAGCCGGTTTGCTTATGGCCGTAGAGCAGTCGCATGATCGCTGACGCGGTTTCGTCGAGTTCTTCGCGCTTGAAGTCACCAGTTCGCGTGAAGTCATCGTAGAGAGCCGAATCAAGCTGCGCATTGAGCTTTTCAGTCGAGTTGATGCGATCCAGAATGCGCAGCGGGTACTTCGGAACTTTGTCGCTCGTGAGCCCGTCCTCAACCGTGTAGTAGAACCGCAGATACCAAACACTTGAGTCGATTCCCAGGCCCCAACTGCCGTCTTCTTGCTGCTGTTGCGCAGCCTGAGCCTGCAAGCCGGGCTGGCTCAAGCTTCGGCGCATATCGTCGATCCGCGAGAGGGTCGTGGGCACGTCCGACGTGAAGTTCATCCGCCATCGGATCTCTCTGTAAAGGTGCATGGAGTACTGCATGTTTTCACCGACAGCAAGGTGCCGGTCGAGTTCGTGAATCAGCGGACGAAGTTTTGGGTTTAGTTTCTTGAGTCGCTTTTCTCGAGCAATATGCAGAGCGGCAAAATCCCAGTAGAAGCGGGCAGCGCGCCATTGGGCCTTCCATTCCGATTTGGCCGTGTTAGCGGGCGGCGTGAGAATTCCCGCGTGGTAGATGCGGTACGCAATCATTCCTCGGTACGCGTCTTCTCGGCATTCCCAGAAGACAACTCCAAATGCGAGCAAAAGCGTGATTGAAATGAACCCGAGTCGTGCGAACCGGCTCATACGAAACTCCCAATCCACTCTACTCCAAAAGTTTTTGAGGAACCGGCTGCGACGGCGACTGCTCAATGCGCTTGAGAACCTGATGAGCGTGAAGCCCTTCTCAGAAACAATCACAATGAGTGACATTATGGAGTGGACCGTCAAAAGTAATAGCGGGCCGCGCCGCATGGTCCCCTTTGTTGAAGTAGGCGACCGACTTTATTCCACTTACGTCACCGCCATCTGAGCTTTACTGCGAAAGCAACTTTATAGAGAGCGTTCTTCTCAGCAGGGCACAGCAGACCACAGGTTCGTTTCCATCCCGGCATTTGATGGACAGTCCTCCACGGTTGTCCCACGCCGTCTGTTTAGTTCTACAGCTATTGTCAATGCCGCGCGACCCGCCCGAGATTCGACCTAGCACCCAGTTGAGGTAAGGATGCTCCTCAGGACTAATGCTCGAAGTATGTCGGTCTTTGCTCGATGAGTGCATCGGCCTGTTATCGCCATTCGATGGCCAGTCTTATTTCGCTCAAGAGGCGATTTCATTATTGTTTTGAGGCCGGTCGGCGCAAGGATCTGATAGCAGACGCGGTGCGCAAACTCACCGTCCCGACATATCGGCTTGATGAGAGCCGATCGCCCACTTGCGACATCCGTAGTGAACGTGAACGAGAGGTGCGGGACAGAGTGACCGCTTGGAACCCCGATGCCGCTGCACACAAACATGCGTTGCGAAAGTACGTTTCCACGAGACTATGTTTTTCATTGACGGAAGAGATCGATGATCGTAGTCTGTCCGCTTGACTAAATGTCAGACGGCCGGAACGTTTTCAATTCATAACGTTCCTGGACTCACCGTTCAAAACGGCCAGAGTTCCTCGGGAGGTGCTGCATCACAGGGGGTTTGGCCTAAATGAAGGGATGCGCGACGTTCTTCTTAGTAATTTTGGCCCTCGGATTGATAGTCAGTCTAGGACAGGCTACATGGCCCGTTTGCTTACCGGTTCTCGTTTCGGTCGTCGCTTGGATATTCACTTCAAATTCGGAAAATTTGGCGAGCAAGGCAGTCCATGATGTGCTCGGCCCAACCTCGGTGGGACTGCTTCTAGTCTGTGCTTTGCTTCTCTTCTTCAACAGCGCAACCCCGTCGCAGAACACGATAAGCAGCCTAGAACGGGCCCTTGTCTATGTTGACAATCACGTTCCGCCCGTAGTCAAGCTCACGACATTACGCTTCGTAGCGGCAGTCATATTCCTGACCGTAATGGCTTATCTTCGCCCAAGACAGAAACCAGTCTCGCACTTTTTCTTGGCCAAAAAGTGGGTAGGAAGAACTCTTTCCGTCCTGAGTGTCGCCACCACATTCACTTCTTCACCAACGTGGCGGTCGTCCAGCCTAGGGCTCCCGATATCTACAATAAAATCGAGGCGGTCTATCGCAGCTCGAGGAATAAGCAAGCGAAGAGCGTAGCCAACTACCTCGCTGCCAAGGCAGTCGAGCGCGCAATGTCGAATCTTCAGAACCCCCAATTGATCTATGTGAAAGATCTGATAAGTAACGTCGCAAATGTCTCTACCATGGACATAGCCGGGAAGAAGGTTCTGTCTCAATACACAGCCTTGCAACTACATCCAGGCGCTGGAGGAAAGGACATGCTGATTGCCGTCTCACCTCTCCCTCACCCCGATGCGCTTAGCCTCCTCGACCGTCAATTGGAAAATGAAAAAATAGCCGGGAGCTTTGCAGAAGAAGCGCTCAAAACTGCGAAGGAAAGTGTCAGTTTCGGCAATGGCATCTTGACAGAGTTGGGCTGGTCCTTCGTAGAAAGCCTCGTCAACGAACAAGGCGCCGAATTACTACGCTTGACCAAGCCTTTCATTGACAAAGTCCTCGACAAGTACATCGACAGCTATACCGAGCCGATTATCGAGCAGCAGGCCGAAAAAGTACAAAGCTTCTTCCGCCACCCTGAAGCTGAGTCAGCCGCACAGGACTTGGCGCGCCTGGATACCCGATCGGCATTAGCACGGATGAGCGCAGACGAGACGAAAAAGGCCCAGGCTGCAGCCCATCAGGCGCTCGAGTCCGCACAGAAGGCCAAGATAGAAATTAGCGCAGGCAGCGAGGATCAAGGCGTAGCAGATCTTATCAACGCAGAACAAGCATCCACAGATGCCCAAACATCGGCAAATTTCGCCAGAGACGCTTCTAGTTCCTTGAAGGATGCCGCAGAAGCATCCGGCTCAGTATCCCATCAGGTACAGATCGCAGCGTCCGTAGCTGGAGCTACGGACGCCGGGGCTTCCTTGCGAGCAGCGGCTCAGGTCGAAGAGGCCATTAAGACCACGAAGGCGGCAGCTGAAATTGTAGAGGATGCACGTGCAGCCAGAAATGCGGCAGAGGCCGCGGAGGCTGCAAAGGCGATCTTACGGGCGATTCCAAAATAGGCGGCGATCAGTACACGCCAATATAAAAATCTGGGTTCGCATGGACGAGTCGTCCTACCGCCCATATCTTAGCTAACCCAGCAATCACGAGCCGCTTGCATCCTCAGTTGACGCTAAATCGCAAATTCACTCATTGAGCGCATCGTCTTTCTTCGCGCTGCTGCGCCATCAACGCAACGATGCGTTACGGACTTTGTGGCAGCATTCCTTCGGAAGTAGAAGTAGGAGCCTCTTTCCTCTAACGCTCGATTCCCATGTTGTTAGAGGCTGTCGAAGGGAGTGGCCTCTTTTGCCGTGACTGCGGTTCCTGGATCGACACGTTGCGGACATGGCTTCAACGTTGAAAGGCCTTAGAAGATCGATTGGAACCCGGGCTCCGGTAAGCCATCGTGCGTACTCACTCGGTTTGAGGATTACGGGCATTCGATTGTGGTACTGCTCCAGCAGGGAATTTGGGTCGGTCGTGATGATGGTGAAGCTGTGCAGCTCGGTCTTGTCGATTGGGTTCGTCCAGCCGCTCCATAGACCGGCGAAGGCAAACGGAACGCCTCCTCCGACTAGAAACTCGTACTTGGGATTGCCCTTCTTGGCGATATGCTTCCACTCGAAAAACGAATCTGCAGGTATCAAGCAGCGTTTGGCCTCAAGAGAATGCCGCCACATGGGAGCTTTTTCGATGCCTTCGGCTCGTGCATTGAACGTGGTGGGCGGGAATTTATCCCTTTGTGAAAGAAAGGAACGAAGCCCCATCGAGCAAGTTCCATCAATGGAGCGCCTTCTTCGTCTGCTCGGATGATCGGTTGGAAGGTCGTAGGCCGGATGTCATCGTTTGGAGCAAGCATCAGCGAGTCGATGCTGGACCCGTTTACATGGAACGCTTCGGCAATCTGTTGCTTATCTGACTTGCGGCGGTAGCGACCACACATAGCGATCTCCTCCAATCTTTAGAGTTCGTTGCACGCATGGCACGAAAGGCAATGCTGGGCGAAAGCATCCCACTCCTCGATCCCAGCGAACGCATCGTTCTCATAATGCACGAAGTCCTCTGGACGAATGAACTCAAATGAATCGGGGTGAGCGTCAGCGAACGCTTTCAAGAGGATCATGCCTTGTGGACAAGCGGGCAAGGGGAAATCCTCAAGAGGGATGGGCTGCCACTGCGCCTCGAACTCTGCCTGCGTCACTTCGGCCTTCATCGCTCTCCCTCCTCCCCAAAGAAGCCACCCAATTATCTTACTTCGCTTTTCCTTCGCCTTCAATGCTATACCTGTGGTGAGGGTACGAATGAGCCTGGAACTGGTGGATTGGGCCGCAGATTGGCCGATGGTGCTGCCGTACTTCGATGGAACCGTGCCTGCGGGGTTCCCAAGCCCGGCAGAAGACTATCTGGGAACGCCGCTCGATCTTCACGACTTCCTGATTGAGAACAAAGCAGCTACGTTCCTCATGCGCGTCGATGGCGACTCGATGAAGGACGCTGGGATACTCGACGGTGATCTCCTGGTCGTGGATCGGGCGGCACATCCTGAGAACGGCTGCGTGGTCATCGTCGCCCTCATTGGGGAGTACACGGTGAAACGCTTGCGTTGTGGACGGGACTGCGTTTGGCTCGAACCGGCGAATCCTCTCTACAAAGCTGTCCGTGTTTCCCTGGGTGAGGATCTGCACGTCTTCGGCGTTGTCAAACACGCTATTCACACCCTGCGCTAACCCGATGGACGAAGTCTTCGGCCTCATTGACTGCAACAACTTCTATGTCTCCTGCGAGCGCGTTTTCCGGCCCGATCTCGAAGGCAACCCGGTCATTGTGCTCTCGAATAATGATGGAAATGCGAGCAGGCGCAGTAATGAAATAAAGCCGTGGATTGCGATGGGAGACCCGGCTTTCAAGATTCGGGACATCATCAAGCGCGAGAATGTTACCGTGTTTAGCTCAAATTATGCGCTTTACGGCAGTTTGTCGGCCAAAGTCTCGTCCGTTTTGCTCTCCATGGTGCCGACGATTGAGAACTATTCGATTGATGAAAGCTTCCTGAACCTGGGCGAGTTCCGCGAAAGGGAAGTGGAGCCTCTTGCGCGGGAGCTGCGCGAGCGCGTCCAACGCTGGGTTGGTATTCCAACCTGTGTCGGCATCGCTCCGACGAAGACGCTGGCGAAGGTGGCCAATTTCCTTGCGAAGAAACGTCCGCAGTATCGCGGCGTCTGCGATCTGCGTTCCAGTCAGGTGCGGGCTGATCTGCTTTCAACCGTGCCGGTCGCTGAGGTCTGGGGGATCGGCGCGGCGTCGGCGGCGAAGCTCGCCAAGATCGGAGTCCAGACGGCCGCCGATCTCGCCGCACTCGACCCGGACAATGCGCGGGCTTTGATGACGGTGACCGGGGGCCGCACGGTCTATGAGTTGCGCGGGATCTCCTGCCTGCCGCTGGAGCTGATGGAGCCGACCAGGAAGGGAATTGCCGTTACGCGCAGCTTCGGAGCTCCGGTCACGTCCTGGCCGCAGATGCGCGAGGCCATCGCAAGCTACGCGACACGGGCGGCGGAGAAGATGCGCCGGTACAAGGTCGCCGCTGAAAACATCTTCGTCTTCATGCACACCAACACCTTCAACAATGATCCGTTTTACTCGAATGGAGCTTCGGCACGATTGACCGAGACGACCAACGACACCGGGGAAGTGGTCGCCCTGGCCGTGCGCCTGGGTGAACGGCTCTGGCGCGACGGCTTCCGCTATTCGAAATGCGGCGTGATGATTACGGAACTGATGCCTGAAACCATCCGGCAACCGGCCCTCTGGTGCGAACTGGACCGCGAGAAGAGAGAGCGGGCCTGGAGAGCCATGGACAAGCTCAACGCGACCCTCGGGCGCGATACCGTCCGCATCCTCGGTGCCGGTCCCAAGAATGCGGCCTGGAGGCTCAGGGCGGAGCATCGCTCGCCTCGGTGGACGACCCGATGGGATGAACTGCCGAGAGTTCGGGCAAATTAATAAACGGATAAACGTATATCCATTTATCCGTATGGCCCGGTAAAGGGTTAGCTGGCTGGTCGCGGACAGAAGCAAAGTGGTTTTGGGCCTAACGCAGTCGTATGGACGAGCAAATATGCTTGTCTTCTTCCTTTTGAGGCCCTGATTCGATCAAGCTTGATGCAATTGTTGCGAGGCAGGATAGGCAAATCAGATCTTGTGAACCGTCTTGCTTGCGTCGGGTAAGAGGTTTCGCAGGCGCTAGAGTGGACATGGCTGAAGTCCTCCGGAGCGGAGTGTACTTCCTCCCTCACCCACTTACTGGTCCTTTCTATACACATTCAATGAGATTGAACAATGTAAGCTATGTGGATTAGACGACATTGCCCGCTTTCTTCGACCATCGAGGTGCCTGCATGAAACCTTCAGCAACGGTCGCCTTCGATCCGGCAGTCTTTTTAGCCACAGCAGGTCTTGGTCGGCGAATCGTAGAAATACCAACAGCAGGGGTCTTCTTCTCTCAGGGAGATTCTGCGAACCACGTTTTCTACATACAGACAGGCCGCGCGAAATTGACGGTGGTCTCTGGAGCTGGCAAAGAGGCCACCATCACGCTTCTATCTGCTGGCGACTTCGTTGGCGAAGAGTCTGTGGCCGCCATCATCGGGCGTCACATGGCAACCGCTAGCGCCGTGACCATGTGCAGCGTTCTCAAAATTAGCAGAGATGAGATGCTGCGCGTCATGCATGACGAGAATGCTTTTTCAGATATGTTCCTCTCCTTTCTGGTCTCCCGCAGTATGCGGATTCAAGCCGATTTAGTGGATCAGCTCTTCAATTCGAGCGAGAGGCGTTTAGCCCGGATCTTGCTGCTGATGGCGGAATTCGGACAACCTGGCGAACCCGAGAAGTTGATTCCGAGGATTTCGCAGGAGACGCTAGCCGACATGATCGGAACCACTCGATCACGCGTCAGTTTCTTCATGAACCGTTTTCGGAGCCTAGGCTTCATCGAGTACAACGGCAGAATCCACGTACACAAGTCTTTGCTGAACGTGGTTCTTCATGACCAGAAGTTCGAGCACAATGCAGCCCTCCTTAGCAATGACAACGAGAAGAGAATCAAGGGCAGGAAAGCGCCTAGAAAATCGACGGCGTCTGAAGCCTAGACGGAAGTCTCTAGGCAGTGATTCACGCTAGAACTGGCTCAGCGTCGATCTTTGATTCCGCAACGTAGCCTGTCATGGCCTGGGCGAGCTGGGAGTCGACTTCATCCGCGATAGCCATCACTGCCACCAGAACCAAGCTGAAATTCACGCGATGGAGATTATTCTGCAACGTTTGGAAGATGCTGACCTGCAACATGCGCGATTCTTCAACCATCATTGCGGCGGTATAGCCCTGTTCCCTCCGCAATAATCCATGCTCCGCAGCGGCAGGGGAGACCTGCGCGCGGCTGCCCAAAGCAAGGGGGTTTCGCAGTCGGAAGACCAAATCGGCGAAGAGTTGCGGCAAATGAGCTGTCCGTGTGGCTCTATCCAGGTCGATTGAAAGAACGTGCCGATCAGCGTCAACGCGGGTCAGCCAGTCCTCAATTGTTGATGGTGTCTCTTCTTCCAGAATCGTCGCGATGCTCGTCATGACGCGGGTGGAACCTGGCCCACTCTTCAATTTCTCCCGAATCAATGCCACGAGGTTACCTACCGCAGCAGGTTTTACAAGGATGTCGTCGGTTTGCGCCAAAATTGCCGCTGCGGCCGCCTTCATTTCGGGATGAGCGCTGAAAATGATGGTCACGGCCTTGGGATTTGCGTGGCGCATCGCACTGACCACCGTCAGACCATCACCATTGTTAGGCATGTGCAGATCACTGACCAGAACATCAAATGTTTCAGAGCCGATGAGCTTGATCGCCTCGTTGACATTCTCGGCGCATCGCACTTCGAAGTTGCCGTGCTCAAGAATCAGGCTGACTGTCTGACGCAACATGGGATCGTCGTCGACAAGGAGCAATCGTGTTTTAGCCTTCCCGGTCATCGCATCTCCTCTGAGGCACCTGTGCCAACCTCAAGCTTGTCAGAGTGAGATCAAGTATGTTGCCCAAAATTGCACACCTTGCGATCAGCGCAATCGGCCCCCTAAGAGCACCCCAAGACCTAAACGGTTTCTACCGGAGATCCGCTTGCGCCATCCCTGGGAGCGTATCGGCGAGCTATTGGAGATGATCGCGCACTGTTGCATAGCATTCACAGGAGATACGCTCCAATCCTGAGCGATCGAGAATCGTGATTTTGCTGCGGGCGTATTCAATCACTCCCAGACGCTTCAATTTGCCAGCAATAACGGTAACGGTCGAGCGCCGGGCTCCGATCATCTCGGCTAAATCATCGTGAGAGAAGGGCAGGATCCGGTCGACGTTTCGATCCGCACAAAGCAAAAGCCACCGGGAGAGGCGCTGCTGGGTTGAATGACGCGAATTGCAGCCTGCGGTTTGGGCTGCCTGAACAAACAGCGCTTGGTTGCAATGCAGTATGAGGTCCTGAAAAACACCGCAGCGCTTGAATTCCTCTTGAGCCATAGGTGTTTGAGTGGCGTAGCCGTAACCTGCAACGCGCATAAAGACGCGGTTGGGACTCTTCTTGAATCCCAGGAGAGCCGACGTTCCCAACACCGACTCGATTCCAGCTAAAGCGATTTCTACTCCCCCACCATCATGGAAGCACGTCGTCATTGAGGCGACGCCATCCTCAACGAAGACAAGCTCGTCTACGCGCCGCCCTGGAATCTCGATCTCGTGTTTCGCGGGCAACTCGACACGACGGAGCTCCAACCGAGCAATCGTTTTCGGATCAAATCTATGAAGTAAGCCGTTTCTGAATGGTCCGTTCATATCCTCGCCTTCTTGCCTTTGCTGATATCGGGCCGCCGATGTAGATGTGGCAGTACGTCGGAGACAACCCGTTACCTCTGGTTCAGCATATGATGAGAAGGCTTTTAGACATCATGGAGATTGAACAATGGCATTGAAGACAGTTTTGATCGACGAATTGCGCGATATGTACAGCGCTGAAAACCAACTGGTGAAGGCTCTCCCTAAGCTCGCGAAGGGCTCGAAGAACCCGAAGCTTAAGTCCATCTTCACCGCCCACCTCGCCGAGACCAAGGGCCAGGTCGAGCGTTTGAAAAAGGTGTTTGCCGAACTGGGCGAAAAGCCGACCGGCCAACACTGCAACGGGATGGAAGGAGTGATCGAAGAGGGCAAGGACGCCCTGGAGAAGGACGAAGAGGGCTCCTCTTTCGAAGCTGGGCTCATCGGAGCCGCGCTCCGCACCGAGCACTACGAGATCGCGGGTTATGAGGCCTGCATCTCGATGGCGACCGCCCTTGCAATGCCGAAGATCGTCAAACTCTTGAACTCCAACCTCAAAGAAGAGCTGGCCGCAGCCAAGAAGATCACCGCTGCTGGCGCTCCGATCATGAAGCTGAGCGCGAAAGAGCCTGAAACTCCGAAGGAACCGAAGTCAGGCAAAGAGAAGTATTCGGCCAAGAAGAGCAAGGAAGACGAGGCGAAAGCGGCACCCGATCTCGCCGGTGAACCTGAACCTGCGGCGGTGTAATCCCTTGGATGGTGTAGAGGCCCCGCTTTGGCGGGGCCTCTTGACGTTGTGGGCGGCTAGCGGAGCATCGGACTCAGTTGCTCCATCCTCCAAACGGGACCGCCCTCGTAGAGGGCTCCTTCCTCCCGAATGAACGCAGGCGGTTTGCCGTCCTGGAGCCAGATGTGGAAGTCGGGCGGCTGCTTCCCGATGATGGGTGCAACGACTCCAGTGATGCCGCCGAGTTCGACGTGGAGTGTGAAGTCTGTTGCCTTACGTCGAAGTGTTCCGACACTGAACGCCGCTGTGCCTGTGGGCTTAATCGAAACGTGGATCAGCCGCGGCTTCTTGCCAGCAACAATGTAAGAAACCTTCGTCTCTGGGATTGTTGGAGAAATGTTCACGAGCAGGTTTGGCGGGAGCCCGTTCGACACGTCATTTGGCAGATCCATACGCGTTTGAGTGCTGGTTCCGACCTCGTCACGCCAGATGAGCTCGCCATCCAAGGTGTTGATCAGGAGGTCGATCGGCTTCGGAAACGACGGGCCATGTTGGATGTGGTGATCGGAGATGAGGCGGAACACGCCTTTCTGAGAAAAGATCGTCTCATCGTCATCGATCGAGCCGTCGCGAAAGTGGAAGGTCAATCTTGACGTGACCTGAATGCCGCGCACCGTCTGCGTTGCCTCGCCGGTCGCGATGATCTTTCCGTCTAAAGTCCTTAGCGCCAGGAATCCGTGAGTTGAACCTTGCGGATACCGCACGCGGATGGTCTCTGCGCTCGCTGTAAAGGCAACCGTTGAAATGAGCAGGGTTGTTCCAAGCCAGATTCGGGAAAAACGCACGTAGGTCCTCGACTTCGCCGTAGCGGATGTATGGATTTTGTTCGTACAGGGTGCGGAGCGGGCTATCTGAATGCTAAAACCCAACTTATATCAGCTTTACTCGCGAACGTCGTCGATTTACGGTGCCGGTGCCAAGGAGGTCAGAGGTCGCGTTTTGTCCGAGCAATGGACGGCGAAATTTCAAGCCACCTGAACCGGTTGTCCTGCCCGAAACACAACTAAACTGCCCATTCCGTGTCTGATTTGATAGAGGAAAGAGGAGCCCAGGAGGGGCAAAATGCTGACGAAGACAACGGGTTGGAAGGTATCACTAGCAGCCATCGCTTTAGCAATATCTGCTGCACAGATTACGCCGCGCGCGTGGGCCGAAGGCACGCAGAGCGACAGCCGCATACAAGCTGAACTGACGAAATCTCTGAGCAACGCCAAGTTCAAAGGCGTTCAAGCGAGCGTTCAAAACGGCGTCGTGTCCTTGGCTGGAACTGTGGATGTCTACGGCGCCAAAGAAGACGCCCTAAAGCGGGTTCATAAAATCAAAGCGGTCACCGCAGTGAAGGATGACTTACAGGTCGGCGGACCCGTGATTCCTGATGAGGTTCTGCAGCGGAAGCTTCAATCGGACAGAATTGGCTACGGGACAACTGCCTTCAATGCCATTTCGCTCAATGTGGATCATGGAGTCGTGACGCTGGGCGGAACTGCCTATGGTCCTATGGACAAGGATTACGCGCTTGCAGATGCCAGCTACACGGCGGGAGTGAAGGGTGTCGTTGACAACATCCAGGTTGATCCGGTTTCCATGTTTGATGACAAGATCCGCCTGGCGACGGCGCGCTCAATCTACGGTTATCCCACGCTCAACAAGTACGCGATCGATCCCGCAAAGCCGATTCGCATCGTCGTTCAAAATGGGAACGTGACCCTCGTCGGCGTTGTCATCGACAAGGCTGACAAGGAGGTTGCTGGTCTTCGCGCGAACAGCGTGCCCGGCGTGTTCAAGGTCACCAACGACCTCCAGGTCGCTAACGAACGAATCCAGCAGGACTGAAGTCTTTTATAAACATCAAAGCCTCCCGCCCCGGACAGGGCGGGAGGCTCTATTTTTTGGAAGCACGCTGCGTCTTCGTTTGTCGCGGCTGTCGCCTAAACGGTAGCTGCGACTGCGTTCGCCCGTTGGGAAATCTCTGAAAGGAGATGGTCGGCGTGCTTCTCCTCTGCCAGGGTCTTCTCCAAGGTGGCCGCGTGGCTGGAAAGACCAAGCTGGATGGCCCAGTCGCGGGCGCTGCCGTACGAAGCTATCTCGTAGTGCTCGATTTTCTGAGCCGTGGCGATCAAACCGGCGTCGCGAACAGCACCGGGATCAGTTTCCTTCGTGATGTTTTCACCGGAACCGACGATGGCGGTGAGGATGGGGTCCTTCTTGTCATCCACATCGCCCTCGTTCACATCCCCGATGAGGTCTTCGAGCCGCGAAACGTGAACCTCTGATTCCTGAAGATGAGATTGAAATGCTTGCTTGAGCTGGAGATCATCAGCGTGTTCGATCATGTCAGGCAGACCTTTGACGATCTGCTTTTCGGTTGATAGAAGGTAACGGAGTTGGGCCGTATAAAGCTCGCGAAGGCTTTGAAAATCGTTCGGTGTAATGAGTCCCATTTTGTTTCACCTCATTCAGTTTTCGGCATGCTCGTGCTTGCTCTTGAGAAGTGACAAAACGGGGTCAGGTTGTCTAAAACGCCCTGATGCTTCGTGAAACCGTGGCCCGGCAGCGGCGAGGACACCTTCCTAAAGGTCCATTGCATCGAACTGCGAGGAATGTACAACCTGGAGGATTCTATGGCCAATGTGTTCGTGGAAGCGCGTCCCAAAGGGCGTCCAGAAGGATCGGCGATCGAAGGTTACGTCGTCGAGGATCACACCGAAAACGTGCTCGGCTCGTTCAATACGCAAGAGGAAGCTATCGCCTGGGCTAAAGCGCATCATCATTCTCCCGTAGTGGCTCGCGTGCGTTATCTGAACGACAAAAAGAAGCCGGATCACTGGCGATCGGCCTGAAACGGCTAACGCACTCAAACAGCCCTTCCCCGAGGTATTACCGAGCAGCTTTGCGAGTCAGACGGCTCCGCGCGGGTTGAATCGTACGATACAGCCAGGATCGCATTTGACCCGAAGGGACATCTGGACGATCTCAGAGGGAAGGGAAGTGATCAGGCTGGGTTCGGATGACGGCCCTCTTAGGCGCACAGACTGGCAAAATCGACTTCCGCTCGTTTGGCTCGATGCTATTCTTTCCTCACCGAAGCAGAGAACTGTTGGCCCTGTACTAAACCGTTCGGTCCGCGACTCGATCTCGCCGGTAATTTTGAACGACCAAAGGACAAGACATGGAGCAGGGAACAGTGAAGTGGTTCAACGATGCCAAGGGGTTTGGCTTTATCAGCCGTGAGAATGGCGAAGACGTATTCGCGCACTACTCAGCGATCGTCTCCAGCGGCTTCAAGAGCCTTCAAGAAGGACAGGCCGTACAGTTCAACGTGGTCAAGGGACCCAAGGGCTGGCAGGCTGCAGATATCCAGCCGCTCTAGCTGCGGTACGGAAAACATAGAAGTGGATGGCTCCGGCTGTTCGCTTCTCTCGTCCGCCGCCTATCATGATATCCGCTTATCCGTTTATGCGGATGGTCGAAGGCTGGTAGCAGGGAGGAGTGGGCCGGTTCTCCTCGCCGGCGCGCTATGGAAGCTCACTGCATGGCTGGCAAACGATCGGTTTCGCAATCGTGGAGCACGAGCGCCATCAAGGGTTTTCCGATCGCTTGCGGCGTTCTAGGGTCGAAAAAGGACTCGAAGTTGCACTCCGAACAGCAGAGGGCGTGCCGAGTCTCGTCGTACCCTTTTCGGAGAACGTCGTCGGGGAGCTTGTCATCGGTAACGTACATGATCGCCTCCAATCCTTGACGCACAAAATTATAGGCGTATTCTATTTATGACTTCCGGCGGGCTCCACCCCACCGGAAGGTGCTACATCTGCTTTACCTCATGAGGTAGAGCAGAGCTGCAATCCACCGCAAGGGCAAATGGATTGCAAGGTTGAAGCGCATGTTTATCGAGAACATGACTTCTACCTCCTTTCAACGGGAATGACGGCCCTGTCAGCGCAGGGCCGTGTTGCTTTTGGCAACCTCGGTCTTGCCCCTGCTCGAACCAATCGCACATTATGAAGCCCCGTTGAGAGCGCTCTCCTAGTCTAGTGCGGAGTGGCGCATGCATAACCGCGCGGGAACCCTCCTGGGTAAGAGTCAACCGCTGCCTAATGTATGGTCGATGTTTTCAGGTCTGGCTCAATTGGGCAGCCTTACATAATCCATTATCCTGATGCATGTTCAATATGCTGGTTGACACCTGCGTGTGGCTCGATGTCGCTAAAGATCGAAGTCAACTGCCGCTCCTGGATCTGATGGATGAAATGATTCGTCTTGACTTGCTGCGTTTGCTTGTCCCGACCACCGTCCTGGAAGAGTTTCAACGCAATCGGGATAGGGTAGCTCAAGAGAGCAGGAAGAGCCTGTCTGCCCACTTCCGATTGGTAAAAGATGCCGTCACCAAGGTCGGCGGCGAACAGAAGAAACTTCAAGATGTCATGTCCCATCTGGACGATGTTACTCACAAGATTCCGCTCATCGGCAGCGCGACTGATGACACTCTCCAACGCATAGAAGACTTGCTAAAAAGGGGTGTCCTCATCACTCCTTCTACGACAGCCATGTTGGAGGCTGCAAAACGAGCCGTCGCCAAGAAAGCTCCCTTTCATCACAACAAGAACTCAATGGCAGACGCGGTCATTATCGAGACGTATGCTGAGGCTGTAAAAGCGCGAAGGGCAAGGGGCAGTCGCTTCATCTTTGTTACGCACAACAAGAGTGATTTCAGTGCTGAGCAGGGCGATCAACGCTTACCTCACCCCGATCTCGCGTCTCTGTTCTCACCTCTCAAATCCCTCTTCTTTATCAACATGACAACAGCGCTGCGTCGGATTGACCCCAACCGGAGATTGGACTACATGCTGGAACTCTCCTGGAATGAGGAACCGAGAGGTAGGAGCGAGATCTCTGAGGCAGGACACCTCCTGTGGAATCAGGTTTGGTACAACCGTCATTGGAACCGTAGATCCGGTGTCGAAGATGGAACTATCAAAATTGTCAGTGTTGAGACCGCCCAAGACCGAAAGAGCCCTCAAGAGAGAACCGTTCAGGGGAATGTATGGGAGAGCGCTCTGCTAGCCGCAAGGAAGGTAGAGGAAGAGTTCGGACTCGAAAACCTTGGACCATGGACCGATTTCGAGTGGGGAATGATAAACGGAAAGCTTTCCGCTTTAAATTGGGTCATGGGCGACGAATGGGACATGCTCGATACCTAGACGCTAATCGGTGCGAGTGACTTCCTCGATGATCCTTTGGATTGCCTCGCAATAATCACTACGCGCGGTGATCTTGACGTGCCCTCAGGCGTCCCGTTTTCCGTCACTCGACGCAGAAGTTTCGCTGCTTGCTAACTGACCTTCTAATGAATTTGCTGGTTGGAGCTTAGTAGGTGCCATTCGTTTGAAAGCAGCTTGCAATAGTTTTACAAAATTGGTTTGCGAAAGATGGCCAGAGACAAGGGTATAGAGTGCTATGACAATCAAGAGACAAGATGAGACACAACCAATGATCTCCCACGCTACCTGCCGTGGATAGTGGAGGATCGCGAACCAGGACGCTGCTACAGCAAGCAGGACTGCACTCGTGCCGAAAATGACTACTTGCGTAGCCGACATTTTGGCACCCTGCTTCCGGTTGTGTTTATCTCGGTTCCTAGCGATCTCGATCGCAGCTTTTCGAATGTCTGGGTTCTGGCTTTTGTCGGCAAGGACGAGAAAGTCGAGAACCTGTTGATGCTCCTGAGCTTGGAGGCTTGTCGGCTTAGCTTGCGAAAGCTTTGCCATTAGGCAGCCTTGTCCAGGGCATCAAGATCCAGCGGAGCATAAGCTAGTTCGAGCCTCAGTTCATGCGCGGCGTGTGTTTGGTCGCAAAAATCGCAGTGAGGTACGTCATCTAAGGCTTTTGGGTCGTTGACGGTCGCGAGAAGCACCCCTGTATCTCGACAGTAAACGTTGTAGACCCTTTTGAGGATTCTTCCTTCAGAGAGAAGCTCCAGCAGAACAAACGCTTCCCCATCGTTCAATCCAAGCGCGGAAGCAGCCAGCTTTGGGATGATATAGGGCTGACCCGACAACGCCTGTCGCCGGATATATGAAGCTAGACCGTCCAACAATCCGGTAAGGCCTGGATGCTGCTGCTTAACGCGCCCGAATTTGGGAGACAACATAAATGACCTCCTCATCGCTACAGTCAGCATTGACTCTCACATAGCCATCTTCGGCATCGATGTGGGAGAAAAGTTCACGAGCCAACAGCTTACTTGAGGCTTTCGGTAGCCAGTAAAAAGACTGATTGTCCCAGGCCCATGTAGCACCATTCCGTTCATATGCAACTTGCCAGTCAGGATCATCCCTTACATCTCCTCCAGAGGTATTGACTCTCATTTTGCCGTTGATCTGGTTTGTGTGGTTGTCAATGTGAATACGGATAGCTCTGGGCTCCTCTTCAACCAGGGTCTTGACTACCGGCCTCAATTCGAGCGGTCTAAGCGTGCATCCAAGTACATCACGCGCCTTCTGAATGTAATCTTGGTAATAGGCGTCTGCCGTGATCCGGCCTCCTGCATCCTCATGTGCGTGTTTGTTCTCAGGAGGGTTAAGCCTAAGCTCCGCGGTCCTTGCATCGATGTCGGCTATCAGCACCGCCCGTTTGAATACCGGCTTACTGACGGGCAGGAACGTGGTTTCATCCAGCTTTGCCCGCTCTTGCTGCTCGCCCCATTTAACACGGAGCAACGAACCCTGAACTTGGCCATATATGGGGGACATCGGCTTTGTTTTGTCCCCGGCAAATTTCCTCTCTTGGGAGACAGGAATGCTAAGGGAGCTCAAGGACGCCGTGAGCCACTGCGCGGGGGGACCGGACGGCAGGTCCTCCAAGCTAAACAGGTAGACGCGCATGTCGCTAGCTTCTTCAAAACCAATGAGCGCCTGTTCGAGAGCGGGTTCAGAGAGTTGGCCTGCTGCTATCTGCTTCGCCACGAGCTCGGCTATGGTCGCCTTTGTGTACGCAGAGCTAGAAAGGCCGATCGTTTTGAGCCAGGACCTCAAGCCCACAACCGCTACCTTATCGAGAATCGGTGCAATTCTGTTTCTGATATCGTCTGTCGAATTGCCACCGTCAGTCATATCTTGTTTGTCTTCCAATCTCTATGGGTAGATGAGGTTTACAAGGAACCGAGTTTGCGACACCAGCATAGCCTGTCTTGCCATCCCCGCGCGAAAGAACAAAGGGCTAAACAAGATCGAAGTGTATCTCAGCTTCTGAATCAGACAGGTCTTGGATTGCGCGGCGAAAGGTGTTGCCATTGGGTATACCGTATCGCAGCGTTGCATTCATGCTCAAAACACGTTGCAATAGAGTTGCTTGCTGCTTTAAGATACATCTAATGCCCAAGGTAATAGGTTCTAAAGCGACACCCAGGACTCTGAAGCGCCCGAGCAAGGGGCAAAGGGTCGGCTACCTGCGCGTGAGCACCCTCGATCAGAACGAGCATCGGCAGCTCGAAGGAATCGAGTTGGACAAGACCTTTCTGGACAAGGCCTCTGGCAAAGATGTGAAACGTCCGCAGCTCACCGCCATGTTGGACTTCGTGAGGGAAGGGGATTCGGTATTCTGTCATTCGATGGATCGCCTGGGCCGGAACCTTGGAGACCTGCGTAAGCTGGTCGATCTGATGACGGAGCGTGGAATCTCGGTTCACTTCCTCAAAGAAGGTCTGACTTTTACCGGAGAAGATGCACCGATGGCGAACCTGATGCTCAGTGTCATGGGTGCGGTCGCTCAATTTGAACGCGACTTGATCCGGGAGCGTCAGAGGGAGGGAATTGAACTTGCAAAGAGAGCCGGGGCGTACAAGGGTCGAAAGCGGAAGTTCTCGCCGGAACGAGCGGCTGAACTAAGCAGCCGTCTGGCCGCTGGGGAAGAAAAGGCCAGTCTCGCTCGCGAACTAGGCGTAAATCGCGCGACGATCTACCGGTATGTGCGCTGGGCCGCGATGGAAGCTGCCACCCTAGCAAAGAAGCCGGTAGTGGCAAAGAGGGTCCGGTCCTCCTCGGGAGCGCGATGATGAAAGGGCCAGTTCAGCGCTCACTGCATTGCCCTTGCGGGAATCGGAAGATCCTCGCGATGGGACTTTGCTCAACCTGCTACACGCTCAAGCGGCAGGATGAGGAGCACTTTGGCGGTCTGCGTGAGGCTGTTTTGGAACGCGATGGGAAGCGCTGCCGGGTGTGTGACGCGTCGGGTCGGGATAAACGATCGATCATTGTCCACCATCGGGTTCCGGGTAGATCTGTTCTCAATCTGATGATCTCGCTTTGCCCTGGCTGTCATGCGAAGGTCCACCGTACCAGGGTTGTTATGTCGGCCATGCCTCCACTCCTGTTGAAACTTTGGAGAGAGCAGCACCCCAAAGGGCATGAGCAGACAAACCTTAACTTCAAGGTTCAAGGTCCCGCTGCCGCAGCGGTCCCATTGTTTGGAACCGAGAAGCCTGATCGGTGAAGTCAGCCTACCCTACCACGCCAGATGGCCGGTATTTCGTCGTCAAGGGGCGTCTTTGGCGCTGTACGAACCCCTCGCTGACTTCCGGAACAAAAAAGGATTTGGTCAATGAGCTGATGAATGCGCGCAGAGCCAAAGGCGAGGCTATGCGCAAAGGGGACACTGACGGTCGGGAGCAAGCGCGCCAGAGAGTGGATTTGGTGAAGCATCAGTTGGGTGAGCGGGGACCAGCCTGGTGGACTGACGGTGCGCCAGACTGGAACCGCCACATGGTGCTTAACACCCCTTATGCTGAGTGGTTTATCAGCTTGACTGGTGAGCAGGGTGCAGATGCGTGATAACAGGCACTGCGCAAGATCAATTGCAATGACCATCCTTAAACTGGGTGATCGAGAGATGTTGGGTAGTCATCAGGTCAGAAAGGAGCGTCTATGCCTTTTGATCGTCAAACCTTCGCTGGAAGTGAAAGAGGTCGCATGAGCTTATATCGGGAAGCATTGCAAAGATTTGCCATACTGGGGACTCTCTCGCTGATCGCTGTGTCTGCGGTCGCACAAAACCCAACGGATAAGATCGTGACCGCTGCCAACAACTTTCTATCTACCCTCGACCAGAAGCAGCGGCAAAGCGTGATGTACTCGTTCGACGACAACAAGCAACGTGCTCGCTGGTCGAACTTCCCCACCGGCTTTATCCCTCGGGGCGGCATCAATCTGCGTTCGATGACCCCAGCGCAACGTGCAGCGGCTATGAGCCTCCTTTCTGTAACTCTCAGCAAGCGCGGCTACGAGAAGGTACAGGAGATCATGGAAGGCGACGAAGTTAACAAGCTTGAGGAGGCAAAGAATGGCAACCGTGGCCCTGGGGGTGGTGGTCCTCGCGGAATCAATGGGCCGCCTCCTGGAGCAGGCGGCCCGCCAGATGGAGCAGGGAATCGGCCACCATTTGGCGGCCCTGGGGGGCCTCCCGGACTCAGTGCAGATCTGTTCGGAAAAGATCTTTACTACATCTCCTTCCTCGGTACACCCTCAGAAAAGAACCCCTGGATGATCCAATTCGGCGGCCACCACCTTGCGCTGAACATCACCATCGCCGGAGACAAAGGCGTTCTGACTCCTACGCTTACAGGTGCCCAGCCCGCACTTTACACAACACATGGCCGGACTATTCGACCACTCGGACAGGAGAGTGACAAAGCCCTGACGCTCCTCAAAGCACTTGACGAAGCCGAACGGAAGAAGGCCGTCCTGAGCTACAAACTCGCTGATCTCGTTCTTGGTCCAGGACAAGATGGTGTCATCATCCAGCCTGAAGGTCTCCAGGCGTCCCTCATGAACGATAAGCAGCGTGTCATGCTTCTCGATGTTATCTCTGAGTGGGCTGGCATCATCAACGATACCGCTGCCACTGCCCGCATGGCTCAACTCAAAGTGGACCTCAATGAAACGTGGTTCTCCTGGAGCGGTCCCACGGACGGAACCCTCGGAAAGAACATCAGTGCGTATTACCGCATTCAAGGTCCGCATCTCGTCATCGAATACGCTCCCCAGGCATTAGGCGGCGACGCATCGCTCCACGTCCACACCATGTACCGCGATCCTACGAATGACTACGGTAAAGGCATCGTCAAGAAATGAAGCGTGTCGTCTCAACCGTAGTTGCACTTCTTCTCTTCGTCGGGAACGGCAGAATTGCCTCTGCGCATCGCCTGGATGAATACTTGCAAGCCACTCTTCTTAGTGTTGCGAAGGATCGCATAGAAGTCTCCATGCGCCTTATTCCCGGAGTATCCGTTTCTTCGTCCGTGATCGACGGGATCGACCGCGACCACAACGGCGTTTTCTCGGAAGCTGAGCAGGAGGACTATACACAAAGAGTTTTAGATGACCTCACATTCACGGCAAATGGTCAGGTGCTCTTCCCGCACTTGGCCTCAGCGACCTATCCGCAGGTCGCGCAGATGCGCACCGGTCTAGGTGAGATCCATATCCAGTTCACCGTTCCGATGCCCCTGAACCAACCTCACTACAGCCTCATCGTTGAGAATCACCACCAAAACCCACACTCCGTCTATCTGGTCAACGCTACGGTTTCAACTGATCCCAGCATCCACATCCTCAGTCAGGAGCGCAACGAGCAGCAGTCCAGATATGAACTTGACTACGATCAGACGAGTGCTGTGGCACATCCGACACTCAGGTCGAGCCTGCTACTCATTGCCAATATCTCGACCTTCCGCTCACTCTTTCATCTCGGTATAGAGCACATCGCGGAAGGAACAGATCATCTCCTCTTCCTTCTCGCGCTTCTCCTCCCAGCACCTCTCCTTGCCGCAGGTTCCTCGTGGGCGACTTCGTCCAGGGTCAGCGACGGATTACTCCGCATCCTCAAGATCGTTACGGCATTTACACTTGGCCATTCGATTACTCTCGCCTTGGCAGCCCTGGGCTTCGTACACGTACCGAGTCGTCCAGTCGAAATCTTGATCGCTGTTTCTATCCTCGTTTCAGCCATTCACGCGGTTCGACCTATCTTTCCGGGCAGGGAAGCCGCCATCGCGGCCTTTTTCGGTCTGATCCATGGCTTGGCGTTCGCATCGACTCTCAATAGTCTCGGCCTGGGATGGAGCGAACGCCTTACCGGCATCTTGGCTTTCAATATCGGTATTGAGACCATGCAGTTAATCGTTGTGGCAGTTGTACTCCCGTCATTGCTTCTTCTAAGCCGAACACCTGCTTATTCCTATCTCAGGGTCCCTTCTGCTCTTTTCGCCGCGATTGCCGCACTCGGGTGGATCTGTCAGCGTTTGCTCAACATCAGTACACCGGTCGACCGGATCACGACCGTTGCGGCTAAGCATGCACCAGTGATGGCAGTTGTTCTCTTCTTGTTCAGTGTTGCATGCTGGCGGTATTACAGTTCAACGTCACGGGCACTCGAAAAGTTGTCATTCCGAGGCCGGAGGCCAAAACAAGCATCGACTATACATAAATTGCGCTATTAGTCTGGACGCTAGCACAGCAGCATTTACTTTGGCGTGGCTTGCTGCGAATTTGGCGTGCTTTGCTTGGCTTCGAAACCGATGGTCCTCTAAGCTGAAGTCTCTGGAGAAGGGAAGGCGGACGCATGAACAAAACCTTTCGAGTCGCGGGGATGCTTGCTACAAGGCTGAGAGTACAAGACCTTTGTGTTGCATGGAGAGATGGTTGTGTACGTCTGATCCTTTATAGAAATTCATGACTGCTCCAGAGGTGCCATCTGCTTGCTTGAAAGGGACTCGTCTGGAGCGGAAGCATTGAAGGCTGAAGGCGAGAAACGAAGATGCTCGCGAATCGAGCATGAAGAAACGTCACACTCGGAGCACCGACATTCGTAGGGACTTACATAACGCGATCAAGGGCAGAGGCGAGCATCATGTTGGGCTGCAGGACCGCACTCTCATATTGCAAATCGTTGTTCGTTGTCACAAAACCACTGAGAACAAAGTGATGCACCAGAATCGGGACCAGGATTGCGAGTTCACTCAACACAACTTCGGAGGATAGAGGAACGCGTCGGGCTATATTCCCGATCATCTGTGTGCCGCTGAAACCCTTCTCCATCTGAAGAATTGAGGCTGGTTGTGTCTCTCCGCTTGCCCACCGCTCGACGCTCAAAGTCAGACCATTATGTTTGAACGCATCGAATAACCAGCCGATGCCGTCTTGGTGTTGTTCCAATTCCTGCATCAGGCAACCGGTCACTTTATACCGAATGCTGTTCTTTCCATACTCATCGATGAAGGTTGCGATAGAAGTCTCCTTTAGAGTCCCTGTGCTGTTCTCAGAACATCGCCGGCAAGGGTGATGGCTGCGGGGGTGCTGTGAATGAGGATTAGATAAGGATCGACTGAAAGAGTTGGCTCATTCTGCTCAAGGTGGTGCAGAAATCCACCGTTCATGCTGAAACTCATGAAACTGACGCTGGCGAAGATACAAGCTCCCTGCACCATCGAGCCAATACAGGAGACAAGCGGGTCTACAGAAACGGCAGTTCCTCTCTTGCGTAGGAAGCGGTCTCCGTTCGTAAGGAACGCCCATACGCCTCCCCAGAGTGCCCCTGTGATCGTCCACATCTTCAGTTGCGAAGCAGCGGTGTCCAGCGCTGGTTGCTGGTAAGCAATTGGGGAAACCCTTTTCTCGATCGACATGCTGTTCTTCTGGATGCCGCTTCTCTCAAGCCGTTGCACCGCGTCTTCAGCGTCGCCGTTTGTGCCGAATGCCGCGACTACGGAATAAATCTCTGTCATTGCTTCTCCTAAATGGAAGATCGGTACAGAAAGCTCAATCCTCCGGCAGTTCAACAGGACGTGCGAAACGAAAGAAGCGATGGCCGCAGACGTTGCAGCGATAGGGCCAAAGTGCGACACGGCTCAGAAGATACTCGAGACCGCTTCGATGGGAGCGATGAACATCACCCTGCCCACACTGGGAGCACTGGTTCACAATCGCTGATCCGGACTCTGAGCTCATGGTGTGCCGTTCAGTTTCTCGCTTCCAGGAACCAAGGGGACCTCGCCGGGTCGTAGTTGTGAACCGGCCTTCGTAGGATCACTCTCCGCTGGCCTTCGGAGAGGGTGGAAGGTCGCTGCAGAGGCCGTCGGAATGGTCAGCGTAGTGTCTTTCAAAGGAGTAAACATTTGGATCTCCTTCATGCCTGAAGTCGGTTGTTATCCGAACATCATGGGGGAAGGGAGGAGATCCTCCCCTGGCCAGGGAGACTCCTGTTGTCGGAGCTTCCTGAGAAAATCATGAGGATGAACAGGCTTCAAGAGCAGATCGAAGGAATGCCCTTGACCGCGAGCTGACGTAAGCAACTCGGCCGTGTCGGTCTGCCCTGAGAAGAGCAGAATCTTGCACGCAGGACACAGCGCCCTCATGCGGATCGCAAGATCGATTCCGGAGAGTTGCGGCATCATGATGTCGGAGACGAGCAGATCGGGCGGCGCGGTTTGAGCGCTTTCGAGTGCATCGAGAGGATTGGTGAAGAACACGGCAGAGAAGCCGTTTTCGTTCAGAATGATGGTCAGGGTTTCAGCGATGACTCGTTCGTCATCGACTACCACGACGTAGGGCAGTGTCTGCTTTGGCATGGAATCCTCGTTCGCAGGCGACCGCCTAAAAGAGTCACACTGCAGGACACAAAGAGTGATCGTTCTTTCTTTGTTGCTGAAGCTACTTCTACGTTGGGTTATACAGCTTACAAAGCGTCTGGTGTGTGACCCAGAGCACATAAGCACTTCGTGAAGGCTTCAATGGCGGTATGTTCTTAGGTGCTAACTTTTGCCAAAGCCTTCATACGAATCGGCATAGTTGCTCAAATGGTCACGTACAACGGCATAGCACTCGCAGGAGAGTTTCTCGAGACCGGGCAGGTCGAGCAGGTTTATTTTGCCTCGCGAGTACGAGATGAGTTTCTGCTCCTGGAAGTGAATGGCGACGTTCGTCACCGTGGTTCGAGAGGCACCGAGCATGTCAGCCATGTATTCGTGAGATAGAGGAAGAATGCGCCCTCCGTTGCGGTCGGCACAGAGCAGAAGCCACCGTGCAAGTCTCTGCTCGATCGAATGTCGAGCATTGCACCCAGCCGTTTGAGAGGACTGAATGAACTGGGCCTGAAGATATCGAAGGGTCAGGTCCTGAAACTTCTCGCCGCGCTTGAACTCCAGAGTAGCTGCTTCGATCGCCGAGCTGAAGCCATGCCCACCAACCTGCATATAGACGCGATTGAGGCTGCGGCGCGTTCCCATCATGGACGATGCCGCGAGGACGGCCTCGAATCCGGCCAAAGCAATTTCGACCTGCACGCCGTCCTTAAACGTCGCCGTCATCGACGCGATGCCCTCCTCGATAAAGAACAGGTTATCGATGTGATTGCCAGGATATTCGATCTCGCGACCCACAGGGAGGTCGACCGGGTGAAGATGCAGCCGGTCGATGATCTCCGGATCGAAGCGCTGTAAGAGGGAGTTCTTGAACGGCGGGGTGCTCATCGATACTTCGTTCTGAACGGATGAGAGCGCTCAACTCTTCTTACGTGAGTTGCAAGACTGCGGATAATACTGCAAATACTACGCTTTCTAGGTGACCTGGACTACAAACAAGTCAGAAAGAAGCGACTACGTTCTTGTTGGGACAAGAGGCCGGCAACGTGATCTCTTGTTTGCGGTCTAGCTTCAGCCGAGAAATAGGAGGAACATCCATGTCTCAGCACAAAGGTTCAGTGAAGTGGTTCAACAATGTGAAAGGCTATGGTTTTCTTGGACGTGACGATGGTCCCGATGTGTTCGTTCATTTCAGCTCGATCCAGATCGAGGGCTATAAGTCGCTTAAAGAGGGCGAGATCGTGGAATACGACATCATCGAAGGAGCAAAAGGGCTTCAGGCGGACCTCGTCGTTCGTTCCAAGATGGCGTAGGAATGGCTCCACCCATCGTCGATCGATATTGTTGCGGAGCGACTCAGGTTGACCTTTCTAGCTGCTAAAACCGCAATCAAAATGTATTGCGTGACGAAATAATTTTGACTCGAAGCAGGTCTTCAGCTGGCCCTGGCCGGCCGAACAGGTAGCCTTGATAGGCGCAGCAGCCGTGAGCTTCGAGAAAGCTGCGCTGATCCTCTTTCTCCACTCCCTCGGCAAGGACTTCAAGGTTGAGCCCCTGTCCTAAAGCGATGATGGAACGGGCAATTGCGGCGTCCGCAGGATTGGTGACCACATCCCGAATAAACGTGCGATCGATTTTGAGTTGATCGAGTGGAAGGCTATGGAGTGAGGAGAGCGAAGAATATCCAATCCCGAAATCATCGAGAGAAAAGCTGATGCCGCGCTTCTTCAGCGCCGTCATTTTGAACAACGTCTCTTCCATCGATGCGAACATGACCCGCTCTGTAAATTCCATGATCAACTTGCTCGCATCGGCGCCGCTGCGGTCGATGACCGCAAGCATGCGGGGAACGAAGTCCGGATGACAGAATTCAAGGGCACTCACGTTCACGGCCAGCTTCAAAGCAGCCATGTGTGGAATCAGGGACCAGGCCTTGAGCTGCGTACACGCCGCTTCGAGCACCTGTTCTCCCAAAAGGCCAATCAGGCCCTTCTCCTCCGCGTAGGGAATAAAGTCGCTTGGAAGTAGCAGCCCCCGGTCTGGATGCTGCCAGCGTAAGAGAGCTTCAGCACTGGTCATCCATCCTCGATGATCGACCTGGGGTTGGTAGTGAAGGATGAAGCTCTTATCCTGCAACGCTCGTCGAATGTCGGCATCCAGAACGCCTCGTGCAGCGACTGTCCTTTGCATCTCCGGGTCGAAGAAGCGCATCTTGCCGGGCCTGACGCTCTTCGCCGCATAGAGAGCAAGATCGGCTTGTTGGAGGAGTGTTTCGATGGAAAGCGATGTATCTCGAAAGAGCGTGACCCCGATGCTTCCTGAAGTCTGGTAGGGACGGCCGCTGAGTAGGTACGACTGCTCTAAACAATCCAGGAGCTTCTCACCAAGTTTCTTTGCTGCCTTTGCTGCTGCTTCTACATTCTTGCCGAGGTTCTGGGCTACCACGACGAATTCGTCACCACCGAGACGCGCCACCGTGTCCAGAACGGGGGTGCAATCAATCAATCGACGCGCCACCTGCTGGAGCAACAGATCACCGACGGCATGGCCCTGGGTGTCGTTCAGGGTTTTGAAGTCATCGAGATCGAGATAGAAGATGGCACCGTACCGCAGGCCTGTGGCGGAGTGAGCCAGTACGTGCTGCAAGCGATCCAGCAAGAGGCGGCGATTGGGCAGAGCGGTGAGTGGATCGTGGAACGCCAGTTGCCGTATCTCGGTTTCTGCTCTCTTGCGTTCCCCGATGTCCACCAGGACTAAACCAATCGCGGGTCTCTCATTCACGACCATGCGGATGCAGTCACAGTGCGCCTCGAAGACCGAACCATCGCCGCGCTGCAGGACGAAGTCGAAGCTAATCCTCTTGGGAGTCCTTGACGCCTTCCGCGTATTGCGTTCAAAGCGAACACGGTCATCAGCAGTCACATACTGAAGGAAGTCACTCCCAAGGATCTGTTCCCTTGGGCCGCCGAGGACCGCGGCCCCCGTCAGATTGATCTTGCACACCATGAGTTCTTGGTTGAGCGTGACGTATCCCGCTGGGGAGCTCTCGTAGAGACCGAGAAGCAGATCATGAGCTTCTTCGAGGGTGACGAAGGTCTGCAGCAACTCCTCGACCTTCGAAGTGATTCGGATCTGGTGAGCCTGCAGTTCGTCCACTCTTTCAAGTGCACGTTCAAGAGCAGTGGCCTCGTTTCGAAGAGGGGTAGACCGTCTTTTGGCTGCCGTAACAAGCTGCGAACGCGTATGTTTCGACATGTCTGCCCCGCCTAAGATTTGAGAATGTCAGCGAAGCGCTGGGGGAACATTCCTCATTAGGAAGAGATCACAACCCTAGGGTGAGCGTAGAACAATTCCTCTGTCATGTAAACGACATTGCGCTTGCCACCGACTAAAGCGTGGCGACCGAATGCTGCTTTGGTGGGAAGAATCGACACCTTGAATTGAATCGAGTTTTTATTTCAAGGAAGAAATCAGTGCAAGTGCATGGAAGAAAACGGGGATGGGGGACGATCCACCGTCTCCTTACCTCTCCCCAGCTTTATTCCACGGCGAGAATGGGACGTCTTCCCTCAATCCGGCCGAAGGTTGAATCAAGAAGGCGCTGCATCTTGTGAGCAGCCCCAGTCACCGCAATCACCAAGTCGGGAGAGTCCGCTGTAACAGTAAGCGACTGGTGATCTTTGGGCCGCGCTTCGAGCAGACGCCGTTTCGTTCGTGGGCCGGCTTTGAAGGCGTGTTCATCGCTGAGATGGGCCTCTACACGGGTAGGGTTTGGATCGAACCGGTTAAGAATCCGGTTGACCTCTGTGTTGACGAAGTTCGAGAGTTTACGGTGAAGCAAGATATGTTTGTCGCTGTTGACCAGAATCTACATCGATCTCTTCTCCTTGATTGCGGTTGTCGGTCGTTAGGTCTCTCCTTGTTTCTGGCCCTATTAGACTCCTCTTTCCGTACACGTGAAGGCTCTTGAAGAAGCTCCAACATACGCGTAGTCTGCATCGAACGTTCCAATCACTGACTTGCTGCAAGCCGCAGAAGAGAGGAAGCATGTCCTTATCAGGACCCACCACCAACCACAACGAGATCCGCATCTGGGCTGAATCCCACCAGATTGTGCCGACAGAGCTTCTGCCCCATGTACTCGATCACGAGCCGGCAGAGCTGCGCATGATGCTCGCCGGACAGGCGAACGGACATCCCGATATCAAGGTACTTACGTGGGAGGAGTTCTTTCTCAAATTCGACAGCCTGGGATTGACCTTCGTATACGACGACGAGAGAGCTGGCTATAACGAGATCCTTCAGATCGAAGAGAAATCACCCTATCGACCTCCAAAGTATCGACCAGCTCATGTCAAACATTGAAGGATGAAGAAGTTAGGCGGGAAGCGAAACTCTAAAGGTGGTTCCACTCTTTCCTGCGCGGACACTGCTGCGGACTCGTATTCTGCCGCGGTGATGTTCGACGATCTTGCGTACGAGCGAAAGACCGATTCCAGTCCCGGTCTGGTCTTTGGTCGTAAAGAACGGTTCAAAGATCTGGGCCATGTCTGCTGCAGGAATACCCTGGCCGCTATCGGAAACGATGAGATGGACTTCGTTCTGCCGCTTTCGCAAGCGAAGACAAAGGCTGCCTTCCATGGGCAGCGCGTCCAGCGCATTCGCAAGGAGATTCGAGAGAACCTGGAGCAGTTCGGTGCGATAGACCTCAACATAAAGATCCTCGGGCAGATCCTTAACGAGTTGGATCTTCCTGCCGTCGATGGTCCTCTGGTGAATGCGCACAGCAGACTTCATCAGATCTGCTAAATCTGTCGACTTTGGAGATGGGGAGGATCGTGCAAATCCGAGTGTCTGGCTGGCGATATGGTTCAGCGTGGCGATCTGTTCTTCAGCGAGGCGCATAAACTGCCGCACTTTTGCAGGGCTTTCGGCCTCTTCATTCGCGAGAAAGACCAAGTTCCCCAATGCTTCCAAAGGATTTCTAATCTCATGCAGCACTTCCAGGGCGAGATGTTCAGCCGTCGCGTGACTTCCTGTCCGTTGCGACGACCGTTCCGGCGTCGCTGGCTGTGTCTGCGTGCTGAGGATATTGTCCAACATGCTGTTTAGTTCAACCTTTTCAAATAATGCTTCGGACGCTGGTTTCCACTCGTCAGTCACCCAGCTCCGTACGATGCCTAAATCATCTGCTTTGTCGTGTATGTGACAAAGGCAAGACTAGCCCTGTGAAACTGGTAGATCGAGTGTGGCTGCCGCGAGGAGCCGTTCGACCGCCGCAAGGAGCGTTCTTGGTCCCTCGAAAGCACTGACTACTTCTTCGCGGGAGCCAAGAGACCCTAAGGGGGTGTTGGCTGTGAGGACAAGGTTTTTCATCTGGGGTCTCAGGGCATGTGCTTTCAAAAGGGAAGCGTCGCTTTCTTCAGGAGAGAGCGTATGACAGAGGGCGAAGAGGACAATGGGCTCGGTAGCCAGGATCTGTTCTACATCTGAGAGCTCCGTCGTTGTACGGACCTTCAGTCCAGCGCGCTCCAGAACCCAACGGCGAGTTTCGAGTAAGCGATCATCACGACCGTATACCAGGATGGCGGCGGCCGACTCATCCTGTTCTCCTCCCGCGATTTGTAAATCCTGCACCGGATCATTCTGCACTTAGTCTCAAACCTCATCGCCTTCTTCGACAATCGCTACGTTGTTGTCCTGATCT
This sequence comes from Granulicella arctica, assembly GCF_025685605.1. Lineage (NCBI taxonomy): Bacteria > Pseudomonadati > Acidobacteriota > Terriglobia > Terriglobales > Acidobacteriaceae > Granulicella > Granulicella arctica. The sequence continues at coordinate 2,978,618 of NZ_JAGTUT010000001.1, forward strand.
CTCACGTCAAACAGAAACTGCCCATGGAAAAGTGTAGCTGTCTCGTTCGAGAAGTGGATCAGGAGCGCGCCGTCCTCCATTACATCTGCAGCAACGACATCGATGCGGTTCTTCTTTTCAGCCATGTCCACCTCATTGCAAGGCATTGTCGTAAAGGTTGGCGAGATTGAAGCTCGCCTAGTTAGTCGGCCCTACATAGTAGAAAGTTGGTTCGGATTGTCTATGGTCTGTTGTTCCCGTAAACGGCGGAGGAGATCTGTCGGGTGAACTGGCTTGGAGAGCAAGCTGAAGTTGTGTCCCTGGTCACGAGCTGCGCGCAGCAGGTCTGCCGTTTGAGCCTGTCCCGAAAAGAGCATTACCTTGCACTTTGGACAGAGGAGTTGAAGTCGAATCGCCAGGTCGATGCCTGAGAGTTGCGGCATCACGACATCGGATATCAGCAAGTCCGGGGCGTCTACGCCTGCGGCCACCAGTGCTTGCAGAGGATCGAAAAAGGCGGTTGCGGAATAGCCGCTTTTTTCGAGAATGGTCGCGAGAGTTCGAGCGATGATCTGCTCATCATCTACAACAAAAACACGAGGCCGCTTCAGTTCGGGCAATGGAGCGCTACTTTCGACAAGCGGAAGAAGGATTGAACCTGCGTGGGAAAAGCTTTCTCAAGTTCTTCTCTTTCGAGGAGGGAACCTTAGCCTATTACGTGGCATTAGGGCTGTCTGTCCTGTTGCCTACAAAGGAAGACGGATAGCTTCCCGACCCAAGTTCCTCCGGCACGCAGACATGCGTATGAACCAGAGGCTAGACCTTGATTTCTCCACGTCATGTCTTAGAAAACGGCAGCACCAAGCCTCGGAAAACTAATCGGCCAAGCCGGTTCTTCCCACCTCAATGATCCTTCGACGCAGCCCGGCTGTTACTCGCAAAACTGGGAGGCCGCAGTGCGTGAACTCTGCGCGGCCCGTTCGATTCTGACGTTGATCCGTCGCAGTGACCACTTGGAAAAAACTCAAAGATCGTCCTTGCAGATATCGCCTCTTAACGCGCTTGATGATCGGTGCTACGCGCAACGCGAAAGTGCTTGCGTCACGAAGCGCGTTGAAGAGCCCGCTCCGCTGGGTGGCTGGGCGCCGGTTTGGCAAACATGTATGCCTGCAGCTCACTACAGTTCCACGACCCGAGAAGCGGAGCCTATTCGCTTGTTTCGACTCCCTCCGCGACGGTTGTAAGCCCAAGTTCTTATCCAAAGCTGAAGAACGGAGCGGCATATCGCCGCGGCCATCGTAACCGCGGCGATATTGCGTGAATGTATGGTCGATCGTGATCGTGTCCATGAGAAAACGGGAGAGGTAATGGAGACCCGAATATCCTGTTACCGAAGTCGTCAATCGCGATACGAACACTAGGTTGCTTGAGAACTCCGAGGGATGTTTCGGCAAGCAGTCAATTGTCGATGAGCAATGATTCCGTTGTTGTCCCGGTAGATTCGAGCGGATGACGCCGCCGTATCGGTGAACCAGGTTTTAGATGATGATCAGGTCAAGGCTGCGGTGTGATCAACCGTCAGTCCGGACGCAGCGAGATTTGCAATGCGCTTCGCCGAACGAAAATCCTAAGAAGCAACTCTTCACCATGGCGTAAAGAAGGCTTGCCATCGTGCGATTGAATTGCGCTTTAGAGCTCATACATTTCATTTGCACCACGGTTTGTTGATTGCACGAATGCGCTGCGATTGATGGGCAACTTCATCCAAGACGGAACGCTCGTACCCAGGACGAACTTAAGTTGTTTAGCTTGTATTTCAAACCCACCAAGCTAAGTATTGATTAGAACGCGCCCGCTCTTGGCGCATCCCTCCCTAACCGCATTTGTGGAGTTTTCTGTGTCTCAATATAAATTCAAATCTCTCCTCTGCCCGACGGAATCCGTGACAGAGGAGCAACTGGCAACTGATCGGAAGTTGCTCGCCTTCGATCGTTCGATTGCTCATCTCAATCGTCGCAGTTTTCTCTCTGTCCTCGCCGCTGCAACGGCGATGACAGCGATCTCCGGCGGACGGCCGGCATATGCACAAACGACTACGCCGGGAATCACTGACGTGCTGAACTTCGCCTTAAATCTCGAATATCTCGAAGCGAACTTCTACTTATATGCGTCGTCAGGAACCGGTCTCTCGGCGACCGATATGGGGACTGGCGGAGTTGCGGTGACGGGTGCTCCTGCCAAGCTGACGCTCGATGCGCCCACGATGGCTGTGGCGCAGGCCCTCGCGCAGGACGAGAAGAATCATGTCGAACTTCTCCGTGGCGCCATCACGACCCTCGGTGGAACTCCGATTGCGCAGCCAGCCATCAATCTCGCAGCGATGGGGGCGATCACGACTCAGGCACAGTTTCTGGCGGCAGCGAGACAATTCACAGCCCTTGGCGGCTCGGCGTACATCGGCTCGGCACAGCTGCTCGTAAGCAATACTTCTGTTTTGACCACAGCTTCCCAGATTCTTGGCGCCGAGGGCCAACATGCGGGTGCATTGAACTATCTGTGTGCCGTTCAGGGCGTGACAAGTCCGGCAATCGACGCGCAGGATGTGCCACCATCGCAGACTAACTATTTCACAGTTGATTTTGTGAACGCACTCTCACCGTCTCGCAACACGTCTCAGGTGTTGGGTGTCGTCTATGCCGTCTCAAAACCGACAACGACCAATCCGGCGACCGGCGTGACGATGGGCGGCTTCTTTCCCAATGGTGTCAACGGAACGGTGAAATCCACCTAGTTGACCTTAGCGATGCCCCACTTGGTATACATCAGCACCCACTTCTCTCTCGATCCACCACACGATCTATTGCCCTGGAGGCAACTTACATGTCTCAGCTACTGAATGAACTGGATTCACTTACAGAAACCCAAGAACACGTCACTGCCTCCAAGGCAGAACGCGTCGTCGAGGGACGCGCTGTCTCGCTGATGAGCCGTCGCAACTTCTTCAACTCGATCAGTGCGGTTGGGTCACTCGCAGCCGGGGGCGTCTTGATTGGCTGCAGCGACAGTCCCAGCCCGGTAACGACGCCTCCCACAACGACCCCAACACCAACAACCACTCCGACGCCGACTGCAGCTCCTCCATCTGTCTTCGACGTCCTAAATTTTGCCTTGAACCTTGAGTACCTTGAGGCCACTTTCTATCTCTACGTGACGACTGGTAGCGGCTTATCGACAGCGGACATGGGCTCCAACCCAGGAACCGTGACAGGCGGTGCGAAGGTAACCTTCACCAACTCCGTGGTTTCGAGCGCTGCGGCGCAAATTGCCATACACGAGCGCGAGCATGTCGAGTTCCTACGGGCCACGATTCTGGCAGCTGGTGGAACACCGGTGAGCATGCCGAATCTGAATCTTACCGCCATGGGCGCTGTCACATCGGACGCTACGTTCCTTGCACTCGCGCGTCAGTTCGAGGGTGTGGGCATTAGCGCTTACGCGGGCGGTGCGCAGTACCTCACTTCAAACACGGCCGCTCTGACCTATGCTGCACAGATCCTGCATACAGAGTCACAGCATGAAAGCTTCCTGCGGCAACTCTGCATCAGCCTTGGAGTAACCTCGCCTGCGGCTGATTCACAGGACATCCCACCCACAGCGACTGCCGTCTTCAACACAAGCGCCACAACCGGACTTTATCCAGTCAGAACAACTTCACAGGTGCTTCAAATCGTGTACGGGGCTGCGGGCAAGACAGGCGTCACCTTGGGCGGGTTTTTCCCGAATGGGCTGAACGGAAACATCAAGTCGACCTAACAATTGTTGCAGCCGAACCGAAAAGAGCCGACCTAATCATGGTCGGCTCTTTCGTTGCTAACTTGCCAGAATTGAGATTGAGATCGGCGCGCTCGGGAGCTACTGAAGCATTAGGGGATATGAACACTTGAACCGCCGCTACCGGAGCCTCCTATGGGCGACTCCGGTCCCATGAGTTCTCAAGGAACCAGAGTCCTGGTGGTTGTTGGAAAGATGCGTCCGTCTGTCGTCGGATTGATGGTGGACTGCCACGGATCGATCACGATCTTGGTGACACCATCTTCCTTCTTCTGCCACTTCGCGTACATGTCCGGTGCCTGATCGATACCCACGATGTGTGAGATCAGGAAGCTTGGATCGATGTCCCCTGCCTCGACATGGGCGAGCAGCGGCTTGAGGAGTTTGTGCATGTGGGTCTGCCCCATCGCCATGTGGATGCCCTTGCCGAAAGCTGCTCCGAAGTTCACCTTGTCAAGGACACCGCCGTAGACACCGGGAATAGACAGGGTTCCCCCTTTGCGGATCGCTTGGATTGCCTGGCGCAGAACGAACGGCCGATCCGTTTCAAGTTTAAGCGTCTGCTTGACCTTGTCATAGAGGCCGGCTGCGGAGTGAGAATGGGCTTCGATGCCCACGCAGTCGATGCAGCTGTCGGGCCCCACGCCACCGCTTAGATCGCGAAGCGCTTCAATGATGGAAACATCATCCTTGCTGTAATCAATGGTGATAGCACCGACCTTGCGGGCGAGCGCGAGCCGTTCGGGAAAGCGATCGATGGCAATGACCTTGCCTGCACCGAGCATGTAGGCGCTGGCTATGGCAAAGAGCCCCACCGGCCCGCAGCCCCAGACGGAAACGGTGTCACCCGGCTTGATGTTCGCGTTGACGGCACCCTGGTAGCCAGTCGGGAAGATGTCAGAAAGAAAGAGGACCTTGTCATCGGGAAGATCATTCTCAATCTTAAGGGGACCGACATCGGCGAAAGGAACGCGGACATATTGAGCTTGTCCCCCCGCATATCCGCCGTAGATGTGCGAGTAGCCAAAGAGGGCAGACCCGGAGTAGCCGTACATGGTCTCAGCGATATGGGCGTTCGGATTGGTGTTATCACAGAGACTCCAGAGGTCGCCTTTGCAAAAGAGACAGTTGCCGCAGGCGATCGTGAAAGGGATGACAACCCGGTCGCCGCGCTTCAGGTTCTTGACGCCTCTGCCGACCTCCTCGACGATACCCATGAACTCATGGCCGAGGATGTCTCCGGATTCCATCGTTGGAATCAGCCCACCATAGAGATGAAGATCGCTGCCGCAGATAGCGGTACGTGTGACCTTGATGATTGCGTCCCGGGGATTGATGATCTGAGGATCGGCAACGTCATGGACTTCGATTGATTCTTTTCCCATCCAACAAACAGCTTTCATACTTCCTCCATGTGCTTCAATGTGGACCGTGCCTGCGATTTACTCCTGCTCGCTGGTGCCCGGGGGCGTAGGATTTGTCTCACCGTACATCCACTCCTTGACGCCGCCGCTGACTCCGCGCGGGCCATGAGACTGCCCTCTGACCGAAGGAATCTCCCCGGCTTCAACAATCTGTTTGAAGTGGCGCAAATCTTCAATCACGATCTGCTTCGGACTACGCTTGGCGATACCTGCAAGAGCATTTCCAAGAGACCCGAGAGGAACTTTGACGGCCTGGGTCAGGGTCACGAGCGTGCCGCGATTTGCGAGTGTTGGGACGAAGGTTACCGTGCCGGACTGGTGAACGTCGCCTCCGGTGGAACGCCAGGAGATCTTCTCGCCGGAGATATCTTCAGTGATCTCGGAGTCGAACTCGACGCGCTTGCCGTCCTGGTCCTCGGGGTCACCCATGATCCAGTGGCTGGTCGTGGGTCCGGTGCGGGAAACTGAAACGACACCTTCCTGCCATCGTGGGAAGAGGGTCACGTCGCTCCAGAGTTCGTACAGTTCGGCAGGCTTGCCTTGGATGGTCTGGGCGGCGGAGGCGGTAACCACGCCATCTTCCTTACTATTGGGCAACGCGACGTACTCGCTGCCACTTTGAGGAACGGGATAGGTATCCGGTTCCGGGGTGATTTCTCGGCTAAGAATCGAGGTGATCATGGGGTCTCCTGTTGGACAGCGAGGTTTGGGTGATTTACTCGCCAAGGGGCTTTGACATCTTTTCGTGCATGGAGGATTTCAGGGCGTCTGGAACAAGGTTGGCCACAGCACCTTCAATCTTGGTCATCAGGCTTGCGGCGTAGACGTGCTTCTCGCCTTTGATGAGGGCGTCATAGCCCTGCTTGGCAACGTTATACGGCTCGCTTTCCTTCTTGCCCTCCTGGCCAACCTGGGTGTTGTCCATACCGGCTCGATGAAAGAAGTCGGTATCGACCGGGCCCGGTTGCAGCGCGGTCACGGAGACGCCTGTTCCTTCAAGCTCATCGCGAAGGCTCTTGGCGAACGAGAGATCGAATGCCTTCGACGCGGCATAGACGGCCTCGCGCGGCCCACCATCTCTGAGGCAATCGAAGCGGTGAAGAGAATTCTGCCGGAGCCTTTGGCGACCATGTGCTGCACCACATGCTTGGCAATGTGCACCGTACCTTCGACGTTGAGACGGACAAGATTGATCTCCGTGTCGAGGGCGGTCTCGGCGAAAAGGCCGCCCACACCGACTCCAGCGTTGATTGCTATGGCATCGATGGGCCGATCGTAGGCTTCGACCTGTTTCCAGAAGTCGTCGACACCTTCGTAACTGGCAAAATCTGCGTGAATGGCAAGAACCTGTACGCCCAACTCTTTGAAGTCTGTTTCCGCCTTTTCGAGGCGGTCGCCATGTGAGGCGATGATGAGATCGAAGCCATTCTCTGCGAAGACCTTTGCGAGGTTGTACCCGATGCCGCTTGAGGCCCCGGTCACTACTGCGAGCTGTCCCATTCGTGTCTCCAATTTCTTGACGTTGACCATTTCCGACATAAAGATATCGGTGTGATGCCGGATACGATGGAAGTGGGATGGCCCGTTCAGCTTCTCCGCTCTTTTTGCGTTATGAGTGTGGCGTGTGCAGACCTCTTTCGATAGGACACACAACGTCTTCGCCCGAGCATGCGCCTCTTTACGCACGCTATGATCCTCGAATGTCTGCGCCCTGACGATCACCCTTGTTTCGACGGACAGCGCGGACTCCTCGTTCGCACCTTGCCCCGTATACAAACCATTTGCGGAAATCGGCTTGATCATTGATCGATCGAAGTCCATCAACCCATGAAAATGCAACCGTGACGCTCTGCTCGGTCTCTCAAAAAGTTCTTAGCGTTCGTTCGGGTCGAGACCGCTAAGATCTCGAAAAGCAATCACCGCATTGCGGAGTCGTTCCTCATCAGATAGGCGACCCTTACCATCGCAGCGAATTGATTCCATCATCAACAATCGGCGACGCCGTCGCGGACAATCGGCTTAAGAACAAACTTATGCAGTGTTCTTTGCCTCTCATAGTACGGCGGTATAGACCGTTAGTGCGCCGGAGGTCAACTTGCAAGCATCGGTTCGTGCGATTTTGTTTTACGTCTTTCTGGTTCTGGTGGTTCGCATCGTGGGACGTCGGCCTGGCAAACAAATCACACCCTTTGAATTCGTCCTCGTCTTTTTCATGGGAGGGCTTGCCCTCACCGCCATGGTGGGCGACGATGCGTCTCTTACTAATGCGTTCATTCAAGTCTTGACCGTCGCCCTGGCCCACTTCCTCATTGCGATTGCTCGTACCAAATCGAGTTGGCTTGCCCGCCTGCTGGACGGAACCCCACTGATTCTTCTCGAGAATGGGATGTGGCGCTCGAACACCCTCAGCAAAATGCGCATCCAGGATGATGACGTGATGGCCCAGGCTCGGGATCAGGGGATCTCTACGTTGGACAAAATTGAAATCGCCATTCTGGAACGTAACGGGCAAATCAGCATCATCGAGGGGGTAAAGTGAGCGAAGTCGCATTTGAAGATCCTGTAGAAGATTCCGTCCCGAAGATTAATGATGAGGTCGCCGTCGGCGAGGATCTCGCATTTCAGCGAAAGTGGTGGAAGTTTGAGGGGGTTATGTGGTGGCTCATCGCGTTGCTGCTGCTATTGAATTTTGCAGGGGTGCTGGGACGAGGTCCTGCCGCTCACGCCAAAATGAGCAATGAAGCCATGCTGGTCAAGTACGAACGTGTCGAGCGAACCGGAACCCCGTCGATTCTGGAGATTCAGTTTCAGCCTGGGACGATGGGCAAGGGCCAAGTCAAACTGCATGTCAGCCAAAGTGTCGTGGATGAACTCGGAGCGCAACGCGTCATTCCGTCTCCTAAAGACACAGCCGTAGGACGGGGCGGCCTGACTTATACGTTTTCCGCCGAGGAAGCCCCTGGCACTATTCAGTTTGCCTTGCAGCCCTCGAAACCAGGGGTTTTTCACTTTACTTTGCAGGTCCCCGGAACCCCGCCGCTATCAGCCCGTGTCGTTGTTATGCCTTAATCGAAGACGCCCGACGTACAGTTTCCAAGGAGATGCATGTTCACAATTCTCTATGCCATTGCAGGCTATTTTTTCCTGATGCTGACTGTCAGACTGCTCACTCGGAGACCCGGAGCGCAAATGACAATGTTCGAATTCGTGATTGTCTTCCTGGTTGGAGGAGTTGTGATCCTCGCTACTACGGGCGGCGACCGGTCAATCACGAATTGCGGTATGGCCATCCTCACAGTGGGCCTGCTGCATAACATGGTGTCTTGGGTAAAAGCTCGTTCCCCTAAGTTCGGTGCGCTCGTGGATGGAACGCCGCTCGTGCTCCTGAAGGATGGTGCCTGGGTCGAGGAGGTCATGCAGGGCATGAAGATGGCCCCTGAGGACATCATGGCTGCGGCCAGGGCTAAAGGGATCAGCTCTATCTTCGACGTTAAATACGCCATCCTGGAACGGAATGGCACCATCAGCATCATCAAGGCAAAGAAGGATGAAGCATGAGCGACACAGCCCAGCAGCGAGAGATCGAAACGGATATCCCGGAACGTATGGACCGGCTTCCGTGGTCGAGGTGGCATGTTCGCATCATCACCGCTCTTGGGACCTCCTGGTTGCTGGACGGCTTAGAAGTCACCCTTGTAGGTTCTTTATCCGGAGTCCTGGAGAGTAAACATGGACTCTCGCTGACTGATCCTCAGGTGACGGCGGCAGCGACGGTTTATCTCGCCGGAGCCGTATGTGGAGCGCTTTTCTTTGGACACTTGACCGATCGACTCGGGCGAAAGAAGCTCTTTCTGGTCACACTCGCTACGTACTCGGTCGCAACTATCTGCACTGCATTCTCGATGAACTTCCTCTTCTTTGCCGTTTGCCGGTTCTTTACAGGTCTTGGCATCGGTGGAGAATATGCAGCGATCAATTCCGCGGTGGACGAACTGATTCCAGGCAAGGTGCGTGGGACTGTCGATCTGTTCGTGAATGCGACCTTCTGGATCGGTGCGACCGTCGGTTCGATCGCGGCCTTCATTCTGTTGGGAGGCCATGGCCTGCCGCTTGATACGAGTTGGCGCTATGCTTTTGGCATCGGCGGTGCGCTCGGGCTAGGCGTTCTGCTGCTTCGCCTGAAGGTCCCCGAGAGCCCTCGCTGGCTGATGTTGCGTGGCAAGGAAGTCGATGCAGATCGGGTTGTTGATTGCATCGAGACGGAGGTTAAGAAAAGCGGTAAACAGATCACGGCGCCGACCGCCGATAAGTTGAAGCTCACAACCAGAGATCACACTCCTCTTCGGGAAATATTCTCGAATATGCTGGGCGAGAACAGGGCCCGCTCTTTCCTCGGACTATCCCTGATGGTGGGTCAGTCGTTCTTCTTCAATGCAGTCTTCTTCACCTACGCGCTTATCGGGAAAAAATTCTATCACCTGAGTGATGAGAAGCTTCCCTTGCAACTTCTGCCATTTGCGGTAGCCAGCTTCCTTGGGCCATTGCTCCTGGGCAGGCTCTTTGACACGATTGGTCGCAAGCCCATGATCACCGCAACCTACGGCATCGCGGGAATCATGTTAGCTGGTGTGTGCTATCCGTTTGCTCACGGGATGATTGGCCTGAAGGGGCTTGGGATCTGCTTCACCATCATCTTCTTCGTTGCATCGTCCGCGGCGAGCGCCGCCTACCTGACCGTAAGCGAAATCTTCCCACTCGAGATGAGGGCCTTTGCCATCGCTGTCTTCTATGCGATCGGCACACTGATCGGTGGTGTAGGTGCGCCCCTGCTCTTCGGCGAGCTTATCGCAACAGCATCAAAGACTCATGTCGCCGAAGGATGGGCTTTGGGAGCTGCCTTGATGCTATCTGCAGCTGCGATGGAGATTTGGATAGGAGTGGAGGCAGCAGGCAAGTCCTTGGAGTCCGTTTCGAAGCCACTTCAAAGTCGATGACGCAAGAGCAACGAGAATGCAGGGCAGGCAATCAAGTGCGCTCCTCCATGGGCGTATGCACAAGTTTTGCGGTGCGTAAAGCCTATCGCATAAAGGCGCTTGTATCGAAGTTCGTCAGAAGGTCGGCGACATCCTTGTACACTTCGATGCAGCCGGCCTGGAGGAGTTCCTACTTACTCCATCCGCCGTAATCACCCCCACGGTCCAGATCTCGGCCTTGCCCGCCGTCTCAGCGTCATACGGCGTATCTCCCAGGGCGAGGACCTTTGAACAAGGGTGCCCCAGCTTCTTGAGTGTGGCTTGAAAAATATCTGGGTGAGGCTTCGAACGCTTCGCATCGTCTGCCGTGCTGTCACCAATGTCTGCAATCTTCTTGTAGACCATCAGCCGATCCCGATTCGTGGACGGACACCCTGATTCCAGCTTTTTCATTCTGATCAGGAGTCGCGTACATGAGGGAAGTAAAGAGGGAGCTTGACCTGGGGGATGGCAACCGCTAGTAGAATACCTGGAATGGTAACGCCATGAACTCGAACCTATCTATCTTGATGTGGACCAAGCCCCACGCGACATCATGGGGCTTGATCCTATTCCTCTAATACGTGGTGCGCACCTTAGGTTCTCTCGGGTATATCCTTCCGTTAGCTGCTGCAGCGAGATAAGGCGAGGGGCTCTTCCCCACGATCACACCGGCATCAGGAACGACCCCAGCCGCCGTCAGCAACGTTTGGGCGGTCGAGGAAGCACCGATGACCTTCAAGTGAGAGAAGGCATCATGGACCCAGGCAACTGCTGCGGCTTCCGTTGAGAGCAACTTCGCGCCTGCTTCCGACAACGCGACATAGACCGTATCGAACAGCACGGAAGGACCGCCTGCGAGTTGGAAGTCGGCTTCAATTACCTTCCCATCGGCTGCTGTGGCGCCTCCAATCTTTGGGGCGATGATCTTCACGTGTGCTCCCAATTTGTGTGCTGCCGTCTCGAGAGCTAGTACCTCCGCTGCGTCCGTGCCGTCGGCAACCAGGCATCCAATCACCTTCGTGACTAAGCCCGGCTTCATCTTTTTCACGATGCTGAGAGCATCGGACGGTGCGAGATCGGTACGCGCTGACACCTTGGTGAAAGCGGGCGTGATTGGATCCTTCATTCCCAGGCCGTCAGCAACACGCTGCGCGATGCTGATGTCGACGTTGGCGAGTTGACTCAACATGCGAGTCCGCACAGCCTTGGTGTCCACCTTGCTTAGTTCGAAGATGAAGGCGGAGATGATGTGGTTCTGCTCCGCATCGGTCTGCGACTGAAAGAACATCAACGCCTGGGAGAAGTGGTCGCCGAACGACTCAGCGCGAACCCGCAGCTTGTCACCTTCTTCGTGAGCTTTGAAGGAAGTAAAACCGGCGCGAGGATCCTGGCGCGGTGTGTCCTGCTCAAGAGAGCTTGGGCTGTACGATACCCGGCCCTTCTGAGGACGCAGCGTCATATGGCCGTCGCGTTGCATATTCATAACCGGGCAACGTGGAGCGTTGACGGGGATCTGCTCGTAGTTCGGTCCGCCAAGACGGGTTATCTGTGTATCGATATAGGAAAGGTTCCGTCCCTGAAGCAGGGGGTCGTTGCTGAAGTCGATCCCGGGAACGACGTCCGTGGTCGCGAATGCAACCTGCTCGGTTTCTGCGAAGTAGTTATCGACGTTTCGTGTGAGGACCATCTTGCCGATGATTCGTAGCGGCAGGACTTCTTCAGGGATGAGTTTGGTTGCGTCAAGTACATCGAAGTCGAAGTTGTTGGCAAACTCTTCGTCAAAGAGTTGGACCCCAAGCTCCCATTCTGGCAAGTTCCCCGATTCGATCGCGTTCCACAAGTCGCGGCGATGGAAGTCAGGATCGGCACCAGAGATCTTGAGCGCCTCGTCCCAGATCACAGAGGCCATGCCCAGCTTGGGACGCCAATGAAACTTGACGTAGGTCGATTCGCCTTCGTCGTTCACAAGCCGAAACGTATGCACGCCGAAGCCTTCCATCATGCGGAAAGAACGGGGGATCGCTCGATCCGACATGAGCCACATCAGCATATGTGTCGCTTCCGGGGTGAGAGAAGCCCAATCCCAGAACGTGTCGTGGGCTGTCTGTGCCTGCGGAAATCCACGGTCCGGCTCCTGCTTGGCAGCATGGATGAGATCGGTAAACTTGATGGCATCCTGAATGAAAAATACTGGAATATTGTTGCCGACGATGTCCCAGTTGCCTTCCGGCGTGTACATCTTCACCGCGAATCCACGAACGTCACGCGCAGTATCAGCTGAGCCCATATTGCCAGCAACCGTGGAAAACCGGGTAAACACAGGCGTCTTCTGACCCAAGGTCGTCAAGACCTTCGCTTTGGTAATGCCTGCGAGTGAGTCCGTCAGTTCGAAGTATCCATGTGCGCCGTAGCCGCGAGCGTGAACTACCCGCTCCGGGATGCGCTCGTGATCGAAGTGCTGCGTTTTCTCGACGAGGAAGAAATCTTCAATCAAGCCGGGCCCGCGTTCGTTTGCTTTCAATGAGTTCTCATCGTCAGCGATGACCGTCCCGCGCTGGTTGGTCATCTGTGGGTGAGTGCCACCTGCTACCTGGTGGATCTCACCCCCATTGCCGACTTCCTGACCTTCAGGAGTAACTGCAACGGGTGCACCGGCAATCATCACCTGGTTCTCAGCTGGAATAACGCTGCTCGCTGCCTTCGTCGCCTTCGGTTTGCTGATTTTTGCGCTCTTCGTCGTCATCGTCTCTCCAATACCTTTTAGGACATCTCAATTGAACTCTGCCACTGCACAGAAAAGGCCACGCATCGCACGTGGCCCTCATCCTGCTTCTTCATACGCTTCTAGGATGCCGTGCTGTCACGGAATGCTTTCACTTTGTCGTGGGAAGCTTGAATGTGAGTCTGCTGCTTAGTCAGGATAGTTCTAACGACTAAAGAAGGGATATCACCTTCAAGGGCCTCCCTGTAAGCCTTCTTCGCCGCATCCTCGCCTTGTTCGGCGGTCTCAAGCAGTGTGTGATCGCCGCCTCCGAGGCTAGCCTTTAGGTCGCCCCAAGTGCGATGAATGGCTCCTGTTGCAGTTCCACCGAGATCCTTGGTATCACCGGCTGCAAGGGCCAACTCAGCCTCGAGATCAGTCGCGAACTTTCCGCGATGCCGCGACTCCTCGAGGAAGAACGCTTTCACTTCAGGATTCTGAAGGTGCTCTCCGATATCCTCGAATCCCTTTTCTCCGTCGCGGAGAACCTGAACTACACTCTTGACCAACGAGAATTCTGCATCCATGTTCTCTTACCTCGGGCTGTAAGAGTCTCCAAACTGCTCGCCGGGTTGGATGGCTCCTCGGCGACGAATGCCTCATCATTTGGAGAGTCTCTTCGGGGCGAATAGGCCTCACCAGCAAAATCAACAGCGCGGTTTCCGAAAACACGACTTTACGGAGCGGTGTGGAGCTTGATGCGTCATACCTGCGCCATGATCGTAATCAACGACAAGATCGGGCTAAAGAGATCAGTACCGCTCTTACTGAAGCCTTTGACAGCATCGGACGTTCCCTAGTGCTCGCACGGGCGGCTTGTGATGAATCTCAGCTCAAGGACTACAACCAACACGTAGGTGATCTCTTCTACACGATCACCTTCAAACTGTTAAAACCTATCTATCAGCCGCACCCTGAACTTCGCCCTGATGATTGGGACGACAAACCGTCCATGGACCCCGACTGAGATCCACGTCATGCGGTCCCCACGACCGTTCTCCAAAACGGCGTTTTCAGAAACAACGACCGGAGTGGACGATAGATGACTTCAGGAATCGAGAGACCGATCTGATGCCTACGGGGCTGGGATCTTGTTCTCGATGAGACTCCAGCCGCCACTTACGTTGCCGCCTTAGCTCCCTTCAGGTTGTAGCGGGTCAATATACGTCCACTTGATGACGCCGTAGTCGAACGACACAGACTCTGTCGGGCGACTCTCACCTATCATCCCTTCGTGGGCCACCTTCGAGATGACGACCTGATCCATTTCAATCACCATGTACTTGACCGGAGCGTCACCTGAAGCTCGCATGAGATCGATGGTCACCTTGGAGATGTGCTTGCCGGACGAACACATCTCGTACAGCTTCGGCGACGATACGTCCAGGTATTTGGTGATGACAAAGGGTTCATGGTTACTACGGCCTGTTGTCCCTCCGCCCGGAGAGTTCGCTGTTGCCGATGTGGACTGAGAGATGGAATGTGAGAAGGAGTTGATCTCAATCCAATCCTTATGCCCGGCGTCCGTGCTCTCGCCTTTAACCCCATCGATCTGCATGTACTCTACGCTCGCCATATTGCTAACTCCTTTTCCGTTTGACGCCTCGTCCTGCGATCTGTACGTCCCTTCGCGGCCCTCCACTCGGAAACTTGCTCCAGGTGCAGCCTTCCTCAACTTGTCAGGCTGGAATTCTAACGCCTATGAAGAGGATTTCCTCCTTGATCCAGCAAAAAAGTTAATTGCCGAAAACACCGACTTTCGAGCAATCTGAGCGGGCGTGACGCTAGGTGTGGTGATTGAGCAGAGAACGAATGATTGGAACGAGCATTCTAAGACTGATCAGCACGACCAATAGAGAGCCGAGTCTCCATTCCCAAAATCTCGATCCGTTGGTGATTTGCCTCTCAAGTGATCTCCTGAAGGGGGACTCAGGTGGGTAAGTGAACCGAATTGAGCGAACCGGTGACACGATCGCGAACAATGCCGCGATATCGACGATCCCAATCAATAGCAGTGCGGTCCAAATTAGCATGGTTCCCATATGCCACCGTGACGATGACCAATTCTAGCGGCTGCTGGCGCTTGCAACGCCGCACCTAAGCTCGTGCTGAGTCCGCTTCGCGGAAAACGGCGTTTTCGGAAACAACGATGAGAAAGGGAAGCGCCGGACCTCCCGGCGGATGGTTTAGGCATTACGATGATTGGCGAGTAGATTGCAAAAGCTGATGGTTGAGGACGGAAGAAGATCAACCTCAGGAGATACCCTATCGCAACGACAACTGGTCTCTGCAATGGAACCTTCAATCTCCAACATCAGAAGCTTTTTCAAGGCGATCCACTCACAACACTATCTCGTTATGTCTGTCCTGAATGCGGGACGCCCATCGTTCCTCGGCGTAACGGTATTCAATGGACCTCGCAGCCTCACAGCAGCCCTAGGGCACCCGATACGTCCGCCGCCTATACGGTCAGGCATGAGGTTTCAGTTCAATCCTTCCATCCAGCAGACGAATAAGGCTGAGGATGAAAATCAGAGACAGCCAATTGAAAGGCTCACCAGCAGACTGATGCAGCCCTAGGCCTAGCCGCAGGTAAAAGCTAACTACCAGGGGCAGTAAAGCAGAATGAGGTCATGCCCGGTTGCATTCCGGGCACTCATTGACATGGTTCCAAAACTCGACAGAATCTCCATGAGCGTCCCGATCATCTTCGGCACTAAGGGGCGCGAGAGGGGAAGCATTCGGTGTCCGTGTGCAGTGTTCCATCCAGAGTTCGATCCCTGAGGGACATTCCAGAAAGAGCTCCGCGACATTGAGGGTTCGAAGGAACTCTCTTGCCATCTCACGATGAAGATGTTCTTCTACTCGCAGGACGAAGGCTTCATCCATGATTTTGGCCATCGTTTTACCTGTGACGACACGCTTAATCGCACCGCTTTCTGTTGTTAGATGCAAAGTTCCTCCCGCGGATTGATCTCCGGCAGGAGCAGCTTTGTTGTCAAGCAATCAGTTGATTCGTGCCTAGCGGCCACGTGCCGGGAGCGTCGCGGCGCCTAATGCAGCCGGAGATCGAGGGTGACGCGTTCTCAAACGACTTTTCAGCGATCTTGTTCCGTTCAAACAAAAACTATCCAGTCCCAACTTTAAAGCGGATACAGCAATAGCTGGTTTTTAATGATGGTGCACAAGCATTTGATCTTAGCGCTATGGCATCCGGAGATGTTCGACTACGTTTTTCTATGAGCACAGGATATTTCTCAACGGTTTCAACCAAATTGAACACAACAACGAAGCGGTTTTACAGTATGTAGCGGGCCGTTCCTTTAGAGAGTTTTGTGATCGGACGCGCGGCAGAGACGACAAACTCACAGCCGTGCATAGCGCCGCTACGTTAGAGATCCTCGACAAGTACAAGATTGCTCATAGTTATGTCGAATTGGACGGTCTCCATTCATTCGTCTTCCCAAGACGGTTTCTCCCTTCTATGTTTCCGCAGATGTTTCGATAAGACTAGCCTGAACGGCAGCGTGTATTTGTGGTTCTTCAGTGCGTTACAAACAAGAAGCAGTTGTGTGGGCGACGTTGTCATGGCGCATGGTAAGTGCGGCGAATTACACTACTTTCTCTGACATCCTGGGAAGCTCTGAACTTCTCTGGAATACTCTAAGCAGACCGCTTGCCGCACTTTCTGCTCGTAGTCTTAATCGTTTGAAGGAAAAGGCGTCAAACCGCGCCCTCCTGTAACTACGCGGCTCATCCGGCGATTGCCGAAGTCTAAGTCATACCGGCTCAAACTTGCGACTCACTTCGAGTCGATCCCAATCCAAAGTAAAAACTACGCCGTACTTCGTAGGGAGCAAGGGATTTTATATTGCACCTCTGGGCGTTTAAAGAATACTGTCTTGCTATATGGCGTTGCGTTCTCCCGTTAGATGAAGGTGTACAAGTGCAATTTCATGCTCACGTGTCGACGTCATGAGAATACTTTGTCCGGTCTTCGCACTGCTGTCATTTTTTTTTGCTCTTACCGGTCCAATGATGTGCCGTTGCGCGATCGCGGATTCTCTCCCACGCAACCTCACGCAGGTCGGACAAATCAGACGCCTCAGCCAGCAGGAAGCGGCAGGAGCTGTTCCTGTGGTCGTTTCGGGTGTGGTGACCGCATTCTCCGGTTACAAGAACTCCTTTTTCATGCAAGACAGCCACTTCGGCATCTCTGTCGATCGCACGGACCATGCGAAAGTCCACATTGGGGACTTAGTTGAAGTCACTGGCACCAGCAATCCTGGTATGTTTGCACCGACAATCATGGCGTCAAAGGTCCGCGTCACTGGTCGCTCCTCGCTCCCAAACGCACATCTTAAGCTTTTCAGTGATCTTCTGGGCGGAGGTGAAGATAGTCAATGGATCGAGTTACAGGGCGTTATTCATGCCGCGAAGCACCAGCAACTCTTTGGTCATGACATTCTTCGGTTGACTCTCAGTCTTGGAAATCAAAGCGTCGCTATCCTGCTGCAGCAGTTCGAAACGCTTGATACTAATCACCTCGTTGATGCAACAGTTCGTGTACATGGGGTCTGCTCAACTTCGTTCAACGACAAGAGACAGTTCGTTTCCGCTGCGCTTATAGTTCCTGATCAAAGAGATATCACTATTGTCGATCGAGTTAGCGATGATCCGTACGCAATTCCGCAGGTCCCGGTCCGCAGTGTTCTGCAGTTTGGACAGGCACTTCACCGGGTCAAGATCACGGGCGTTAGCACGTACCAGAGCGTTGGCCACTCTCTTTACCTTCAGCAAGGCGATGACGGCATCCAGTTGCGAACCTCATCGAAGGAGCAGGTTGGAGTTGGCATGAAAGTTGAAGCTGTCGGCTTTCCGGTGATGGGCAACTATTCCCCAATGCTGACCGACGCTTCCTACCGCCTGATTGGATCCAGAGCACCTATTCTACCCAAGCACGTGGAGGCGGAGCAGATTATCGGTCATGCGACATTTTCCTCTATTCCGTATGATCAGCAACTCGTGGAACTCAGAGGTAGTGTTGTTGAGGACCATGAATCGGGAGGTAATCGGTTACTTGTGCTCCATATGGGCGATCATGTGTTCGAAGCGAAAGGTGACGAAACCTCGCTCAAGCAACTCAAACGGGTTCAAGCCGGCAGCATGCTTTCCGTGACCGGGATCTGCGATGTGCATCTGGACTCTGACGGCGCGCCGAGTGGCTTCGATATTCTGCTCCGCTCTCCAAGCGACATTTTAGTTCTCAAGAAAGCCTCGTGGTGGACACTGCCTCGCACCTTTGTCGTCCTAGGCGGATTCGTTGCGCTCGCGCTCGTAGCAGCCCTGTGGGTCATAGCCCTGCGATCCAGAGTTCGACGACAGACCCAGACGATCCGCGAGAGCGAATGTCGCTTTCGTGAGCTTGCGCAAGTAGATGTCCTCACGAAGCTACCGAATCGCTTGATGCTTGAAGAGCACATCACACGAAGCCTTGAGCACTCGAAGATCTGTGATGCCAAAGCAGCGGTCTTCTCGATTGACATCGATCACTTCAAACAGATCAATGACCACTATGGTCATCATGTGGGAGATGAGTGTCTCAGGGTTGTCGCCGAGCGCCTTCGCAGCCGCGTGCGCAAGGTGGATTTGATCGCTCGTACCGGCGGCGAAGAGTTCATGCAGGTGACAGGCTGCCTCGCCGACAGAGAAAGCGCATTGAAGGTCGCCAATGGAATCCTAGAATTTTTTATTGAACCTCTTTCGTTGGCGGGACATGAGATAAAGATAACGGTCAGCGTTGGAGGAGCTATCTATCCAGATGATGGAGAGACAGTCGAGCTGTTGCGGAAACGTTCTGACCTGGCACTCTACGAAGCAAAGCGCGTGGGACGGAATTGTGTGATTTTCGCAAACGAGCGACTGGATACGTCGAATGACTTAACTGCCTCAATCGAAACAGCGCTTCGACATGCTCTCCAAACTCGAAGCTTTTATCTTGTATATCAGCCGATCGTCGACTCGGCAGGAGCAATTTGTTCATTTGAGGCTCTCATTCGAAGCTCGAATCTGTGGCTGAATGAACTTGGTCCTTCGAAATTCGTTCCCGTGGCGGAGAGCAGCGGACTTATCGTTGAAATCGGACGCTGGATTTTCGATGAGGTCTGTCATCAGGTTGTGACCTTCACTCTTCATGGCATCTGTGAATGCCCGATCGCAATGAACATTTCATGTCGAGAACTCCTTGAAAAAGGGTTCGCGGAATATATTTTGGAGACTTTTGAGCAACGTAGTATTCCCGGCGGCATGCTTCATTTTGAGGTTACCGAGACAACGATGATGTACGACCCAATTCGAGTGAAGGCCGTCATCGATCGTCTCGCAGCCGTCGGCATTCTTTTTTCCATCGATGATTTCGGAACAGGCTACTCGTCACTTTCGCGGCTCCATGAACTGTCGATTAGCCAGCTCAAAATTGACAAGTCTTTCACGAAGGACTTGTTAGCCGGCGGCGGCTCATACTCGATCGTTTCCGCCATCGTTCAGATGGCGAAGAGTATGCACCTAAGAGTTGTTGCCGAAGGGGTCGAAACAGAAGAGCAACTTAGATTATTGTCAACGCTCGGCTTGGATCGTTTTCAGGGTTATCTGTTTGAACCCGCAGTCAAGTCTGACAAGCTACTGCATGTCCTTCAACAGAATCAGGATCAAGTTGCTACCGCTGACCACAACCAAAGCTTTACCGAGGGGCCTGCGAGTTCATTCTCATAGCTGGGGACACATGACTCAGGTCAAAAAGCGTGAGCGTCCGGTGCTAGCCGCTTGTACATGGTGTAGCTTCGTCATCATGATGTGTGGATGGTTGGTGGGTTGGGTGGGAGTTTGGACCTCTGCATCGGCAAAATGCTGAGGTGTGTCGTCAGATGTATTGAGGAAGACGCGAAACGGGAGGGGAAGAGGTGTAAATCCTCCCGTCAGTCTTCAAGCTACTTTTCTGGCTGCAAGGCAACGAAGAAAGCAGCGGCAACGAACGATCTCGCGACTCAAGGCGAACTCACCGAAACGGCAGAAGAAGCAGTCGTTTCGAAGAAGAAGCGCAGGCCCGCATGCTGCACGTCGGATTTAGCGATGTCTTGTAATTGAATATCGACCAGATCAAGCCGCGAGCACAACCTAAATTGCGAGGCCTGCAAATCCTACCGTTGATGGGACCTGCGACTTCTATGGTGTTAATCAGGTGCTCAGGATGCACGTTCACAAGAACGTCGTCTATTTCGCTGCTGCTCATACGTGCGGCTCCAGGTGGCAATGGCGCGCCTTCAGAAAGGGAAACGGCTTTATGTTTTCCTCGCTTTCCATTAGGCTGTCATCTCCACCGCGGGCGCCGCTGCGTCTTTCGGTTTGTAGTTGGGTCCGTAAAGTAAGCGAGGGTTCTTTCTTATAGCCGATCTTCTCGCTGTTGGTCTGCACCTTCGGTTCATGCTTGTTGTCCTTCTGTGCCTTCACGGTAGCGAGTGCATGGCTGAGCCGCTTGTTCTCGACGATGGCCGTGTGCCTCACACGCTGGCCTTGCTGAAGACGCGGTAGGGAAGTAAGTGGCCTTTTCATCGCACCTCGAGCGGTCGATCGCTGAAGTCATAGACCTCGACGTACTGCCTGCTAAGCCATCTGCGAGCTCGCTACGCTCCTAGCGAAGTATCGAGTCACTAACGTAAGGGACATCAGTGAACTCTTTCCTCTGTTCAGTCGGAGCAGCTTCACTAAAGCTCTCCGGAGCGAATTACTAGGCTCAGTGGTTCTCGATTCCGCCGCGAGATTCGTTAGAAGTCAATGGCCTGCCGCACGCATACTCTTGCTTGGAAGCGCTTAGAGAAGGCTCGAAGATCACCTTTATGACGAGAGAATTCGTGCTTTTGCACTCCGCAAGACTTGCTGTCCTACTGGGCTGCGGCAGTATGATAGAGGCGAACCTTGAACTCGGCAAGGGTTTCTGGACCACCTATCCATTGCATCGGTCGTATGACCGGGCGACCTTCATCCCCATTGAGTCGGCGACCGGGTTTCCACTTACCGTTTGTATATAAGCCCTCTTCAATGGTGCCAATTTGCACGCTGGCGGAGTTCACTTCATCTAGCGTAAAAGTGGGGCTTAAATTTGAACCGACAAAAATAAACTCATCGGGTGAGACATTGAGGATCAGCCCAAATGATCTGGTGTCACCCGTCATCGCACGTGACTCATACGACACACCACCCGCCATCAGGGTAGGTGCTGTGGCTGCCGGTTCCGTTGTGCGAAGCTTTTTTACCGTGATCTTGTATCCGCCTAACGTGACGACTTGACTCATTTCTCCTTCGAGCAAGAGAACGGCTGCAATGTTATTGGCGGCCTGTGCTTGAGCAAGTTCAGGCAACATGCCCTCCAGAGTTCTATAGGACTTCGAGATCTGATCTTCGGGAGTGAGATCATCGACGCCAAACACTGCCCAGCCCAGCGCAGCATTGTTTCCGAGGGCCCAGAATAGGTTTCCGGCTTGGTCCCTGGCTTCCGGAATGAAGAGAGGGTTGCCAGACCTAGCATAGCGAGAGCACACGCCTTTGAAGTCATCCGCGTAGATGTCGGGAGCGAAAAGATCCACCTGGGGAGCCCCCGCCCGCCATACATCCATGACGCGAGCTACAGGTCCGCCGCTTGGCCAGTCTCCAGGTAAAGCCATTCCGGGCTGAGGGCCCAGCCATGCGTTCACGTACATAGGAAGATTGAGTTCTGATTTTCCGGCCCCAATCACGACGTTAATATAACGCGCGTAGTTCCACGCCATGAACACCTCATCCGCCCACTCGCTGTTGCCGAAGACCTCGACCCATGTTCCTTCTGTCTTGTATCCGCTGCGACCCCAAAGCTCCAAGAGCTCTGGAAGCAGTGTGGTTTTGTTGCTGATCAGATACTTTAAAAGATCGGAGGGGACAGGCTTCGACCATGCTGCATCCGCCGCGGGAGAACGGTCGCGACTATCACCGAGCAATCCTATTTCGTTCTCCACTTGCATCATGATGACGGTGTGGTGCTCATCGACCACCTTGATATGGTGCATCAATGCTCGAAAGGCCTTTGTGTCCGCTGCCATTGCGGCCTCGCCTAAAGGGCTCAGCGGAGGATCGTGTTGTAGCTTAGACATCGCCATCACGATGGAATTGGTAGATTCGCTCCCCCTCTTAATTTGTAGAGGAAAGCGTTGATGATTCGACTTGACCCACAAGGGAGCATATGTCGATTCTCCGTTCTTCCACGAGCCAAACCAGATGAGCACCAGGTGGAGATTCCTCTTATGAGCTTCCGTGATCTGTGAATCGACCAATGTGAAATCGAATTTATCTTCCTCGGGCTCGATGAGTTCCCAGCTCACGGTGCTGATTACCGTGTTCAAGTGCATCGCCGCGAGCTTGTCCCAGATGGGCGCCATATACTCCGTGGTCGATGCGCTTGAGTTGTGCAGCTCGCCAGCAAGCATGATGTACGGTTTTTCGTCGACGAATAGCTGCGTCGACGAGCCGTTCTTTCCAATATGAGGCAATGTTTTGATAGAAGGCTTGCGATCGGACGATTGAGCGTTCACGGTACTCATAGAGGTTAGAATCAGCAAAGAGGCCACGCCGTATCTGAGTTTCATCGAGGGTGTCATCCTTATATGAAAAGCGTCGAGTGGTTCGGGCTCTCCAAGTGGCCTCTGCCATCTGTGAACCAAGTTATCTGCCGAGAATCTTATATGCAAAGCCTCCTTGAGCGACTTGCTCTCAAGTAATTTGAATCCTGTATCGTAAGATCGCCTCTTCGGAGGAAAGCAACTCATGAGTTAGGGGAAGTCCTTGCTCTCGCCACGACTTAAGGCCACCCGCGAGCACCTCAATCTTTTGGACTCCGTGTTTCCTTAGTTCAAGAGCCACACGAGAGCTTCTGAAGTGATTAGGCGAAGCACAGTAGAGAACAACGTCCAGATCGGAGGGAAACACTACATGGTGAGCTTGGCGAACCTTGCTCGGGTCCAAGCGAACGGAAGTCGGAATTCCTTCTGTACCTTCAGTCCCTTCTTCGTAGCTCAGAAGATCGAAGATAAGAATTTTGTCACCGCTGCTGATCTTCTGCCATAGGCGTTCTGGCTGAATTCGATGTAGATGGAGACTTCGGCTGACTGGAATGAACTTCAACGTGTGCCAGATCATATAGATGGCCAAGGGTATGCCGAGTGCAGCTGCGAGGATGCCGGCAAATCTGCTCACTTCAACAGCAATGCCGTTGAGTTGGCGGCTGAAAAGCAAGCCCAGCCCCGCATAGGCGGCTGCCCAGATCGCTGCCCCAACGCTATCATAGGCCCAAAAACGGTATATGCTGCCTTCAGACATTCCCGCTAGCGGCGGCGCAACCGCGTCGATGCCCGGAATGAACTTGGCGACTAGCAAACAGCGCAGCCCGTACTTCTCGAATGTTCGCTTGGTCTTCCGAATCTGCTCATTTGGATCGGCAGAGAAAGCGGCGAGCAAACGGAGTACGCGACCGCCATGTTTTCGTCCTATCAGGAACCATGCCGTATCCCCCAGCAAGGAAGCGCCGATTGCAAGCGCTAGAACAGCTGGAAGGCTGAGCTGTCCCATATGGCAGAGTGCTCCGGCCGCAAGTAAAAACAGCACTCCAGGAACCGGCATAGATAGCTGGTTGGCAAAGACCGCAACGAAGAGGACCGGATACGTTGTGAGAAGAAGATAGTGATTCATACGATGACCGCGGCTCTTTCTGAAGTAAAAGATCCTAACGTTGAAGTGCCATTTCCCAGCAAGCGTTTGTTAAGCCGAGGTGCTCAAGCTACAGCTAGAGGTACGCTCACGTGTTACGTAGCTCTGTGCTTAGACAAACTGTGGGGTTCTAATCGTCTGTCTTCGTAGTGCAATTGCTAACTTGTTACTTTATTTACAGGCAACTTCCGTATTTTTTTGGCCACAGCCTTCGCAACCGACTCCGCCACTCCCAAGCTCTCACTGTCCATTCTCTTGGTATTGGTCATGTCCTTCTCTAGGAAGTTCTGTCCATCTGTGCCGGTGAGTTCAAGATGAAACGAGACGGAAGTCTTGCCAACGAAAAAGCCAATCGGGCCAGTCGAAGCACGGAGTGCCTGGTTACCTTTCTTGAAACCGGTTACAGTGATCCTCAGCTTCATTGTCGAACAAGCTGTTCCGCCATCATCATCACCTGCGCGAATATAGGTAGCAGGAGACGGGCTCTCGCCCAACTCATGGATGAGGCCCTCATAGAGCAACGCACGATACTCCGCAGGTAGCTCTAAGCCACGAGCCATAACAGGTTCAACGACGACAGAGGCGGAACCTAAGGGTCCACGCTCACACAGTTCAGGTAGTTGGTTTGTGGTTGTCGACATATGAGACGTCATACGAGCGCTGAGAATCTTTGCGGAGGCCATCGGTACGACGAATACAGCCCCGTGGTATCCACCCTTCTGGTCCAGGTATTCGATCGTGAGGAGATCTACAGACTTTTGCGTAATGGTTGCCACAGCAACGCCGCCTCCATAAGGAATCATCATTCTCACAATTCGTCCTGTCTTACCCCCAGTCTCAATTCGTTCATTGCCGATTGAGACATGGGTCATGCGCGCAAAAGGAATTTCCGCCTTGAACTCGAGGTTTGTGAACAGCAGCTTCGTATCAGTCGTAGTGAGGCGGCCTTTGATATTCGGCTTTGCGTCGGGTAGACCTGTAATCTGTGTCACGTCATACCCTGTTGAACTCGAGGTTCCTTCCGGGCTTGTAGATTGAGCGAATGCCGTCATGCCCGAGATGAGGCAAAGGGCGATTGCTAAACAAGTTGCGTGGGGGCGCTGATGGGTCATGATGAAATCCTTCCGAAGCACGAAATGGTTCTAGGTAAAAACTAAACGGTACAGTACTAAGATGTGCTTATGCATGATCTGATTCAGTTAATGGAGCTCTAAACCTGATTTTCGTTAGGAAGGTGTCAGCCAATTCCAAATGTCTCGGCATGCTTCTGTGTTTTGCTGATCACTGTCTTTGCGGCGGAAGGAAAAGGATGGCAACACCGTCCCAGACGTTCTTGCCGGACAACTGCGGAGGCCTTGAGTTGAGAGAAACGACCCCGATGTCGTTTGCGTGCAAACGGAAGCGTTGTACGAGATAGTGCTCCACCAGAATGGCGCGCTGGTTTGAAAGGGTGATCTGCGCTGCCGCGTCAGCGTCGTTCGAGTAGCCCTCAACGACAATGGGCTGCAGGACGATAGAATCCTTCACGCTTCCAACAACCTGATCGATCTGCTTCTTACCCGCGTCCGACAAGATTTCCACCCCCTTTGCGTCGGTGGTGAAAGCCTCCGACCGGCTGATCCAAGAGCGGTGATTACGCTGGCTTTGAAAGTATGGGCTGGCACGATAGGCATCCGGGGTTAGATCGTTCAGGCTATAGAAGCCCCTTTTCTTAAAGAAGCCACGGAAGAGGAATCCGTGTTTCAGAGCCTCGGTATCATCGCTAAGGTTCGCCGTGGTGCGATTGACATTTCAGAGTGTGTCGCGGAGATTTTCAGCAGCACTTACGCCAGAGCTGTCCGGAGCGAGGGCATCTGTGATGGTGCCGTTTACCGTATGTGAGACCTGATCGATCTGCTGCGAGGCGTCGCGTGCGCTGACCATCGTGTCATCGATCTTCGCCGGCAGGTTGCGCGACTGAACATCGGTCATTAATTGCTGTGCCTGTACGGATACTTGATTCAGGTTGACGCTTGCGTGTTGGACGTTTGAGACGGCCTGCTTTACATCGTCCGCAGTCCGCTGATCGCTCAAGAGCATCCCGACAGTCCCTTTGCCGCTGCGTGCCTCGGTGACGAGTCCATTGGTGTTGGTAACCGTTGAGGTGATGACATCGAGCGCCCCGTCGAGTTTATGACGAACGTCGCCGATCGTGGCGTTCGCCTGGTCGATCGTGCCGGACACCTTCTCGATGATCGCGGAGAGTTCCATTGGCTCTTTGTTGGGCAAGGTAGAGCCGACTGCTGCCTCTGGTGATGCGTCGGTTCCGGCGTGGATCATGAGAAACTTGTCCCCGACCAAGCCGTCCGAATCCACGCTGACGAGCGAATCCTGCCGGATAAACGAATGAAGTTTCCTGTCCACTTCCAACTTGACGCGAAACTTGGCAGAAGGACGAGGCGGGAGCTCAATGACCTTGACCTCTCCGGCGTCGAAGCCACCGGCACGCACCTTTGAGCCGGGAGCGATCCCGGTGACAGTCGCCATCTCGACGTAAAGCTGTTCGTGCTTGCTGAATGCCTGATTGCGGTCGCCGATCAGGAAGAGCACCGTGGTGAACAAGATGAGTCCGGCAAGTACGAACGCACCCAGGACTCCGAAATTTGTTTTCATGATTGTGACTCCGAAATCAGTTCTCTAACGAGGTCGTTATCGCTACGGTCAAGTTCCTCGATCGTCCCAAAACCAACCAGGCTTCCCTGGTCCAAGACGGCCACCTTATCCGCCAACCTTCGCGCACCGCGTACATCATGGGTCACGATGATCATGGTGGTGTTCCGCTCCTTGTTGAACTTCATCAGGAGGTGGTCGATCTCGGACGCGGTGATGCGATCCAAGCCACTGCTTGGTTCGTCCACCAGCAGCAGCTTTGGGTTCAGGACTAGCGCCCTCGCCAGGCCCGCCCGCTTCTTCATACCGCCGGAGAGCTCACCAGGTAACTTGTCCATATCCTTCTCGAGGCCAACCTGGCGGAGCATGTCCTTCACCTCTGCCTGAATCTGCTGGGGAGACTTATGCTTCTTATCGAATCGCTGCACAGGCAGCGCGAGATTGTCACCCACGGTGAAGGAGTCGAAAAGCGCAGCGCTTTGGAAGAGGAAGCCTATGCCGCGGCGGACTTTGGAAAGCCCATCGCGCTCAAGCTGACTGATATCTTCATCCCCTATGAAGACTGATCCGCTGTCCGGCTTGAGCAAGCCAATGATGAGCTTGAGCGTGACACTCTTACCGGTTCCGCTTCGGCCAAGCACGCAAAGCACCTCGCCTTCGTTGACCGTGAAGGAAACGTTCTCGAGGACTTTTCTATCCCCGAACCTTTTCGACACTTGCTTGAATTCGACGACAGGATGGTCACTCACAGGGCTCCTCCGGGAAAGAAGAAATAAATGATCTTTACCAGCAACACGTCTGACAAGATGATGAGCAAAGACGACAGGACGACACTGTTGGTTGCTGCTTTGCGGACACCAGCAGAGCCTTCGTCAATGGTGTAGCCGAAGAAGGAGGAGACGCTTCCTATGATGAAGCCGAAGACACAGGTCTTGAGTGTCGGTGCAAGGAAATCTGACCAGGAAAGGCTGGCAAAGGCACGATGTACATAGAGGGCGACGGACATCTGAGAACTGAGGCGCTCAGAGATGAATCCGCCGAGGAGACTAGTGAAGTCCATGAACAGGGTGAGGAACGGTAAGGCGATAACACAACCCACAACGCGGGTGACTACCAGCATCTTGAACGAGTCAACGGACATCGCGTCGATGGCGTCGATCTGCTCGCTGGCGCGAAGGTTAGCGAGTTCGGCCCCGATCCCAGATCCCACGCGCCCGGCGATGAGCAAAGCCGTGACGAGTGGACCGAGCTCTGTGATGAAAGAGGCCGCTTGTAACGTGGGGCTGAGTGCGACAGCCCCGAATTTGATGAGCGTCGCATGGGTGTGCAAGGTAAGCACAACGCCAAGAGCCAGGCCCGCGGCCGCGATGAGCGGCACAGAGCGAGCACCGATCTCCTCCAATTGCTGCAGCGATGCCGTCCACTCATAGGGCGGAGCAAACGCAGAGGCGATCGCACGAAGACCGAAATGGCTCATCTCCCCTGCGTTTGAAACAAATCGGGTTGCTTTGGACATTGCGCTTACCGGTCCTTTCGGTCAATCTCAAACGGGACAGTCACGCGTGTGCAGTCGATCGGTGACTCAAGTGGAGGTGATATTTATGCTATTCAGTCAAGACTCACTTTCGGCTCCACAGACATGCCCGGACGAATCTTGTCCAGATTCTGTTGTCCCTTTTCGAGGCGGATGCGGACCGGGAGGCGTTGAATGACTTTCACAAAGTTGCCCGTCGCATTCTCTGCCGGAAGGACACTGGCGCGGTCACCCGTGGACGCCGGCATGGCTTCCACTGTGCCGTTAAATGATTCGCCGAGCGCATCGATTTTGACACGGACGTGCTGGCCTGGATGCATCTTGCGCAACTGCGTTTCCTTGAAGTTTGCAGTGATCCAAGTGTCGTTTATCTGTGCAATGACCAGTAATTGCGTACCGGCCGCGTTGCGTGCCCCCGTCTCAGCGCTTCGTTGCATCACGATGCCGCTGACGGGTGCTATAACATGGCAATACGTGACACTGAGGCGGGCCTGATCTAACTGTGCTTTATATGATTCGACGCTGGCCTTGCGACTGGAGATGTTTGCTCTTTTTATTTCGATCTGCCGGGGAGCATTGACGGAGGTCTGGGAGAGCTTCGAGCGCTGTTGCGCCAACTGGGCGCGCCGCTGATCGATCACCTTCTGCGATGAAGCGGCGGCGGCAACTGCTGAGTTTACATTGGCCTGTTGTGACTTTGCGGTAGCCAGGTACTGGTCATAGTCTGCATGCGCGATCTCCTGCTTATCCAGCAGCTCTTTGTAACGCACCAGATCAGTCTGGCTCTTTTCGTTGTTAGCCTCAGCCTGGCGAAGTTTGGCGACAGAGCTTTCGTAGTCGCTGGATGCGGAGCTTAGGGACGCCTCCGCGTTGCGAACCTCTTCCTGTTGCGAAGTGATGTCGTTTGAGTTCGAGGACTGCGTGATCGGAACATTGGGACTTTCGGCATTCAATTGGGCGACCGCCTGATCGTAGTCTGCCCGGGCTTGTGCCAATTTGACTTCGAGATCACTGGTGTCGAGATCGACCAGTGGCTGGCCGGCCTGCACTGCCTGGTTATCCTCGACGTAGACATTCCTGACGGTACCTTCGACCCGGGCGGCGACGGGGTTCAGATGAGCATCGGCCTGAGCGTCGTCGGTACTTTCATAGGTACGCGAACGGAGCCACCACACGATACACACAGCGATGAGCAGCACACCAACGATGCTGAGGGTGATGATGCCGCGGCGACGTTTTGCGGGGTCGACCGGCGTTTGGCTCGGTTCCGCCTGATCAGCCTGATCGGGCCGTCTGGCTTGCTGTTCCTGCTGGTCCTCGGTCTGTGTGGGCATGGTCTTAATCCTTTCGGGAAAGCTAATTGAGCAGGGTCGAAACGGAGATCTCAGCGTGGCCCATGGCTCGCGCCAGGCTGATCTTTCCAAGGTTCAGAGAGAAGAGTGTGTTGATGTAATCCAACTCAGCTGAGGCCAGCGTTTCCTGCGACTGAACGACTTCGACAGACGTGGTGACGCCGGCGGAGAAGCGATCCTGCGATTGCTCGAGTGTGCTGAGCGCCAACTTGCGGTTGTCTTCCGCGACCTTCACCTGTTCCGAAGCGACGCGCAGGTCGAGGAGCGCGGTGCGAATGTCGTTCTCAACAACGCCCTGCTGATCCGCGAGTTCTGCCCGGCGCTGGTCCACGGAGGCGCCTGCTTGTTGCACATCTGCCTTCGTTCGACCGCCCTGCCAGATAGGAATGGTTACCGTTCCGCTCGCCTGAAAGACCCCGGAGCCTTTGTTGGGATTATTACCCTGCAATCCATAGTCGCCGCTGACGCCGAAGGACGGCAGATACTCGGACTTCGAGGCCCGCAGCGACTCTTCTGCTGCTTTCAACTGACGACCCGCGGCCTCTAAGTCGGCGCGATGAGACAGGCCTTCTTGAATCGCTGCGTCGGAATCGGGAACAGAGGGAACACTCGTAGGCAGAGTCTGCTCAATGCAAGAGGGTGGCCCAAAGGAAGACCGATCAGGCGCTCTAAAGCCATCTGCTCCTTTTCCAACTGGGTTTGCTGCGAACGGAGACGCTGCTGCTGCGATTGCAGCTCGACCATGCTCCGCGTAGCATCGATCTGCGCCTTCGTTCCGGCGTCAAATTGATCCTTCGCCTGTCTATAGCTCGACTCTGAATACCGGACCTGTGTGACTTGCGAAGCGACGAGTGCCTGGGTGGCAAGTACGCGAAGATAGGATCCGCCGACAGCTAGCACAATCAATTCGCGAGCGTCTTTCGCGCTCAACTGTGCAGCGTCGCGAGAGGCCGTGGCTGCACGCAGGTTGTGCAGCGAAGTGAAGCTGAGTTGCTCCGAGAGGTTGGCCTGTGCACTGTAGTAGTGATACGGGCCGACGGTCGTTGGAAGAGCAATGCCTGCTCCTAACACGCCGCTGCTGAGCCCTTGAGTCTGGAGATCGGTCTTTGCGCCCGATTCGGCAATGGTGGCATAGATGTTCGGCAGCATCTGACTGAGCGCGGAAAGCCGCAGGCCGCGCTGCTGACGAGCAGAAGCAGCGGAGTCGAGACCACCGAGGTTGTACTGCAGTCCGCGTCTGATGGCATCGGCGAGCGTCAGCGGGACCGCTCCTTTGCCCATAGCCGGTCCTGGCACACTACCCTGATACGCCCCTTGTACGGTAATGGTGGTATTGAGCGTGTTGACGCTTGAACTCGTGCTGCCGGATGCAGACTGCTGCGCTACAACGGGTGCGCCGCCCTGCGCACGACCAGAGATCTGCAATTGCTGTGCTTGCGGAGTTTGCGTATTGGAGGCTGCTTGCGGCCACGCTGCGTCCACGGCGCAAAGCGCGAAAGTGATCCAAATACTCATCTTTCTAGGTGAAATCCTGATTTTCATCTGAGCTCCTTAGTGCATAACCACTTCGCTGCCTCTGTTCTTCTTCATGAGGAAGGCGATGGGTGCCATCGCAAGACTTGCGAGGGCGAAATACATGATGATGTCGAGATAGGAAAGCAGGCTCGCCTGCTGTTGCACACGCTGATAAATTTGCGCCAACGCCTGGTGGCTGCCATGCAGCCCCGTTAACTTCGCTAGCTGGTTGTTGAAGAAGAAATTGCCTTTCGTGGTGTGTCCTACCAGCACGTGCTGGTGGACCTGCTGATGACGTGCAAGGATGGTCGTGAAGAAAGCTGTGCCGCACGATCCGCCGATGTTGCGCGCCAGATTCGTCATGCCGGAGACATCATTGCTCTTGTCCGGTGAAACGCCAACATAGGACATCGTGGTGATGGGTACAAACAGGAAGCCAAGGCCCAGAGATTGGAAGAAACGGACCTGTGCAGCATAGCCCATGCTCATCTGCAGGTCGATTCCACTCATATAAAAGAGACCGGCAGCGGTGGCAAGGAAGCCGATGGCAATCAGTTTGCGTGGATCGACCTTCGCTGCGAGATATCCAACCAACGGCATGCACAGCAGAGTCGCCAGACCGCCGCTTGAGAGCGTGATGCCGGACTGCTCTGCGGAATATCCCATTAGATTTTGAAGAAGCTGAGGAAGAAGGGTATTTACCCCGTATAGCGCAGCACCGAGTACGAACATCATGACAACGGAGACAGCAAAGGTTCGGTTTGAAAAGAGGCTTAGATCGAGAATCGGTCTCTGTTTATTCCGTGCCAGACTCAGTTCGTAAAAAATCACGGAGATAAAGCAGACGGCAAAGACGACAGAGAACATCGTGATGAAACCGGAGCCGAACCAATCATCCTGCTGCCCCTTGTCCAGTACAACTTCCAGACTGCCGAAGGTCAGCGCAAGCAGGCTAAAGCCGATATAGTCAAGGCGAAACTTGCCGCTGCGCGCCTCTTTCACCTCTCTCTGAATGCTCGGAGGGTCTTCGACCAGGCGATGGGTCATATAGAGCGAGAGGATGACAATTGGAATATTGATGAAGAAGATCCATCGCCAGCTGAAGTTGTCGGTGATCCAGCCGCCGATCGTTGGCCCCAAGGTCGGTGCCATCACTACGGCGATGCCGTACAGCGCGAAGGCCTGACTCCGCTTCTTCGGCTCGAACGTATCGGCTAAAATGGATTGTTCCGATGGTCCCAGTCCTCCACCACCTACGCCTTGGAGGACACGAAAGAAGAGAAGGAGCGGCAGGGTTGGCGCTAGTCCACACAAGAGAGAGCTGAGCCCGAACAGCGCGACACAGGTCATGTAGAAGCGTTTGCGACCTATAAGTGTTGACATATAGGCCGCGACGGGAAGCACGACGGCGTTCGAAACGAGGTAGGACGTGAGAACCCAGGTCGATTCATCCTGGCTCGCCCCAAAGGTACCGGCGATGTGAGGAAGCGCGACGTTGGCCACGGAACTATCGAGCACCTCCATAAAGGTGGCCATGCTGACAGTGATGGCGATCAGCCACGGGTTATGTTTTGGCACCCAGCGTTGTTCTTCCACGTTGTCAACCTCCGCTCCATGATGAGTACTGTACTGTATAGTTTAGATACGCGCCAGAGTGTATGGTTGCATTTTTGTACGATACTTTCGAGAAAAGGTTGCGATATGCCCGTTGTAAAGGTTGCGAAGTCTGGCTTGCTAAGGTCCACACAAGAAGAGCGCCTTCTGGCCGCTGCGACAGAAGTTTTTCTCGATAAAGGGTTCTCTGCGACGTCGATGGACGAAATTGCTGGAGCGGCGAAAGCCTCCAAGATCACTTTTTACAATCATTTTGGAAATAAAGATGAGCTGTTTGAGACAGTCATCCTTCGATTAAATGAGCGGATTGACGCCAGATTTGCGGCTGCCCTCGAAGGAGATATTTCTGTTGAGAAAGGGCTGGTGTCGTTTGCTAGGCTGATGATGACCGTTTTGTATTCTGGCGAATCCATCAGGCTGCTCCGCGTACTGCACTCTGAATCAGAACGCTTTCCTCATCTGGGCCACATCTTCGAGAAAGCCGGGCCCGAGCGAGGCCGAAAGTTGCTGACTGGCTTCATTCTCAAGAAGATGGAGGCTGGAAAACTTCGGAAATTGGATCCTGAGCTTGCTGCTGAACAGTTTATGCATCTGGCTCTAGGTGAACTTGCGCGTCTTTTGTTGCTTGGTCTGGCAACACCGAGCAAAGAACAGGTTGAAAGAAGGCTCAACTCAGCTGTCGATGTTTTTCAGCGCGCCTACGGTGCTTGAGGATTAATCGCCACTCTACAGCCATCATGAAACGCTGTGAGGCTCTACAAAGTCATCTCCAGGCTATCTTCCTTTCTGTCCAGGCGTACCTTAGCAATGTGTCTATGTGGATGGTAGCGTTTGTGAAGGGCCTGAAGAAGGTATCGAATTCAGTGGGTTCATCGAAGAATAGAATTTATCTTCTGATGCAGAACGACATGTTCGGCTCTTTGCAGTACTTTAGATCTGATCTTAAACAGATTGTCCAAATGCTTTCAGGCGCGTTCCTACTCTCTTGCAATATCCCTCAACTCCCGCGGAGTGCACGCGGAGGCTGTCCATCATCGTTTATGCCAGCCCAAACGCCATCTGTCGAGTCTCGCTTTGATCCCGTCTCAAACGCTTCCTGTCAGGCAAGGTATATCCATGAGAGTCTGGACGCTTTTCTTCTGGGCGCTACTTACTTTGGCGCCAACTGTTACGGTCAACGCACAATCAGGTGGATTGGAGCCATCCGAGCTTACTGTCGACTCACAACACTCACCGTTCGGCACGGCCGCGGCTCATCCCACCTTCGCGTGGACCTTACGCT
Source organism: Granulicella arctica (assembly GCF_025685605.1). Taxonomy (NCBI): domain Bacteria; kingdom Pseudomonadati; phylum Acidobacteriota; class Terriglobia; order Terriglobales; family Acidobacteriaceae; genus Granulicella; species Granulicella arctica. Next base: position 3,012,362 of record NZ_JAGTUT010000001.1, read on the forward strand.
CCTCGCATCAGGATGCGCACGATCTGCACCAGAGCGCGTATCGCATCCTGGTAGCGACGTCGGCAGCACGGCTTACCCATCACAAGGATGCCTTGTGGGATAGCGGGCGGGCTGTCGATCGCACCTACTGGCAGCGACCCTATCTCGGTCCAGCCCTCCAGTCGCATACGACCTACTATTGGAAGGTACAAACATGGGATGGTGGCTCTCGACCGGGCCCATGGAGTGAAGTCGCCCACTTCACCACCGCTTTGCTCTCGGAATCGGACTGGACCGCTCACTGGATCGCAGCCGTGGCCGATTCTCCATCATCCACGCCTGCGCAAGAGCATTGGGGTATGGAACGAACGGTCGACCCGCCGCCTCTGCCCGTCTTCCGTCATGACTTCATCATTAGAAAATCTGTCGTCTTCGCCATCCTTTCTGTCGTGGGGCTGGGCCAGTATGAAGTCCGCCTGAACGGCAAGGGCATCACCGACACCGTGTTGAATCCGGGGTGGACCGACTACCGCAAGACTGTCTCCTTCGACACTTACGATGTCACCTCGCTCCTCCATACAAGCTCGAACACCTTCGGTGTCCTGCTTGGGAACGGCATGTACAACGTACAGGGTGTCAAAGGCCACTACACGAAGTTCATTGGGAGCTTCGGACAGCTAAAATGCCTGATTCAGCTCGATGTGCGCTACGCGGACGGTACGTCCGATCGATTCATCTCAGACCCGTCCTGGAAGACTCATTCGGGACCAATCCTCTACTCCTCGATCTACGGTGGCGAGACGTACGATGCAAACGCGCTTCCTGTTGGCTGGGATCTGCCCGGCTTCGATTCAAACGACTGGCAGCCCGCGCTTGAGGTAGCCGGACCAGGAGGCAGGCTCATTGCAAGGTCCACTGCTCCCATGGTCATTGCCGAGACCTATCAACCTGTCCGCGTCACGACTCCGAAGCTTGGCGTCATGGTCTACGATCTTGGCCTCAACATGAGCGGCTGGCCCAGCATGACCGTTGAAGGCCCGGCGGGGTCGCGGGTCTCTCTCCTCGCCGGCGAGCTTCTAGATCAAGACGGTACCGTCACGCAGCACAGTGCTAACGCCTCGCCGACCGATCCCGTCCTCTTCAGTTACATTCTTCATGGAGGGCGGCCCGAGACATGGCGTCCTCGCTTCTCCTACTACAGCTTCCGTTACGTTCAGGTCACCACCGAGCCCGCTTCTTCAGCCGGATCCCTCCCCCGCGTTTCTTCACTTCAAGGAAACTTTGTCCACGCCAGCGCCTCAGTCGTCGGTCAGTTCAGTAGCTCCGACACTCTCTTCAATCGCATTCATGTCCTTATCGACCGCGCGGTTCTAAGTAATCTCGCAAGTGTGGTCACCGATTGTCCCTCCCGCGAGAAGCTCGGGTGGCTTGAACAGACGTACCTTAACGCCTCGACCTTGATGCTGAACTACGATGTGACCGGCCTCTATGAGAAGATGAGCGGCGATATGATTGACGCCCAGCTTCCTGACGGACTCGTGCCTTCCATAGCGCCAGAGTTTGTCCAATTCGTTGACAGCCACGGTGAGAGTACCGATTTCCGTGACTCGCCGGAATGGGGAAGTGCCATTATCCTCAGCCCCTGGGCGCTCTATCGTCACACCGGCGATGCCCGGCCGCTCGCCGCGAGCTATGAGGGGATGAAACGCTACGCTGCCTATCTAAAGAGCCGCTCTCTGCGCGGTTTGCTCAACTACGGACTGGGCGATTGGTACGATCTCGGTCCCAAGCCTCTGGGCCCCTCACAGCTCACTAGCAAGATGATCACCGCGACCGGCGTCTACTATGAGGATCTTCAGGTCCTCACCCAGATCGCGCGTCTGCTCGGTCATTCCATCGATGCTAAAACCTACGCGGACCAAGCGACTGAGGTCCACGCCGCCTACAACAAGACACTCTTCAACCCAGATACAAGTCTCTATGATCGCGGCAGCCAGACCGCCCAGGCCATCCCGCTAGCCCTCAAGCTCGTCCCTCCCGACCGCGTTTCGGCTGTGCTCGAGCATCTTGTGGCGGATATCCGCTCGCATGGCGACCACGTGACTGCGGGCGACGTCGGCTTCCACTACATCGTCCGTGCGCTCACTGACTACGGACGCTCCGACGTTCTCGCCGCCGTGCTCTCCCGCACCGACTCTCCGAGCTATGGATACCAGATTGCACGGGGCGCCACCACTCTCACTGAAGCCTGGAACGCAAATCCCGATAGTTCGCAAAACCACTTTATGCTCGGTCACGGGGAAGAATGGTTCTACCGTGGCCTCGCTGGACTGTCGATCGATATGGCTAAAGGGCTCGATCACGCTCTCAGCTTCAGGCCTTCGCTGCTTGAATCTGTCGCCAGCGCTTCGGCAACCTACCGCTCTCCCCTGGGCCTCGCAAGCATCGCGTGGAAGCGCTGCGGACAGATCGCATCGATTGACCTCGTCGTACCCATCGGAGCTCAGGCCCATCTGGCCCTCCCGCGAGGCGGCTCATGGAAGAGTGGTGCTGCGTTGGAGCATGCCCAAACCTCTGACGAGATCATCCTCCCCTCCGGAACCTACCACTTCTCGACCAGTAACTTGCGCAGTGATAAAAAGGCAAGCGCGCATTGAGCAATAAGGGGCCGCCGCAGGCACGGGACGCCGGCAAGGACGACATCAATCAAGCTGCGAACTGGTTCATGTAGCCAGAACGAAGATCTCCTTCGTGTAGGCGCAGTCCGCGTTCATGCGGTCTCGACCTCGCGTATCATCATGATTTGAAGCCAAATTTTACCGGCTTGCGCCCAAGAATGGCGAGGCAGGTGCCCATTGCAATGCCGCTTGCGGGGAGGGCGTTCACCTGCACGACATCGGTTGCTTAATAATCTCCTCCCTGATCGACCTTGCGGGTCCGGATACGAATGTCTCATCACCCAAGTGCTTCCGTATTTCACGTGTGCAACTTCCACGCTGCTCCTGCTTCATAATTACCTTTTACGGGGGCTTGTTGTAACGTTCTGATGAATTTGGCGTAACTTGCTGTGACTCTGGCGCACTTTGCAGAGTCAAGAGCCTTGCGTCCTTCAGTAGACGAAGTGTTGGATGAGGTGGTGTCCGAAGCGCCATGAACAAAACCTTTCGAGTTGCGGGTGTGATTGCTAGGAGGATGGAGAAGTCAGGAATCTCCGTTGCCTGAAGCGGATCAAAGAAGGCCCTGGCTCAATACCCGCTGTTTCGAAGAATCAGTGACGGGGTCGTAGCAATTATCTGCTCATCAGCGCGACGAAGACCAAGATTCGTTTCACTCGGCTCTGGTCAGAAATTCTAGCTTTGTAGTGAGACGAGATCCGACGAGGGCTGAGGGAGCATTTCAACGGCAGGATTACCGGCCCTCACATCACCTTCGTGGGGCGGTGAGATTCCCGCCAATCGCTGGGCGGTACACCTTCCCAGTTCCGAAACGCTCATCCGAAAGAGTTGGGGTATTCAAAACCCAGAAGGTATGCGGCTTCATTCAGTTCCAGGGCGGAGTTGCTGAGATAGTAGCGAGCCATCTGGTGACGAGCCCCATCAAGAACACGCTGGAAGCTGGATCCTGAATCCTGCAGACGACGCTGTAAAGTCCGCGGTCCATGTGAAGAGCCTTGGAGATCGCATCGATGCTCCGTCGTTGTACGGACCTTCAGTCCAGCGCGCTTCAGAACCCAACGGCGAGTCTCGAGTAAGCGATCATCACGACCGTATACCAGGATGGCGGCTGGCTCACCCTGTTCTCCTCCCCCGTTTTGCAAATCCTGCACCAGATCATTCTGCACTTAGTCTGAAATCTCATCGCCTTCTTCGACAATCGGCGCGTTGTTAACCTGATCTCTCACGTCAAACAGAAACTGCCCATGGAAAAGTGTAGCTGTCTGGTTCGAGAAGTGGATCAGGAGCGCGCCGTCCTCCATTACATCTGCAGCAACGACATCGATGCGGTTCTTCTTTTCAGCCATGTCCACCTCATTGCAAGGCATTGTCGTAAAGGTTGGCGAGATTGAAGCTCGCCTAGTTAGTCGGCCCTACATAGTAGAAAGTTGGTTCGGATTGTCCATGGTCTGTTGTTCCCGTAAACGGCGGAGGAGATCTGTCGGGTGAACTGGCTTGGAGAGCAAGCTGAAGTTGTGTCCCTGGTCACGAGCTGCGCGCAGCAGGTCTGCCGTTTGAGCCTGTCCCGAAAAGAGCAGTACCTTGCACTTCGGACAGAGGAGTTGAAGTCGAATCGCCAGGTCGATGCCCGAGAGCTGCGGCATCACGACATCGGATATCAGCAAGTCAGGGGCGTCTACGCCTGCTGCATCCAGTGCTTGCAGGGGATCGAAAATAGCCGTGGCCGAATAGCCGCTTTGTTCGAGGATTATCGCGAGAGTCTGGGCGATGATCTGCTCGTCATCGACAATAAACACACGAGGCCGCTTCAGGTCAGGCAAGAGATCGCTACTTTCGACAAGCGGAACAAAGGATTGAACCTGCGTGGGAACACCTTTCCAACTTCTATTAAGAAAAGGGAACTGTAGCGTATAACGTTCCACTTGGGCTGTCTGTCCTATCCCTTACAAAAGTAGAAGGATGATCGCCAAGGCCTTTGTCCTACGGAACACATACAGTCTATAGACCAGACGCTAGACTATGCTTACTCCGTGATTTCTTAGAAAGACGGAATCATCTGTCCTCCGGAGATTTAAACGCCCAAGCCTGTTCGGTCGACCCCACCTATTCCTGCGACACAGCCTGGCTGGTATTGGCAAAGCTGGGAGTCCGCAGTGCGTGAACTGTGCCCGTCCCGTTCGAAATTGATATTGATCCGCAAAGAGCAATCGATACCCAACTCTGCTCCAGTTTTACCTGATGTACCTTTTACGACGAGCACAACCAAAGTCCGATAAATTCAATGACCCGCGATCCTGTTGATTCATTTTTGCATGTCGATGGCGACAGTTTCGAGCGTCGACATGGATGGTGTTCCGGTCTCGACAGAGAAGCCCCTATTGAGGGTGGAGTAATACATTGCGGGGCTCTGGTAACGGTAGCGTCCGCTATTCTGCAGGTTGACCTGGTTTGAACTCGGTGAGTAGAAACGGGTACCATCCAGCGTGCGGACCAACTCATCGAGACCTGTGTTGAGGATGGGTTGAGGAACCCCTTCGTTCCGCCCACACCAGAGTACGATTGACGGATGATTGCGAAAGTGCATGATGGTATCGCGCGCACTCGCCAGAAAGAGTTCGGGATCCTCTACTTCAATGTTGTAGTTCTCAGTTGACTCCCAGAAATCGTTCCACACGAGCATGCCGTACTCGTCAGCGAGATCGAAGAAGGTCTCCTCGGTGCTCTGACCGACCCAGTTTCGAATCATGTTCAGGTTTGCGTCGCGATTTAGCCGAAAGAAGGGCTCAAGATGGTCCCATGAAACTCGTTTGCGGGAGTCGTCCATGCCCCAGTTTCCGCCACGTGCTGCAATACGAAAACTCCATTGACCTTGATGACAAGGTAGGGTGCTGGCACTCCATCTTCAATCGACCGGATCGCAGAGAGTTCTCACCTGCTGGAGCGAGGGTGGAGACATACGAGTGATAGCGTTCGCTGCGTTCTTCGGGGATGAGGAGCGCTGCTGCGTCGGCCGAGGCAATCTCTCGCGCATCCCTTCGTGGCGGACATCAACAATGGGAGCCTTGGCTGCGCGGCCCTCGGTCGGAGAGAACTCGACGCGCCGGAGGTGCCCGGCCTGATCAAGCAGGCTGAGTTCATAGCTGATCTCCTGAACCCCGAAGCGGATGTCTTTCGTGTCAGAAGGCGTTTTTTCACCCGCAACACCAAGCGAGAGTCCAAGTTTGTAAAGAGCCGGAGCACCATAGCCGTTTGGCCACCAGAGACGTGGATGCTGCATGACAAGTTGCGGGAAATTTGCAGGAGTGAGCCTTATCTCACTTTCACCGGGAGGTACTACGACACTCTCGTGAATGCGGACATCCTCAATGGTGGCATTGAGCGTTGCTCGGATGGGCTGCGTTGTCTGGTTCTTAACCGGCACCTCGATCTCGACCGAGGATTGCGTGGTGTCGTTATGAGCGAATGATGTATTTACGTGTGCATCGCCAAGCTTGAGACCGCCTGTGAGTGTGAGTGTGACAGGCTGCCCATATGCCACTGTCACGATCCCGAACAGCAGGTATCCAATCCCAGCCCTCAGTGGCGAGGAAGATGGGACCATCGAGTTCCATGGACCCGCCGTTCTCACCCGGTCCTCCTCGTGCAGGCTGCCTCGACGTTTACATTATCCTGCCGTCCCTGGCGAAAACCGGGTGCCGAGACTTACAAACGGACCAGTTTCATCTCTTCGTTGGGGTAAAACCTACGACAAAAAGCGACCACTTCAAATCCCGATTCTGGGGTTTTCCGCTTAACTATCTATACTAGCTCGGGAACGAGCCGGCTCAAAAGCGACAAAAGTGTCTCGTAAGTCCCAATGCTCACTTCTGAAATAGCCGTTATTGCTTTTTTCATGCAGAAATACGTGCATAAACTTGGAGAGCGCAAAACAAGTATTTTCACGGGCTTTCTGACCACTGAGAACGGCCTGCGGCGAGGGTGAATTGCATGAGAGTTTGTCCGCCTTGATACGCAGGCGAAGGGTAGTCCGATAGGCATGCTCTTGCCCCTCAAGTTAAGCACTATGATCGCTGCAGAGTTAAGGCCATACCGATTGCTGACCTACTACTCGACACCAAGCGTACCGCACATGCGTCACCCTGTGGACCGAGACACCCGTTGCGAGCCTTTCAGGATGCAGATTCGAGCTCACAGGGACGAAAGACAAGGTCCAGTCGTCGTGAGAGTGGGAATCCCGAGAGTTGGAAAGAGTCGGAAGGATAAAAAGGCGGCATCACTGCTACCACATCCTGGCTTCCATGCTCGTTTTGTCCTGAGACCTGCATCAATCTTCCTCAGAACTTGGCCAAGAGAGGTTCACCTGTCACGAGACGCTTATTTGGATCGGCTGTGAATGAGTGCGTTGGCGATAACTCACTCACCGATAGCGCAGCCGAAGAGAAACGCGTTCATAGGTAACTAGGCGACATGATTTTAGATTCCGCTTGTCTACGGTTCGCTGACGTAGCGGAGGCTGTCTAGCCAGAGTTCGTGTGCTTTATGCATGAGATGACTACCAGACGCAGGATCCTTGCGATCTCCGGGTCCAACGCCTGTCTCTTCAGTAGTGACGAGGCAATTTCCGGCTTGGGGGACGAAGCGCCAGGCGTGGTAATGACCATGACGGGTCTCTGTTTCATCCGCACCGAACGGAATCCAGCTGATACGCCGGTCTGCCTCAAACTCCACGATCCGCGACTGAATTGGGCTGTTAAAGATCTTCAGACGGTATAGAGCGCCCTCGCCCGTTTTCTGCGGTGTCTCATTGGAAACATCCTTGACGATGACGAGCCAGCTTGGCCACGCAGTGGCATCGGCGAGCCGGGCAAAGGTACGGTGGCAATCTGCATGGATCAGCAGTTCATTATGGGAGAACACGGGAGCGACTGAAGGATCGTAAGCGGCAGGCCAATGGATTGCCATATCGCGACGTGCACGATCTAATTGCATCTCGCTCGCCTGGGCGTTCAACTTTGTCACGCTTCCTTGGCTCATGAGCAGCATGAATGCAAACACTTTGACTGCACTCTTCATTGGACCTCCATGACACACGGGATCATATGCTTTGCAGGCGAGTCCAGCGATACAGAGCTCAATCCTTAGAGTGAAAGCCTGCCACCAGGCTCCGATTCCGAGCTGGCCGCGTTGCTGGACTGTCGTTAACGGCGTTTCACAGTATTTATCGGTTCCGGTAGCATCTTTGAAGCAGGCGGAGGCCAATTACAGGCATTTCGCAGCTGCAGCAGGACTTGCAATCATGTCGCTCTCCATCGTCCAACAATCTTCCGTCGATCTACATGCCTATGATTCTGTTCCAATCGCATTCACCGCATCCCAGCGCTGGAACGGAAATGCGCTTTCGAGCCCTTTCATCAAGGACTACGACGCCATACCTGGGCATCGTCCAATCGATTGGCCGCAGAGGTTCAATTTGTCGGGATGGCGATTCGCGGCTGCATTCCTGGAGGACGTAAGAGTAGGCGGAGCCACCGTTGCCCTTCAAGGGTGTGAAATCGAGGAGATCGCCAATTGGCAGGATGCTGTTCTTTGGGATTTACGCGTACATCCCGAATACCGCCGGCGCGGCGCTGGTCGCGGGTTGCTACGGTGGGCGGAGAACGTAGCCCTCTCTGCAAAGCGGGCTCGCCTGCTGGTCGAAACGCAGGACATTAACACGGCAGCGTGCGAGTTCTACTGTGCAAATGGGTACCCTTGTTTGCTGATCGATCCGCTCGCATATCCGGAATTGCCGAACGAAGCGCGAATCTTCTGGGCGAAATCGTTCCAGTAATCGTTCTGTCCAGCCTGGCTAATGCCAAACTGTGCTCTGCCTCTTGAACAAACCAAGCAGGAGATGCTCTATGAAACAAACCACACAAACGCCAGACCCACGAATTGTCTGGCCGCGTGAGCACCGACCGGAATCAGCCACAGTCTTTACCAGGAACATCATAGAGATAGCGGCAAGCCCAGATGCAGTCTGGGCTTTACTGACTAACTGCGTCAGATGGCCGACCTGGTATAAGCATTGCTCAGACTTATCCATTTTACGTGGTGGCCGACTTCTAGGACCTGATTCGAAGTTTCGATTCAAGACGCTAGGATTTTATGGCGAGCCGGAAATAACGGCGTTCCAACTGTCGCAAATGCTTGCCTGGTCAGCAAAAGGCCCGCCGGGCTTGGTGGCTCACACGCCTGGTTTATAGAGCCTATGCCAGGAGCCTGTCGTGTCATTACAGAAGAAGTTCAGATAGGTTGGCTTCTCATCGTGTTGCGCTCACTTATACGCAACAGACTCCTAACTTTTCATCAAGAATGGCTGCGAGCACTCAAAGAGCTAGCCGAAGATAGTGAGACTATTAATACCGACAAGTCGGCGTGTCGGAAGTAATCTGCGCCGCTGGAGCAGTGGCTTGGCGATTTAGCGCTCATCGAGTTGCCGACGATCTGGGGCAAGTGACGAAAACCCCATGTGTCGCTTAGGCCGGTCGCTGAAGACAGGCGGGATCACAAAACTTGAATCCAAGCGCTGGTTGCTGACAACGAGCAGGAATAGTTAGATCGGGTGCAAAGAAGACGGTGGAGAGCGAACTCTCCACCGTCCTGAAGCGGTACAAGTACAAGGAAATTTCAGGGTAACGCTACAGGTTGCGCGCCCGGTTACCGGTAACGAGCCGCAGGAGAAGCGTAAGCAGTACAGCGCCGATGACAGCAACGAAGATGGTATAGATCAAGCCACCAGATCCTGCGTAGCCCAGATGCTGCATGATAAAACCGCCGACCACGGCCCCGATGATGCCGACGATGATATCCCCAACGGCGCCAAAACCAGAACCCTTCATAAGCTTGCCGGTAAGAAACCCTGCAATCAGACCTACGACAATCCACCAGATAATAAACATGTAAGCACCTCCAGTGCTTTGGTTGGGTTAGAAACGGATGCAGCCAGTTGCCGAGTGAGCATGATTCAGACGCGGACAGTCACCATGTTGACGCAAACGACACCGCCAACATCAAGGAAGAAAGCAAACTGAAAAGCTAGTACGTTCTGGTTGACGTGGAGTGCACGGTGTGGGCGACGTCACTCGCTTCACCTGTGTTGTCGGTGTGGGTGCTCACTGCTTTTTCTCCGGAAGACGCAATATCCTCGCCGCCTGCGGCCTTCAGCACGTCCTTGGCGCGGGAGATCTCTTCGGAACTCTCGCAATGTACGGACACCAAGATTCCGCCGTCGTTGACCCGCCCTTCATAGCGCTTGGCCTCATACTCTGGAATGCCCATCCCGACCAGCGCGCCCACCAGGCCGCCGACTGCGCCACCAATCCCGAGACCGGCAAGCGCGCCCATAATCGGACCCGCTGCGATCAGCGGACCAACGCCAGGAATGGCAAGGGCTCCGATTCCGGCCAGAAGACCGAGCGTGCCGCCCAGGGTGCCGCCGCCCAGCACGCCGACCGTAGTGCCTTCGGGAGCCTTGGTATTCTTCTCCGCAGCAAAGTCTTTGGAGCCCTGCTTGTCAGCCATTAGGACAGAAACGTCATCGTTCGAAAAGCCTGCGGCGTGCAGGCGGTCCACTGCTGCTTCCGCTGCACTGTGAGAGGGGAAGATACCGAATGCTGCTGTGTTTTTACCTGCCATGGGAGTTTCTCCTTTTGCTCGAGTGAGTAATGCGCTGTAGGTGCGTTGACCGTGCTGCTTATTGCTTGACCGTAAGCTGATCCGTCACCTTGTCCTGACCCGCGATCGTTTCGGCCTTGGCGACAACGCTTTGCTTTTCAGCCGCGGAGTGAACTGGTCCCATAAGGGTGACGGCGCCACCGCTCACAATCACCTTGACGTTGTGGGCGTACTTGGAGAGGGAGTGGTCAGAGACGAGGGCATGCCGAATCTTCGCAGTCATGGTTCGGTCCGCAGCATTGTCTTTCTGCTGATCGGCTGTTTGTGACTGGTTCTGCGCGCGGTTGTTCGCAGAGTTATCGGGCATGGCCTGAGTTTGAGATAGAGCATGCGGAAGCACGCTCAACGGGAGCAGAAGGACGCTTGCAAAGACCCATTTGGGTGGTTGTGTAGTAGGGGACATAGAACCTCTCGCAAAGATTTAGAACGTCGCTGCCTTGGATTTGCAGGCGAAGTTCGCACCAAGGTTTGATTTTGGAGATAGCCACCGGACAAATGCTCAGAGGCTATCGAGAGCGCGAAACTGCACACTGCAACAACTCATGAGCTTTATGGTTTTGGCTCCCGGGGGACCGGAAGAAGGTGAGGACAGCGCAGCGTCGCGTTCGGGTCGATACCTGCAGCGTATGCGCACCTATTGAGTTGCCAGGTCCTTCATACTCGTTGCCCGTTATGTCAAATATTTGACATAACGGTTATGACCTATATTTGTCATATGGAAACTGAAACCCGAAGCCAGCTAAGCCATCCTGCTACAACATTCGCCCGTTCGTAACATCTAAACCGTTACTCAGTGTGTAAGCGTCCCGCCGCTTGCACCAGACTCGAACCTGGTTTGAACAAGGATCTATGCCTAAGCCCCATCCAAATCGTTTTCTTGCCGCCATCTCCTCCAAGAGCAGGAAACATCTGCTGTCTACTTCGTCTGAAATTGAATTGACAACCAAGACTGTGCTGCACGAGTCGCACACTCGGCCTTCGCACGCGTTCTTTCTCACTTCGGGTCTGGCTTCCGTTCTTGCGGTGACCACGGTCGGATTAGCGTCGGAAGTTGGCGTCATAGGCCGCGGGGGTTTCACGGGAAGTCTGCACCTCATCGGGCCGGTAGATACTCCGACACACTGTCGCATGCAGCTTGCCGGAGCGGCCGTGCAGATCCCCTTCGAGCATCTCCAGAAGGCATTTCATCAGGACGACGATCTCCATCGGCACATCCTCGAGTTTGTCCAGGTGCATACACATATTCTGAGCCAAGTAGCAGGGTGTCACTCCATCCATGGAGCCTCGCAGCGCCTTACGCGCTGGCTCCTGACCGCACAAGATCTTACCGAGTCATCAACGATCGATATTACCCAGGAGGTCTTGAGCGAGATCCTCGGCACCAAACGTGTAACGATCGCAGCGGCGGCGGGCGGGCTGCAGCGAGACAAATTAATCGAGTATCGGCGCGGACATATCCATATCGTAAACCGCAAAGGACTGGAAGCGGTAGCTTGCGACTGTTACGCGACCGTCAAGGAGCTTCATGAGGGTTTATACCTGTAAGCAGCGGCTGATGATGGTCGGCGAAGATGCCATCGTCTCTTCGACTACTTGAACCAGGGATGCTGACTCCGGCTCTTGGGTGCGCCTAGATAGAGCACCTCTCACTGGGCTGTGAGATCAAAATTGGCGAGCGCATTTGCGATTTAGCATCAAACAAGGAACTATCCAGCTGCGCGCGCGTTTCTCCGGAAAGTATTCCGGTGCGTCTTGCGCGATCCGCCGAGAATCAGGGTGTGAGTTCTCAGCTTCGCAAGAGTTTCGCGATCAAACCTGCAACTGTATCCGGCTGATCAAGCCATGTCAGTGTCCGGCGTTCGACACAACCTGCGCCCACCCGTGAGGCATGGATTGCGCCATGTCCCTCGCATGCGACGGAGGTCCTAAGCTGTCTTTTTCACCCAGATGAGCAGCGTAGGCATGGAAAGCTTCGGTAGCTCTGGCCGCAGGCTGTACGTCAACGTGGATCGCCCGCGCGTGAAGTGACGGTCTCCAAGGAGAGTGAGCCAGCTTTCTGTCGCCCCCGGGATCTCCGAAGCGGCCCTGCAGCAATCAAGATATGCAGAAGAAAGGCGCTCTTTCTGTGCGACCAGAATTCTTTGAAGCCTTCACACGTGGCAGAAACGCTAGGCTTCATCACCGTGGCATACATCAGGTCGTTCAGACCGCATAACACGAGCGGACGATTGCTTGACGCTTGAGCAAGAGGATCTGCAGAAGGTCTGCAGGAGCAATGGCGTAAGTCGTGATGACCGTACTGCTCAAACACCGCACTACAAGGTCCTTCTGCAATATTGTCTCGAGGCTTCATTAGACACAACTTGATTCCGGACTTAAAACCATTTGCCGAATAAACTTCAATGCAGATCCGGTTATGGCACTGCGTAGGAAGCCCCTTCAATGCTGACGCCATGATCGCAACCTGTGTTGATCTAGGAACCGCCGCAAACGGCGCGCTGAACGAGTGGACGGGGCGATTTGTACGCATCGAGATCACAGCAGACGAGAAGCGCGCTGGTGGGTACTTACCCGCGCAACCCCAAATGAATCAGGGGAACTTTTCTGCGTCCATCCCGTATGGAGGAGCAAACCCAGCATCGTCGACTTGCAGCCATCAGCATCAATCTTCACAAGTGGCCACTCGATACAGAACATCATGAGGTCATCATGGATTCGAATGCCCCGCATGAAAGGATAGCCGGACTCAGCCTTCGGGGAGCAGCACTTGTCGCCGGTCTGGCGTACCTGCTGAATCCCTTCCTGTTTGCAGAATCTTACGCCATGCCTAGGCTTGTTGTGGCCGATCCAGTGCGAACTCTTGCGAATCTCCAGGCTCATCCGCACCTGTTCGGTGCTGCCGTACTGGCATATTTCGGACAACTGCTGGGCGATGTTGTCATGGCTTGGGGACTTTATGTTCTCCTTGCTCCCGTTCATCGTGCGCTGTCGCTGCTCGCATCCTGGCTACAACTCATCTACGCAGCCATGGCGCTGGCTGCCTTGGTAAACCTTGCACTCGCCTATCGACTGCTGTTCGTGCCAGACTACGCAGGTCTGTTGGCACCGGGCGCATTGGCCGTCCAGGTGCGAATGCTCATCGGCGGATACCGCGCAGGATGGAGCCTTTCTCTCGTGCTGTTTGGCTTGCACCTTGTCGTTGTCGGTTTCCTGTTTGCCCGTTCGACTTATCTTCCTCGCTGGTTGGGATGGATCCTTATTGCGGATGGTCTGGCGTGGGTAGTCGACCGCCTGACCGAATATGTTGCGCCCACTGCGTCGATTGGTTTCCTGAATATCTTCTTTATTGGAGAGGTGATCCTGATGGTGTGGCTCCTGGGCTGGGGATCGAGGCCAGCGGAGCCTGAAGTTCGATCATCATTGCTGCAGTGACACGGAGATTCGTTCCACGGGAGAGCTTCGGGACCATGTAGACAGAATGGTGCTGAGAAGTCGGCCCATCGTCAGCGATCAATCAGATCAGTGAGCACACTGGCGATTCGCGCTCCTCGAGCTCGCAACTGGCGAGAAGAGCGTTGAGGAGGATTAATCTGCGTTCCCGAGAGTTACCTATTCAATGCGTGTACCAACGCTGTCTCTACCTAGGCAAAAGAATGTTCGTAGTCAGAAGGTCCGGTTTCCCGTTCCTGACCAATGCAGCATATTTTTCCCCGCCATGGTACGGAATCTTGTACACATGTGTTTCATCATCCCTGGATGCCTCCAGGACAATCAGGTCATTGCTTGTCAGCGAGGCATGCACTGCTGCTGTGAGCTCGTCTGCGTTATAAGGTTTGCCATTTACCTGGGTCAGCTTATCGCCTGGGCCAAGCCCTGCCGTGTACGCCGGGCTGTCGATCCAAACGTCCAGCAGAGTGCCGTCTGCCATGGCCTGCAGGCCGAGTGAATGGTACAACTCAGCCACATGCGACACCTTGATGAAGTCCGCTTCAGCCGGGGTCATTGTGTCCTTGTAGACGTAGCTGTAGCCGCTGGCTTCAAGTCCTCCGGTGAGTGATGTCATATCGAGTGCGTTCAGGCGTCCTTGCCAAAATCCCTGCCAGTCAAAGGGTGCAATTGCATTCAGTGCCTGGAGAAGGTCGGCTAACGTGTACGGAAGAACCCCTGGGCCAGTATCTCTTGAGAACGAGTTCGCCACTGGCGGAGCAAAGAAAAGGGCTGCGAAATCATCCAGAGATTTCTTGCCATGTGTAAGTTCCCGAATCTTTGCGTCGGCTTCCAGCCAGAGAAGTGTACCGGCGTAATAGTAGTCCTGGCTGAGTCGCCAGCTAGCCCAGGCGGAATCGTTACCGCGCAGGATCGCAGAGGCATCGGCTGTGTCCTGAACAGACCGCCATCGACGTCCCGGTTTGTCGACCTGAAACGCCTCATAGTCGAACGCACCTACAGTCTGTTCGGGCGTCCGGAATCCAGCGCGTGCGGTTAGCACGTTGCCGTAATACTGCGTAAAGCCTTCATAAGCCCAAATAAGGTCGTTTTGCATCGGCGTGTTATCGTTCGCGGTCGCTTCGCCAGCCGGACGGCGATATTTCCCGCACCACGAGTGGGTGAACTCGTGCGGCAGCAGCGAGCCGACGACGCCAGCATTTGCGACATCAGACATGTCGAGGCTGCTGACGATGTAATCGGCTGATTGCGTGTGTTCCGCACTGTCGCCATGCAGGTGTGGAGATGCGCCCACAAGGAAGTCGTAGTGCTCGTAATGATGACCTACGAACAGCTTCGTGGCCTGCTGAACCAACGCTGTCATCTTGGCCAGAAAAGCAGGTTGGAGGTCCAGATCGGCGTCTTTGTCTGAGCAAACGTCAAGCGTATGGACTGGATGGATCTCGGGTGCGATCGGGTACTGACGGCAATGATCCCCGGCAAGGATGGGAGAATCGATCAGCTGTTCCATCGATACTTTTTGGAACGTGGTGTCTGGCCCGTTGAGCGACGGTGCGGCGTATCCATCGGCACGCAAAGCTGTCGCGGCCTTCCAACCGGTCGGCAAGTGAATCTCCGTCACGACAGGCGTGTCATGCAGCGGTCGATCGCTGGGGTACAGCACCACTTCGCTTGGCTCGACCATGACAACATGTGAGCTCGTGTGATTGGTGCCGATGGTGTTTGCCCGACTGGGAACCTCAAGGATGTCGTACGAAGCAATAAGGAGAGAGATGTCTTTGGGAATAACAACATGGAACTTGTAAGAGTCTGAAAGGTCGCGACGCCACGGCATCGGTTCTCCGCCCGCAGAACGAGCGCGAAAGACAAGACCGGCAAGGTTATCGATGGGCCCTCCGGGAAGCTCCTGACTTGGAATCCATTCCGGATAGGAGAACGTGTTCGCCCCAGGATGCACTGGAACCTGCTCTGTCACATGGATGATTCGCCGCGGAGCGTCGGTCATGTCGATGCGGATATGCATCGTTATTTGCCCTGGGCAGGCGAGTGCCATCGAGAGAAGAACATTTATAGCTAGAACAAAGCGTACAGACATCTACATCCTCCCCATCGGGGCTGCTCGTGAGAAGAGAAGTATATATAGCCCATCAAATGTCGCACAGGCGGTAGCTTACGTCGGTAATGGGATCAACTTGTCTCACTAACGCCATTCTCAACTGACGAGAACAGACCAATGCACTCATGGACAAGCTCGGACTGTTATCGGGCAACTCTGGAGCGAAAGCAGCGGGGACACCTGGTAGCTCTCGATTTATGCGTAAATTATCTCCGCGCCCGCCCGACCCCATTTGCATTCGGACATGTCGGTACGCCTCTGCACGCCGGCCTTCAGCGAGCGCATTCAGAGGGTTTCTGCCCATGAAAACAAACAGAGCGCCTCAGGAAGGTCTTCAAGGTGTGTCACTCGTTGTCCGGCTGATGACAAGGCCTCTCTTTACACTTCGGAGAGACAGTCCACGAACAGCCAACGTCGACGTTTACGCCGGCTTATATAGCCGGCCATCATGTGCCGTTGCACTACATAGCAGATTAACGACACGAAAACAGCTGTTATCAAGAAGTGGTTGTACCACCTCCTTAATGACGCTTACGATGCGTCCACAGCGGCGTACAGCTCATAGATGCTACCAGGGCACCCCTACCCTTGCAGATCGCTGGTGGCGGCTTACAGAGGGTCTTACATCGCTAGCGGCACAGATCAGAGCATGCTCTGGTACTCACGCCGAAGCGGCGTCATTAGCGTGGTTTGCCTATGAGCAAGACCATGAACCGTAAACTTAGATCCTCGAGACCACAACAGGCGTTTTTAGAGACAATACAATCCACCGCGCTAAGGCTTATAGACGCTCTTTACTGCGGTCAAAACGCATCATCGATCGCCCAACGCCACTACTTATCAGTGCACTTTCGCCTGCTGATTGCTTATACAATCTCTGCTACCTCATGCTGGCATGAGCTTGTCAGCTTGACGAAGCGCCCCCTATCTCAGAGAACAGCCAGCGTTCATGCGCATGTTCTGTGCGCAACGCTTTATAGAGCAGGCACCATGCGGATTATGAAAGCTTCCTCACTCCTAGTGAGTCAAGTCGAGTCGATTCTCCTCTATCAACATGCGGCTTTGTTCCAAGCGTGTCCAGTTAAGCTTTTCATGCGGGCTCACCCACGCGGTCACAGCTTCGATGGCTTCATCAAGACTCGCCACGCGCACGCAAAGGCAATCGCGCATCATCGCATGGTCATGAGGGTTGCCCTCGGGTTCCATAGCGCAGATCACGGGGATGCCATTGTCTGATGCCCATGCAATCTCCATTACCGTTTCGATCGAGATCTCCATCGCACCCAGTACGTTGACCAAGATGGCCGCCGCTCGCAAGATATCAAACCGACTCCGACCAGTGATCGCCCGATCGGTCGAAAGAGGGAAGTCGATGGACTCAAATGATGCGTTGCTGGAAACATCGAGGTACTGCTTCGCGCGCATGGGTGAAATACCCTGCAAGTGAGGCGGGAATGATTTCATGGTGTACTCCCGCCACACGGTCATGCGTTGATAGGGAAGTCCAGAGGTCGGACCGGAGAGGTATATCGAATATGTTTGTGACATGGGTGATCCTTGTGGTTTCAGTAGTGGTTAGTTGGGGTACGTGAAACGTCTATTGTTGTGCTTTGCTGCTTCAAGTGACATCGCCATGGTAGTTTGCTCCATCTCGGAACACTCTTCCATCCGTCCACTCATTGGTTCCAGACGATAGAAGATGGTCTTCTTCTCACCAGTTACCTTGTTCTTATCGATGATCATCTCGACGATAGGAAGCTTCTTCTCTTTCATCGATGTAGTTCCATCAGGATTCGTAACCTGATCCATATGGTTGGAACTGGTCCAACTCAGGACACATTCGTCACCAAGATCCTGCAACTCCTGATAGACGCCGATGTTCAGCTTCGAATCGAATGAGATCCCGCCGGAGTTCTTCGCATCCGTGTACTTGGGACGCACACCAGCACGCAGGTTCTCTTTAGGAAGCTCCATGGTGAACAAGGTCGTGATCCCATGCTTGGTTGGCAGCGTCGAGATGAACCGTGACATCTCACGGACCTTGCCTTCTCCAGGATCCATCCCCGGCAAATCAAAGAGATGGAAGTTATCACCAACCGAGACGAAGTGACCCTTCGAGTTACGCCGGCGAATATCCCGAATCCACTGCTCATGTGCCGGCAACGTGTTAACCAGAACCGATTGATCGGCAAGGACCAAGCGTTCCTCTTCGATCCAGCGATTCAGCTTCTCTTCCGCCTTGCGGTACCGCTCCTCGAACTCGGCCGCCATAGGACCAAGCAGGGAAGCGCCCGCCTTCGAGATCGAGCGGCTCGACAAGCCACTCATCACTCCAAGAATGCGAGGGATCCTCATCAAGGCTGCATCATCCACATGATGCAGGAACACGGTGAGATCAGGGTTGTTCTCAAGCATGCCTACAATCAGGTTATCGATCACAATAGACTTGCCATGATGTGGTTTGCCCGGCATCGAACCCATCACTGCTTCCTTGGGGATCCCGCCCATCAGACTATCGAAGACCGGAAACCCAGTAACCAGCTCCGGCATGTCCGTGGCAGCTTCCATCTTGTCAACCGTCGCTCGATACGACTTCCAATTGACCTGAGGGTCATACCCCACACGAGAGCCAGCTACAGCACTCAGACGGCTTGCTGCTGTAGCCAGGATGGAATCCATAGCCTTGGGGTTCTGCGCAAGCGCCTTGGCCGTCTGCTGGGCAATAGCGGTACGTTCTTCCTCCGCCTCCATCTCATTCGAATCAATCAGACGAAGAAGTTCACGATGAATGAACTCAGTCGGCAAACTGGTGGCTTCAATGTTCCCATCGGCGATAGTGATCGGATCAGTAACTTCTTCGATGACCTCAGGGAAGTTATCCAAGGTGTCCAGGCATAGGGTTGTCGGGAAGGTGACTGTTAGTGGCGCCAGCTCAACAATAGAGAGTGACACTGGAACCTTAATTGTCTTGACTGGTTGGTAATGCCATCGCTTGGTCTTACGCTGGCGCTCATTCTTCCAATCTGGGGAGTAGAGGGGACCAGGATGAAACAGACCAATCCAATTGCAGTCCCAGGATGAATCCGCATCTGAGATTTGCTTGAGCAGATAACTTAGACCGTCTGCGTGAGAGCACCAAGGATCCACTCGCACGCTGTCGTCCTTCAACTCGCTAGCATTGGACCTACCAATGAGGTTCCTCCAAGTGGTCTTAACAAGATCAAGGGGAATTGTGATCGCGGCGGTCATTGCGACGTGGAAATGGAAGGGGACTGTCGGACCATTCTTTGAGCGGCCTTCTTTTCCGGCGATGAAACAGACACGTGTCTTGAGTGTCTTCTCAAGGTCGTTGACGAACTCGCGGAATTTGCTATCAGCCGTCTCGCTGCGAACGTTCCACGGAAATGTAAGGTGAACGAAGAGTTGCCAAGGGATGGGCCGCACCCAGTCTGCTACTGATTCGTTGAAGCGTCTGTCACGTGTGGTATGATCCATACAATCTCCTTCAGAATGGCTTGTTCGTAGGCGCACTTCGTCCTACGTGTAGCGATCGAGTGTAGGCCGGTTATCCACCATCCAGAGGCACCCATCGCCCCTGATCCCGCTCGAAAATTTCGCTTTGCTAAGACTGAACAATGAACGATCTTAGGCGTCCACAAATCCAACAGTATCGATCGGCCTGAAAATCGGGAATACAGGAATACCCTGAGTTTGGGCAGGAAAGCAAGTTACTTTGAAGAAATGTTAGAAGTCTCTTGAATCCGCCTAGTAACGTGTTAATGCATCGGGTTACGACGTGCTGCAGTGTTGAGCCTGGTGAAAGAACATTATTTGCGATCGGCGGGTACTCGCCTTGCTGGTCTAGTCTCTAAACAATCCGGACCGCCAAGACGCTTAGAAGTCCGATTGCAACAGGATCAGATCCTGCCCAGCTTCGATTAGCTCCGTAAAGATCTCGTGCTTTATGTCGGATCGCTGTACTGGAAGCTTCAACATGAAAGCTGTTGCCAATGGCGCTGGCACATGGTCGATATCGGCTTCGATAGGATTACTATTGTCTCAATCGCAGCTTGGCCAATCGATTTCACAATTGTTTAAAGCCAACATAAGATCTAACAGTCGTGGTTTATGCAGAATCGAACCACACTTAACAAGCCCGTCTCTATAGGGGGCGGGCTGTTTCTCGTTTAGGATCGGTGGTGGAGGATTCATGGATACCAAGAGCATTGTTGCGCAAATTGATTTGGAGATATTGAAGCTGCAGCAAGCAAAGGTGGCGTTAGTGGGCGTTAGTGCACCGTTGAAGATGAAAGCGGGTCGTCCCAAGAAGGCGAGCTAGAGATAGTTTGTGCCAAGGATTTTTCGGTGGAATGAAAATGTAGTTGACTCGGAAAGAGAACGCTCTCTGCAGCTACACCTCAAAACAAACAACCAAATTAACCTAATGATTCAGCGCGCCTATGGGACAGCATAGCCCGGCGCAGATATAGTGATCCAACTCCTGGGGCCGCTTTCACTTACCCAAACCGCTTGCAGCGGCAGTATTATGCTTGGCGTCAGAGTAAAAGGGCCAGCCTGCTTTTGACCGGAGCCAGCCGACTTCCTAATTGGCAGGATGGAATAAGTGCTTCAGAACCTTGGTTGCGAGTGCTGCTGACGGTTCGGTTGGCCTCAGCAACGCGGGTCTTTCGGGTCCGCCAAGTGCGTAGCATGCTGAACGGGACAGGCGCGCTGGCACCCACGGAAGGCTATCGGTGATAATCACTCGGTCGGATGATAGAGCACATACGGTGGTGGAAGTGTTCGCCCGCCTCGTTAGGCTCGGTAAGATTATGCTGAAGCAACAACCATTTTGCATCCCTCCAGACATCCGAGATCCCTGCGCAAGAGAATGGCCAAGGCGTCGTAAAGGTGATTGCATACGTCGCGTTATATATCGGTTTCGGTTCGAGCCACTCGTAGAAGCCATCGACTGATATAAGGCGGCGACGCTTCTCGAAGCGTTTATATTCTCGCGTTTCACTCGAAACCAAGTGCGTTCGAGCCAGGGCATCCGGCAATGGCGTGCAGCTAATTAGATTGGCGGCTATTTGCAAGACGGAAACGTCAGAGAGCTGTGTTATCCCTGCAAGGTGTTGTGAAGTCATGTCGGTGGATGTATCGAGGACGGCGGCGACAATCAACTTTGAGTTTTAGCCAAAGTTCTCAGGCAGAAAGCCGTATTGAAGTGATCAATCTGCGGGGTGAATGCCTTCAGTTCTGCATCGTCTGCCGTCATGTTGCCAACTGTTAATCTTTTTTGGCCTCTCACCGATCCCGGTGTAGAAAGCTAGGTAGCTCAGGTAGGTGCCAGCCCGCCTGAGCTTGCTTATGAATCTGTGAAGGTTTGCTGGTGCCCAACAAGGGCACAAACGAGGGCACGATAAAGACTCCGAATCTTCCTTCCCGTGCCTTTTCGTTCCCTCTGATTGCTCATAACTCTATCATTCTATTGATGTTACTACCTTCACACGGTGGAGGTCGTAGGTTCGAATCCTGCTGCGCCCACCATAAGCCGTTCAAAACGAACAACTTAGAGTCCGCTCAATTTGTCGGCCTGTTGATGTCGAGATACGTTTCGAATAAGCGGTCTGCAAAGTGCACTTTGGCCATGAGACCCCCATGCACTCCATGAGAGCCTGCGTCAGTGTGCGGGTGCTCCCTCTGTCCGACCTGGAAGCAAAACGATAAGTGGAGTATGCCCCAAACTTCGGAGGTTGCTTTCGTAGCCGGATGTAAGGATGACCAGGCTCTCAGCGCATCTGGTGTCGTATATGTTGTGCAAAGTACTTTCGTCTTGATTGTGTCTGTCGCGTGAACGGAGTAGCGTCAACCTATGGTCATCCACCGTACGGAAGAAGAGCGGCTTAGGCACATTCGTGAGCAGATTGAAGAACAGTTAGCATCTGAGCGGGACAAGCCGTTCTGTTGTAGGGAGAACGTCATTGCGTTCAGAGAGCATATTGCAGTTATCAACTCTCGCTTGGGTAGTCTGAATCAGCAAAGCGTCTAAAGTGAGCCTGGTTCACGATCCGTACATAAGGCTCCGGCAGCATTGTGCCATGCACTCTGATTACCGGCCCCGCATCGCTTTCGCAGAACGTCTCAACGACGGCATTATCGTAACGTTCGATGACGGCAAATTTGCAGTAGTCTCCGCGTCTTCCCTTTACGCCACTATCCAGCAAAACAAACTTGAAGCTGACCGAGACGGCTAGCGTGTACTCATGTTCAGGGAAAATTCGCTGCAACAATGCTTAGTCTGAGCTTCTTCCAAGCTTCGGTCCTCAGAGGCCGGACGAACGACCTGTAAACACCTCGTGCAAAAAGACTCCGTCTGCTTATGCAAAACCGGAACGAAGTCTCGAACGGAAATTGGCATACTTGTTCCTAGAAATAGATCAACTGACTCGTTAGGTACGTCAAAGGCTGAGCGAAGTGGAGGAGACGCTTCGGATCACATACATGCTCCACTTCGTCCCTACTTAGCTGAGTTTCGGTGGTGCGGTTGGCAATGGTGGCAAAGCAGGTTTTACATATCGAGTCGAATGAGTCGCAGCGGTTCATTCGGTGGACGAATCCGGCAGGTGAAATTGTCGCCATCGTGCGGCTGCTTTCTGAGGACATACTGAGAATACACGCTAAGTGCGCTAGGCGACATAGCGATTTCAGAATTCTCCGCCTACCAAGTCGAAAACTCTCTTGTCTCCGCCGCTCTCTATGAGTCCGGCGTCATCGTGCAAAAATGGCGAGATGGCTTCCCAGTCGCAGGCAGGCGCACAGCAGTTCACGGTGCCATTCTGGGCCGATGCTGGCGAGACCGAAGCCGACATTGCGAACGGTGATTTAACAATCAATAGCGTTCCATTGAAGATCGGTGCCGCGAAGTAGATTGTTCGCAAATCGTTCCTTCATCAGTCCTGATTAGAGATGAGCCTTGCGAGCGAGCTTTCAAGACCCGACGTTCTTGCTCGTGTCCAAAGCCGCGTTCAAGCGTGTTGGGATCGGTTCTGCGATGGATCGGCGCGTGAGGCAAGGTAGGTTCGTTAACGCGAATAGCGTGACTTACTCATGTACCAACACGAAGCCACGCCTCTGAGCAATCTGATACAGACATGGACTGAGGCACGGCGTAAGTTCTGCCCAAGCCCTTTACGACTCAGGACAGTTCGCAGGAGATCTTCCAGCGTCGAAGGAACCTTTGCCGTGAGAGGATGGCGGTACTGCAAACGACGTTGGGAGGTTCGCCTAACGAATCCGTCAACTCTGTTGCATGTCCATCTTCTCCCCCAGAGGAGTGTGCAAGGTCGTCAGTGAATTAGATTGGCAGGTATTCCTTTCAGGTAAGAGCAGGATGTAGAAAGGATCAGCTGAATGTCGAGATTGGGAACCTGCATCAGCACGATAGCCCGGCCAGCTCTCTATACGCGCGAACAGTGGATTGCGCTCATCCTGAGCCTGCTCTGTTTCGCTATCGACGCTTGTGCCATCTATCAGTCGCTGGCAGAGATGCAATTGCCAGATGGTCTTCTGAGACACCGATCGCCTGCGTCACCCGCCATGTTGATGACGGAAGCAGCACTTATCGTGGCTGGGTTCGGTCTTCTCTGGTTTGCCTTCTCAAGGCATCCGGATAGAGCAGAGCGCGTGTGACTCTTCTCAGGTAGTTCCTTGAAGCGGAAGAAACGATCCCTTTTGGGAAGTATTGTGTGTCGTGCAGGTTTCACCAGGCGCGGGGCTTCGGCCCAATCTTCCCGATCTTGTGACAATCCGTTCAGGCTTAACGGCTTGCAATGATAGGTGCTGATCCGCGTCGTTTGGCACGACACCTGCGCAGTCTCTGGGAACTTCGTGACCGCACCCCCAGAGGGCTGCGGCTTTAATCGAAGAATTACAAGGAGGAATTATGAAGACAGGCACTGCACTCGCAACGACCCTGTTCGCCGTAGCAAGCTTCCCCTTATTGGCGCAGCGACCGCCTCCGTCCACTCAGTCGAACAATCCCGCAAGCCAACAGAACGCCCCTGCAACAGGGTCGATGCCCTCACGTGATACGGCAGTTAGTCCGGATGCCTCCTCTGGAACTGAAGCAGCAGCCGCACCGATGAGTTCTGTGAACGGCAAACTCGTCGGCACACTCGACTCGAAAACCGCTAAGAGTGGCGATCCTGTAGTTGTTCAGACCGAAACTCCCTTGAAGGCTGCGGATGGAACGGACATTCCGCTGGGCTCGAAGTTCGTCGGCCACGTGATTGGGGCCCAGCCGAGTGGGGCAGGTCAAAACTCCCAAGTCGCGCTTCAGTTTGACCACCTTGATCTGAAGGGTGGCCAGAGCATGCCGGTTCACTTGCAAATTCAATCCATCGCGCCGGCGGGAACTGCAACAACGGCGAGCGCTTCCGACGCCCCCGGTGCATCTGCTACGCGCACTCAATCTGATGGCGCACCGCAAGGAGCGGGAGCACCATCCGCATCTGCTGCCCCTGAAAACGGTGTCCGCGCCCCGGGAACGATTGTCGCCACGTCTGGCAAGATCGCCATACGCACCACATCGGTTCCCGGTGTGATGCTGGCGAACAACGTACCCGGTCAACAAGACCCCAGGATGGCTCAGGCTTCCAGCATCCTGCTCGGAGCCAAGCAGGACATCACCCTCGATGGCGGCACGCAGATGGTTCTCGGCGTGTCCGCAGCAGGTGGAGCAACCCGGTAGGCGGTTGATAGCGTCAGCGGTTAGTTCTGCCGCTGACGCTGCCTCATCCATGCGGGTGAGAAGGATTAGATAAGTGACTCTAGCCTACGCGGATGCGGCGGCGATCCTCCACCAACAGAGGCACAGACGCCAGCAGAATTACTCCGTAGCAGATGAGGTAAAAGTTTCTTGGTGAAGTGTGCCTCTGTTCCCTGACGTCGTAACGAACGCTACGAGAGATAGTTCAGTGCATGAATACCGGTCGCGTCCTCTGCAAAGTCGTTCTGTTTCCGATGCTGCTTCTGCCGATTGCTCTACACGCTGAGTCGTGTGACGGACTCTCACAACTTACCTCGTCGACGGTCTCGATCACGTTGACGAAGGTTTTGGGTGCGGGTAGCTTCACACCTGCCGGAACCACGAACACGTTTCAAAATTTACCGGCCTTCTGTCGCGTCGCTGTAGAGCTCAGGCCCACTCAGGATTCCGACATTCGCATTGAAGTATGGCTTCCCACCGCATCCTGGAACGGCAAATATATTGCCGTCGGAAGCGGTGGCTGGGGAGGCTCCTTATCTTACGGAGACATGGCCGAGGCGCTGCGACGTGGCTATGCAACGAGCGCAACCGACGATGGCCACAGTGGTCCGAGCGCTTCGTTCGTTGTTGGTCATCCGGAGAAGCTCATTGATTTCGCCTATCGAGCCGAGCATGAGATGGCCGTTGAAGCCAAGGCTCTCATCCACGCGTTCTATGGTCGTGACCCGCGCTACTCCCTTTGGGACGGCTGTTCCGGAGGCGGACGCGAGGGTCTGTTGCAGGCCTCCCGCTATCCGGAGGAGTTCGACGGCATCATCGCTGGCGACCCGGCAGACATTCGCCGAAACTCCTGGGCACTCGAACTGGCTGCTCAAACGATCAAGGATCCCGAAGCCAACATCCCGCCAACGAAGTATCCCATGATTCATCAGGCGGTTTTGGATGCATGCGATGCGAAGGACGGGCTGAAAGACGGACTGATCGAAGCCCCTGAAAGTTGTCACGTCGATTTTAAGAGGCTGCAGTGTAAAGCGGCGGACAGCCCCGATTGCCTTACAGCACGTCAGGTACAAACTGCCCAGATGATCACGAGTCCAGTTGCGACCAAGACGGGTAAGGTGCTGTTTCCACGCGTGGAACCCGGGACAGAACTTCGCTGGAGCCGTATCGCCGGGGGGCCTCAGCCAGCCGATCTCTTTCTGGATGAGTTTCGCTACGTTGTGTATCAGGATCCCAGTTGGGACTGGCGAAGCTTCGACCTCGAACGCGACTCCGCGAAGGCACATGCAATCGATAAGGACGTTGACGAACTGAGTCCAGACCTCACCGCCTTTGCGAAACATGGCGGGAAATTGCTCCTGTATCACGGTTGGGCAGACCAGCAGGTCGCACCCGGCTTTAGTGTCGACTTCTACAAAGCGGTGCTGGACGCAAGCGGAGGTCCAGAACAAACCTCAAACTGGGTTCGTCTCTTCATGGCTCCTGGCATGGCACACTGCTCAGGTGGAGAGGGGCCTGACACCTTCGACAAGATTAGTGCGATGGAGCAGTGGGTCGAACAGGGAATGGCTCCGGCGCAGATCGTTGCTGCCCATCAGACAGGGGGTAAGATCGACCGGACGCGTCCACTCTGTCCCTATCCTCAGATCGCTCACTATAACGGCACTGGGAACATCGATGCGTCATCGAACTTTAGTTGCCGTCTGATTGACAGCTCGGAGAAGCGCTGACGTCCTCTAAGAATCACGGTTCATATTGTTTCTCATCAGGAGCGGAGTCTCTTCACGCGCGAAGCATATTACAAATGGCGCCCGACCTTCGAAGTTTTGACGGATACCGAAGATGGAGGCAAGCTCACGAGTGGCATCTCCTATCGGCCGATATTGCCGAAGGGAGTGGAGGTCAAGAAGACCGAGCTTCTGACCACATCAGACCAGACTGGCCGCTGGCTCTTTGAGGTCACCCAGGATAAATTTCACACATTCTCTATCTACGTTCGCCTGAAGATCTTGACAGCGATTGGCGGGGACGATTGATGCAGACGAGCAACGGCGAGCAGTGTTCAAGAAACTACCCTGGCGACAGGTTTATTCAGCGCTTTCGCTTTCTCGACTTTGACATCAGCTACCTTGAAGCTGGTCAATCGTGGCTGCTGCACTCGTCCACTCCAGCTCGCGTTGGGTCTTGAAACGATGCCTTGTTATAACAAGTCCGACAACAACGACCACAGCGAGAATCAGATAAGCGGCAATCCTGATCAGTTCTTGCCAGTCGCTCCGCTTGAGCGATGGCTTGTTACGAGCAGTTACAACAATGAACCGAAGTTTTGGAGGAACTAGAACTTCGCTGGGGCTACGGGATGTTCTGGACTCCAGAGCGGCTGCCCGGCAGAGACATGGTCCACCCGTATCCCGGGAAAGAGAAGTCGCAACTCTTTAGCCGCACGCTCCATCCCAGGCTCTTCCGATACCTCATGACCCAGTAGGATGAGGGCCTTCTTACGTCCCTGCGTCGAAGCATCCCGGACATATTCGACCGTCTCCCACTCGCGTGCTTCACCAGCGATCAACACGTCAACATTCGGTGCATTGAGTGCATGCACCTGTTCTTCCATGCCTGCAGCACCCGGCAAGAGTGCCACGTGCGTGATCGGCAATTTTGGATCTCCCTCCACTCGCAGTGTTTGAATGTGAAAGGCGCGCTCAAGCGTGCGTGCAAGTTCACCAAGAGTCGTTGGCGGAATTGTGACGACATATTCAGCAAACGGACCAGAGGGATGCGGATAGTTCATCCACCCCAGGGCTTCGTAAACGCCCTTCAGGATGTGATCGCCGGCAGGATCGGCATGGATCTGATCGTGCAACCGGTACACCACCAGATGATGCTGCTCGATATAGGCCACCTTTGCCTGGTACACGGGATCATCGGCAAAGAATCTCGTCTCATCGAGATGGTTATAAAACGTTGGCTCATGGGAGATCACAAGGTTGTCCCCTAAACGGACGGCCTCCTGAAGAACTGCCATCGTGTCCAGAAACGTAGTGACAATTCCAGTCACCGGCGTCGCAGGGTCGCCAGCCTTCAAGGTATCGACCGTCGCCGGAGGCGGGGCTGGGAGATAGAACTTCTGGATGCGTGACCACGCCTCGCCTGCTGTAGGCGTACTTGTCTGCGCTGTTGCAGTTCTATTAAGAAATGTCACCACTCCCAGGAAAACAGCAGCCCTGACGCAGCAAGCGGACAACGCACGAGAGTTTTTCATTGTTGCCATCTTAAACTTTCGCTACGGTCTTTGACTTCATTGCGGAGATGTTTTTCAAAACGCCGTTTGCGTGAACTGCCGACTCGATTTAGGTCACTTGGATAGGATGATTGCGCCAAAACTGATCATGAAGCCCGATGGAAATACAGACAAAGCTGAACCCGATGGGCCATGATGGCTCTGGACGAGCTCCCGGTCATTCTCTGCTAGGTTGCGTTTGGAAGACAGATAGCCGGTCCATCCACACAAACGGACAACCATCGTGTACTGTCACGCAAATCCGTCTAAAACGAATACATCGATGCCGAACTTGCATGTAAGCCAAATATTTCACTGTTCATCATCAACCCAGACCATCTTCCTTGAAAGTCAGTGTTTTCGGCAACTCAGGGCTTGTTGTTTTCGAAACGGCGCTTTTTAGTGAAGTTGGGTTCCAAACGACGAATCAGATGTCGAGTCTCAGGAGTCTTGCACTCATCCTTGCATCAGCGAGACGACGCGCGTGCGCTCTGCCCGCCGCTACTCTCGATCGCTTTCCCAACACCACGAACGCGAGGCAAAAGGCTGTGACAACGCCTACCAAAATGGCTATGAAAATGGCGATGGTTTCCATGTCGTTCTCCTGCGAAGAGTTTAGACCATCTACCGGATGGCGATGTCGAGGACCTCGATCGAGTTCGGCAGAATGGTATGAGTCCATGGCTTGCTGGATGTCTTGATCTTTGACATCACCGGCTTGATTGAGTCGGGATGTTCGATCGAATTGGTGGCGAAGCGAGTTGTCGCGTGCAATGTATATAAAGTCGCGTCGCTACCTGCAGCGTTGGCTATATCGAGGCTTAGAGGTTGAGGCACATCAGACGCGTTGACGAGTTTCAGATGCAACACCTTGTCCGTCGTTGAGAGCGTAGCCGACCAGAAGAGAAGAGGATTTGAACCTGTCGCGTTGCTTTGGACAGTGTGGTCACCAAGGTGATTGCCGAAGAGCACCTGCGCCCAGTACGCAGGCGATGCGTAGGACTGTAGGGCGTTATAACCGATCAGGTCGGTTGACCACTGCATCCCGCCCGGGCTTACGTTCGTTAGAAGTGGAGCATAGCTGGCCATCAGAATCAGATCGCTATTGCGTTCCATGCTGGTCATCCATGCAGCATCCCCGAGAGCGGCACCGAAGTCCGGGGTCGGCGAGCCGGTGCGTGTAGCCCATTCGCCGACAAAGATCTTCGGTCCCTTGCGATCGAAGGTATCGTCGTGATGGACCATCGCGAAGAACTCGTCCGGGGTCCTGTAGTAGTGGTCGTCGATGATGTCTGGATTACCTGACTTCACAGGCGCGGTGGCGATCAATTGGTACTTTGGATATTTAGCGCGGATCGCCTTTGCGAACTGGTCGAAGCGTCCGTCATAGCTGCCTGATTTGTCGAAGAAGTCTTCATTCCCGACCTCGATGTAGTGAAACGGAAACGGTGCGGCATGGCCATCTTTAGCGCGGACCGCGCCCCATTTTGTCGAAACATCGCCGGCAACGTACTCAATTTCTTCGAGTGCTTCCTGAATGTAGGGCTCAAGGGCTGGACCGGGTTCGACATGTTCTCCCTTCAGGGAGTAGCCGGCGTACACGGCTAGCACAGGCTCAACCTTCAGATCTTCGCACCACTCCAAAAACTCGAGCAGTCCCATCCCGTCGGTCGACTGGTAGTTCCATGGACTACGGTGAGTCGGGCGGTCCACCAGCGGGCCAATCGTCTCCTTCCATTTAAATCGCTCGTTGATGAAGTCGCCCTCAAGGTAGTTCCCTCCTGGAAGACGAAGAAATTGGGGCTTCATCGCAGCCATCATGTTGATAAGGTCAGGCCGATTGCCGTTGGGACGATTGTTGAAGGTTGGAGGAAAGAGTGACACAAGCTGCAGCCACACTGTCCCCGGTTTGGCGAATGTGATCTCCAGATGGTTGGTTGAACTCGTCTTGATCCCTGCAGCTGTCTGCAGCTCGTAGCTGTACTGCTGCCAATCTCCATCTTTGATGTCGACCGTCGCCTCGGCTAGCAAGACGCCGGCCTCGTCGGTCAGGATGCGCACGCGTGCGGCGCCGACCCCTTGGGACTTCGCATAAAATGAGCCGCGATAGGTCGTGCTCGGACGCATGGGAATACCCCAGTACCCACCATTTGCAACCCCGGCCTGGCTCGTGCTGGAGGCTTTACTGATCGTCAGCCTGAGACTCGCCGGGAGCGCCTCGCTAGGGCCCACTGCCGGGTCTGCAACCCGCTCCTCCACTGAGTCGCCATGCGTAATTGCCGGCCAAAGCTCCAGGCCGTGATGAGGTGCGAACATGGTCCGGTTACGTAACAACTCCGGGTAGAGCCCTCCGTCATAGGAGTAGTTGATCTCCTCCGTCATCAGACCGTACAGCATCGGGCTTACCGTTGCGACGGGTGTTCCTGTATCGATCTTCAGTGTTGCCGGAGTCTGGGCCGACAGAACGGTTGCAAGGAGACACAGTGAGCAGGTGCCGACCGACACAGGGGAGATCTTCATAAGCCTTCCTCCGGGAACGTTACACACTGTCTCTAAAGAGCAAGCATGCGACCCAGCAATGGTCGCATGCTTGCTTGTTCATGGCTAGAAGGTATCGTTGGGGGTCGTCCGTCCAGACGTAGTTCGAAACGTCTGGACGTCGCCACACTTAGGGTCGCTCCGGCCACTGATGCCGCGGGTATCGGCGCATCAATTCCTTCCGGACAGATGGGTAGAGCCGCTCCCAGAATCCGGCAAGGTCGGTAGTCGTCTGCACAGCACGCTGATTGGGGGCGAGCAGATGGACGACGACTGGCGTTCGTGCAGGGCCGATTCTGGGACTCTCCCGCATGCCGAAGAAGTCCTGAAGCCGCGATGCGATCCATGGCGGTTTTCCGGGTTCATAGTGAATCTTCGTCCTGCGTGCACCCTGAAGCGTGATAGTGGACGGGGCTAGCACTTCAAGCAACCGACCATCCACCTGCTGTTCGAGATGATTGAGGAACCTTTTGGCAGCGCCTCTTAGTTCGTTGAAGCTGGAAAAACCCAGACAGAACTCACGCATTGCATGCGGCAGGGACGGAACTTGAAACCCTGCAAAGGCGAGCCGTTCGAGATAGTCGTTCAGCAATTCTTTGTCTACGAACTTATCGATACCGACTTCAAGCGCCTTCTGTGCGAGCAGTGTGGCAGCGTCCTCATCCGAGGCTTTGCCCCTTGACTCGTCAATGGTCAGCTTTTCGTAGAGTAGCGCATTGACCTGTTCCACGCGTTCACCGGTGTGGCTCCAGACTATGGCTGCGCTCTCCCGGACACGGTTGGGAAACAGGTCGAGCAACCACTCCGGCTCGACCCTGGCGGTCATACGGACGAGCGGAAGGGGATTCTCCTTGCGGTCTTCTGCGTCGATGGCGACAAGGAATTCGTAGCCAGGAGCGCTGCCCGTCAACTCAGCCGAGACACCGGTTGAAAGAAGTACCTGGTTATCGGCTCTTCGCCTTCCTACGCGGTCCGGAAAGCCGCTGAGGACCGAGAGCAGAAGTGCCTGGTCATCGTGGCGGATCTGTTTCGGCAGTCGTGCGATTCGGAGCAACTGCTGAGTCTGTTGTGACTCGCGCTGCGTTGGAGGAAGGTCGAGCATCTCCAGCAGATCGCTTCTTTCACTTCTGGCTGCGAGACTGAGCATGGCGGCAACACGACACCCATCTTCGCCGACTCCACGCTCGATCGCTTCAATGAGGATGCGTGAAAGACGTGGTGAGACGGGATAGCGGTGCATTCGTTCGGCAACGTCGCCCTGTGCACCAAGCTGGTCGAGCAGCGATTCGGCCGCGAGAACCGCCTGAGCAGGCGGAGCGTCCAGCCAATCAAGATCGTTGAGGTGCTCGATCTTCATCGCACGAAGGGTGAGCAAGAGTTGCGAAAGATCGCTCCGAAGAATCTCAGGACTCTCATGCTCCGGTCGCAGGAAGTAGTCCTCTTCGGGATAGAGTCGAATGACC
Source organism: Granulicella arctica (assembly GCF_025685605.1). Taxonomy (NCBI): domain Bacteria; kingdom Pseudomonadati; phylum Acidobacteriota; class Terriglobia; order Terriglobales; family Acidobacteriaceae; genus Granulicella; species Granulicella arctica. The sequence continues at coordinate 3,044,346 of NZ_JAGTUT010000001.1, forward strand.
TGTCCGGCGGCAAGACGCCCTGCGCGACCTGCCCGCTGGGTTGCGGATGCTTTGCTGACGCGGCCGACATGCAACGTTGGCAGACCGGTCCAGGGCGAGTGAGTGGCAAGACGGGCGAGGCCACTATCTATGACCGTGGTGACGCCCTCGACCGTAATGGAGCTCTCCGCCACATTCGTGGCAAGGATCAGTCGCGGTTCTAAACCTGGCAGGACGGCGCGGTCCTGTTCCGCTGGAGTGAGGTCTCCGTGCAGCGGCAGCGTCAGCATGCCCGCCTGTTGTGCTGTCGCTTGACACTCGCGCATTGCGTGCCGAATCTCGGCGACGCCAGGCAAGAACGCCAGGATGTTTCCCCTGTGCTGCTCCGCCGTCAACTTCGCGACAGCCTTCCTGATCTGTACGGGCAAGATATCCGGCGAGTACGGGGTATGCCGGATGGAGAGCGGGAACAGCCGCCCCTCTGAACGTACGACCGGGCAGTTTCCGAGGAACCTGGAGATTGAGGTGGTGTCCAGCGTTGCCGACATCACGATGATGCAGAGTGTTGGTCGAGTTTTCTGGAGACGCTTTAGAAGTGCGAGTGCGAGATCGCTGTCGAGGTGACGTTCATGAAATTCGTCGAGGACAACGGCATCCACGTCCTTGAGAAGAGGGTCGCTCACGAAGCGTCGCGCAAGAATACCTTCGGTCACAAAGTGCAGACGGGTGCGAGGCCCGGTTCGGTCCTCGAAGCGAACTTGGTAGCCTACAGTCTCGCCTACCTCTTCACCGCGCTCGGTGGCAACTCTCCGGGCCGACATGCGTGCGGCGATTCGGCGTGGCTCGAGGACGATGACCTGCCCCTGAACCGCCTCAAGAAGTGCAGGGGGAACACGGGTGGTCTTACCGGCACCTGGAGGCGCTTCAAGAACTAGATTGGGAATGTGCCGAAGGGAGTTGAGAATCTCCGGCAGGACTGCGTCAACCGGAAGTGCTGATCGAGGGCTCACTTCCTTGATCGGACCATGCTGTCTTGGATCGAGTCAACGTTACGCCAGCTTAGCAGTTAACAACCATGGGGAAAGGGGAAGGACGGTGATGCGCGAACCTCCCTGTTCTTCACTGGATTGTTGGTGAGTCTTGTGATTACATCAGCGTATTTAGCACCGCACGAGGCCTGGGGACATTCGAACTTTGCACGAGACTAGACATCTGGACACTGCATCAACAAGATACTTTCTAATGAATAAGATAACGATGATGAGCTTCTACCCTGAGATGACAACAATGTTTCATGTCGGCTTGGCGGAAGGCCAATCAGGTTCGCCGTGCACGGGGCGATGTCGGCCGATTGCATCGAAGCGTAACGCCTGGAGGTTGGTAGGTCGCTCCCTGCGTCTATTGAGCACCCAATCGAATGAGTTTTTGCGTAGCCTGTCCTCACAGCGAATAACATTGATTTTACCGTTGATCGCACATACCATACTTTTCACTCTGAAAAGGGGCATCGATGAGCTTCGACAACGATCTGTTCATCAGTTATGCGCATATTGATAATGCTCCCTTGGCTGCCATGCAGGAGGGATGGGTGACTCGATTCCACCTTTCACTTACCTCTCTCTTGAGCATGCGGCTTGGCAAGCAGGCACGTATCTGGCGGGATCAGAAGCTGAGCGGCACCGACGCCTTTGAGAGCAGGATCGTTTCGCAATTTCCCAGGAGCGCTCTTCTGCTTTCCATCGTCAGCCCCCGGTACGTCGAGTCCGCGTGGTGCGTACGTGAAGTGACCGAGTTCTGCAAGATCGCAGCGACCCAGCCGTACGGCCTTACGATCGATAATAGTTGCCGTGTCGTCAAGGTCGTCAAGACGCCTCCCATCACCGAGGAGCAGCTCCCGGCAGTCATGCAGACCGTTCTTGGACATGAGTTCTATCAGATCAAGGAAAATAGTCCGGTCGAACTGGATCCATTCTTTGGCTCGGAGTTAGGAGAGAAGTATCTCCTTCGCGTCAGCAAGCTTGCATGGGAGCTGTCGCTAGTTCTCAAGCAACTAGACAATGTAATGCCAGACGGAACGATGATCGGCGAACGCAAGGAACACAAAGGTGTCAAGACCATGCCGACCGTCTATTTGGCGGAGTGCAGTTACGATCAGAAGGATCTGCGAGAGCAGATTGACGCGGAGCTGAAGAGCTATGGCTACAGGGTCCTGCCTCAGTGCCCATTGGCCCGCGACGAGACTACGTTCTGCGCACAGGTCCAGGAGCTTCTGGGGCAGTGCCAGCTATCAATTCATCTCATCGGCTCCAATTACGGAGCGGTGCCGGATGGTCCAAGTCAGAAGTCGATTGTCGTGTTACAGAATGAAATAGCCACCCTGCTCAGCCACGAGCGCAACCTGCCCCGCATACTGCGCCTGGCAGAGGACACGGTCTCCAGGCAGCCCGATCAGGGCGCCTTCATCGAGATGGTGAAGACCGACCCTGAGACCCAGTTCGGCGCCGACGTTATCACCTCCCAGAGCCCGGAAGAGCTCAAGGGAGCTATCCACGCGGCGCTCGAGAAGTTCCGAACTCCGAGCGTCGAGGAGCTTCCACCAAGCGCTTCCACCGATCGTCGCCTCGTCTACCTGATCTGCACGGTACAGGACAGAAGGAGTACCGTGCCCATCCGTCAGCGACTCAACGCACTTGGGTATGAGGTGGAGTTACCCGTCTTCCAAGGTAGTGCGGAGGAGGTCCGAGAGGCAAACCAGAGTCTCCTGCAGCAGAGCGTAGGCATCATCGTCTTTTACGGCTTAGGGAGCGAGGCCTGGAAGCTCTCGGTCAAGAATGAGCTGAGAAGGTTTCAGGGCGTCTCAAGCAAAAAGACGAAATCCCCCGTGTATACCTACCTTGCGGCGCCCGAGACAGAGGCCAAGCACGACCTGATCGACATGGGTGAACCCTTTCTGCTCGATGCTATGCAGGGTGACTCCGCCCAGATTCTCTCGCCATTCACCCAGGTGCTGGAGCAGGACTCCAGGTGACCAACGGTATTCTCGAGAATCCGTTTCCAGGGTTGAGGCCCTTCCGCGATGAGGAGGAATATCTCTTCTTCGGACGCGAGAGCCAGGTCGACCGCATGGTCGATAAGCTGGCCGCAACCCGCTTCCTTGCGGTCGTTGGAACCTCCGGCAGCGGCAAGTCGTCCCTTGTCAGTTGCGGTCTCAAGCCAGCCCTGAATCGCGGTCTCATGGCCAGCGCCGGAACGAGATGGCAGATCATTCAGTTCCGTCCCGGCGCCAAGCCCGTCCATTCACTTGCCGAGGCATGGGACGCGAGCATCAAGTCCACTTCGGATCTGCACCCTGAAGGACCCTCATTTCTCCAGATAATCGAGGCCACCCTCCAGATGAGCAGTCTCGGTCTCACCCATCTGGTCGACTTTGCGCGCTTTCCCGAGGGCACCAATGTTCTGCTCATCGTGGACCAGTTTGAAGAGATTTTCCGCTACGGTGCGGCATCGAAGGGCTCGGGAAATACCTACGGGGTCACCAAAGAGGCCGCCGCGCTCGTCAAGCTTCTGCTTGAGGCAGCCGCCCTCCGGGAGTTCCCCATCTACATCGTCCTCACCATGCGCTCGGACTTCCTCGGCGAATGCTCCCAGTTTGACGGTCTGCCGGAGGCCATCAATGCCGGCCAGTATCTCATCCCCAGAATGACTAGAGAGGAGCGCCGAGCGGCGATCGCCGGACCCATCGAAGTCTCCGGCGGTGAGATCAGCCCGGTCCTCCTCACGCGTCTTGTCAACGATGTCGGGGACAACCCCGATCAACTCTCACTCTTGCAGCACGCCATCAACCGGACGTGGATCAACTGGCAGGCTACGACAAATGCACAGGGCCTGATCTCGCTTGAGCACTATGAAGCGATCGGCACCATGATGCATGCGCTCGACCTCCATGCCGAGGAGGCGTACGCCTCTTTAAAATCCGCCGAAGAGAAAGAGATCTGCGGGCGCATCTTCAAAGCGCTGACCGATACCGGCACGGACGCCCGCGGCATTCGCCGCCCCATGTCGCTCGCTTCCCTGTACAACGTCCTCGGCTCGAACGATTTCGTCATGCCGGTGCTCGAGTTGATGCGCGGTCCGAACTGCTCTTTCCTCATGCCGCCTATCTCTCACAAGCTCCATCCGGATACCATGATTGACATATCCCACGAGATATTGATGCGCGTCTGGGACCGGCTCAAGGTCTGGGCTTCTGAAGAGGCCGAGTCTGCCAATATGTATCGCAGGCTAGTGGAATCCGCGATGCTCCATAAAAGCGGTCGGGAGGCTCTCTGGCGCGACCCCGGCCTGGAGGTGGCGCTGGAATGGCAGACCCGCCAAAAGCCGAATATCCACTGGGCTGCTCTGTACCGCGATGGATACAACATGGGACTCGCCTTTCTCGCAGCCAGCCGGGAAGAGCGGGACCAGCAGCGCTTCAATCAGGAACTCGAACGAAAGTGGGGCCGGATCTCACAAGGGTTGACGATGGCCGCTTGGGCCGCGTTCATGTTCTCCTCTTTCAAGTTCTTGAACGCCCTGGTACTTCACAGAGATGTTGTAGGTACTTTCTTGGATCCCGCCGACTCCGCTGTAACACTGACAATTCTGACGAAGATCATGAAATCAATAACAAGCCTATTTAGGGGGGACGAGTTTAGAACAGCGCTGAGTCTCGCGGCTGGCGGCATCTTTGGCATAGCTCTGCTCTGCTTATTAGGCTACCTGTGTGTCAATTTCGTCACAAGGCGAGTTTTCCTGCGCTTCGCAGCGAAGCAGCCAGTTGTAAGCATCGTTAAAACCTCTCCCTTTATCACAGCAGCTCCGCCGCCTCCACTTGCCTCTACTGCTTTAGGGGGTTCAGGAACTGTAGTTGAAAACCTTCGTTATGCCGGCTTCTGGCAACGCGTATTCGCCGCGTTGCTCGATGGGGCACTACTCTCTTTCTTCTCGTTTATCGTGGTCCTCGTAATCTCGGTCGCGTGGGAGTTTATTGCGACGCCGCCCCTGAAAAACGAGGACACCCTCGGCGGGTTATTTTTCTGCTTCCTTTTTCTCCTCGGCTGGCTCTACCCCGCAATCGCGAGGAGCGGCCCGGCGCGCGGCACCATCGCGGACCTCCTCTTCGGAATAGCCATCCTCAAGCGAAACGGCAGGCGCGCCGGCTTCGGAACGTTCACCGGCCGGTGCTTCGGAAGCCTCATCACCTTCTTCACCTTTTTCATCCAGCCCTTCACCCCGCAGAAGCGCGCCCTCGCCGACATGATCGCGGGCACCATCGTCGTGAGACGCCGCCAACGCTACGTCGATCAGTTCATCGAGAACTCCGGCCGGGTTTCCGCTCGATGATCCATCCGCCGCGTCCTCGCCTTGTGCTTCGTCTTGGAGTCACCGGCCACCGCCCCGTTCCCGGCCGGCCGTACGATCCCCCATCCGTTCTCGCGGCCTGTTCAAACGTCCTTGCGACCACGGAGGCGGCCCTCGGCCATCTGCATACCGCCACCTACGACCCCCATCATCAACCGCAGATGATTCTGGTCTCGGCACTCGCTCCAGGGGCTGACCAGGCTGCAGCGGAAGCTTTGCTCGCTCTGCCGCAAGCCGACAAGACTACGCGCCGTCTGGAAGTCGTCCTGCCCTTTCCCCATCGTGAATACAGCCGAACGATGGATGAATCGGAACGCATCGCCTACGAGAATCTGCTGACCCACGCAAACTCCGTCTTCCGTCTCTGCGACTTCATCCCGGAAGATTCGAAACAGGCAAGTCCGCTCGCAGCCTTCCGCCGCGACACGCGCTACCAGACCATCGGTGAGATCATCGTCCACCAGGCCGATCTGCTCATCGCGATCTGGAACGGCGAGCCGAGCCGCGGCCTCGGCGGCACCGGAGACGTTGTCCTGCATGCCCTCAAGATTGGCGTGCCCATCATCTGGATCGACCCGGCCACCGGCGACATTCGCTTCATTCCCTCCGGAGCGATCCAGGGAGATATCTTCGAGTGGGTTCGAAGACATGCCCATCCCTTCAATGCCGAAACCCTCCACGCCGCTCTTCACCCGATCCTTGTCCCTCCACGCTCGAACCCAAAATCGCATGAGGAACATGGAGCGCACGGTAGAAAAGCAGTGGAGAAGGAAGACAGCTCATACACCTTGCACGACTATCTGCATCATGAGTCCGTGCCCGGCACGACACCTTGGTTCATCTATCAGCTTTTCATCGCCGCTCCCGCGCAGCGTGCCTCGGCCACCCTGGAAGAAAAGGCCAAGAGACGTCAGCAGAGATTACGCGACCGGCTCAAACGCTGGCGTCTCTCGACCGACTACGTCAAGCAGCTCACCGAGGGAGCCTGGGAGGGCTACCCGATGGAGGAGCGGACCGCCTCCCAGGTCAACCTCACCGGAGCATGGGCTGCCGCTGATGCCATCGCCACCCAGCTTGGCCACGCCTACCGGTCCACCTACGTTCTCATCCTCGGGCTCTCGTTCCTCGCCGTCACCACGGGTCTTACCGGCGTCGTGCTGCACGAGCAGAAGCCCTGGTTTGTCTTTGCGGAGCTGGCCATACTCTTCACCGCCCTGTCACTCTACTGGCTAGGTCGCCGGGCGCAAAACCACCAACGCTGGCTCCGCACTCGGGAGCTCGCAGAACAACTCCGCGCTACGTGGGCAATGACCCTGTTAGGCCTTGGAGGGAGACGAACCATCCGGGATATCCAGAGACATTGGAATGGTTGGTTCGCCAACGCGTACCTCGCCGAGAGCGGCCTCCCCAACCTGGATCTCTCGGCCCCGGCCCTGCAGAAGGTCGCCCTGTCAGCCCTGACCGGCATCGCCGAGGATCAGGAGAGATATCATCAGCGAAATGCCTCCATCTTGAGCGCGATCCACGCCCGCCTGGAACGCGTGAGCCGCCTCTCATTGGTCATCGCGGTCGCTAATTCGCTCGCGCTGCTTATTTTTCTGCTCGTAACGCGCCACCTGGGAATCGACGAGAAAGAGGGGATTGAACGGATCATCTTGACCATGGCTGCGTTGAGCGCAGCCCTGCCCGCCCTCGGAGCGACCGCCGCTGCCCTCAGCCATCAGGGAGATTTTGAGCGCTTCAGCAAGCGTTCTGTCCAGACCAGCGCTGCGCTCCATGACATCAGCCGCTCGCTACGCCACTTCATCCACTCGGTCGGAGATCAGACAGACCTGGAACGCCAGACCGGCAAGGTGCCGCTGTTTGAGGAGCTACGTCAAATCCTCCTCGATCTTGAGATCGTGCTGGTCGCCGACCTGAACGATTGGCGATTCGTCTACGTCACCCGAGCCGTCCCGGAGCCCGCATAGTTGTGGTCTCTGCCGATTGGAACGCGTAAACGTGTTCGCCACGCACTCGTCGACGCTTCTGCGCACGCTTTCGGGCAATTCGGCGCTCGCTCCTATTCAGAGCCGGATGATCGCATCTTGGGAGCATGAGGCAAGAACAGTGCCTGACCGCCGACCGATCCTCAGCTATGACGCCCCGAGCGAATACGTACCAACTCTTTTTGAAGTCGGATGACGACCTCCGGATGCGCCTTTGCGAGGTTCTTCGTTTCGTGAGGATCGACGCTCAGGTCGTAGAGCTCCAGTTCAGCGGTCGGGTAACCGTCGTCCGCGAGCTTGGTCTCCATGGCGCCTGCCTTTGGCTTCGGAATCGGTCCCGGATGGAGGCCGGGCCGTTGCGATCGATCGATCAGCTTCCACGTGCCGTCGACGATCGCGAGGACCTGCGCCTCCTCAACCAACGACTGCCGACCTACCGGGGATCGGCCCAGTAACGCAGGCAGAACATTGACACTGTCTTCTGCCTGGCCCGGCGGAACTGCCTGCCGGGTCAACGCAGCGAAGCTCGCCAATAGATCTAACTGGCTTACCAGGGCGGTCGATGTGCCGGGCTTGATGTGACCGTCCCAGTTTGCGATCAGAGGAATGTGCGTGCCGCCCTCAGTGATCGTGTATTTTCCCCCACGAAAAGGTCCTGCTGGTTTGTGCTCACCCAGCTTGCGGTCCGAGCCGTCATCGTATCCATCGTTCACCACAGGGCCGTTGTCGGAGGTAAAGATGATGAGCGTGTCTTGCTGCAGATGAAGACGCTTTAGAGTCTCGACGATGCGGCCGACGCTCCAATCCAACTGGTCGATAACATCGCAGCGGACGCCGCACTCGCTCTTACCAGCAAACTGCTCTGCCGGCATGCGGGGTACGTGGATGTCGCTCGGTGTGAAGTAGAGCAGAAAGGGGCGGTGCTGATTCTTCTCGATGAACTCAACCGCTTTGTTGGTGAAGGTTGCGGCCATGTCTTCGTCCTTCCAGAGCGCGGATTTGCCTCCGGTCATGAAGCCGATACGGCTTACGCCGTCGACGATGGTGCCGTCGTGGCCTTCGCTCAAGTGCATCTTCAGCAGGTCAGGGTCTTCCTTGCCGGTCGGTTCGTGGCCGATCTTCTGGTCGTACGAGACCTGGATGGGGTCTGCAGGGTCGAGGTTTACCACGCGGTGATTGTGGATGTAGACCGATGGCACTCGGTCCGCAGTCGCCGCGAAGAAGAAAGCGTCGTCGAAGCCGACTTCGCAAGGGCCGGGCTTGATCTCTCCGTTCCAATCGATCTTGCCATCGCCAAGGCCGATGTGCCACTTGCCAACGAGACCAGTGGTGTAGCCTGCCGACTTGAGCACGGAGGCAATCGTTGCCTGATCTTGCTGGACGAGCAGTTTGGCGTCGCCGGGCAGAATCTGCACACCGTCGTGCCGCCAGGCATAGCTGCCTGTCAGCATGGCATAGCGAGATGGCGTACAGGTTGCTGCGTCCGAGTGTGCATTGGTGAAGCGCAGGCCGCTTGCGGCGAGAGCATCAATCATGGGCGTGTGAACGTGGGTCGCGCCGTAGCTCGACAGATCTCCGTAGCCGACATCGTCGGACAGAATGACGACAATGTTCGGCTTGTTCGCAGAGGATGAACGTGGGGACGCGTGCAGGGTGCTCGTTGCGAGGGATGTGCCCACGACCGCAAGTTGCTGAAGGAAGAGTCGTCGGTCGATCGGCATGCGGTCTCCATGAGTAGATTCCAGCATCAGCGATGCGGCGAGAATCTCATGCCAACTATACCGAAGCAAAGCGGTTTGCCGATCCGCCGCTTTCATTGGCTGCCTCTCCCAAACTTTCCCCTACATGGAGTAGCCTGCGACAAGGCAGCTTCTACGCTCTTCATCTCGCTCGACAGGAAAAACGTGTCCCGATATCTTCGATTCGCCATCTTCCTCATCGCTGCTCTCTCTTGCGCTTCCGTCAAGGCGCAGACTCCATCGAACCTTTCGCAGCAGGGCTGGTATGCAGATCCTGAGGTGCACATCTTTGCCGGTCAATATTGGATCTACCCTACCTCGTCCAGTCCCGCACCCGACAGTCATGACGATGCATCCTTCAACCCGCTCCAGCGGAAGCTTCGCAGTGGACCCATCATTCACCCGGTCTATCTTCTACATACCTCGCTCGATGCCTTCTCATCGCCGGACCTCGTCCACTGGACCAGGCATCCCCGCGTACTCGACATTCGCAACGTCGCCTGGGCCGCCTATGCGATCTGGGCACCCACGGCCATCCACCTCAATGGCCGCTACTATCTCTTCTTCGCCGCCAACGATATTCAGAAGCAGGACACCTTCCAGGGGGGCATTGGTGTCGCCGTCAGCGACCAGCCCGGAGGTCCCTTCATCGACGCCCTCGGCAAGCCGCTCATCGGCGCATTCCACAACGGCGCGCAGCCCATCGACCCGATGGTCTATCAGGACGACGATGGCTCGATCTACTTCTACTATGGCGGTCAGGGCCACTGCAATGTAGCCAGACTCGCACCTGATCTTAAGAGTGTCATCCCCATGAACGATGGCTCGTTGTACAAGGAGATCACTCCGGAACACTATGTCGAAGGACCGTTCATGATCAAGCGTCACGGCGTCTATTACTTCATGTGGTCCGAGGGCGACTGGGGAGATGCAAGCTACGGCGTTGCATACGCAAGGAGCGCCAGCCCGACCGGACCCTTCGAACGCATCGGTAAGATCCTCCAGACCGATCCCGCTGTCGCCAACGGTCCCGGCCATCACTCCGTGCTGCAGATCCCCGGGACCGATGACTGGTACATCGTCTATCATCGCCACCCTCTCGGCACCACCGGACCCAACGAGCGCGTCATGGCCATCGACGAGATGCATTTCGACGCAAAGGGCAACATCGAACCCGTGCGGATGACGCCCAACGGTCCCGCTCCCCGATCACTGCCACCATCAAGCCATCCTTGATCTTCACTTTGCAGGTGCCGGGGTCCGCCCGTAGTTCCGTCTCGTGTTCAGCGACCTGCAGTCGATGCAAAGCAGGGTTGCGCAAAGGCGTTCAGCCTCATTCACCAGCGAGACGTTGCAGGTACGGTCGAACTCGCGCTGACTGGAGCAATGGACGGGCCGCATGGATGGATCACGGCTTCGTAGCCTCAGCTTCGAAGCTACGGTTCCGACTCTGTATCAAGCAAGGCAACACGGACTTCTCTAACTAACCCGCCGGGCGGGTCGTATTCATAGATCGGGGCGACGCAAACTTATGCTGTGTTCGTTGTCTCCAAAAACCCAACTCTTGAGGGCGTCGTAGAGAACCAGGCCGGAACACGCGATCATTGACGCCGCAAATCATAGGTTTCTACCCTGCATTTAGACACGAAGTGAGAACTTCGCGGATGCAAGTTCCCGATCAGGCCTACGGCCTAACAAACAAGATGGCTGCCCGGAGAACACCCGAGCAGCCATGTTGTTTGTTACGACGATTTGGTTCAGCTCAGTTGACGACGCCCTTCTTGGCGACCGGTGTCTTGGTCACCGAAGGTGTCGCTGCCGACACCTGGACGGTGTTGGACGTGGTTGCCTTGTACGCATCGTTGGCCGATGGCTTGTACGTAGCGGAAACCTGATCGCCAGCGCCACCAGTGAGACCGGTGAGGCTATAGACCCCGGTCTGCGTGCCAAGCTGGATGGCGACGTTCGCGCCTCCGAAGAGCGTGACGGCGAAGTCCGGTTTGCCATCGCCGTTCAGATCGCCGACCGAGAGCAGGTACGGCGAGGCAACCGACGGAAAGCTTACCTGCGGGTTGAAGGTGCCGTCCCCGTTGCCGGTAAGGACGCCAACGGTGTTGCTGGCAAGATTGGCAACCGCCAGATCCTGTTTGCCGTCGCCGTTGAAGTCCAGCACCACGACCGAGGTCGGTTCGATACCGGTCGCGTAGCTCGTGGTGCCGAAGCCGCCGCCTGCCTGGTTGAGCAGGATGGTGACCGAGCCGGTGGTGGGAGGAGCGTTCGGATCGCCGAGGTTGCTGATGGCCACATCCGGACGACCATCCTGGTTGAAGTCGCCGACGACCGCCGCGTACGGTGTACCCCCGGTCGCGTAGGTGGTGACGGTTGCGGCACTGAAGTTGCCGCTTCCATCCCCGGTCAGGTAGGAGACATTGTTCGACTTCGAGTTCACCACCATCAGGTCAGGATTGCCGTCGCCGTTGAAGTCCGCCACGACGGAGAGGAAAGGATCTGTGCCGACCGCAGTCGTCAACGGTGCGGCGAAGCTACCATCGCCATTGCCGAGCAGGACGCTGATCGTTCCCTCCTGGGTGTTGGTGGTGACCAGGTCCAGTATCCCGTCCTTGTTGAAGTCTGCGATGGCCAATCCGTACGCTGCAGGCGGCGTCGTGGTGCCAGGGAGAGCAGTTTTGCCGGTGGGGTAGCTCTTCTGGGCCTTGAAGGTTCCGTTCGCCTTGCCGAGCAGGATGCTGACCGTGCCGCTGGCGAGGTTGCTCACCGCAAGATCCGGAATGCCGTCCTGGTCGAAGTCCCCGACCACCACACCATACGGCGCCTTGCCGACAGGATAGATTGCCGGCACCTTGTAGGAGGGCATCGCGGTAGGCTTGCCGAGCAGCACGGTGACGGTGCCGTCACCGAAGTTGGTGGTGGCAAGGTCCGGAATGCCGTCCTGGTTGAAGTCCCCGATCGCCGAGACCAGGGTGCTGGTGTTCGTGGCGCCTGTCGTGATCGTCGTCGGCAGCGCTGTAGTGGGAGTCAACGACACAAGCGTACCTTCCGTCTTGGTGACCGCTGTAGCGTCGTTGAAGTTGACCTTGCCCCCGGGTACCGACAAGCCATAGAACGTAACCGTATCCGTCAAGCTGTAGGTAGCACCAGTCGGCGTATACGTCAGCAGGCTGGTCGTCTCATAGTTGCCTGCAGCAGCGACGGTGAAGGGATACTGCGAGGCCGTCTTAGCAGGCAAGGCCGTCGTCCCCTGGAACTGAGCCACAAAGATATGGTCGCCCACAGCAGGAGTGATGGTGATCGTTGCTACACCGGAAGCGTTCAGCGCTGCCGAACCGAGCAGGGTGCCTGTCGCGACCGAGCCATCGTAGAACTTGACCGTGCTCCCTGTTACAGGAGCAGAGGTTGCGGTTGAGGTGACGGTCGCACTTAAGGTGATGGCCGTGCCAGCGGGGGCTGGCGACGCAGGAGTGGCGGTTAGAGCAACCGACGTGGACGCAGTGAGATTGGTCACTGTGACATTCGTGCTCGCGGAGGATGAGGTGAAAGACACTGTTGGGGTATAGGTGGCCGTAATGGTCTGCGTCCCCGTCTGCAGCATGGAGCCATTCACCGGAAGAGAGCATGTGCCACCGGCAATGGTGCAGGTGCCGAGGTTGACAGTACCTGAGGAGAACGAGAACGAACCATCGGGGGTGGGGCCGGCTCCAGTACTGGAGGCCGAGGTGACCGAAGCCTGCAGCGTGGTGGACTGTGTACTTGTGATAGCGGAGGGAGTTGCCGTAAGTGTCGTTGTTGTCGTGTAAACAACACTGGGCTTGCTGACCTGGACAAAGCCCATGTTCAAGAAGTTCGTATTATCGCTGCTGACGGTGATCGGGTGATTTCCAGAGAAGCCAGCGGGGAAGGATATGGACAGCGTGAGGGTAGCGTTGCTCCCGTTGGAGGTAAAGGTGCTGTTGCTCAGGTCGATCGTGCAGGCCCCGATCGTCACCGTACCGGAGCTTCCAATGATTGAGTCGGAAGTTCCGTTTGTGAAGATGCCATAGTTGCTTGGGTCATTCCCCGGTTGTGGCTCCGCGCCGATCGTGCACGCCTGGAATGCTGTGACTGGATTGAGACTGCCGATGGTGACGTAGAAGCTGGCGTCTGCCCCGGTGCCGGACCCGTTGTTGAGATGAAACGCAAACGGTGTAAAGACCCCCGGTGCTACGGTCGCACTCTTAGGAGTGACGGTGAGCACGTTGACCCCGGTGCCCTGCTGGATGAGTGGAAGACTCTGCCGTGCGGTGGTGAGGTAGGTGCGGCGTTCCAGAGAAGGGATATTTGCAATGGTGCTAGGTGAAGGCTGCAGTGCCATTGCCCATTCCGCTTGCGTTTGTGATGGTGATCCATGCCGCATTTGAAGAGACGGTCCATGCGCATCCGGCTGCTGCGGTTACAGTTACGGTGCCGCTACCGGCGGTGGCAGGTACGCTCGACGTGCTCAGGGCAGGAGTGGCGCATGCAGTGTCGTAGCTGACCGTTACTCCGAGAGCACTATTGGTCTGCGAGCCAGAGGTTATCGTCAGGAGCGAGTAGGGGTCCGACCAGCTTAGACCGTTGCCCAGGATTGCATCCGCGAAATTATTCGGTTTCGCGCTGGGCGTGGTGTCAATAATGTAGGTGTGTCTGGCGTCGAGATAGCTCGTTGAGTAAAGAAGTTCTGCGCCGCTGGTGAAGGTATTGGGCATCGCCAGGTAAGGGATACCGAAGTTGGTGTAGGTGCTGTTCGGCTGGTGAAACTCGACCCAGATCCAGGAGTTCGAGGGCGCATCACGAAGTACATGCAAGGCGCGGAGGCCAGTCGTATTTTCGGTAGGAGCCACGCTGAAGGTGCCGGAAGCGGTGACATCCTTCTCACCATCCGCCCCGATCCAGCCGAGGATGCTGTAGCGATGTTCTGCGTTGTAGGGAGTGTATCCAACGCCTGCCATGATCGGAAAAGGGTCGCCGTACTCATCATTGATCCCTGTAATCGGACTTCCAACAGCAGCAGGTAGGGCTGCGGCTTCTAACGCGGCCGGGTGGCTGGGACCGCCAGGATCTACGGTGCCGGGGTTAGTGGCCGCAAAGTCGATCGGACCAAGGGCGGTCGGACCGAAGTCGATGGTGTTGCTGTGGTTCATGCCAAGGTTGTGGCCGAACTCATGGCTCATGACGAGAAACTTTTGCGCAAATCCTGGCGTATTGTTGACTTCGGCTGGCTGGACGGGAAAAGCAACCCAGGTCCATTCGTGATTGATCAGCGGGGTCGTGAAGCCGGTTGAAGCGAGCCCGTCGTAGGTGCAGGCAGTCGACGGAAACGGAAAGACAAAGCGGTTGTACTTGGATGTATCCAGGCCAGCATTGACCGCAGCCTGTAGCGCGGCTGCAAGCATGGCGTTTGTCTGGGCGCAGTTATAGCCCGTCGATAAGACGAAGGGGCCATAGACGTCGGCAGCATAGCTGGCCTTGCCGTAGGATGTCTCGGCAATATAGTCGGAGACGTTGGGGAGCGAGCCTGGATTCAAGATCTTGTTGTAGTAAGCCTGGGTATTGAAGTCTCCCTGCAGCGTCAAAGGAGTTGCCGACGGGGGATTGTTATTTGTATCCATCGGCGTGCTGGCAAAATCGACGATGATCACGGCAGCGCTCTGCGGGCCCGTGACATTAGCGAACGGGGGTGCCGTGGTGGTAATGCCGGGTCCGGTGAAGGGCGGTATGGCATTCGTGCGGACAGCATTTGCGTTCAACCGTGAGACCTTCGAAACTTCCGCGATAGAAGAGTCTGCTTCCGCGCGTGTTGCAGGCCGAACTCTATCGGCAACCAAAATCTCAGGGAAACCAAGGCCATTGACGGTGACCACCCGACCCTCCAGGGCCGATAAGCTTGCCGGAGCGGCAGCAAAGGAAACCCTCATGGCGCCCGCCGCTGTATACAGGCTATACACCTTCTGCGAAGTGCGATTCCTAAAGTTATCTGCAATGGCGACGGTGAGTTGGCCGGTGATCGTCTTCTCCTGCTCAATCAGGGCTGCGTAGGCAGGGTTCGCCTTTACAAGCTCCTCGCGCGTGGCTGCCGGCAGAGCATAGCTGCGTGCCGTCGAGGGTGCATCCATGAAGACGGAGACGAGAGCAGTGTGACGCGCCACCAGCATCGACCGTGTTTCGGTCGTGAGCGGCAACCCGCTCTGCGCCTCAGCGGTGAGGCGGGCATTGGCCGTCTGCACCATCGCAGCGGAAGATGCGGCAACCTGTCCATGCAGGCTTCCGAACGAGGAAAGAACGAGAAGGGAGGCGAAAGCGCCTGCAAGGGCGAAGCGCGACGAGCGAACCAGAATGGGGAACATGGCAGAGATCCTTAGTGAGGCGTGAGTCGTACAACGTGGCCCGGTACTAATCGCTGGGCCGGAGGCACGCATTGCGCGTGTCGGGGCCTCAGGCAGAAGGGAAGAAAACAGCAGTGAAGTGCGCAAGACACTGGAAGAAGCTCGCTCACGCGGCAAAGAGGGCAGATTGATGGAACAAAAAATCGATCCAGACGCAGAAGGTTGAGCTGAAACGAACAAGTCGTTTCGAACAGCCCAACGTAAGCTACTTAGGAGTAGAGATGATCCTAATAGCAATCTCAGGATTTGTCCCCAGTAATTATGGACAGGGGCAATCTTAATCGTTGTTTCATTTAGTCAATAGAAGGGGGGAGCAACCCGTGTCGCATCGTCAGACTCTTTTTGAGGTCTTTCAACGTGTCGTACCGGGACCTCTGGCGGTCCCGGTAGCTTCTGCTTTGCGGCCCATTGTTAGAACGAGATACCACCCTGAAAGGTGATCTGCCGCTGCTGCCCCGTCTCAAGCGAATCGAAGGTCCCAAACTGGCTCGTGAATTGGTTTCCGGCAGCTACCGAAACGTCACCGCTGGGATTGAGGAATTGCGGATGATTGAAAAGGTTGGAGATCTGCGAATTGAATGTGAAATGCACCCGCTCCGTAACTGCAAAAGACTTCGTGAGCGAGACCTGGGTCTGGTAAAGGTTCTGGCTCTCCAGGCTGTTCGGTAGAGCGTTGCCGAAGTGACCTGACTGAGGAACGGCAAACGCCGCCTGATTAAACCAGTTGCTGATGGATTTGCCGCCCGGCACCTTGTTCGGGTCGCCAATCCGGTCGGGCAACCCACCAACCGTTCCAGTGTTAGAAGCGTCAACGCCGTCAAAGAAAGGTGAAAAGTAAAGGCCGGATGCGATATAGGTCACAGCACTCACCGACCACCCACCAACAAGTCGCTTCACCCCAGCGCCATTTCCGGCGAAGAGCTGATGATCCTTACCAAAGGGCAGCGCCCACACCACGCTCGCCACCGCGTATTGGTGACGCGTCACGCCATCGTTTGCCCAGTGGCTCAGCACGTCGTAGGGGTTCTCCGTATCCAGGAAATTTGCCTGGCTTCGGGAAAGCGCGTAGCTCGCATCAAACACCAGGCCACCCAGCCGCCGCTTGGCCTCGATCTGCAGCGCGTCATATCGCGCGCCACCGTCGTACCGCAGCTCCGTCGTGCTCTCGAACTGCGAGTAGGGACGACGGCTCGCAACGAAGGGCGTGGTGCTCGGCTGGGGCAGGTTGGTATTCACCATGTAGTTCAACCCCGAACTCCGCGAGCCAACGTAGGATGCTCGCAAGCCGATGTGGGCCAGTTCGTTCTCATAGGTCCCGCTGAACTGCTGAATATGCCCATGATTGACCTGCCGTGGATAGCCGGTCACTGCCTGGCTCGGAACCTGCGCAGTCGCCGTCGTTGACGGAAACGGATTTGGAAATTGCAGCAGCGGTTGCGTTCCCGGGGACACTACGTTCTGATACACCTCGCTGATTGAGAATGGCCCCGTCTGACCGAGCTGCGGATTGATCGGTAGAAAATTATTGAACGTGCCGGAACCGCTATCGAACCGCGATGTATAGAGGCCATAGCCACCACGGATGACCTGGTGACTGCCCATCGAGTATGCAACACCTACACGAGGCGCGAAGTTCGTCTTGTCCGCAATCGCCTGCACTTGTCCCCCAACTACAGTGATGTTGGATGGATAAAGCGGACTTACCTTCGAGACAGCTTGAGGGTCCACCACAATGTTGCCGGTCGTGGGATCGAAGTTATATTCAAGGTGATCCGACGCGCTTGGCGTTCCGTACAGATCCCATCGTAGGCCGTAGTTCACGGTCAGTTTTGGCGTCAGCTTATAGGTATCTTCCGCGAAGATATTCCACTCTGTCAGAGCTAGCTCGCGGCCGGTCAATGGAGCCTGTCGTTGCGTCTGCTGCGGCAGTCCTAGTAGGAAGTCTGCATAAGCATTACCGGTATATGTCCCATTGAAAGTGAACGTGCCGTAGTTCGGTACCGCGCCTTGGAACGTATCGAAGTGCTGCACGCCGCCACCAATTCGAATGACGTGCCGTCCAAGCTGCCAGTCCACCGTGTCATTGATGTTCAGGATGTCATTGTTCGCCTTTGTTCCTCCCGGCACATTGCTCAACGAGGTCAACCCTGATATGTCGATCTCGGGGAAGCCCTGCCCTACGGTGTTGCCGGGGTTGGCCCCCTGGAGTCCGATCGTCGACAGCACCTGCGCTCCGTTTGACGGAGTCTGCCCCGCCTCCGTCTGCCCATCCACAATATGGTCAATCGAAAATCCGAACCGCAGATTGTTGACCACCTTCGGCCCAAAGATCTGCGTATCGCCTGCAGCAAATTGCTGGTGACGCCGGAACCGCGTCCAGATCAGATCCGGCAAGCCGTTGTTCAGTACGTACGGTGTCTGCCGCATCAGCCATCGCCCGTATAGCGAGTTGGTCTTCGTCAGGTTGTGGTCGATTCGCACAATCGGCCAGTCGCCGCGATACAGATCGCTGTTGAACGGAAAATGCGTCGTAAAGTTATTCACCGGCGTGCCGAGATTCGTGTTCTCGCCCGGAAGGTAATTGTTCTGCACTGCCAACGCTACAGAACTAATACGATTCTGTGGAATCGTATTGTTCGCAAACGGCAGGCCAGTTGAAGGATCGATAATCACCGTCGAAAATACACCGCTGCGCCACGCGGTCGTCGGCACGCTTGCCTGGTAGGTATAGCCCAGCGGAATCCGCTGCCCAAAGTACCCACCGTAAAAAAAGGTGTGGTCCTTCCAGATTGGACCTGACGCTTCTACATCCCACTCATGCTGCAGAAACGCAGACTTCTGCTGATTGAAGTACCCATTTGCATCAAACACGGAGTCATAGATGCGATACGTTGCTTTGCCGTGGAACTTGTTATCGCCACGCTTGGTCACTTCACTAATCAACGCCGGCACAGCGCTCTCTGCGGGTGCATTCATCAGCGACGCTGAGACTTGTTCGAAGAAGTTCGCGTTGTTACTCTGGACGCCCTGCAGATCGTTCGGAATACCGTCAAACTGCTGCGATTGTTGAGACTGCTGCTGCCCATTCACAACCGGCGTTCCCGTACCGCCCTGCACTCCGCTAAAGGTCGTCAACAGGTTGTACGTCGAAGGATAGGGTGTGACCTGCGGCGACTCCTGATACATCTCCGCGGTAAAAGTTTCTGAGATGGTTGCGGACTCGGTATTAATGACTGCTGCGCCCGCGCTCACCGTCACTGTTTCGGATGTCTCACCCACCGACAGCATCGCATCGACGCGCCTGATCTGACCACTGTCCAGGATCACATTCTGCGCTTCGAACGACTTGAATCCGGAGGCTGAACATCGCACGCGGTAACTTCCGGGTTTCAGTTCGTCGAACTCATACTCGCCGGTCGCCCCGGGGCTCACTTCGCGGACAACTTGACCGGTGGCCGGCTCGAGGAGTTGTACGTGCGCGAACGTAACCATATTGCCCGCGGCGTCTGTCACTGTACCGCGTAGGGTCGCACTCACAGTCTGCGCGCCACTGACACTGCTAGCCGCAAGGAGTGCTATTGCCGTCGCCAGTGCAAGTGACAGCTTTCGTAAGTCTGTAGGCAGGCACAGCGCCGCGCCTATCCGCAGAGCAAAAGAAGAAAGAGGTCTGGTTAGAGACATCACGAATGCAGGCATATTCATCACCCTCCTGAAAGCAACATCATGCACAGCAAAAACAAAATGCCTTGTTACGCAATCAGGTTTCTAATTCTTTGAACGCTTATTATCACTTACGTTCGCCTTCGTTGCAAGCGGGAAATCTCTTTTCATTAGCTTACGAAAAGATTCGCAAGCAGGACCATTAGCAATCGAAGCTTGAATGGCACAGGTATGCCTGCGTTTCGATCTTGGCGAAACCTCTCATGTCGAATGCTGACCCGAGGTGGTGGGGATTGCCTTACCCTACTGAGATCCGGCCAGTTCTTCAGGGAGCACTTGTCTCAAGCGTAATCACTTGAAAGGGAGCCAGAGAGAAGGTGTGCGGAACGCCTGCCGTGAGCGGAATCACGGAATCTGCACGATCGGCTAGCCATGGGCTATGCGCACTGTAATGACGAGGAGCCCCGACAGGCAGTTCAAATGCAGAGGCGATATCAAGCTTCACACTTTGCGCTTTATCATTTGGATTGCGCAAGGTAAGAATTCCTTTTCCATTGGACCAGGCCGCCCATCCATACACTTCGAGCCATCGCGGATCTCCGCCAATCCAGTGAGTATCAACCAGGATAGAAGCATTCCGACGGGACCATTTTGCTGCTTCCGCAAGTACATCCCAATCAGCTTGCTTCAGAAGAGAAGGAGTAATGTACATCTCCTGCAGCTGTGTACCAGAGCCAAAGTACGAGTGGACTTCGTTGGCGAAGTCACTGCCAGGATCGGTGGAAAGATATGGCGCTCGTTGCGCGTAGACGATGCCATGAAGCATGACCGAATTCAGAGGAAACAACGGGCCACCTTTGACAATTTCGTCGTAGGTATCTGCATCTCGATAGGTGATCCAGCGTTCGCGACTGGACCCGACGCCAAGAAACTCTGTGTCTTCACCGCCGCGCCAGATCGAGTCAACGTCAAAGAGCCAGAATGGCGAGGGATAGGTCCCAGTGCTCAAATTGATGAAAAGATCCGGCTTCAGCTTACGGAGGTCGCGAATAAGGTGAATAGCTGCATCGAAGTCGCTGCTAAAGGCACTTCCTTTGACAACCTGATCTGCATTGCCGGTGCCATCGAACTTGAACTGGTTGATCCCGTAGTTCGTGACCATTTCGCTCGCAGCTTCATGGAACCGTTCGTAATACTTTGGTCCAGATAACGCAAGCCCGCCGTCAACGACCTCGTAACCGCTTCTCTTGCCTGCAGCGACACGCTCAGCCTTTGGCGGCCCGTACCCACCCCATGGTGAGAGCCATGCCCCCGGAGCAGTTCCATACTTCGCCGCTGCTTGTACTAAGGGCGTGAAACCATTCTTGAAGTCGCTCCGGATCTTCCAAAGATTTTCGTGGTCATCCCAGCCGTCATCGAACAGGAACGAATCGAGGACTACCGATCGTTTCTTATTCAACTCGATTCCAAAAGACTCGATCCGGTCCAAAGCGTCTTGTTGAGAGTACGGTGAGAAGAAGCCGATATCAAACCAGCTGTTGTAATGCAGGAACGTGCGATACGGGTGCGCCCGCTCGCGTTCAACATAGGTGAGAAAGCTGCGACGCATCTGCCCAGGCGTTGCGACCCCGATGACAGCGGAATAAGTGGCAGTCTGATGTCGTCCGATTGGCACACCACTTCTTAGTTCGCTTACCGCATGATCGCCGACAACACTTGATTGCGAAAGAGGATGCTCGAATCCAAGAAAGAAGTTGCCATCAAGGAGCGGACTGCCTTTAACACTTCCGGCCATCCGAATCGATGGAGAACGGACATCGAGAAGAACAACGTCGGAAAGTTGCAGGGGTTCGTCACCGACTGTGATCGTTACAAGCTGCCGGATATATCGAGAACCCTCTCGAAGAACAAGCGACCACTCCAGATTGAAACGGCCTTTCGGATCAGCCATCCGGTACTGAACCAAGGTTCCGCGAAGGCGCTCAGCATACCGGGCAGACGATGTATCGGGTGCAAGCTGAACAACCTGTGGTGGTCCGGTAAGGGTCAGATCGGCTGCATCCACAACCCTCCCATCCTTCATTTGAAGAATAAACGGTCCCTTTAACTCAATCCTTGAATGTAGACCAGGCTGATTGATTGACATCTCGGTCAAGTGGCCGTCGTGCATGTTCCATTCTGCACTTATTGCCTGATTCGCTAAGGTGCCACCATCTGCATGAAGGCTCGCGACAGGGTGGTCTGATGCCGTCTTGAGCTGCGAACGACCCTGAGTCGTGACACAGAGTAAGCAGAGCAAAGAGAAGACACCACGCTTCACACACTTGTACAGCCGAGCAGAGCTTGGCTCCTGAGAATTTGACGAGGAAATGACGTAATGCAAGAAGAGTTGCAATGTAGCTACTCCTTGTACCGCAGACTATTCTGCTCTGCCTGCCCTGTTGTGCTATTAGCCTGTTAGTCTAGCTCCTCTCCAGGCGGGTCGCCTGGGCGGACGTCGCGCTCCTCAACAATAAACGCAGTTTCGAGAAAGTCGCATCGTCAGGATGCCACAAGCCCCGCAACTGCTAAGCTGCAGTGGGCCCAATGACTACATTTGAGGTCGTATGCGAAACCTTCTTTCTTCCGCCTTCTCCATGACGGTGGCGATGCTGGCCATGGTCATCATCCCCGCGACGTTGACCCTCCAGACCGTCCATACCAGCCCCCCACCTGTGCAGATAACCCCTTCCGTCTCGCCCTACGGATATGCCATGAGTTTGCTTCTGTTTATCGTGCCTTCAGCATCTATTCTTTTCTGGTTCATTCCGCAGGAAGGCCTCAAGTTTTCGCGCCGGGCTTTTGGCTGGAGCGTCGCGCTTCTCTTTCCTCTCGGCGGAGCGCTTGACTTCTTTTTCGCGCAATACTTCTTTATCTATCCCAACGTGTCCGCCACTCTGGGTATCAAGGTCCCCGCCCTTGGACAGTCCGTTCCGCTTGAGGAATATGCCTTCTACCTACTCGGCTTTGTCACCGTCCTTCTTCTCTACATCTGGCTGGATGAGTATTGGCTTTCGGCCTACACTGTTCCCGCTCTCTCGCAACAACGCATCACCTTCGACCGCCTGCTGCGCTTTCATCCGGCGTCGTTTATTCTGGGCGGAGCATTGCTCTTGGCAGCGCTGTTCTACGAGCGGTACATCGCCAAAGACCCCACTAAGTTTCCCGGCTACTTCGTCTTTCTCGTTCTCTGCGCGTTTATACCTTCAACGGCTCTCCTTCCGACAGCACGTCCAGTGATCAACTGGCGTGCGCTCAGCCTCACCATGTTTATGATGCTCGTGACCAGTCTGCTTTGGGAGGTGACACTTGCCTTGCCGTATGGCTGGTGGAACTTTCGTCCGCAGCAGATGCTCGGCGTGCGCATCACTGCCTGGTCACTCCTCCCCGTTGAAGAGATCTACGTTTGGATCGCCGTCACCTACGCAAGTGTCATCGTCTACGAAATCATCAAGCGCTGGAAGACCTCCGGCCGGTCGATGCTTCATGCCTTCCTTGGTGTCGGGCCTGCGCCCTGGCCGCTTCCGTTAGGTCGCGCGGAAGCTCCAAAAGTTCCGTCCGTAATCAGATCGAGTGACCGCTTGATCTGATTACGGAGACAGACCTGTGAACAGAGCCGCACACGATGATTCTTTGATACAGAGGAGCGGTGCTGTGATTCTGGGCTTGGCCTACTTGGTGGTTGCTGTATCTCCTCTTCGCCTTGAGCGGGGATGGCTACCTGCATTCTCAGTCTTCACATCTCTCTTCCAAATCGTTGAAGACTGCCTCTAAATTTTCTTGACTCATACCTGCCTCCCCGGCATACTCGCCGCACTATGAGTCCAGTGTCCAAGCCCCCTGCCTCCCTGCGAGCACTTAGTAGACGTCTACCGTGCTTCCAGGTCTCCGAAATGCCACCTCCGTTCGCAGAGCAGCACCAGGGTCGCCCTTGACGTAGAAGCAACGTTGCAACTTTCATAATCAATCGCGTACGCACCGTGCTAACCTCCCTCAAATTTATGAAAGAGGTGTTGCTCGATGCGAAGACTCTTCTGCCTGTTCCTACTCTTAGCTATCCCGGATCTTCTGCTGGCTCAGTCCAGTAAAGACGCATGGTCCAGCGTCATGGCTCTCCAGGTAGGTCAGAAGGTCCAGGTGCTGGACATCGGCGCCAAGAAGCACAACGGTACGGTAGCCGCCGTGTCCGACGACGCCATCTCCCTCCGATTCTCATCCGGCGATCAGAGTGTTCGAAGGCAGGATGTCCGCTACGTCAAGCTCATGGAAAACAAGCACCGCCTGCGAAATACGCTCATCGGCACGGGAATCGGCGGTGGCGCTGGTGCCGCTATCCTCGCCGCCGCATGGGAGTCCAATGGCTTCGTTAAAGGCAAGGGCACCGGAGCCGCCGTTGGCCTGGCTCTCGGCGCTATCGTCGGCGCAGCCGTGGGGGTATCCTTGCCCTCGCATGGCACCATCTACGCCACGCCATAGTGGTTCGTACGTCTGCACGGCTGCAGTTTAGTGCAACGCCGGGCGCGAACGCATCAGCGTCCGATGGCGCCGCATCAGCAGTACCAAAGCTCGTCGAAGGTACATCGCCAGCAGCGGCATCGTAATCACTGCAAAAATTCCCCAAACAACGAGTGCGTGCCATTCCCACTGCCAGATGTCACGAAACAAACGCCAGGGATGGTGGCTCAGATGTTCGATCTGCTGGCGGCTTAGCGGCAGGCGCCGTGTATGAAAGAGGTGTACGCCCACTTGAATGAACGGGATGAACAGGAGCAGGTGGAGCGGCGTCATGGCATGTGCACCAACCTGCGAGGCGATCTGATTGAGGCCGAAGACCCACGCAAGCATGACCACCAGGAGCGTGGTGATACCCACAGATGGATTGATGCCGATGACGATCCCGAGCGCCAGACTCCACGCTAACCGGCGAGGCGACACCCCACCCCGCAGTTGACGCAACAGAGGGCGGAGTACGCGGCAACGAAAGAACTCTCGGACTGACTCAGGCACAAGCACAATAAGATGGGATGCGCCGCGTCTGCCGTTCGGTTGTGACCGAAAGCTCCCGCCATATCGACATGTTAGGTCGACCCTTCATCGTTGTCGCCGCAAACGCCGTCATGGCTCTTAGTCGGACTCCGCGTCTGGTTGGTTATGGTGGAGACCATGGCGAGATTGGGAATCGTGTTGAACCTGCTCGATCTCATCGTCAAGACGCATTTGACTGTCGTTCCAGATGTCGGTCTAACGATCAGGATTTGCTTGCTGTTGCTACCGATCGGCATTTATTGTTTGCGCAGTGGTTCGACTCACGGCGCGACGCCGGTTCGTTAGCGTATCTCAGGCGAAAGCTTTTGGCGTTCGACCAGGATTTGTGAAGACCGATAGATGATTGGTTTGAAATCAACATGTTGACCAGGCTCCCGTGAAATCGTTGTTGTTGGCAACTCCGTAGCCCAGAAATCTACACAGAGTAACGAGCTCACAAGGCCGTATACTTGCGCGGACACGCGGCCTGCTTCCCATTTCATTTGAAAGGTAACTACTCATGTTTACGAGCCGACGCTCCTTTGTTCGCACCTCGTCTGCTGCTGGATTGATGCTGCCAGGCTTGGCCTATGCCGCACCGTCTATACCCGAGACCCTGCCAAACGTCTTCGGTCCGCGCCCCGGCTACACCCCGCAGATTGGTACCTTCATCTCGCAGCTCACCTGGATGCGACGCGCGGTGACCAGCCCTGTTCGAGGTCTGACCCAGCCCCAACTCGACTGGCTCTTCGACAAGGACGCCAACTCGATCGGCGCACTCCTCCTGCACCTCGCAGCCACCGAGACTTATTACCAGATGAACACCTTCGACGGAATGAAGTGGGATAGCTGGCCTGCGGACATCAAACAGCGATGGGACCCCGCCATGAATCTTGGCGACAGCGGCCGCACCACCATCAAGGGCCACGACCTCGACTTCTACCTCAATCACCTCAAAGAGGTTCGCGAAAAGTCCCTTGCCGAATTCAAGAAGCGCGACGACGCCTGGTTCCTGGCAATCGATCAGACCTGGCCCTGGGGTCCAACCAATAACTTCTGCAAGTGGTTCCACGTCTGCGAACATGAATCACACCACGCCGGCCAGATCGACCTCCTCATCAAGCGCACTCCGGGTTACAAGGCACCCACCGGTTGAGAACGTCTTGACACAAACGCAACATGCTCGAACCGCTATCCCCTTCGCCGCAGGTCATCGAGATCGAAGCTGAGGAGCAGGCGAAGGTGGAATGGCTGCATAGTGCGACTGATGAGTCTTTTGCGGCGTTCGACCGAGGCGAAGGTGTTTCGCCATCGTCCGCTGGTGAAATCGATACTTTCGTGAACGATGCGATCGAAGAGGGAAGAGCCCCACGTCGCACGACGCGTGCCTAAGACTTCCTCGCGTCCTGACCTCGCACCCCACGCCTATGTCTATCATTCGATGTTCAGCCCGAACGAGTGGCCGGGGAACGGGTGAAATCCCCACGTCACTTTGTGCTCTACCGCCACATGGACGAGAAAGTGGTGTTTGCCCGTTTGCTCCAGGACAGTTGTGACTTTACCCGTCATATACCGCCAGCGCTTCACGATGAGTAATTACAGCTGTACGCTCACGTAATCGGCGGACGATAGATCGTAGCAGCCAGGCATTCCAGAGAGGCTCCCGCAAAGTCATGGTTTTTCGGCAACTTCGCTCTAGAACTGTTCAAAACCAGCACCTCTTTCTCCCACCATCAATAACCGGAAGACGAACCGCCCTAACCCGAGCAGTAACTTCAACTGAATGCAATCACCGCAGCGCACACCAGAAATACAGCAAGCAGCGAAGCCACAGGAACAATAATTTCATCGCACACATCGTTCCAGGGTGTCGTCCGGCGAACCGGCGTGCTGCTGAATCCAATCGGTGGTGCCACAGGATGACGATGTTCCAAGCTGCTATAACGCATGACCTCTCCTTCCGAGATGAACTAAACGTGTAGCTGGACAAGCTTCTCTTGCGGCGCAGTCAGCCAGACCGGTAGCGCCTCCATACTGCTTGCAGCAGGAAGATCGCCGATCGCCATCGCCGTCTCGTCACATGCATTCCGGCGCGGGCACTGCAGGCAATCCTTCAACACCTTATCCCGGAGCGCCGCATGCTCAGCGATGTGGAACCGATAGTGGGCGAAGAACTCCGGGATGCGCGTAAAAAGACACACGCAACGAATCTCTCGCGCACTTGCCTGCGCCAGCACCGCACCAACCAGCAATCCGCCGGCACCATGACCCTTGATCTCGGGCCGAACCACGATCGACCGGACCTCCGCAAGGTGCTGTCCATAGACATGAAGCGCAGCGCATCCGGCAAAGGAATGGTCATCCGCTTCCACCACGGTGAAGGTCTCTATATTGCAGCAGATCTCGTTGTAAGAGCGGGGAAGCAGAGTTCCGTCGTGGCAGAGGCTGCCGACCAACTGGTAAATCTGGGAAGCATCCTGTAACTGCGCGGGGCGCGTGAACATGAACCACTCCTGCCGGCACGCCATCTGCCGGCATGATTCATTTCATGCCGCAAGCCATTAGGGAGGCATAAAGGGGCCCTGATTTCCTCAGAAATGGGTCGTGGAGCCTTCGGAAGCACTCGCGTCAGGCGAACAAACCGCGTATCTTAACCTCATGCGCATGACCGTGCTCGCCTCGGGCTCCAAGGGAAATAGCACGGTCATCGCCAGCTCCAGAACGACCGTGCTGGTGGACGCCGGCCTCTCCTGCCGCGAACTCCTGAAGCGCATGGCGATTGCCGGTGAAGATCCCGAAAAACTAGACGCCATCCTCGTCACCCACGAACACTTCGACCACGTCGCCGGCCTCGCCGTACTCGCGCGCAAGCTCAACATCCCCGTCTTCTTTACCGAGCCGACCCACCGTGCCTGGGTCCGCATGCTCACGCCGCGAACGACCATGTCCTATGCCAGGTGGCTCGATCACATCCAGCAGGAAAAAGAGACCCGCGCAGCCGCAGTCGCCGCCAGCGAGGCATGGGGTGGCATCGCGTTATCAGCAGCAGAGGGTTGCCGCTCCGACGACCCAAACGCCACCCTCGAGCTTCCCGTTGAAGAAGAGCCCTGCGACGCCGAAGCCCAGGAGGCCCTGCCGCCAAAAGAAAAGGCTAATCCCGCCCACCTGCCAGCCGTCGAATACTTCCAGGCCGGAACCCATTTCTCCATCGGCGACCTCGAAATCACACCCTTCACCATCCCCCACGATGCCGCCGACCCCTGCGGCTTCGTCTTCGAGGCCGCAGGCATCCGCATGGCCGTTGCCACCGATCTCGGCTACATGCCACCCAACGTCAAGTCGGCCCTTAAGCGCATCGACGTCCTCCTCCTGGAGTCGAATCACGACCTCGAGATGCTCCGGGACGGCCCCTATCCCTGGTCCGTCAAGCAGCGCGTCCTCTCCCGTGTAGGCCATCTTTCCAACGATGCGACCGCCGAATTTCTGCAGCGCGACTACGACGGCGGCGCCGCCTACATCGTTCTAGGCCATCTTTCGGAGTCCAATAACGCACCGGAACTCGCCCGAATCTCGGCCGAGCGGGCCATAGGCGACAGAATGACCCTGCTCGGTAATCGGATTCTGCTCGCCCAGCAGGCCATCCCGCTGGAGCCGATTCACCTTTAGGGCGCAATCAAGTCTGTTAACTACGGATGAATCTTCGCTGCCTGCGCTGGAATCAAACGAGATAGACTAGAGGCTGCCCACTATGAATACTTCGCCTACGCCATTTCCGAGCAAACATCGCGTACCTGCATCACCCTGCATCGACCCCGTCGTCGGTGCTATCCTCTCAGGCTGGCGCTACGACATCTCCGCCCTCTCGCCTGAGATGCGCACGGACTACGACCAGCACCTCGAAGATTGCGGCCACTGCCGCTCCAAGCAGCGCCTCCACCGCACCGTAGACGTTCTCCTCATCTCCGTCAGCACTCTCTCCATCTTTGCCTTCCTGCTCGCCGCCGTCGTCATGAACCGCGTCGAGGCCCTCGTCCACATCAGCCAGGTTCACCTCCATCTGCGGCACTCCGTCGTCTTCATCTCGATGGAAGCTGTAGCCGTCGCCGGTGTCGTCTTCTCGACCCTCCTCTGGCTGCTCGTCGCCATCACGACGCCCCTGCCAAGCTATCTCGGCACCGTCCTCCAGCGAAAGCTGCCCGCAGATCTACGCGAACGATTCCATAAGAATGCCGCCTAGATACTGCCTCCGTCCTGCGTTAGTAGCGGTGTGTAAGAAGCATCAGGCCGCGCTCCGCTTGAACGCCGCAACGTCCCGTCGCGGAGATACCGCAAACATCCGTGAATACTTCCGGCTAAACTGCGACGGACTCTCATAGCCCACCTGAAACGCCGCCGTCTCCACGTTCGCCGCATCCGAAACATCAGCCGCCGCGCCTCCAGCAACCATAGCTGCTTCTGATTTTGCAGCAGCGTCATCGACGTGATCGTCTTGAACTGCCGGTGAAATGCCGACGGACTCATCCCCGCAACCGCCTCCGGCCTCCCAAGCAACCGCCCCATGCGCAGTGCGCAGTCCGCCAGCGGTCCGTCGAAGTCTGCCACCCAAATAATCCTGCTCACTAAGACCGCAACCGCGCTGCTTTCGCTTCTCTAGTTATCATTCCCGAAGGAAACCTGACCGTTTCCTTCGGGAATACCGACAGCCCGCGAAGCAGCGCCTTCTACAATCTGTCTGCCAACCTGCTGCAGCTCAGAGATCACAGGGCCTTCCGCATCAATCCGAATTGCTTCCCGATCAAACGGTCGACCATGCGCCTTGGCAGCAGCATCGGCATGGTCCAGTTCTTGAACCGCTGCGGCACCACGGCATACCGTACCTTTGGCTTCTTCACCGTAAGTGCGTGATAGATGGAGCGGCCAATTGCCTCCGGCGCAAGTCCCTTCTTGCCTTCGACTTCGAAGAACGCAAGGAAGCGTTGGATGACCGGACCATAATCCGTCACGTCGAACCGGCTAAAATCCTCTGCCGCCGCCTTGTCCCAGATGGGCGTCACCACCGCGCCCGGCCCCACCACGATTACATCGATCCCGTAGAGCATCAACTCCCGCCGAAGACTCTCCGACATGCCCTCGAGGGCGAACTTCGAAGCAACATACGCCCCGACAAAGGGCACCCCCAGTGCGCCTGAGACCGAACTGATCTGCACAATCCGGCCGGGCCGTCCGGTCCTCGACGGATCGCTCCCAAGCAGCGGCGCGAAGGCCTGCGTCACCACGAACGGACCCACCACATTCACCTCCATCTGCCGCCTCACTTCGTTGGCCTCAAGGTGCAGCAGAGGGCCGCCAACCACGATGCCCGCGTTATTGACCAACCCCGCCAGCCTCCCTCCGCCCAGCATCTCGCCGACTCGCTCTGCCGCCCGCCGAACCGACGCCTCATCGGTCACATCTGCCAGCAACGCAACAAAGTCCACGCCGAAATCAGCCTGTAGCCGGTCTGCATCGCGTTGCGTCCGCACCGTCCCAAACACACGGAAGCCCTTGCCCAGAAGAAACTTCGCAGTTGCCCAGCCGATGCCGGTCGACGCCCCTGTAATCACCACACTCTGCTTTGTCCCCATAACGCTCCCTCCAAGATGCACACTGCACATCTTCAATATGTTCACCGTACATCTTCCGGCAGCGCTGGTCAAGATGTACAGTGATAATCATGGCTTACCCTTCCAAAACTGACCGCGAGACGATCCTCGCCGCTGCCATCGAACAGCTCGAGGAACGGGGACTTCGTGGTCTCTCCCTGCGCTCGCTCGCGGCCACGCTCGAGCTTGCACCCAACGCCCTCTATCGCTACTTCGCCGATCGCTCCGTGCTGGAATCTGCCGTTGCCAACGAGGTGTCTCGTCTCCTCCATGCCGCCATGCAGCGCGCCATCCGCAAGGGAGAGCCCGAGCAGGCCATCCGTGGCATAGGCCGCGCCTACCTCGCCTTTGCCCGCAAACACCCGAATCTTTACGAGCTGCTGCTCTTACCCTGCGGCCCCGAAGATGAAAAAGCCTCCTCCCACCAGGACCTCTGGAACTTCGTCGCCAGCCACGTAATTACCCTCACAGGGCCGGATCGCGTCAATGAGGCATCAATCGCCCTATGGGCATTTCTGCACGGGATCGTCGAACTCGAAGCCGCCAACGTGTTCGGGTCTGAAAAGCCCGACGCAAGTTTCAACTTCGGCCTCAATGCCTGGCTCACTGCGGCCGCCGCCAGTCACTCGCCCAAACCCTAAGTCGCTGTACCAAGAACATCCCGCCATTTCGGCATCCCAGCTATCCGCCCAGTTGACGTCACCGCAAATCCGGTTTCTAGGGAGTGGGAGTCGAAGAGACCTATATGCTTGACGAAGGGAAAAGATTGATCTACTTCGGTCCTGTCTCTTCAGCCGCTCATGGCTCTTCAGCATCCTGGCTTCCCGTTCTCGGTGGCCTACTCGGCCTATTGTCGGGTTGGAGGCATTTCATCCTTCACCGTCAAAATGAGAAGCTAACGCTGAGTAGCCAGCCGGGTTCCCGTCTCGGACCGCACGCTGAACGCGCGAGATTCGATGAGAGTGCGACGGGGCAGCTACCACCTATGTGAAAATCGACACAGATGATTCCGACAACGAAGCGGCACTTTCTTGCTCTTGACGGGTTGCGAGGTGTAGCAGCCCTGGCCGTGGTCACCTTCCACTTCATGGAGATGGTCATCGGAAACTACAGCAAGCTCTGGATCGGCCACGGATGGCTGGCGGTCGATTTCTTCTTCTGCCTCTCTGGCTTCGTAATCGGTTATGCCTACGATAATCGTCTCGAGCAGATGGGTCTGTGGGACTTCCTGAAAGTGCGCCTGATTCGCTTGCATCCCCTGGTCGTCTTCGGGTCAGTACTCGGCCTGCTGACCTTGCTGGTGGACCCCTTTCACCTGGGTGCATTGGGGTACAGCGCTGGTCGGGTTGTCCTGATATTCGTTACTTCGATCTTCCTCATTCCGTACCCGGTGATGCAGGAGCGCGGGCACAGCTTGTTCAGCCTGAACTCACCGGCTTGGTCACTCTTCTGGGAGTATGTTGCGAACCTCATCTACGCGATCGTGCTCTACCGATGGAGCCGTCGTTGGTTGAGCGTGGCGACCGTCATTGCCGCAATTGTCCTCTGCTCTGTGGGCTACGCTGCCGGCAATCTCTGGGCAGGTTTTAACGGCAAGACCTTCTGGACCGGCGCCGCTCGCGTCAGTTTCTCTTTCCTGGCCGGCCTGCTCGTGCACCGCTCCGGATGGATTATCCGCACAAAGCTCGGCTTCGGCGCTCTGTCGGTGTTGTTGCTGCTCGCTTTCATGATGCCGTATGCGACAGGTGGTTGGATCCGGGAAGCAGCGGTGATCATCGTCTACTTCCCGTTGCTGGTCGTCCTTGGCGCAGGAGCGACGCTGGGGCCCCGCGCAGAAAAGCTCTGCAGGTTTGCAGGTGACATGTCCTACCCGCTCTACATGACGCACTACGCGGTGATCTGGAGCTTTGGGGAGTACTACGAACGCCTTAAGCCCGACGCGGTGCACCTTACACTCGTCGTGGTCAGTGGTGTCCTCCTCCTGACTGCCTTCGCTTACTTGGTGATGATCTTCTACGACCTTCCGATCCGGGCATTTCTACGCTCCAGATCAGTCACCTCTGCTTCTCGTAGCTAACGGTAAACGCCCTTCTGGTGAAAGATGTCCCTGAATCCCGCAAAGTCGGTGGTTTCGGCAACTTAATTTTTGAAGTTGCCGAAAACCCCGTTTTCGGAGAGTTTCAGAACGGTCGATGAAATGCAGCTATTCGGGAATGAAATCAGAAGCGTGTGGGTCTGGAAACCGAAGGCTGTCGTTCTGTGCAACACCTTGCTGGATCTGGGCTCTCGCCTCCGCGGTGTCGGGAACAACGAGGCAACGGTCGAGTTCGAGCGGCTCAGATTTGTATTCGGGATGCATAGACAGAAGCAGAAAGCGCTTGCCAGGAGTGAGCGGGGTTTCGATTTGGAGGGGGGTGTAAGGGCTGTAGGAACGGTCCGTGACGCTGAAGACCTCACCAGTCTTGTACCGCGTTGACCCCTTGAGGACACTCTCAAGACGGACACTAGCCTTTTCGTTGACTTCGCCGGGTTTCCGCTTCTGAGCTTCATTGACTGGAGTGACGCTGAGGATTTGGTCCGCGTCGCGACCGCGTGCCAGGATGGGCACATGGCAGGCAAGGCGCAGCGTCGAATCCTGGTGCATCGCTTGATCGGGCGGTGCTGGACGGCCTCCAACGGTGCCGTCGTATAAGTGCCACCTCTCGGATGCTGGGTAGATATCTTCGAGGTTGCGGCATGGGTGGAGGAGGCGAGTAATACAGCCAAGATCGAAGGTGGTTAGCCGACGCATCTCGGGATCAGGGGTATCGCGTGTGAAGGCCACGTTCACCATCATGCAAAAGGAGCAGCCGCCAGGTCTGGTAAAGCCATAGAACGAGTGTTCGGCGAGTTGCTCGCTGTTGATCAGGGGCCAACCATCCAAGGTCGTGAGGCGACTGGAAGCGCCGCTGGTGGCAATTAGCGAGTATCCGGAACCAGGGGAAAACGCATCGGGAACGTCGTATTTAAAGACAGCACTCTTCCGCACAACAACATTGTCCTGAACGACCATAGATGCTCGCAGGGTCGCGGACCTGACACCAAGATGCTGGCAGGTGGCAAAGAATATATGGACGGGTGCTAGAACGAAACGGTGATGCAGATGTTTGAAGAGTCGGATTTCGAGCCCTGCTTGGGGACTTTGAAGGGCAATCGTGTAGCGACAGAAGGAACCAGTGCAGTCGCCCTGATAGCTACCGTATTTTCCCCAACGCCGGATAAGGCCCTCCGCGTCGGGCCAAGTACTATGGCGAAGATTGATTGACTGGAAGTCTTCCATCATCCGCTCGGCCTTGTGCTGGAAGCGGTAGGTCTCGATGCGAAGGATGAGAATGAGCAGAGCGAAAGACACAATCAGGCCCAAAGTGAGGCCTCGTAACACTCGGGTCGATCTAGCCCAATGAACCATGCGATATTAGACACCGTTTAGTTGGTAAACAGATCAACAGCCTGGAAAGTCCGTGTTTTCGGCAATGACGAATGTTCCGACCGTCCGAGCGAGTCGTTATTGCCGCAAACAACGCTTTGACGGAGCAAATCATTTAAGAGAAATCATTACTTTTAGAGGGGCGAACATAACAGGAGTATTCGCGTTCACTATGGAACACTGCCAACTGCTCACAGCCCATTGAATGGAACAAATTGAGTAGAGTAGTCGTACAGAACGAGAGATGCTACGAATGTTCAGTAGTCCGGCAGCTAAGAAGCTTGCCGTTTTGCTCCTTGCGGCACTGGCAATCTCTTCAGCCAATGCACTTCCACCCGTACGTGTTGAGCAGATATTGTCGGCTCCCCCGGACATCTCGAAGACAACTCATAACGAGGCGCTTGCCCGGGCGATTATTCAATTGTTCAACGAAGACCAGGCGTTTCTGGCGGACCTCGAAAAGGCCAAGCTGGATCCTGCATTTCAGCAGACCCAAAAATCTTATGTTGAGCGTTCAGGAGTACAGGATCACAATCCCAATTTCTACGACTCGGCGGTTTATGCACTCTGGGCCCGAATGCCCGACGCTCCTGAGCTTGTTCAGCGCTATGCCAGGTTCCGCAAATCTACAGATGCACACGTTCAATCGATCGTCGCAGGAGATGGCTGGCCGCGGAGGGTCGCTGTGGGCGACGAAGCCGCCGCAGACTTCTTCTTCCTCTTCGGCCACGCTGATGACGACAACGCCTGGAGGGTAAGTCAACTCCCGACGATCAAGAGAGTTTTTCGAGAGGATCATCTCAATCCAAGGCTTTATGCCCACATGTGCGATCGCCTCGCCAACGTAGCAGGCAAGCCGCAGATCTATGGCTCTGTGATGGGGCCGGGCGCCACTCCGGGCACAGCAAAGCTTTATTGGCCGCTGATTGATAACATGGCGGCTGCGGACGACCGCCGAGCTCAGATTGGCTTGCCCTCTATCGAAGATGATCTCGAAAGATTTCGCCAAGGCGCCAACATCGGTCCGTATATGACACCTATAACGAAAGGGAAGGATTGGAGCATAGCTGACGTTTACGGGGCACCCTAGTGGCCATGACGAAGCGTCCGCCATTGACGATTTAGGTGTCCGCTCAAGATCCAAACGTCTATGTTCTTGCCGTAGAAGAAGTTCTTGGAACGTTGGTGTCTCAGCAAATTTGATCGTCATTGCTGAAAACGCCGTTTTGCGCGAACAAGCAACTAATTCCGCGTGGCATGCCTAAAATAGGATCTCGGACGGGGAGCCAACATGATTCTTAGAGAAACGCTTATAGCATGTGTCTCTGCCTCTCTTTGGTTCTCGTGGATAGCGATCCTCATAGCTTGTGTGCCAACACTAGTGGTCTTCTCAATTGCGGCTAAGCCGCACCGCTTGCAGTATCTTATTGCTGGACTGCTGGGAGGCATTGCGGGAGAGTTCTGCGGTACCAGCGCTTTGTTTCTCAGTCTTTGGTACGGCTGCCTCGGTCAAGGTCAATCCTGCAACACGGCCCAAGGGGACATGGGGCTTCTAGTCACAATCCCGATAGGTTCGCTCCTTGGCTGCCTGCTTGCAATGTGGTGGATCTCGGCGACGCTATCGTTTCTTCCGACGAGTCCCTGGGCTTCGGTATCTCGTTACACGGGACCAAGCCGGGTCGGAAATTGGACCTGCACCCTTGCGGTTCCAGCAATATTCTTCGTTTTGACGACTGTGGTGCTTGCGCGTTTGATGGCTTGATTCAGGAAGCTCCCGCAAAGTCGGTGGTTTCGGCAACTTGATTTTTGAAGTTTCCGAAACCACCGTTTTGCAGGAATGCACTGATCACTGGCGATAAGCCGACTTCCCAATATCAACCGGCGACGAGGCTTTCGGCATTGCGGATATAGAACCCTGGATCGCTGGCCATGACAGCATTCAGACATGCGGCAGAGATCGTCTCAGCGGGATTGATCTGGAGCTTTTTCGGCAGAATTGGCGCAAGAACCCGCAGGAGTTGCAGTGCAATGTGCTCCATGAAACGTGGCTCGTCTCGTTGACCGCCGATTAGGCTGGGCCGAGCGATGGTCAGTGATCTGAAGCCCACCCGCCCGATGTCCCGCTCGACTTCCCCTTTGATTCTGGAATAGAACATCGCAGAGCTGGTGGACGCAGTGCTCGCTGAGACAAGGACAAACGTTTCCACTCCATGCTGATGCGCGTCTCGCGCAAACTTCAACGGAAGCTCGTAGTCCACCTCGCGAAATGCTTCTTTCGAACCTGCTTTCTTGATCGTCGTTCCCAGACAGCAGACGACCCCGTCGATTCCTCGGTTGATCTCTTCAGAGAGCAACGCCTCCAGGCGCTCGGACACAGGATTTGTGAGCTTTGAATGTGGTTCCAACGGACGGCGGGTTGGTGCGATCACACGGATGACGGCGGGATTCGCAAGAGCCTGCGCCAACACATTTCTACCCACAAGCCCCGTGGCACCCAGCAACAGTAAGTTCATCGTAAAGTCCCCTTCTATTTCACCATTGCCTTCACCAACAGACGCCGCCATGCTGCATCGGGCAAGAACCGGTTCAACCAGAAGAGCGGGCCGGGCTTGGCTAGATAGCGCAGCCGGTTTGACGCATCATTCGCGGCACGATAGATAACTTTCGCAACGTCTTCCGGACTCGCTGCCCTGGCATTACTTTTTGTGAAGACGCCGAGAAATTTATTCATGCTCACCTGGTAGGGTTCGCTCGTCGCAACCTGCATGCTGCCTTTGCCGAACTCGGTAAGAATGCTGCCTGGCTCGATGAGCTTTACGCGGATGTGAAATGGGTCAAGCTCATAACGCATCGATTCGCTCAAGCCTTCCACTGCAAACTTTGTTGCGACGTAAGAAGAAGCATACGGAAGCGCCAGACGGCCCACGATGGATGAGACATTTAGGATCAGGCCTTGGCCAGCGGCGCGCATCACGGGGAGAACCTGCTGCGTGACTTCGATCAAGCCGAACAGATTTGTCGCGAACTGCTGTTGAATCTGCTCGCTGTCGCTTGCCTCCATTGGGCCAAACAAGGCATAGCCCGCGTTGTTTAGCAAGGCATCGATCTTTTGGTAGCGAGCCAGGGTCGCGGCTACGGCGTTCGCAATGGAGCTCCCATCTGTGACATCCAGAGCCAATACACTGATCTGCGGTTGCTGAAGCGCGGCATCGGCCTTCTGCGGGTCGCGCATCGTCGCAGCTACACTCCAGCCCTTTTCTGCGAAGTAGAGCGCACTGGCCCGCCCGATACCGCTCGATGCACCTGTAATCAATATTGTCTTTGCCATCATCTTCTTTCTTGGTCGGACTTAGTCCAACCCGATCGACACAAACTGGCCGATATCTTCATTGGTATAGATATACCGAATAGTATTTGAGTTGCAAATAGTTTTCGTGCGGTATGCTAAGAACGTGGCGAAGGCGATCAGGCAGAGACTGACCCGGCAGGAGAGCCGGTTCGAAACCAGGACAAGACTTCTGGATTCCGCAGCACAATTGTTTGCAAGAGGCGGCTATGAAGGCGCGTCTGTTGACCTGTTAGCTGAGAATGCGGGCTATTCCAAGGGAGCGTTTTACTCCAATTTCGAAAGCAAGGAAGCGATCTTTCTTGAGCTTCTCGATATACACAAGCGACGAGAGATCGAAGCTTTGGCACAGCTTCTTGTGCGAGACGTTTCCGGGTCGGAGCTTGTCTCGCTCATCCGCAACACTCAGAGCGAAGGCGCTTCGGATTTCGATTTTGGACTTCTCTCGGCTGAGTTTCAGTTGCAGGCCTGCCGAGATAAGACGTTCGCAAAGACCTATGGCAAGCTGCACCGCACACACATCGAGACTATGGCCGGACTCGTGACCAAGCTGTTCGCGAAGCTAAAACGTATTCCACCATCTGACCCCAAGAACCTTGCCGAGATCATCATGGGCCTGACGACGGGGCTCTCCTTACAAAGAACAAGCATGCAAGGATCACTTCGAAAAGGATTGGTCACTGAGGCGATCCTGCTGGTTCTTCGCCTTGACCTTATCGAAGACGATCGGTAACGACAAACGCCGTTGTGTTTACTGACCCTGGCGGAGTTCCCGCAAAGTCAGCGTTTTCGGCAATTACGCCTTTTTCTGACACATTGGCCTACGAGTTAGCCATTTGTGATACACTTAGGTTAGTAGGAATTATCACAAGCTCGGCTACCCAGCCGGGCTTGTTGCGTTTAACCAGCACCCCAACCAGAGCAACAAGGGAGATCAGCATGTCCGAAACAACGTCTGAAGCCAAAAAGCCCTACCAGTGCCGCCACATCTTCACCGACGGCCACCAGTGCGGCAGCCCCGCCCTCCGCACCCAGAAGCTCTGCTTCTACCACCACGCCAGCCGTCAGCCAGCAGCCCACAAGACCGTCCACGGCATCACCTTCATCGCCCTTCCCGCACCCGACGACTTCCACGCCATCCAGCGCGGTTTATCCGAAGTCCTTCGCCTGCTCGCCTCGAACGGCATCGACGACCGCCACGCCACCGCCCTCATCAAGGGACTCTCGGTTTGCAGCGCCAACCTCGCCCGCGCCGCCCGTCACGCCAGGTCCATGCCCGCCGCCACCGAACTCGTCCAGGACTTCATCCAGGACCCCACCCTCGGTGTCCTCGCCCCCGGTCCAGAACCAGAAGCCTCCATCGAAGACCCCATCCCCGACTACACCCCCGTCCAGACCCCCCGCCCCACCGTCGAATACACCACCACCCACGAAGCCATCGCCCTGGCCAACGCCCAATGGGACGCAACCCAAAAGACTCTCGCCAAAGACCGAGCCGACCACAAACAAGTCCAGACCTATCCCACCCCGAATCAAGACTTTGGACCTCAGAAAAAAATAATCCCGAAGTCCGTCCCCCCGGCCTTCCGCCCCGAATCCCCAGCTCTCCCCATAGCCGTCCAAGCATGATTCCCGTGGTTTCACCGCTGCGCTGAATGCGTTTGACGCTCGGTCCGGCATAGACGGTGGACTGAGGCGGTCTATCCCTCGACTGAGCAGCCCCCGAACACAACATGTTGGCGTAACGCATGTGTGAAGAGGCTGTAGAGCATTCGTGGATCGCTCGATGCACTCACTGTATCGAGTGCTGCGCGATGCTCACTCGAAAGCACTACGTCCAGGGCGGCTGCATTGTCGGCGACTTGTTCGGATCGGCTGACTCCCATCAGAGTCGACGTGATCCCCGCTCGCCCGCATACCCATGCAAGTGCCATACGGGCAGGGCTCTCCCCGGCCTCTGTAGAAACCCTCTTGAGTTCATCGACGATCTTCCAGTTGCGCGGCGTGAAAAGCGAATCACCAAAGGGATTCGCTCCATCAAGCCGCTTGTCACCCTCTGGACGTTTGGCGCCTGCGGTTGCAGCGTCGCGCGGCAAACCGCCCGTGCGCGGGGGAGCGGCCTCAACTGTAGCTCGATCGTACTTACCGGTCAGCAAGCCATAAGCAAGAGGACTCCACGGCACGATGCCCATGCCAAACTCCTTCGCCACAGGCATGTGCTCATCCTCGATATCGCGGTTTACCAGGGAGTAGAAGTATTGCAGCGCAACAGGGCCAGAAACTCCTCGCACAACGGCCAGCGTGGCAAGCTTTGATACATACCAGGCCGGCGCGTTGGACATGCCCCAGTATCGAATCTTGCCGGCGCGCACTAGTGTCGTCATCGTTTCAAGCAACTCTTCCGCGGGCGTAACGGAATCCCACACATGAACCCAGAACAGATCCACGTAGTCGGTACGCAGCCGCTTCAGCGAACCTTCGAGCGCCGCATACAGATGCTTCGCTCCGTTGCCCCCGGTATGCACGCCTTGACCCGCGGCGAAACCGGCCTTCGTCGCCACGACGATCTGATCGCGAAGCTTTCGCTCAGTGATCAAATTCCCCAGCATCTCTTCGCTGCGGCCACCAGCGTAAACGTCCGCTGTATCGACAAAGTTACCTCCCGCATCAACGTAAGCGTTGAAGACGGCTGATGATCCAGCTACATCCAGTCCCCACCGGGCGGTTCCAAAAGTCATGGTGCCGAGAGTGAATGGGCTAACAACGAGGCCTGAGCGGCCTAAGGTGTGATAGTTCGTTAGAGTCATCAGTATTCCTTAGTGTTCACTACGAAACCAAGTACATACGAGTTGCGTGCGAACGTCAAGGTGTTCCATAGTAATGACTATGGAAACGTTGACAGCACGCACAATTCGCAAGCCGGGACGCCCCCTGGGTTTTGATCGCGACGCCGCGCTTCATCAGGCGATGTTGCTGTTTTGGCGACACGGCTACGAAGCCACGTCCGTGAATGACCTCACGAAAGCCATGGGAATCACCCCACCAAGCCTCTACACTGCGTTCGGTGACAAGAAACAGCTTTTTCTCGAGACGGTTCGTCTCTACACCTCTGGCCCTATCACTTCCGAGTCGGTCATCGGCGAAGCAACGACTGCGCGCCAAGCAGCTGTCGGCTTGTTGCAGGCCTCGGCCATCGGGTTCACCGGTGACAGCACTCCGGCGGGATGTTTACTGGCGAGCTCGGCGATCAGCTGTTCTGCTGCAGCCGCGGATGTGCAGAAGGCTTTACGCGATATACGGTTTGAAGTCGAGAAGCGGCTTAGAAATAAAATTGTTGAAGACCGATCGATACGCAAGCTGAAGCCAAAGGTCGACGCAGAGGCGCTGGCGGGTCACATCATGGCAGTCATTCAAGGAATGTCCACTTTGGCTCGTGACGGTGCGTCGAGAGAAAAACTATTGGCTGTTTCGTCAACGGCCATGCTGGCATGGCCAGCCCAGAACTGAAGGGCTTCAAAGGATCTATCCTTTCAAAAAATAAAGTACCTTAACCCGCTCTGAAGGAGTGGAGGCGGTGGCGGTGGCAAGGCGCCGACTGCTCCTACCTTCCCAACTTCTCCAACCACTCCTGCCGTCCCCAAGATCACCCCCTTTGCAGTGGGTGATCTGATACACGCCTTCCGTCTCAATACCGGAGTGGGGAACGATCTGGAGATTAACCTGGGACCAGTCGTTTCCTTTCTTGCCGCTACCCGTGCGGGCCAACTTTCGCAACATACGTTGAGCCAGTTGAACGTCGCCGATTTGATCTCGACCTTTGGGCCAAGTGGAACTCGATCCATACCTCGTATGGACCGTTATCGCGACCGATCCAGTGACTGGCGATGTCTATCTGCCCGATCCCGGAAGCGCCAACGTGGTCGGTGTTCCAAACAGCACTGCCAATGCGGCGAAAGACGTTGACCCCTTCTATCCACCGGTTGCAGGCGTCCCGGGCTCGAACGAGAACACATTCGTAGTCCTCGGAAGTGATCCCTTGTCATATTCGAGCGTCATTGCAACCGCGGATTTCAGCCAGGAGTTTACCCGCTCCCGCGTCGATGAAGAGCCTGTTTCCCAAGATCGGCCGTCAGGGGACCTCGTCTGGTTTTAGAATGGTGGTCCGGTCAAGTGAGGCTCCACGGTGATAGGAACCGGAGGGCCGGATGTCGGACGCTTCATCCTACGGTGCGACTGTAAGCTGATATTCACGGATAACCAAAGCATCGTGAGGACTAACATCGGCTGGTCGATCTTGTCCTGACATGCTAAAGACGATGTCCTCACAAGCGTAAGGACGTCGTCTTGCACTGTTTTGTTTCTTGCGTATATTTCATTACTGTTTATTTGTCGTTCTGAGGAACGTTTACATCCCTCTTGGCAGCCGACGTACATACCAACTCTACGGTGCGTTTACTCTGCAATAGCCAAGGTGCGGCTGCTTCCTAAACAATCGGTGCGGTCCACGCTACGTATCTGCATTTTTGGAATGACTAATTTTCTTTCGAGCCATGTCTTTTGCAAGTCTTGATCCAGGCGCCGGTGTCTCGTCCAAGCCATCAGCCAACATTCGCGTCAAGCGAAGAAGCTCGTCGTAATCGAGGCGAGACCAGTTTCGGAACATCCGCAAGGAGAGCCGCTCACGAGCCCCATCGACAGCTCTCACAGCAGCTTTTCCTTGCGATGTCACGGTCGCTTCTCGAGTACGGCGGTCGGCCGACTTGAAGCGACGGGTGACCAGGCCAAGTTCTTCGAGTCGAGCCACCTGCCGGCTTACGGTGGTGTAGTCGCGTCCGACACGCGACGCAACGTCGACCACGCCGATAGGGCCGAACTTCCCGATCAGCACAAGAAGTGGAAACAGGGCTCGTTCGAGGGTTAGGCCGGCGCTCTCCAGCATAGCCGCGTCGCGCTCGGGGCTGTTGAAGATGCCGACGATGTCGAGCACTGAGCCGTGTAGCCCGGGCAACGATGCTCGGATGTGTGCCTTATAAGACTCTGTTTTCACCATCTCCCAAGTTTCATCCGAAAGTGTCTACGAAACACCTCATGTCTATAATTCAACTATGTGTATAATACACACTATGTACCCGGGAGGTTTAATGGCAAATACAAAGATATTGATAACTCAGGCGTACTCAGCATTCAATGATAGAAACATCGACGGCGCCTTAGCACTCATGACTGATAACGTGAGCTGGCCCAAGGCCTCGGAAGGTGGTCGTGCGGTTGGGAAAGAAGAAGTTCGTGCATACTGGACCCGTCAATGGCACGAGTTTGATCCTCATGTGGAACCGATCGAAGTGGTTGAACGCGAGGATGGCAAGGCTGAGGTCAAGGTTCACCAACTCGTAAAGAGTCTCAGCGGAGAAGTTCTTTCTGATTCCGAGGTGTGCCACGTACATACGATTGTGGGTGGATTAATCGAACGTATGGACCTTGAAGAGCGTGAAGTGAGTTCGAGCGCGGCCCCATCTGCAGCTTTTGCCAAGCACTAGAATGTGAGGAGCATTTCCGACATCCCGGCTCAACTGGAATACCTCCGCCCTCACTGCGTTATAAGCCATCTGTCCAGTTGACGATCCCATATTGGCCAGTAAAAATCTGCTGTTCGCGATTGAACGTTGACAGACGAAATCTTCTTGTTGAAGCATCCCTTCACCTCCATTCCTATAGACTCTCCGGTCATTCTTCAATCGTGCATTCACTATCCGGGAAGGGTTCGCTGGCTCCTAACTACTGCCTCATCTTCAAGCTCTCTCGAGAATGATCTTTGCGGCGACTTTGATCCGATCGCGCTCGAAGGGAGCGTTTTGTCAGTTGCTTCTCGAGATGCGACCGCCTAATAGTTCGTTCATAGTTCAGGGTCGGTCATTCTCTGCAAAGGCTTTTGATTGCGACCGGTTCCTGCGGCTTTCAACGTGCTCAATTAAGTAGGTTTGGGCTGCCGAATTAGCAATTCAACTCCGCCACCTTCGGACAGATCACATCGCAGTACAACCTGCCCCGCAACGTTCAAGCTATGTTGAAGCTGAATTTTTAGCAAAGGTGTCAAGAAAACTACGGAGATGGGTTCACAAGCTTTCACTCGTCGCCTGCTTTTCGCGCTAAGCTGATTTGGCTTAGAGGGTTTCCTATCGGAATCTGCGCGTTCAGATGAGCTCTTGGTGCCACAGAACGTTCAAGCCTGGGCGGCCTCGTCGATAGTCATAAAATTGTAGCTTGGAACGCAATGTGGCCAAGGTTCAGCACTTCGGCGTTGACGGTCGAGAAGCCGCGATCAAGGCTCTCCGATGACTGGACTGTCTCTCCACGGCGTTACATTCTTTTGGAACTG
This sequence comes from Granulicella arctica, assembly GCF_025685605.1. Classification (NCBI taxonomy): domain Bacteria; kingdom Pseudomonadati; phylum Acidobacteriota; class Terriglobia; order Terriglobales; family Acidobacteriaceae; genus Granulicella; species Granulicella arctica. The sequence continues at coordinate 3,087,425 of NZ_JAGTUT010000001.1, forward strand.
GTCTCAGATTGATGGGCTTTAGGGTGCGCTCCACTTGTGCCAAGAGTCGGGTTAGCGGAAAACTATCGCCGCTCATTTGATTGGGGCTGCAATCACGTCGGGGAGCAATCACTGCGTCAGGTAGTTCTACCCCGGTCGGCAGCCACCGCTATCACCGAGCTAAGAGATCGAGGGCTGACAACCTTCTAGATATCCCTGAGAGTGTCGATCCATACGGACCGATTTGCTGACGCCGGACCTTGGAGTATGCTGGTGCGCGTGCTCAATCCAGACGAAAACCTGCTCTCTGTGGACGCCTCACAAAACGAACCCCCGCGTGGCGACCGCCGGAAATTTATTAGAACCAGTTCTCTCGCTGTCGGCGCCCTCGCGTTTGGCCCGCCTGCACTGGTGCGCGGACAGCATCTCAACAGCAAGCTGAACATCGCCTGCATTGGCATCGGCGGAAAAGGTCGTAGCGACACGGATGCTTGCGCTGCTGAGAACATCGTCGCACTGTGCGATGTGGACTCCGGTTCCGATGCATATGAGACGCAAACAAGAAAATATCCGAGCGCCAAGTTCTACAAAGACTTTCGTCAGATGCTGGATCAACTTGGCGATCAGATCGATGCGGTGACAGTCTCCACGCCGGACCATATGCACGCCATCATTGCGTCGGCTGCCATGAAGAGGAATAAAGCGGTGTTCTGCCAGAAGCCGCTGACGCAAACGATCTATGAAGCGCGTTACCTGAGCAACATGGCCCAAGACCGAAAGATCGTAACGCAGATGGGCAATCAAGGTAGTGCCTCGGACGGTCTCCGCCGCGCGGTGGAGACGATTCAGGACGGTCTCATCGGACAAGTGCATGAAGTCCATGTCTGGACAAATCGCCCAATCTGGCCGCAGGCCATGGAGCTTTCGGATGGAGAAGACCCCATTCCTGCCACATTGGATTGGGATACCTGGATTGGAGCGGCTCCCATGCGGCCATACGTTGGCATCAGGAACCCGAATGACAAATTTGGTACTTACACGCCGTTCAACTGGCGTGGCTGGCAGGATTTCGGAACCGGCGCACTGGGCGATATGGCTTGCCACACCGTCAACGTGCCCTTTCGCGCTCTGCAACTCGATTATCCTACCGAGATTGAAGCGATGCCCTTCGGCAGAATGAACAAGCAATCGTATCCCGTCGGCTCCAAAATTCGATTCGCGTTTCCCAAACGCACGGGCCGTACTCCCTTTGAGCATCCACACCTCTTCCACCACTTCAAGAAGATCGAGCACGACCCGGTGACACTCTGGTGGTACGACGGCGGCCAGCCTGACCCCACAGCCCGTGGCGGCCACGACCTTACCAACAAGCCGCCTGCGGAACTCACTACCGACATTGTTGTGCTGCAAGGCAAGCTTCCGAACAGCGGCTGCCTGCTCATTGGAGAAGGAGGCATGGTCTTCTTACCGGACGACTACGGGACCAATTTCTTCATCAAGCTCAAGGGCGAAAAAGAATTCGTCAACTACCTTAAGCACCCGGCCATGGCGCAACATCCGGAGCGAATTGCCCGCAATAGGCATGCCGGAGATGGGAATCTCGTGCGGGCGCATGCACTGGAATGGATCGATGCCATTAAGGCGAACAAACCAGAGATGTGTTATTCGCGTTTTAATATCGGAGCGCGCCTTGTGGAGATTATGCTGCTGGGCTGCGTGTCCTTGCGCGTCGGCCAGAAGATCGAATGGGATGGACCGAAGATGGTTGCGAAAAACTGTCCTCAGGCTGCGCAGTACATACGACGGCAAGACCGCACCAATTGGGCACTTTCCTGATGCGTGCGTGTGCCCGACGATTTGCCCTGAGCATATAGCTGGCTTGGATAATGGAACGAGCCTGTCACGAGACTCACCGACCGTTATTTGCGGGCCTGAATTGCTGACGACAAGCCGACTGATGAGATGGTCCGCCGCTTGATTCCTCCGCGTAAGCAGGAGGATCGTGATGGCAGCTTCCAATAAGGAGGATCATCGCTATGCAGATACACTCAGTTGGCATCGACCTGGGCAAGACGACCTTTCACCTTGTGGCGCTCGGTGCCGCCGGCAAGGTGCTTGTGAAGAAGAAGTTCACACAGCGGCAGCTTTTGGCTTACACCGCGAACATGCAGACATTGCTGATCGGGCTGGAAGCTTGCTGAGGCACACACTTCCTCGGTCCAGCGCTACGCAAGCAAGGCCACGATGTCCGGCTGATTGCCGCTCAGTTTGTGAAGCCCTTCGTGAAGTCCAACAAGAACGACTACGTTGATGCGGAGGCGATCGCAGAAGCTGTTGAGCGCAAGAACATGCGCTTCGTTCCAATCAAGGACGACCAGTTGGACCTTCAAGCCATCCCTCGAGTTCGTGATCGGTTGGTCTCACGTCGAACGGCGGTGATTAACCAACTGCGGGCGTTCCTGCTAGAACAAGGCATGGTGTTCGCGCAGAAGCCAGCGAAGCTCAAGGCCGCCATGGCAGACACTCTTGAGAACGCCGAAGCCGACCTTACACCACTGACGCTAAGAAACCGAAGAGTGTTTTGAAGCTTCCCGATCTCGATTATTCCAAGTCTGCGGTTCTCAACAGCCTTCCATCACTGAACTCGAAACGGTCATACGAACATGCCATCCGGGGCTTCACCGACTGGTACTGCTCTGAACCTCGCCTCGCATTCAACAAAACGGTTGTTACTCGGTATCGGATCGCGTTGGAGCAGCGAAGATATGCTCCCTCAACGATCATCTAAGGCTCGCTGCGGTTCGCAGACTTGCATACGAGGCTTCGGATTGCGGACTACTCAGCCTCGACCTCGCGGCGGGCATTCGTCGTGTTAAAGGAGCTAAGCGACTAGGAGTGCGCCTCGGGAATTAGTTGACCGCTGAACAGAGCAAGAAGCTGCTGGCCGTCCACTCAGGTAAACAACTGAGAGACCTACGCAATCATGCTGTTCTAGCCATGCTTCTCGGCTGCGGCTTACGCAGAGCGGAACTTATCGCCGTTAGGATTGAAGACTTTGAGCTTCGAGAAGACCACTGGGTGCTCGCAGACCTGACCGGAAAAGGCCGACACATGCGCACCATTTCGGTGCCTCAACAAAAGACATACAGACTCAGCAGGTCTGGTCACGTCGATGTGCGCAGGTGAAGGAATCGCATTTCGTTGTTGCAGTTGTTTTTAGACGGTCGACGTTGCGGGCGGGAACTCCCTCCGAATCTACGATGATGCCTTGGCGCGTCATGACGCCCACGCTCTCGCGATGCTTCATGCCGAAGATGTACTTGTAGTGAACCGTTTCGGATCGATGGTTGAGGGTCGCGAGGAGCTTGAAAGAGTGATGGCGTTTCTCCACGGGCCGGGCGGCCCATTCCATAGCGTCAGTTTCCCGCCCCAACAACTGCTCGTAAGCCGTATTCTGAACAGCGATATGATCACTCGCCACGCAAAATGGAAAAGCCTGACGATGGGTCTGGGAGATCAACTCGCGCACGGCAGTCAATCGCCATGGCTCGACATGGTCTCCACCTATCTCCTCGCCCGCAACGGCCGGGCCTGGCAGATCGTACAACACGACCTCCACAGTGTCGATCCGATCGACTTTCCTTTAAAAACCAAATGGAACACATAAAGGTAAAACTTCAGCCCTCCGCGCCTCACCCGGCCCTGCGTCGCTTCGTGCGGTACTATTCGCAACGGAGCCTGGCCCCTTGGTGACAGTCTCCGGGAGCCGGTCACTGCCCGGTTGGGCGGCCTCCCCGAGTTCCATTTCGCCGGCCTTATCGCATTCCCATTGTCGGTACAGACCGCTTCGAGTCTTGCGCTCCCATGCTCGTCGTCGGCCCGATCACTTACCGACGTGTACAGCTTCATGCAGACGGAGCTGTTGAGGCACTAACGGTCATGTTTCAGCCATTCGGCCTGTATCAATTATTCGCTATACCCACCCATATTCTGCCCGAACACGCCGTCGAAGGCCACTCTCTCCTCAGACACTCCATATCGCAGCTTTACGCCACGCTTGGCAAAGCTCGATCCTTTACCACTCGCGTCTCCATCCTCGATGAATTCCTGCTCGCTCGGCTGTCCTCCAAGGGCGGTACACTGGACTCGCACTGGAATCGGTATCTCGCCGTCATGGCTCAGGATCGCGGTACACACACCGTCCGCCAGATCTCCGCTTCGCTCAACATCAGCGTTCGCCAGCGCGAACGCAGGTCCCTGAATCGCTGGCATGGCGCCGCAAACCATGGCCCGCGTCGCCCGTTTCGTCTACGCGTTGCGACTCAAACGAATATGGAGCCAAGAACAATCCATCACCTGGACCGAGATTGCCCACGCCGCCGGCTACTTCGACCAGATGCACCTTATTCGCGATTCCACCTCATGGGAGGAGCCAAACCAGCGCGCTCGCCAATCAGCTCGAGCCCCACCACGGCGTGGCTCTCCTGCTCCATTCCACTGCCCAATGTTCGAATCCGATACTGATTGATCTGCAAACTTGTTTGTTGGAACTGAGCGTCGCAGGCGGCAAAGAAAAGAGCAGGAATGGGAATGTGTCTGGCACAATAGCGGGCAGCACCATTTTCGACGACGTCGGATCTTCAGCAGAGAGGAGTCAGTACGTGCCTGTAAGTCAATTTCCAGACCTGCGTCATATTTAGAACCATTGATACGCTTCTACGTCCAGCGCGATGTCCGGATTCTCGGGCCAACTGTCGTGCATCCTGTCCCGGCTCGCCCAGCGCCGATGATCGTTTTGATTTAACGATCTAGTCGACGTCTTGTACTATGCGCAGAAGGCAGCTGTGAAGTCTCCATCGGTCGTTGTCGTGGGTCAGCAGACCTATCGCAGGCGAGAGATGCAATTGAAGGCGCGCTCGACACGTTCGTGATCGCATTTCAGCCGGACGGAAGCTATGGTCCGTTCTTTGTCCCGACCCATGTACTAACAGACAACGACTTCGAGGCACAGTCTGTCCTTGGAAAAGCCATTCAAGAACTCGGCGAACGCCCCGGTAACGCTGCGTCCTTCGCGGAGCGAGCGCACCGTCGAGAAAGTTCTACTCCCGCGGGCACTTTAGTCCAGCGGCCCCGACAGCATCTCCGCTGCTGGACTTGGAATCATCGTCGCCGGTGGTCGCGCTCGCATCCACATCCTCGCCGCCAGGGCCGGGTTGGGTGTACGACAGTTCGAACGAAAGTTCTTGCACCAGTTAGGCATGCGGCCCAAACTCTTTGCCAGGATCGCGAGGTTCGAAGCAGCTCTTGAATTCAAGGCGCACTTCGACTTGAGATTGTGGACCAGCGTCGCCCATACCTTCGGCTATTACGACCAGATGCACATGATCCGCGACTTCGCCGAGTTCACTGGCGGTACTCCATCGGAGACTCTCAACCAACCGGAAAAGTCTTTGTGGAGCAGATCAGGTCTTTACGAGCGGCCGGCTCCGCCCTCCCGGAAGCGAGTTCTTTACGGCTCGTCCTGTAGTGCTCTCGATTTCGAACAACTTGAGCGCCAAAAAGTATTACTACCCTGGTCAATCTTCCTTTGCTGAATGTCGCAATTTACTATTGCCGTCTCGAGCCGCGCCCAGCCTCAGGTTCAGAACGTTAGAGACCGAGGGAACAGATGAAGCCAATAAGCAGAAGGAAACTTTTGACCTCAAGCGCCGCCGCACGGGTGGCATCGACTATCTCGCCAGCTAGGGCGCAAAGCTCCCACACCCAGGCCGCCGGGCCGTTCACCGTTCGCGCCGATGAAGGTCGTCCCGGCGGTCTACGGCTTGTTCAAGGAGCAAAACCTTCTCTACCAAGGTGTCAAGATCTGACGTCGGCGGCAGGTACGCCATCATCGAGGCTCATACCCCGCCCGGCCTCGGACCCGAATTACATATCCATCCTCTTCAGAACGAATTGTTCCTTGTACTGAAAGGCAGCATAGGAGTGCAATGTGGCTTAGACCGGGTCATCCTGAAGGTCAGCGATACGTTCATGGCGCCCGCCAGTGTCCCGCACGCCTTTGTAGCTCTGGGAGCGGAGCCGGCACACACCCTTTTTCTTTTTTGATCCCGCAAGCGACATGGAACAATTCTTCGCAGACTACGCGACTGTTGTCAGCGTAGGAGGTGAACCCGACCATAAGAAACTCGCAGAAGTAAATGCAAAACACGGGATAACAGTAGTGGACCGCCGCTTGCCGCCCCCAGCTTTTCGTCATAGAGTGGGTGCGCTTACCAACTCCTTGTAAACGGGAGAAGGCCGGAAATGCCGATTCGGGGGCTCGGCCTGTTCGACGAATCATAGGTACTTACTATTCCTTCGAACTGGCAAATGGTAATCCGACGCGGTAGGTCTTGGCCTCGTCTATTGTTCCTCGATATGCACACCGCTTGATTGTGACCGTCTTCTGCTTCCAGTCAATATCTTCCCATTGAAGTCCCAGCATTTCACTCAGTCTCAGGCCCAATGCGGCAACGGTCATCACCATCAGATTGTATGGCTGCTGTAGAGAAGCGATGATAGCCACGGCCTGTTCGGGAGTCAGTAGGACAATTTCCTTCGCTCGTTTCGTAACTCCACGCACCTTTATCAACTCGATAGGATTACGGTTCAGGTCCGCATACTCCCAAAGTTGGCCGAGGTCATAAAAGCTTATGAAGCATTGAACGAATATGACCTTTGGACGGAGCAGCAAGAGGCAACGCATTCAGCCATTTGCTCATTACTTACGCCTTCATATCAGTGAGCGCCACGCCGCCCCACTTCGGTCTGATGGGGTCTCGATGATCGATGTGTAGAACCCACGAGTGGACGCCTTGGGTGGCATCTCCTCGGCTATGTACCGATCTAAGAGAGTCGCGAAGATGACTGTCTGGACGTAGTTGGCTGCTTTGCCGTCGTTCCCCGAGAAGCAGACCTTGCAACTTCTGCCGAGCAAGTTTCTCTGTGGGATAGTCTGCACCGCTAAAGGTTACATTCTCCGTTTGCTCTCGCCGTTCTTGACGAGGTTTATATGGAGCTCCCAAGCGAAGCCCTTTGCTCGTTTGACCTTCCGAAAAGCCCCACCTTTATACCTGTCGTGCGTGCTATGCAATCTCACCCCTTGGTGTTTCTAAGAGGGACGTTAGCATGCAGTGGGTTCAAGGGTTTTCCAACATTTGGCGTAAGAGGTTTATTTTGTTGGAGCACCGAATGGGATTTGAACCCATGAATACTGGTTTTGCAGACCAGCGCGTTAGCCACTTCGCCATCGGTGCTTCGGGTAATGATCGCAATCAATGCACAAATCTAAATGACTGATAGAACAAAGCTCTTTTTGAACGATACCAGTTCTGTCGGTTTTATCCAGCATCACTGTCGTTGATTCGATTGCTGCTAATTACAGTGTAACTGGAGCAAAGATGTTTGACTTCTCAAACTCACTCATCTGTTCTCCCTTACCCTTGTGCTTATGTTTGGGCAAAAGAAGAAACCCACCCTGCTTTGCTTTGGGTGGGTCAGGCTCTTCGAACTGGCTACGTCGATTCGCTCAGACACGCACTCGATCGCCAATACAGCGGCGGCGTCGGGTCGAGTTGGAGATCATCGTCATAGAAAATTTTGTCCGCAGCCAGATATGCTGGCATGGAGCCGGTTTGCTCCACTTGCGGTTCTCAAAACATACTTCCGAGGTGCTCATCATGTCAAATCACGGAGATCTCCCAGAAGAGCTTCGAAGCTTCAATTACTCACAGGTGGATGTTTTCGCAGAGCGTGCCATGGAGGGAAATGCTCTTGCAATCTTTACGGACGCACGTGGTCTTTCGACTGAGGAAATGCAAGCCCTGGCGCGAGAGACCAACCTTTCCGAGACTACGTTTATCATTCCGCGAGATGAGGCAATCGAACGTGAACACGGAGTGCAGGTACGCATCTTCACCACGCAGGAGGAGCTTCGCTTCGCCGGACACCCTACACTCGGCACTGCGAGCTGGCTTTATTGGAAGCATCCTGTCTTCAAAGGAGCCGAGCAGATCACCCTGGATCTTCCTGTTGGCCGTATTCCTGTGCGCTTCAGTCCGGTTGAGCGTGGACAGCGTGGAGTCTTTGGCACCATGCACCAAAATGATCCCAGCTTTGGCCATATTCACGATCCGGGAGCTATCGCCGAAGCGCTCGGCCTAACCGTCGAGGATCTCGATCCCTTGCTCCCCATTCAGACCGTCTCAACGGGCATGGCGTTCTGTATCGTGCCGCTCCGTTCGATGGAGGTCGCAGCCCGTCTGCAAATTCCATACGTTCGTGCGCAGACCTATCTGGACCACAGTGACGCCAAGTTCTTTCACTGCATTACCCGTGCCGAGGCCGCATCTGGAGCGGACTGGCATGCGCGTATGCAGTTCTACAACGGTGAAGATCCAGCTACAGGATCTGCATCAGGATGCACCATTGCCTACCTCGTGCAGCATGGCCTTGCTGTCAGCGGCCAAGCCGTCGTCATCGAGCAGGGAATTGAGATGCTCCGTCCAAGTCGCATTCACGTTCAAGCGACATCGCGTGACAATTCCATTTCGGGAGTGTTCGTCGGAGGACGCACTATTCTCGTTGCAAAGGGACGCCTTTTCATCCCGTGATGCAGGGCTTTTCAACAGGGCTTCTGCTCGAATCATCAGCATTAGAGCGGGCTTACGTTGTACCGGTGGATGAGCAATCTCTAATGTGGCCTGTATTCGCTTTATCTTTGCTGTTGCCAAGCTGTTCCTGTGACCGTACTGTTGGGAAGCGTTGACGAGGACAGTGACCCCAAAATCACACCTAGATGACGATTGCTTTCGCCTGATTTACGACAACTTGAGTTGAGAGAAGCTCGACTGCGGTGCAGTCGTGTCTCCTCAGCGCACCATCGTTCCCTGCTCACGCAGATGATTCGATTCCTGTTCTTTGGGCATCGTTTCTATCTGCTCCGCAGCAGACTCGATCTCATGCGCTGCTTGGAGCACGGGCAACCTGCGTCCTGCATACAGCTTCTCTCGCACCCGCGGTTCGGCACGGAGTCTCCATCGCAGAGCCGGGGGCACTGCTTCTCAATGAAGCAGACAGGAGAGCCTTGTCTACGGACATCGCGCTTCGTCTGCTCCGTCGGATGTAGCGCTCCCTCATGCGCCGGAGTTTCCGGTCGCACCGCGGGCCACACGAACTTCCCCGAGGGGAGCGTGTCTGCCAAACAGCAGCCGCTTCGTGAAGGCCTATCCGCCGGACCCGCCGCTACGGCGCAGTCTGGCAGAAGCGAGATTGCAATGCGCCCCAAGAAGGTTATTCTCTGCGTCGACGATAACGAGCAGGTCCTGTCCGTTCGCACCTTCCTCCTTGAAACCCGTGGCTATCGGGTCATCCAGGCACTCTCTCCACACGATGCGCTCGAACAGATTCAGCAAGCGGCTCCCGGCGCGATCGATCTTCTCCTCTGTGATCTCCTCATGCCCCAGATGGACGGTAATGAACTCGTTCGCCGTTCCAAGCAACTTCATCCTTCGCTTCCCGCGATGATCGTGTCCGGTACTGTAAACGCAGCGGATCGCGCCATCTGCGCCGATGCTTTTCTGCCCAAGGGAGCCTGTTCGCCGGTAGAAATGCTTGAACGCATTCGCATCCTGGTTGCTCGCAAACGTGGACCGCGAAAGGCGGTCACCTCGCAGCACCACGGTCCGATGATGGCCGTTGCCCTCGCTTCGTAGGCGTTTGCAGTAGAGCCAATCCCCAATCTGGAGAAGAACAAGTGTCAGATTTTGTTGAAATACGTGAATGTTCGGTGGCTGATTCTACTGCGTTGGCGCTCATCGGGGCGGCCACGATGCTCGAAGCCTTTGCCGGCTTGGTTCCCGGCCACGCGTTGATTGCGCATTGCCAAAAGAATCATGTTTCGGCGGCAGTAACGTCGCTCCTGGAACAACCCCAGACGCGGGCATGGCTGGCCGAAGTGCCACCTGGCGCGGCACCCATCGGTTACGCGATCCTTACTGCTCCCACCTTTCCGGAGGAACTTGTGCAGGATGGTGATCTGGAACTGCGGCGAATCTATCTTTTCTCCAAATTTCACGGCAGCGGCGCGGGTCGGCGCTTGATGGAGATTGCGATCGCGACTGCTCGCGAGCAGAAGGCTTTACGGCTACTCCTGGGAGTTCACCCTGACAATCAACGTGCGCTTGCCTTTTATCGTAAGAATGGCTTTGTGCAGATTGGAACTCGCAGCTTCCAGGTGGGCACGTCCATCTTTGAAGACCCCGTCTTCGCCCTGACGCTCTAGGCTTCGACAAGTCCGTATCGGCGCTGCCACTGATGCCTGAGCCGCGACCAGACCGCGTCCGATTCGACCTTTGAAATAGCCGGATCGGGCTCAAGCGCAAAGCGCGCCGCTTCGAGCTTGGCAAGCTCCAGCAGTGCTCGGTCGCGCAACAGGTTCGCCACGCGAAACTCCGGCATACCTGCCTGCCGTGTGCCAAAGAACTCTCCCGGACCACGCTGTTGAAGGTCCAACTCGGCAAGCTCGAAGCCGTTCTGCGTTCGTACCATTGCTTCCAGCCGCGCCTCAGCCTGCTCTGACACGCGCGGGCCAGTCATCAGAATGCAGAAGCTCTTCGCTGCGCCTCGCCCAACGCGGCCACGAAGCTGATGCATCTGGGCAAGCCCAAATCGCTCTGCATGCTCGATTACCATGACCGAGGCGTTCGGCACATCGACGCCGACCTCGATCACTGTCGTCGCGATCAAAACATCGATCTCGCCGCGCTTGAAACGGTTCATCGTTACCTCTTTGTCATCCGAGCTAAGCCGACCGTGCAGCAAGCCAAGCCGCAGGCCGGCGAGCGCGCCGTTTCGAAGCTCGTCGAACATGGCGGTCGCCGACCGTAACTCCTGCTTCGGCGTAGGCAGCTTCGCCTGTTTCGGCTTAGCAGCGACCTTCTTGCTCACACGCTTTGGCTTCACCGTTGCAGAGGCTTCGATTCTCTCTACATCGTGTGCGAAATCAAGCTCAGGTTGATCGTCTTTTGCCCCCTCAATGACTGGGTAGACGAGATAAGCCTGTCGCCCAAGTCCAACTTGCTTGCGAACAAACGCCCAGACCTCTTCTGCCCGCTGATCGCTCGTCTGCCGCGTCACAATAGGCGTTCGACCGGGCGGTAACTCGTCGATGACGCTCACGTCCAGATCGCCGTAGAGCGTCAACGCTAACGTGCGTGGAATCGGCGTTGCTGTCATCACCAACACATCCGGGTCGAGCGCTCCGGGTTTCTTCATCAACTTGAAGCGTTGCTGGACGCCGAATCGGTGCTGCTCGTCCACGATCACCAGGCCGAGATTGTCGAAGTCAACCTTGTCCTCGATCAGGGCGTGCGTCCCAATGGCGAGATCAGTTTCGCCGCGGTAGATTCGCCCGCGCGCCTCACGCTTCATAGCTTCATCCAGCGAACCAGTCAACAGCGTTACACGATACGGCTTGCCCGTTCGCGGTGATAGCACCTCGGCCAGCAGCTTGCGAGCCGACAGATAATGCTGCGTCGCCAAAATCTCGGTCGGGGCCATGAGCGCAGCTTGATAGCCATTCTCGATGGCCACCAAGGCTGCCTGCATTGCGACAATCGTCTTGCCGGAGCCGACATCGCCTTGCAGCAGCCGACGCATCGGCTGGGGCTGCCGCATGTCGCTTACGATTTCGCCGAGCACGCGCTTCTGCGCTGTCGTCGGATGGAAGGGAAGTACCTGCTTGATCGCCTGCCGCACCGTAGCGTCTGTCACAAAAGCCGTCCCCTCGCGCTCCCGCATCCGTCGCCGCTTGAGCTCAAGCCCAAGCTCGAGGTAGAACAGTTCCTCAAAGATTAACCGCCGGTGCCCCGATGTTGCCGCCGACATCAGCTCCACCATCGGCGTTCCGGCTTCGGGGAAGTGGATCGACCGGAGTGCCTGCATCCTTCCTGGCATTGCCAGCCGTTGCCGAAGCGCGCTCGGTAGCGTCTCCTGAGCCTCGATATTCCCTTCCGTCAACTCTTCGAAGACGCTCCACATCACCCGCCGCGTCCACTTGGAGGTGAGCTTCGCACCCCACGGAGTTGTTCCGCCGAGCGACTCGTAGATTGGCACGATCCTGCCCATTTCGAGCATGGCAAACTCGGCATCCGGGCCGGTCGTTCCCGGTGCGGGGAGAATCTCAAACTGAGGCTGGATCATCTTAAATCGCCCCGCAGACGACCGAGAGGCCTCAAGCTTTCCGTAGAGCGCAACCATCTGCCCCAGCTTGAACTTGTCTTTCAGGTAGGTTCCGTTGAACCACATGCACTTCAGCGAGGTCAGACCCTGCCCGACTGTCATCTCGAAGAGCGGCCCGCCGCGTGTCGTCAGCAGGACCGATCCGCGCACCTCGCCGATCACAGACGACATCGTTCCAGCGACCAACTCACTCATTAGCACAGGGTTCAGCCGGTCTTCGTACCGGAACGGCAGGTGGTACAGCAGGTCCTCAACCGTCTCGACGCCCCGCCTGGCGAGTCCTTCGGCAACACGTTCACCTACCCGCTTTACAAACTTGATCGATGTCGATAGTTCCAGCACAACCCGATACTAGCAAGCTGAGCGAGATCGTTACCCTGCTAAACTTGCGTCATCGCTCCTACTCCCGAGACCCAATGCCCATCGTAGAACTCGAACACGTCCGTAAGGCTTACGACACCAAAGTCGCTGTTTCCGACCTCAGCTTCAAGATCGAACCGGGCACTATGTTCGGCCTACTCGGCCCTAACGGCTCCGGTAAGACCTCCACAATCCGCATGATGATCGGCATTACCGTGCCGGACTCTGGTGCTGTTTCGCTCTTCGGCAAGCCGTTCACCCGCGACGCTCTGAAGCGCGTCGGGTACCTACCCGAGGAGCGCGGCCTCTACAAGAAGATGAAAGTCATGGACCAGCTCATCTTTCTTGGTCAACTCCACGGTCTCGATGCCACCGTTGCCAGCAAGCGCGCCCACGCCTGGTGCGAGCGCCTTCAGATTACCGAGGCTATCCCGAAGAAGACGGAAGAGTTGTCAAAGGGCATGCAGCAGAAGATCCAGTTCATCTCGACCCTTCTCCATGACCCGGAACTGATCATCATGGATGAGCCCTTCAGCGGCCTTGACCCCGTCAACGCGACTCTGCTGATCGACACCCTGATCGACCTTCGCAAATCAGGCAAGACCATCCTCTTCTCGACTCATCGGATGGATCAGGTGGAGAAGATGTGCGACGCCATCGCCATCATCCATCGTAGCCACCTCGTCCTCTCCGGTTCCATGCGCGACATCAAAGCAAGCTACCCGCGGAACCGTGTTCAGATCAACTTCAGCGGCGATGCCTCGTTCCTTCAGCACCCTTCGATCGAGGAGTACAAGGACTACAGCGGCCGCGCTGAGATAAAGCTGCGACCAGCGGTCAGCGGAGATCCGGACGCCCAGCCTCTCCTCGCCGAGGCGATCGCTCGTGGCACACGCATCTCCCGTTTCGAGGTCACTGAACCGACACTCGAAGAGATCTTCATCGAAAAGGTTGGCGCGGAAAATATCGCCAACGCCGCAGGAGGAAACGTCGATGCATAATGTGTGGCTGATCGCCCAACGCGAATACCTTGAGCGTATCCGTACCAAGAGCTTCCTCGTCATGACCATCCTGATCCCGCTGCTTATGGGGGGCGGCATCTTCGGCAGCGCCTATCTTGGTGGCAAATCACAGTCGAATTCGCACATTGCTATCGTCTCGAAGGACATCCAGGTCGCCGAAGATCTGCAGGCGGAACTCGAGCATGGCAAGCACAGCAAGATGGTCGTTGATATCATCTCTCCACCAGCGGCTGACACGCGTCACGTCCTCGATGGCGAGTTGGCGGATAAGCAACTCGACGGCTATCTCTGGATCACGCCCGGAGCCAACAGTGGGGCTCGTCCTTCGTTCGCCTGGACTCCAAAATCCAAAGCCGACATCGTTACCAAGGGAACCATTTCGACCGCGCTCCGCACCGTACTCACCCGCGAGAGCCTGACCCACCAGGGTATGGTTGCCTCCGATGTTGATGCCCTGATGCAACCGGTCGATCTCGACAACTCGCAGGCAGGTAAGAACGATGATTCTGAAACTGCGTTCTTCAGCGCCTATGCGCTCTTTTTCCTGATGTACTTTGTCATCATGCTGTACGGGATGAACGTGGCGCGCTCGATCATCGAAGAAAAAACCTCACGTGTCTTCGAGGTGTTGCTTGCTACGATCCGTCCCGAGGAGATGATGGCCGGCAAGGTCATCGGCGTTGGCTCGGTTGGACTGACGCAGGTCGGTATCTGGCTACTGACCGCGATCATTCTTACAAGCACATCGCTTGTCGCTCACTTCACCGGCTCAGACGTTCATGTGCCTCTCAGCGCCATGCAGATCGGTTTTTTCATCGTCTTCTTCCTGCTTGGCTACCTGCTCTACTCGTCGATTGCCGCTGCACTCGGAGCGATGACCAACTCTGAGCAGGAACTTCAACAGCTCAACATGTTCCTCGTCATGCCACTTGCCCTTTGCATGTTTTCGCTCAGCGTAGTTATTCCGAACCCTGATGGCGCAGCCGCGACGGTGCTTTCATTTATTCCTTTCTGCACGCCGCTGATCATGTATCTGCGAATCTCGATGGGGCATCCCTCCGGCGTCCAAATCGCTTCGTCGATCGCCCTGATGATTGTCACCATCTACGGCATCCTTTGGATTGCGAGCCGCATCTACCGCGTCGGCATCTTGATGTACGGGAAGAAGCCCAGCCTGCCTGAGATCATTCGTTGGCTGAAGTACAGCTAAGGCATCCCTTGCTCCGCCGTTCTCATCCGTCTTACAAGACACATAAGGAGTACGGCATGAGTGATCTCACAAGCAAGATTGAACACCAGGTAGAGCATGACCCCCACGGACCGCACGATCCCAACGAGATCAATCCCAAGCTCGCTTCGGATATTGCCTACTGGGCGAAGGAGTTCGGTGTTACAGGACAACTCCTTCACGAGGCTATTCGGGTTCACGGAACGCATGTTGAAAAGGTGCGCGCCGCGTTGGCTCATCATCAAGTAAGCCTGACATAAGCTCCACCAACTCCTGGAGTTGCGGCCACGGGTAGACTCATACTCGTGGCCTTTACCGTTAAACAGCGGATTGTTCTCGCGGTCGTACCGCGTATCACGGCGCTACTGATTCGACTGCTTGGCATGACCCTCAGGTATGAAGATCGTACCGAAGCGGGTGTCACTCCGGGCTACGCGATTCCCGGACCGTTCGTCTTTGCTTTCTGGCATCGATCCCTACTGGCTTGCGCCCATCGCTTCCGCGGTCTAGATATTGCGATCCTCATCAGCCGCAGCTTCGACGGGGAACTCATCGCTCGCACGGTAGAACTCCTCGGATTCACAGCCGTTCGTGGCTCCAGCAATCGAGGTGGACCTACGGGTCTTCGTCAGATGGAACGGGCCTATCAGGACGGTCATCGCTGCGCTATCACAGCGGACGGGCCACGCGGACCGGTCTTCGTGGCCAAGCCCGGAACTGCCCAGCTGGCCCAGCTTGTCGGGGCCTGGGTCGGGACCTTCTACGTGTTGCCGGTTCGGGCTTGGGAGCTGCGCTCCTGGGATCGCTTTCTCATTCCCAAGCCGTTCTCTCGTGTTGTTATTACCTGGCCTGCCCACATTCCGGCGACAGAGGTTACCGAGGGTTCTGTTCAGGCTGCACTCGAGCAGGCCGTTGCAATGGCAGGTCCAAACTTTACTGAAAGCGTGGTCGATTGATGCCCAATATTCCTGAATTCCCCGGTTTCGGCGAGATGTCTACTCAGGCACCTGCGGAGCTCGTCTCAGACTACGACTTCGACCTGCCGGAAGAGCTTATCGCCCAGGCGCCGCCGGGGGTTCGCGGCTCAAGCCGTATGCTCGCGATGGATCGGTCGAGTGGTGTTTGTACGGATGATCACTTCACCAATCTGCCTGACTATCTGCGAGCGGGCGATCTCGTAATTCTCAACGATAGCCGGGTCATTCCCGGACGGCTCTTTGCAACCCGTGGCGGTCTTAAGACTCAGGCTAACTCTCCCGACCCAACCGGCCAGATCGAGGTTTTGCTGGTCCGCCAGGTCACGGCCGATCAATGGACGGCGCTCGTTCGCCCCGCACGCAAGGTCGTCGTTGGCGAGAAGTTGTTCTTCTGTGCACCCGGCGAGACGACACCGCTGCTTGAAGCTCAGGTCATCATGGTCTCGGAGTATGGCGAGCGGACGCTGCGCTTTGCCCCGACAGCGGATTTCTGGGGCGTCCTCGACCGTATCGGCCACATGCCGCTTCCGCCTTACATCCACCGGGGCGATACTGCGGAGGACCGTCATCGGTATCAGACCGTATTCGCCGACACGCCTGGCTCCGCTGCGGCACCAACGGCCGGCCTGCACTTTACTCCTGAGATGATCGATCGGCTGAAGGCGAAAGGAGTGCAGGTCGAGAAGGTGACTCTTCATGTAGGCCTGGGCACCTTCCAGCCTGTCCGCGTCGACTTCCTTGCGCAGATCAGCCTGCACGGCGAGCGATACTCGGTTTCGCAGTCGACCGCCGATGCAATTCGCGCAACCTATGAGAGCGGAGGTCGCATCATTGCTGTCGGCACGACGGTTGCTCGCACCCTTGAGGCGATCACAACGCCTCAATTCCTTTTCGGGCCCTCAAACGGAAGTGTCACCTCGCTCTTTCGCAGCCCACTCGCAGGGACCACGGAGATCTTTATCCGGCCAGGTCATAACTTCAGGATCATCAGCGGTCTTCTCACCAACTTCCACCTACCCAAATCGACCCTTCTAATGCTCGTCAGCGCGTTTGCGGGACGGGAGAACGTGCTCGCCGCTTATGCACATGCGGTCGAGGAGCGGTATCGATTCTTTAGCTACGGCGACTGCATGCTCATCCTTTAGTCAGTGTGACTTCCCGCCACCGAGTACCATCAAATCAACATGGCCGCTACCAAGAACACGACCGAAAAGCCTCCCATCTACCTGCTCGACTCGATGGCCTTCATCTTCCGCGCGTACCACGCGATGCAGCGACAGCGTCCGATGTCCACGCGCACTGGCATTCCGACGGCTGCGACCTACGTCTTCGTCAATATGATCAACAAGCTGCGGAAGGACTTTGCGCCGCAGTATCTCGCAGCCATCTACGACGTCGGCGCGCCAGTTCATCGCAATGAACTCGCTACGCAGATGAAGGATGTGCAGAAGTTCAATATCAAGACGCAGGCCTTCGAGACCATCGAATACGGTGGCTACAAGGCTAACCGCGCCGAGACTCCGCCTGACCTGATCCAGCAGCAGCCTTACATCCGTCGGGCTCTTGAGGCCTTTCGCATCCCGATCCTCTACTACGAGGGGTTCGAAGCGGACGACGTGATTGGAACGCTGAGCTGCAAGCTGGCTGCGCTTGGCCACAAGGTCTACGTCGTCTCGTCCGACAAGGACATGATGCAGCTTGTCAACGCGGACGTGTCTATCCTGAATCCTACGAAGGACAACCTGATCCTTGATGCTGCGGGCGTTGAGGCTGCGCTTGGCGTTCCGCCGGAGCGCGTGATTGACGTAATGGCTCTGCGCGGCGACTCGATCGATAACATTCCTGGAGCTCCTGGAATCGGCGACAAAGGTTCGGTCGAACTTATCCTCCAGTTCGGGACCGTTGAGGCTGCGCTCGACCGTGCTGACGAGGTGAAGAAGAAGACGTATCGCGAGTCGCTCCAGAACAACCGCGACAACATCCTGCTGTCTAAGGAGCTTGTAACGATCCACACGAGCGTGCCGATCGAGTACTCGCTTGACGCGATGAAGACGCAACCAGTTGACAATGCCGCATGTCGACAACTTTTCTCGGAGCTTGAGTTCACCACGCTGCTGAAGGACCTTCCGCCGGATGTCGATAATGCTGTCATCAGCTACAACCTCAAGCCTTCGGATGCCGAGATTGCCGCTCTCCTGGCTGACGCTCGCAGCATCGATCCTGAGACGGAACAGCCTCGTGGTCTGGCTGTGGCAATCTTTGAAGATGCTCGCGCAATTGCGGAGGAGATCGCCGCTGAGGCTGATTCTGAAGCGCCTGAGCCTGAACCACCTCCTGCTGAGAATATGAATCTTTTCGGCGCTCCTGAGCCGCTTCTCCCGCTTGTCTCGATTACGGCGCCAACGCACGATGTAGCCTGCAACTTTGGCCTTGCGATCACGGATCATGCAGCTATCCAGGTTACGCTCGACGCTCCTGGAGTGAAGGAAGCGCTGGCCGATCCGACGCTGCCGAAGGATGTTCACGACCTCAAGGCTGTGCTGCGAGCGCTTGCTCCGCATGACGTAAAGCTTGCCGGAGTTCGCGATGACGTGATGCTGTTGAGCTACCTCGTCAATCCGACGCACGGCTCGCATACGTTGCCTGACATTGCTGCTCGCACGACGAGCCGAGCGCTTGTGCATCAGCCGACCAAAGACAATCCGAACGATCCGAAGCGCTTGCCTGAAGCTGCTGCGGCGATTATTCGGCTTGCCTCTGCGCTGGGAACGCAGATTGGCGAGGCGGGAACGTTCGAGCACCATATTCCCAAGGACGAGCCAACGCTTGGTGGGGCGATGACGACGGAGATGCTGTTCGCAACTCCTGTGACCGCTCATGTTGAGGATGCTGCGCAGTCGCCGCTGTGGAAGGTCTACGACACGATCGACAAGCCGCTTGTTCCGGTGTTGCTACGTATGGAACAGGCCGGTGTCTGCGTCGATCCGGGTTTTCTGCGCACCATGTCATCGCGGCTTGCGGTTGGTGTCGATACGCTCGCTGAGCGCATCTACGCGGACTCTGGACATCGCTTCAACATCAACTCCCCGAAGCAGCTTGGCGATGTGCTGTTCAACCGGATGGATCTGCCGAAGCCGATGAAGTACGGCAAAGGCAAGGTTGTCTCTACAGCGCAGGATGTTCTTGAAGAGCTTGCTCTTGTGCATCCGATTGCGGCGCTGGTAATTGAGCATCGGCAGTTGCAGAAGCTCAAGTCGACCTACCTCGACGCGCTGCCGCAGCTTGCGGATGCAGAGGGTCGAATCCACACGACCTTCAACCAGGTTGGAACGGCGACTGGACGACTCTCGAGCACGAACCCGAATCTGCAGAATATTCCGATCCGCACGGCGATCGGGCGTGAGATTCGTGCGGCGTTTATCGCTGCTCCTGGCAACGTGCTAATGTCGGCTGACTATTCGCAGATTGAACTGCGGCTGATGGCGCACTTCTCGCAGGATCCGTTGCTGCTGGATGCGTATCGGACCGGCAAAGACATTCATACGCTGACCGCTGCGGAGGTCTTCGGCGTCGATCCGGAGACGATGGATAAGGAGACGCGCGCTCGGGCGAAGGCGGTCAACTTTGGTATCGTTTATGGCATCAGTCCGTTCGGTCTTGCGGCGCAGTTGAACATCGATCAGAAGGTTGCGAAGACATATATCGAGACCTACTTCGACCGCTACAAGGGCGTTCGCGGCTTCATCGATCAGACGCTTGAGACGGTTCGTCGCGAACAGGCTGTGAAGACCTACTTTGGCCGCGTTCGGCCGATTCCGGATATAGGCTCGCGCAACCCGAACATGCGTGGATTCGCTGAGCGGACTGCGGTGAACACGCCGCTGCAGGGAACGGCTGCGGATCTGATCAAGCTGGCGATGATCAAGCTCGACAGCGAGATGACGCGGCTGAAGATGCGCTCGCGCATGACCCTGCAGGTGCATGATGAACTGCTTTTCGATGTTGTGCCAGACGAGGTCTCCGCGATGGAGACACTCGTGAAGCAGGAGATGGAGCATGTGGCTGAATTTTCGATCCCGATTGTTGCCGATGTTGGTGTCGGAGCGAACTGGCGAGATATTAAGTAAGCTCTGTGGAGCTAACGGCATCGAATCTGTGTGCGCTCTGCAAAGATAAAGCTTTCACTCAATCCCGTCGTGCCGAACCGCCTTCGCGGCTGGTCGAATCCGGTCGTTCCGGGCGATCATCCTGATCCAACCATTGTGCAGGTTGGTGATACGTTCTGGGCTTCGGCGACCTCGGGCGAATGGTCGCCGCAATTTCCACTCTTCCGTTCCACCGACCTTGTGGATTGGACGCCTTCGGGCTCAATCTTTCCACAACAGCCAGCCTGGGCTGAAGGGGCTTTCTGGGCTCCTGAGCTGGTGCACGATGAGGTCAGCGGTCGATGCTTCGTCTGGTATGTGGCGAAGAAGCGTGGTGGTCCGCTTTGCATTGCGATGGCTACTGCGCCGACGCTTGCTGGTCCTTATGTCGATCATGGACCGATGGTCTGTGAGCAGGATGGCTCGATCGATCCGTGCTTTGCGCGGGATGAGCATGGCAAGCCATTCCTGATCTGGAAAGAGGATGGCAACTCGCAGAATCGTCCCACGCCGATCTGGGCTCAGCAGCTTTCAGAGGACTTCTTGCACCTTGTGGGCGAGAAGACCAAGTTGATCGTCAACGATCAGCCGTGGGAAGAGGGAGTTGTTGAAGGGCCCTATATTCTGCGCCACGATGGTCGTTTCTACATGTTCTATGCGGGCAATTCCTGTTGCGGCAAGGAGTGCAAATACGCAGAGGGTGTTGCGCGCACTGATCGCCTGCTTGGACCGTGGGAGAAGTTTCCCGGGAATCCGCTGATTGCGGCGAACGATAAGTGGCGTTGTCCAGGACACGGAACTGCTGTGCATGCGCAGGGTCGCGATGGCAAAGCTGCGCAGGATTACCTGCTGTATCACGCGTATCCAGCTGCGAGCACGATCTATGTTGGCCGTGAAGCGGTACTTGACGCGATTACGTGGTCAGAGCCTGAGAGCGACGGTAAACCTGGCTGGCCGAGCGTGAACGCTGGAACTGGTCCGGGCGAGCCTGTGAAGGTTTCTCCTATCGACTTTGTGGATGATTTTGAATCACCGATGCTTGGCTCGTCGTGGCAGTGGCCGGTGAACACCAATCCTGATCTGGTGCTAGATGGTGGTTCGCTTACGCTTGGCATTCCGCTGCATTCGCCGCTTGGTGCTGGTCCTGTTGAGTCGGCGATGATTGCTGTTCCGCGACCTGCTGGACTGCACTATCGGGCTTCGGTTGCGCTGGATCTGGCTGTTGATTCCGACTCGCGGCTGTGGTCCGGTCTTGCGATCGTGGGCGATCCGTTTAACACCATTGGGCTTGGTGTTCGGGGAGATCGGCTTACGCTTTGGCAGCGACGTGGTGCAACGCAGGCTGTTCTGTGGCAGATTGCGGCTCCGGTTGGTCGAGCGATTTATCTCCGTTCGACGAGCTTTGGTGCGGAGCATCATCTGCAGTTTTATTTTTCGGTTGATGGCGAAATGTGGCAAGTTGCGGGCGATCCTTACGATGCGTCGGATCTTCCGGCGTGGGATCGCGGGTTGCGGATCGGGTTGATGCTTGAGGGTCCTCAGGGGCTGCGTGCGACGTTTCGAGGGTTTGAACTCTGTGCGGATTCTGTCCTGATCTGACATTGAGGCGGGCGAGACTGGTAGACTTATAGCTTGCGCGAGCACTGCTCGCCAAACTCCGTGCGGCAAAGCCCACGCGAATCTTTGAAGCGCATCGAAGGAAGACTCAGCCACCGTGGATCAGCAGACTAAAGCAGCTTTGAAGCAGAACGACGCGTTCGTCACGACTACCTCGCATGGCCTGGAATGGGCGAGCGAAAACCGCAAGTCCGTTATTGTGACGGTTTCGTTGCTACTGCTGGTGATTGTGATCATCGTGCTTGCCGGCGTGTTCTACAACAAGCGTTCGAATGCTGCTTCGGTGGCGTTTGGTTCGGCGATGCAGGCGTATCAGACGCCAATTGCGGCTCCTGGGCAGCAGGTTCCCCCCGGCGTGAAGACCTTCGCTTCGGTTCCGGATCGCGCGAAGGCTGCAAACGACCTCTTTATGGCTTGCGCGAACCAGTACAACATGACGCCCGATGGTAAGGTTTGCCGGTATTTTGGCGGCTTGACGTACATTGAGCAGGGGCAGAATGGACCTGCTGAAGATGCGTTGAAGTCGGTTGCGAGCGGCTGGAACAGCGATCTCGGCGCGTTGGCGAAGCTCTCGCTGGCTCAGCTTTACCGTGGATCGAACCGTGATCCGCAGGCAATCGAGATCTATAACCAGCTTGCCGCGAAGCCGACAACGACGGTTCCTGCCGGACTTGCGAAGCTGCAGCTTGCTGATCTTTACACGTCTGAAGGCAAGGTCGATCAGGCGAAGAAGATCTACGCAGAGTTGAAGGATAAGGACGCTAAAGGCGCAGCAGGGCTGATCGCGGCTCAGAAGCTTAATCCAACGGCGCCTGCTGGTCCGGGGGCTCAGCAGCAGTAGTTTTCCTTTCGATTTTCAGATAGAGAGCGCTCCTTCGGGGGCGCTTTTCTGCGTTCAGCCGTGTGATTCGTAGTCGGGTTCGATGTTGGGTGGGCAGAGGGTGAGGAGTCGGTTGAGTTCGTAGGGGTTGTGGTTGACGGAGGTTCGTTTTCTGGCGGCTCTGGCGTCGATTTCTGCGGTGGCTTTGTCGTATTGGTCGTGTTGTTCCTGCTGGAGGGCGAGGTCCTGGGTGTGGCGGAAGCGGGCGGGGGAGGTGCGTGCCTGGCCTGGTTCGAGGGGTGCTTCGGGGTCTTCGGCGGGGGCGAGGGGGCCGTGGACGGGGTCCATGACGACGTGCTGGACGGGAGTCTTGGTGAGGTCGGGGGTGGTGAGCGGTTCGGGGTCGGGGGGCAGGTTGGAGCCGACGACCTGGAGGCCGTAGAGGAGGAGTCCTGCGGTTTTGGTGTCGATGCGGCCGGCGGCGAGGCGGCGGAGGACTTCGCCGAGGGCGCGGCGGAGGGCGGGGCGGTCCTCGGGGATGTCGAGGTGGAAGTCTTCGGTCTCGCAGGGGGTGCGGCGGGGTGGGCGCGGGGCGGGGATGCGGCTGGTGTGGTGGTAGTAGCAGAAGTTCTCTTCGCGGAGGCTGGGGCTGCCGCACTGGTGGCCCTGGGTGAAGAGGTGGCGGCAGCGGTGGGTGCGGGCTTCGGGCAGACTCATGTGGTACTCCTATCCCCCCGTACCTGAGTACGAAAGTGTTCAAACGAAAGGACTTGGTGGGGTACCTGTCGGTACGTGGCTGGGGTGCATGTTTTGGGGCACGCAAAAAGGCCCGGCTGGTGGCCGGGCCTTTTGCTTTTTACCTCTATTAACAGAATAGCAGGTTGGGGGGTATCTCCCTGCCAACTTTGTTGGCTACATTCTAAAGGGGTTAGGAGGTCTGGGGCTTGACACGCTTTTTGCTGGTGTTTTTGGAGGTTCATTCTTTTCAGGGGCGGAAAGGCCAATGAATATGGGCGAATGCTGGGTCGTTCGGAATGACAGATTTCGCCGACGATTTCCAAGTGTCGCGCATTACACTGTTGTGCCACGAAGTTGCTCAGATCTACGATGAACGTCGGCCGGGTTCTCGCCCCGGCCAAACTTCCGATTTGTGCGAGACCTGGAAACGTCCGTTATCGAAGGTGGACCTATGAAAAGCACTAGCGATATTCGAGTTACTACAATTCCGGCCATTCGGTATACCGATCCTGATCGAGCGATCGAATGGCTTAAGACTGCGCTCGGGTTTACGGAGAAGGTGGTTTATCGCAACACGGCGGGCATCGTCGAGCATGCAGAACTCGCGTTTGGCAACGGCATGGTCATGATCGGGACTGCGGGACGCAACGAACAAACGGCCCACTGGTTTGTGCAGCCGCACTCGGTTGGCGCGGTAACGGCTTCTGTCTACCTGATCGTGGCGGATTGTGGTCCGGCGTGGGTCTCGGCAAAGGGAGCCGGAGCCGAGATACTGCAGGAGATGGAGACCAAGAGCTAGGGAGGAAAATCCTTCATCGTCCGTGACCCTGAGGGGCAGATATGGTCGGTGGGGGAGTATGACCCGTGGTCTTCTGAGAGTGCCTGAGCAGGGGGCTACGGTTGCCTTCTGGAGAGCCCGCTTGCGTGCCAGTCCGTGACCAAGGTCGTGTGCGGCTTTGAGGGAAACGCTGGGATGAGTGGCTTCACGATGAGGTGTCGGCGCATGTTGCTGGACTATCAGCAGGCTCCTGCGCCGGCCGCCGAACGGATCCGACGCAGAAGATAGTTGCTGCACCTTGAGAGGGTGAGTTATCTGAGGATGGGAGGGCCGAGGGGGGTGACATGGAAGCGGGCCGTCAAGGCAGCGAAGTCGATGTCGCCACCTTTCGCGATGATGACCAAGGCCTCTTCGCAGCCGCCGGGCGTGGCGGTGAACAGGAGCCGGACCGGCTTGTCGCTTGCATTGCCCCAGGCGTGCGGGATGCCGCGCTTCATCTCTACGGTTTGACCTGCTGTAGCCTCGAGAGTTGTTTCGCCGAGGACGACTCGGGCAGAGCCTTCGAGGACGAGGAGGTACTCGTCTTCCCGCTCATGAACATGCAAGGGCGTGCTGTCGCCGGGATCGGCTACGATCTCAACGACTGAATACGCTCCGTCGGTCGATGCTGCAGGGACGCGAACACAGAAACGCTCGCCGGGTCTTGCCGTGAGCCACTTGGCTTCGTTGTTATTGGTCGTTTGTTGCATGTCGATTTCAACTTCCTGTTTCGTCAAAAAACCGCCTTTTAGGTACTGGACCAGCCCTTTAAAGTTGCTCGATCCTTGCAAAGGATACCAACCGCCGCTGGTGGAAGGTGTCTTTTGCTTGTCATGGATGCGTTTCGAACGAACAGCTCTCGATGGGTTGGAATCGGGTAGGCTCGGGTTGTAGCTATGACGACGCTTGCACTGATCAGTATTATCGTGACCGCGGCAGCCTTGTTTGGCTGGCTGAGCGTTCGGGTGTGCCGGCTTCCGATCACGATTGGCACGATGCTGCTTACCGTGATCTCGTCCGTGATGATGATCGGGTTAGAGAACACGTTTCCGGGCGTGCATGCATGGGCAGTGACGCTGGTGGGGCGGATTCGGTTCGAGGACCTGATTCTGCATGGGCTGCTGGGGCTGCTGCTGTTTGCGGGGGCGTTCCTGCTGGACCTTGTGTACCTGTCCCGGGAGAAGCTTTCGGTCGGCCTGCTTTCGGTGATTGGAACGCTTCTCTCCACGGCGGCGATAGCCTTTGTGATGCATTGGACGCTGCCGCTTTTTGGGATTGCGGCTCCGTGGATCGAATGTCTTTTCTTCGGGGCGCTGATCTCGCCTACTGATCCGGTGGCGGTGCTGGAGATGCTGCATCGGGTGGGCGTGCCGAAGAATATCCAGGCGCAGCTTGCTGGAGAATCGTTGTTCAATGATGGCATTGGAGCGGTGCTGTTTCTTGCGGTGCTGGAGGCTTCGCGGGGCGCGGCTCCTTCGGTTGGGCATATCGGTGTGCTGCTACTGGTGAAGTCTGGTGGAGGGCTATTGCTGGGCGTTGCGCTGGCGTGGATCGCCTCTGAGCTGATGCGGCGGGTTGAGGCGTACCAGATTGAGATCCTGCTTACGCTTTCGCTGGCTCTGGGAGGTTATGCGCTGGCGGAGACGCTGCGGCTGTCGGCTCCGCTGGAGGCTGTGGCTGCCGGGCTGGCGCTTCGCCGGTTCAACATGAACCATGCGCATGCCGAGATCGCCCATGAGTCGCTGGACCGATTCTGGAGGGTGGTTGATGAGGTGCAGAACGCGGTGCTGTTCGTGCTGCTGGGCTTTGAGGTGCTGGTGATCCCGTTTACGCGACGGACGTTTGAGTCGGGGGGACTGGCGATTGTGTCTGTGATTGTGGTGCGCGTTCTTGTGGTGCTGCTGGTGCTTGGGCTGGTGCGGATGCTGCAGCGTGGGCATAAATCTTCACTGCTCACCTTGAGCTGGGGCGGGCTGCGGGGTGGTCTGTCGATTGCGCTGGCACTTTCGGTGCCGGATTTGCAGAGTCATACGTGGATCCTTGGTACGACTTATCTTGTAGTGGTGTTCTCGGTGGTGCTGCAGGGCGGGACGCTGGATCTGTTTCTCAAACGGGTTGGTAGGTTTGGTGTGGGAGAGGGTTAGCGCGGATCGGTGGGATGAGGCGGATTCGTTTGGATGAGAGCGATCAGGTTTAGATGGGTGATGGCGGCCGGGGCTAGAGCCCCCTATCGTTTGGGAAGTATTTGCAGGACTAAAGCCTGCGCTCCCACCGGTGTGCGGGTCACGGCGAATCGCGAGATGCTCGCTCGGGTGACGGGATTTGTGGTGGGGTGGGGGAGGAGACGCAGGTTCCCTTCGGGAATGACAACCAGAACGGCAAGGGCAAGGGCAACCGCAGGTCCTTCGACTTCGCTCAGGAGGACAGGTTTGTGGGTTGTTTAGTGGTCGTGGTCGCCGGGGTGGAGGGTGGCTGCGGTGGAGTTGCTGCTGATGTGGCTTTGGGTCGCGTTGGGCTGGTGGGGGGTGGAGCGGAGGTTGGCTACGCGGCGCCACTGGTCGGTCTTGCGGGGCTCGGTGATCCAGAGGGGCATGTTGAGGCCGAGATAGTGGCCGAGTGCCTGGGCGTTGGGCTCGTACATGGCGCGGAGCTGGCTGAGTCGGTCGGCTGAGTCGGGGTCGCCGCAGAGCTGGATCTCGGTGGGGCGGAGGGCGGCGCAGAGGCGGCGAAAGTCGTTGGGGGCGAGGCGGTCCTGCGGGGTGGCCGCGAGGAGCTTGATTTTGGGGTCGAGCTTGAAGATGTGGCCGAGGTCGACGATGGCGTGGCGGGCCATGGCGAAGGTGAGTTGGGCCTGACGGGTGGGGACGCGGTGGGCGGCGTCGGGGAGCTGGGAGGCGATGAGGAGGGCGCAGGCGTCGAGGATGGCGACGAGGGCGGAGAGCCAGGACTGGTTGTCGTGCTGGGAGCGGTAGTAGCAAAGGATGGGGTAGGAGACGTGGGATTCGAGGAGTTCGGCGGCCCATCGCTCCCACTCGGCGAGGAGGATGACGAGGGCTTCGTCGCCGCCGTCGAAGCCGTGGCGGGAGAGGAGTTCGGCGGCGGTGGGGGGTGAGCCGGCGCGGGCGTCGAGGAGGGCTACGGAGACCTCGCGGTGGGAGAAGGCTCCGTAGAGGACGGGGAGGTAGCCGACGACGAGGGCGACGAGGCCGAGGCCTACTCCCGACTCGAAGATGATGACGGCGCGAGCGACGGGGAGGCGGGGGACGACGTCGCCGAGACCGAGGGTGAAGAGGGTGGTGCCGGAGACGTAGAGGTCGGTCCATATCTCAAAGCGCATGCCACGGAACTGGGTCATCATGGCGTCGTTGAAGGGGGAGCCGAGGGCGAAGTAGATGAAAGCAAAGCCGTTGATGAGGAGGAAGGCCCAGACGACGAGGAGGAGCAGAAGGGAGAGCGGACCGTAGATGGAGTAGAACTGCTCCCGCTGTTTGTCGTCGGAGATGCGGCGGGCGAGGGCGGCCCATGGGGTCCAGGTAACGATGTAGAAGAGGCTGGTGATGCGAAAGCGGCCTGCGGGGCGACGCGGGAGGATGATGGTCTGGAAGGCGTCGAGCACGACGCCGAGGACGAGCAGGATGCCGAAGATCATGGCGAGAGAGTGCACGGCAACTCCGGGGCAGGTGGTGGGCTGCTGGTTTACCTTATCAAACGGTAGGAAGCAGGGTTATTTGCGATAGGCTGCAGCAAAGTGCGCCGTGATGGCGTGGCGTGAACATGCTGAAAAAATTGTTCGCAATGTGCTCTGCGTCACTGACAGCGGCCCGGGAGATGAGTTTTTATAAGGATATTAGATTTCT
Source organism: Granulicella arctica (assembly GCF_025685605.1). NCBI lineage: Bacteria > Pseudomonadati > Acidobacteriota > Terriglobia > Terriglobales > Acidobacteriaceae > Granulicella > Granulicella arctica. Next base: position 3,115,264 of record NZ_JAGTUT010000001.1, read on the forward strand.
TAGTTGAACGGGCCCGGGTTACGATCTACAAAGAAGTGCCTGCTGCCCTGATTCGTTTCGATCCTACCTGCCCTTTTCTACTGAAGCATGTGTGATTTGAGGAGCTATTTATGCAGCGCATTCTTGTGGTGGACGACGAGAGGCTTGTCGCGGATACCCTTACGCTGATCTTCAACAAGCATGGGTTTGAGGCGAGGGCTGTGTATTCGGCAGAGGATGGTATTGTGGCGGCGCGGAGCTTCAAGCCGGAGCTGCTGCTGTGCGATATCAGTATGCCGGGACGGGATGGCACGGAGCTGATGCAGCAGGTCAGCCTGGAGCTGCCGGATTGCCGGATCCTGGTGCTGACAGGGAACTACTCCAACCTGAAGCGGGTGCGGGAGCAGAGCCAAATGATGAGCCGACCAGCGAATATTCTGACGAAGCCGTGCCAGCCTGCGGAACTGCTGCGCCAGGCTGGGGCATTGCTTGCCAGCTGACCCTGCTGATGGTTTGAGCCGCTCGCTGCGATAGACTCGAAGCGATATGGCGGAAGGCGACAAGACTCCGGATACGTTTGCCAGCTTGTACTTCAGCAGCAAGCGGCCACGTGCGAAACAGGCTGATTTGTTTGGACCGCCGGTGCAGGTGCCGGTGGTGCCAGCTGCGCCTGCTGTGACTCCGCGTGAGGTTGCGGTGCCTGCGTCTCCGATCAAGGCTGCGGTGGTGGAGCGACAGCCGGTGACGGTGCGGGCGCTGGTGGCTTCGATCCGGTTGCAGCTGGAGCGGCAGCATGTTGCGGTGTGGGTCGAGGGGGAGATTTCTAACTGTCGTCCGGCGGCTTCGGGCCATCTGTATTTCACGCTGAAGGATGGTGAGGCGCAGCTTGGGGTGGTGATGTTCCGGCGGGAGGCGCAGCTTTCGGGGGTGCGGCCGAAGGATGGCGACCAGGTCGAGCTGCGGGGGCGCATCTCCGTATACGAGTCGCGGGGCCAGCTGCAATTGATTGCGGAGACGATGGAGCTGCGGGGGGCGGGTGCGCTGGAGGCGGCGTTCAAGCGGCTGAAGGCGAAGTTGAAGGCTGAGGGGCTGTTTGAGGAGGCGCGGAAGAGAGCGCTGCCTGCGTTTCCGAAGTGCATTGGTGTGGTGAGCTCGCGGCAGGGCGCGGTGATCGAGGACATTGTGCACGTGGTGCGGCGGAGGCATGCGCGGCTGAACCTGCTGCTTTACCCGGCTGCGATGCAGGGGGCGCGGTGTGCGGCTGAGGTGGCGGCAGGGATTCAGTGGTTCAATAAACACCCGGAGCGGGTGGACCTGATTATTCTTGCGCGGGGCGGCGGGTCGATTGAGGACCTGGCGGGTTTCAACGATGAGGGGCTGGCGCGGGTGATTGCGGCTTCGGCGCTGCCGGTGGTTTCAGCAATTGGGCACGAGGTGGACTTTACGATTGCTGACTTTGTGGCGGACCTGCGGGCGGCGACGCCCTCGGCTGCGGCGGAGATGGTGACGGCGGCGCAGCATCGGATCGAGGAGCGGGTGCTGGGGCTGGAGCGGCGGGTGCAGCGGGGGATTCAGTTCCAGATGATGCAGGCGCGAGCGAGGTTTGGAAGGCTGTCGGCGGAGGCTGTGCTGCGGCGACTGCGGGATGCGGTGAGCCGTCGGGACCAGCGGATCGATGAGCTTACGGTGCGGCTTGAGACGGCTTTGGAGCGGCGGATGCGGGGGCGGCAGGCTAGTCTTGGCGCAGTGCTCGAGCGGCTGCGGCGGCAGGGGCCTACGGTGCGGCTGGCTGCTTCGCGGCGAAGGCTTGAGCGGGCGGATGAGGGTTTGGGACGCGTGAAGGTGGCGATGATTGCGACGCGGCTGGGCAGGGTGGAGCGAGTGACGGCGCGGCTGCAGGGACTTTCGCCGGTGGCGGTGTTGAGTCGAGGGTATGCGCTGGTGTATTCGGCGGAGGGTGTGTTGTTGCGGGATGCGGGCGAGGTTGCTGCGGGCCAGGAGATTCGGGCGCGGCTGGGTAGGGGAAGCATCAGAGCTAAGGTTGAGGACATTACGAGATGAAGAAGCTGTTTGGTACGGACGGGATTCGCGGTGTCTCGGGTGTGTATCCGCTGGATGCGGCGACGATTTATACGGTGGGTTTGGCGTTGGCGCATCACCTGGGGGACTCGCCGCGCGTGGTGATGGGGATGGATACGCGGGAGTCGAGCGAAGGCATTGCGGCGATGCTGACGGCTGGGCTGGTGGCTGGCGGGGCTACGGTCGAGAGCGCGGGGGTGATAACGACGCCTGCGGTGGCGTACCTGGCGGCGGCGCATGGGTTTGCGGTGGGGGTGGTGATCTCGGCTTCGCATAATCCGTGGGAGGATAACGGGATCAAGCTGTTTGGGCCGGATGGCTATAAGCTGCCGGATGCTACGGAGATGGCGATCGAGGCGGAGATCTTTCGGCGGATCGAGGGTGGGGCTGGGTTCGATCCCACCCTTCACGGTGAGGCTGTAAAGGATGGGGCACCCGAAGTGAATGAGGGGGATCGGGCGGAGTACGTTCGGTTTCTGCTGGCGGCTGTGCCGGGGTTGTCGCTGGATAACAAGAGGATTGTGATTGATTGCGCGAATGGGGCGGCCTCGGCGGTGGCTCCGCAGTTATTTGCGGGGCTTGGCGGCGAGGTGGTGATTACGCATGCGAGTCCGGATGGACGGAATATCAATGAAGGGTGCGGTGCGCTGCATGCGGCTGTGGTTGCGGCTGAGGTGGTGAAGCACAGGGCCGACCTGGGGATTACGTTCGACGGCGATGCGGATCGGGCGCTATTTGCGGATGAGCATGGGGTGGTGGTGAACGGGGATGCGGTGCTGCTGCTGGCGGCTCGCGATCTGCAGGAGCGGGGGCTGCTGGTGGGGGCTACGGTGGTGGCGACGACGATGTCGAATATGGGGCTGGAGGCGGCGCTGAAGCGCAGCGGGATTGCGATGCTGCGCGCTCCGGTGGGGGACAAGTATGTGCTGGAGCAGATGCTGGCTACGGGGGCGGCGCTGGGTGGGGAGCAGTCGGGGCACATTATCTTTTCGGGTCGGTCGACTACTGGCGATGGGTTACTGACGGCGCTGCTGCTGCTGGATATTATTCATCGCTCGGGCAAGTCGCTGGGGGCGTTGACGGCAGATCTGAAGACGTTTCCGCAGGTGATTGTGAATGTGAAGGTGCGGGAGAAGCTGCCGCTTGAGGCGATGCCTGCGGTGGTGACGGCGATTGGTGCGGCTGAGGATGCGCTCAAGGATTCGGGGCGGGTGGTGATCCGTTACTCGGGAACGGAGAAGCTGGCGCGGGTAATGATTGAGGCGGAGTCGGAGGGGCTGATGCGGGAGCATGCGGAGGCAATTGCGGGGGCGATTCGCGAGGAGATTGGGGTGTAGTGGAGGCACGGATGTGGGTGTGCGAGATCAGGCTAGAGGCTTATCGCGGATTGTCGCGGAGGAACGCGGATAAGTGTAGAGGCCTAAGAAAGATAAGGGCCAGGGATTAGAAGAAGAATCGTTTTTGGGTAGGGCTGCTCCAATGGTGTGAACCCCGGAGGATGACAATGCTTATCTGGATCGTGGTTGGTGCGGTGGTGGGTGCGCTGGTTTATGGCGCGATATGGTGGCGTCGGCGAGAGCAGGGACGCTTGTTGCTGGCGAAGCACTCCATCGAGGCGGAGGAGCTTCATGGGATTCTTGCGGGGGAGTCGCGGCCCCGGCTGTATGACGTGCGGCAACCGCTTGATCTGCTGGCTTACTCGGAGATTATTCCGGGGTCGGAGCGTATTTCGCCTAAGGACATTCGGGCTAATCCGTCGTTGATTCCAATGGATGTGGATGCGGTGGTGTACTGCACGTGTCCAGATGACGAGACGGCGCGGGAGATCGTGAACAAGGCACTGGCATTGAGTTTTACGCGGGTGCGGATTTTGCGGGGTGGGCTGGCGGCGTGGAAGGCTGGCGGGTATCCGGTGGAGCGGTATACGACGGCGTTCCATCTGGATACGCCGGTATAGATGAAGCTCTACCGCGGATTTCCATGGATGAACGCGGATCAGGTGCAACGCTTCATGCAGATTAGAGCAACTCAGGCAAACTGCTGTACCTAATCGCACCTTATCCGCGTGACTCCGCCACGATCCGCAGTGGCTCTTAGGCTGCTTGTGAGTAGGCGGGGTGGTGGGGCTCTTCGGCGTGGAGTCGGGTGGTGCGCTGAATGAGGCGTTCGGCTATGGACTCTTCGGTGATGAGGATGGCGGCGCAGGCCATGTAGGGGATGAGTTCGCCAAAGATGCGGGTCTCGATGAGAATGCCGTAGACGAACATGAAGGCGAACCAGATAGGCAGTACCCAGAGCCAGGCGCGGAGTTCGGTGCTGCGGAGGTGGCGGCGCAGAATGAGGACGATGGGGAAGAGGTAGCCACAGGCTCCAAGCATCTGCGGCCACGCGCGCGGGGAGATGAGGAAGCCTAGATTTTGCGGGATACGTGAGTAGAACTCTGAGGGATTGTGCGCAAAGATGTGGCGGACGGCTACCTGCCAGGAGAGCCAGTAGAGGGCGAGCGGGATGACGACGGCGAGGACTCTTGCGGAGTAGAGGCGAGTCCAGTCGGGACGATTATCGCGGCGTTGGTTGTGGAAGAGTTCGGAGATGGCGTAGATGGGGAGCAGGAGCAGGGTGGTTTCGCGGTTGAGGGTAGCGACGAGGAAGACGGCGGCAAAGATCCAGACGGGCTTGTGGCAGTAGATGAGCCAGAGGGCGATGGAGAAGAAGGCGAGTGAGGGCAGGTCGTAGATGAAGCGGAAGTTCTGGATGGTGTGGAGGATGTAGGTCGTGACGCAGAGGACGAGGACCATCGGGTAAACGAGCGGGGTAAGCAGGTGAAGTCGGCTGGCTCGTCTGTAAATGCTGGTGGCGACGAGGCCTGCGGTGACGATGCAGGCGAAGTCGATGAGGGCCTGGACGAGGACCTCGGGCTGCATGGGCCGCGGGAACCAGTAGATGTTCGCGTGCATGAGGGTGGAGATGTGGGTGACCCACTGCTGATTGTGCGCCCAGCGCATGACGGGCATCATGAGGAGGCGTCCCTGGAAGGGCATGCGCTCCGTGCCTTGTTCGTAGGCGCTGGTGAGGACGTAGGGGCGGACCTGCCAGAGGTAGCACCAGACGAACTGGACTGTCGCGAGGAGGTATAGGGCGACCATGCCGAGGCGCTTGTACCTTGCGATCTTGAGCCCATTGCGCATCGCTCTGTAGGATGCGGATCTTACGAATTTGTTGGAGCTGCAGGCGCGTGGGTTTTATGTGGTGAACATGTAGGCGGGCGAAGGAGAGATCTCCTTCGCCCGTTCTGTTGAAGGCGCGTTAGGGGGCGAGGACGAAGGCTATGGCGGCCGAGGCGTCGTACTGGGTCTGGCTGCCCCAGCCGTTCTGGGTGGTGGCGGCGACGTAGACGTACTCCGCGAAGCCGGCTACGGAGCAGTTGCCGAGGAGGGTTGCCGCCGTCTCGCTGATCGGCGAGACGAGGGTGCTGACGGGGCCGCTGATGCTGGGCGGGGTGAGAGTAGCTACTCCCTTGATGAGGGTGAAGGAGTAGTTCGCGAAGTTGTTGGGGTGGGAGCCGGTGAAGGCCATGACGACGGGAAGGGCGTTGAAGCCGGTGTATTTGAGGATGCCGCAGGTGGGGTTGGCGGGATTGCCGTTGAGGGTGGGCTGGCTGATGCCGGCGACGCAGGGGTTGTTGTCGACGAGGATGGTGAGGGCCGGCGTGGTGGCTACGGCTGCGCCGGTGGCGGTGATGAATTCGAGGACGATGGTGTTTTTGCCGTTGGGCAGAACGGTGGAGTCGAGGAAGGCTCCCAGGGAGGGGTTGTACCAGAGGAAGAGCTCGCTGACGGGGTGGACGGGGAGGTAGCCGGGCTTGCCGTTGATGACGGTGGTGGGGGTGGTAACGGCGGTGTACTGGGTGCCGTTCCAGTGCTCGTCGGTGATGGGTGCGGTGTCGATGAGTTCGAGGGTGGTGAGGGCGGCGTCCTTGTAGACGAGGACGCGGTAGAAGGCTGCGCCGTCGTTGGCGGCGAGCTGGTGGTTGACCATGAGGGGCAGGGTTCCGCCGAAGGGGACGTTCTTGACCTGGTAGAAGTAGGTCGGATCGACGGTGGTGTCGGCGAGGCCGGTGGGCTGGACCTTGTCGAAGGGGACGAAGCCGATGCCCATGAGGAGCGGGCCGCTGGCGAGGAAGGGTGCAAGGGCTACGCTCTGGAGGTCGGAGTTGCAGCAGACGAGGAGCTGGCTCGGGTTGGCGAGGGCTACGCTTGACGGCCGGAAGGCGAGGCCAGTGACGACGACGGTCGATGTGGCGGGCGTGGCGGTGAGGTCGATGCGGGAGATGCGGTTGGCGGGGTCCCGCTCGGCGATGAAGAGTGCGCTCTGACCGGCGTCGGCCCAGGTGAGATGGAAGGGCGCGATGAGATTGGAGGCGACGAGCTTGCGGGTTCCGTCGGCGAGGGTGATGCGAGAGATGGTGCCGGTGCCGACGGTGCCGCCTGCGTTCTGCTCGGCGACGTAGGCGTACTGGAGGTCGGCGGAGAGGACGAGCCCGGTGGCTCCGTGGAGGGTGTTGAGGACGGAGTGCTTCGGCGAGGACGGAGTGAGGGCGAAGCGGTAGAGGTTGCCGGTGCCCGCGGGGCTGAACTCGACGACGTAGGCGTTGTTGTGGGCCTCATCGAGGGCGAGTTGCTGCGGGTTGACGAGGCCGGTGGCGATGACGGTAGCGGCGGAGCGGTTGGCGGAGGTGAGGGCGATCTTGACGAGATCGCCGGACTCTTCGAGGACGTAGGCGTGGGTGTCATCGGCGGCTACTTCTATGTCTTCGGGAAGGCTGTAGCCGGTGCCGATGACGTTGTAGGCCTGGGCGAGCTTGTAGGTGACCCACTGGATCTGGAGGTCGTAGCCGTAAGCGACTACGAGGACCTTGGCAAAGTTGCCGGCGTTGGTGTGGACGGCGAAGACATCGCCGGGGACGAGCTTATTGGTTGGATCAGCGTTGGCTGGGATCGGTGTGGTGCCATAGGTGAGCGACTGAAGGCTGCTGGCCGTGACGGAGGCGAAGGGAACGACGCCGAGGTTGACGATCTTTGCGCCGTCGTATGGGTTCATGCTGCGGATGACGGTGGTTTGCTGGTCCCAGAAGAGGTCCCATGTGGTGCCGACGATGGGGCCGGTGACGGATTCTACGCCGGCATCGAGGTCGAAGAGGTAGGTTCCTTTGAGGACGACGGTGCCCTGCGAGACGATGGTGGCGTTGGGGAAGAGGTCGAAGGTGGAGAGTTTGCCGCCGTACTCGACGAAGACGAGCTGGTTGTGGGACTGGCGGAAGTCGGAGCCGATGGCCGCGGCGAGGCCACCGACAAGTTCGATAGGGGTAGGCATGGTGGTGCTCCAATCTGGATGAGGCGAAGGTGTCTGCGAGAGGCGCGGAGCGGTGCTGCTTCCTTGTAGGAGCAGGGCGTCCGGCTTCGTTCAGATTTGTAGGTGGGGGCCCGTGGCCTGGCGTTGCGTGCGAGCACGATACACCCGATCCGTTACGTGTGGATAGTGGGTTGGGGCGGGGAATCGTTACAGGGGTTGTTGCGGGGGTGGGGTGTATCCGATACGCTAAAGGATATGTATGAAGACTTCACGGTAACTGACCGCTGGACTGATGAATCACTCCGCATTATGTGGAAGGGAACCGTGGTGGCCATTGCCACGCGGCATGCCGATGCGACCGATGTGCGCTTCTCCGTCAACGGACGCCCGGTGTGGATCGCGATGCCGAACGTGGCCTGGGTCGAGCAGAAGCGGCGTACCGGCAAGGTGATTACGGACTATCTGGCGGCGCAGACGGCTGGACGCTATCTGAAGATGGCGGTGGAGTCCGGCTACGACAATGGGCGTGAGATGTACACGATGACCGTGGACGAGGTTCTGGACCATGCGGCTGCCGTGGTGAAGGAGGCTGGTGGGACGATGCAGCTTCCGACGCTGCCGGTGATCAACGAGAACATCGAGCCCGAGGTGGAGCTGGGACGGCTGCCAGCGGATAATCAGGGCGCGGTGAAGCCGGTTGACCACATGGTGCTTTAGAGCGCGGTGTTTCGCAGAGGTCAAAAGTGACTGGGTTTATGGATGCCCCTATCTCGAGTGGAGATAGGGGCATCTTCAGGTTTAGGCGTTTAGGCTTGCCATGTCGATGACGAAGCGATATTTGACGTCGCTCTTGATGACGCGCTCGTAGGCTTCGTCGAGCTTCTGGACTGTGGTGAGTTCGATGTCGGAGACGATGTTGTGCTCGGCACAGTAGTCGAGCATCTCCTGCGTTTCTTTCATGCCGCCGATCATGGAACCCGCCAGAGAACGGCGGTTGGTGACCATGGCGAAGGGTGAGATGGGGAGTTCGACCTCGGGGAGACCGACAAGGCAGAGGGTTCCGTTGAGGCGCAGGAGCTTGAGGTAGTCGTTGAGGTTGTGGGGGGCCGAGACGCAGTCGACGATGAAGTCGAGTGAACCGGCGTGCTTCGCCATATCGTCTGGATTTTTGGTGATGACGACCTCATCGGCACCGAGCTTTTTGGCGTCAGCGACCTTGCTCTCCGAGGTGGTGAACTGGACGACGTGCGCGCCGAGGGAGTGGGCGAACTTGAGGGCCATGTGGCCGAGGCCACCGAGGCCGACTACGCCGACTTTGCTGCTGGGACCGACGTTCCAATGGCGCAGGGGCGACCAGGTGGTGATGCCTGCACAGAGGAGCGGGGCGACGGCTGCGAGGTTGAGCTTGGGAGAGATGCTGTAGACGTAGTGCTCGGGTGCGACGATGTTGTTGGCGTAGCCGCCGTAGGTGGGGTTACCGGCGTAGTCCTTGGCGTTGTAGGTGCCGACCATGCCCTTGGTGCAGTAGGGCTCGGCTCCGGCGAGACAGTTCTCGCAGGCCATACAGGTCTCTACAGTGACGCCTACACCGGCGAGGTCGCCGACTTTGAACTTGGAGACTTCATTGCCGACTGCAGTGACCTTGCCGACGATCTCGTGGCCGGGAACCATGGGGTAGATGGAGCCGCCCCACTCGTCGCGGGCCTGGTGGATGTCAGAGTGGCAGATGCCGGAGTAGAGGATCTCGACGACGACGTCTTTGGGGCCGGGCTCGCGGCGCTCGAAGTCGAAGGGGGTGAGGGAGGAGGTCTTGGTGAGGGCGGCGTAACCTTTGGATTTCATGGGGCTCCTGATGAGGTGGCGTGTGAGAAGAGTGATATTAGAAAGATGCTCAACGATGCAGGATCGACTTATCCCGGTCCAAATGAAAAGTTGACTTTAATCGTCGTGTCGACGCTGACGCGCTGTCCGTTCAGAACGTAGGGTTTATAGGTCCACTGCCTAACGGCCACAAGCGATGCAATGGCCAAATCTGCATCCGGTGTGGAGATGATCTTGAGGCGATGAACACGCCCGTCCCGACCGATCAACGCTCCTAAGGTGACTGTGCCGGAGACGTGGTTGAGCTTTGCCCGGGCGGGATAGAACGGGGTTACCTTCTTAAGATTGTTGCCGGCTATAACGCTCCCAGCTATTGAAGGAGTCGTTTCTTCGATCCTGACGAGTTCCGAGGCAGCCTGAAAATCAGAGGACGTCAACGCTTCAGTATTCAGCTTTTCGATGTGAGCCTTGATGACTGGAAGATTATCGAGGCTAATCGTTTGATTGGTGGCGACATGTTTTCCTTGAAATGTACCGATGGTGTTATGCGTCACGACAATTGTTCCGCTGTCGATTCTCAAGCGAAGAGAGGTCTTGTCTCGATCCAGACAGACCGTAGGAAAGAGGCCTAAGGGCGGATAAGCCAGATTTGTAAGTGGCTGATCGAGCATGATGCAGTCAAGGGGAACCTTTGACATATCCAGCTTGCGGAGATCAGGTTTAGATCCCTCGACTTCTTCAGAGTCGGGCATCGGATGTACTGTCTGCGCTTGAACTGCCTCCATCATTTCGGGCGGAAAAATATCCGGCGATGCTTTGTAGAAGCCCTGCTCCTTGAGTAGTTCCGTGTTGTTGTAGGACTTGCTGGTGTAGACGATTCGATGCAGGCTCGGGCTTGCCCACCACTCTTCGATTGTTCCAGCTTCCATGGACTGTCCCTGAGCATCCAGGAGCTGGAAGCTGAGGAGCAGGTGCCACGGCTTAAGACCCGCCTGATCGAGAGAGCTTTCGAGACTCGCCTGACGCAGACGTTCCCGTAACTCTTGCGGGCGCTGCGCTGCGATTGTTGAAGCGAGCAAAGGCAGGGCGAAGGCGAACATAAGTTTCAGGCAAGACGAACGCTGAGATGTCATTTGCGACAATCTTACTCGTCGTAGTGGAGGAGGCTAAGGACATCGTACTCCTGGAATTTTGCGCGGCCTTTGAGGAAGTCGAGTTCGATGGCGAAACCGAGGCCTACGATCTCTCCGCCTAGCTGGCGGACGAGCTGGACGGTGGCCTGCATGGTGCCGCCGGTGGCGAGGAGGTCGTCGACGATGAGGACGCGCTGGCCGGGTTCGATGGCGTCGAGGTGGATTTCGAGGGCGTCGGTGCCGTACTCGAGATCGTAGGAGACGCGGGCGGTCTTGGCGGGGAGCTTCTTGGGCTTGCGGACGGGGACGAAGCCTGCGTTGAGGCGATAGGCGAGGGCGGGTCCGAAGATGAAGCCGCGGGCTTCGATGCCGAGGACGAGGTCGATATCCTTGCCGATGTAGTAAGCGGCGAAGGCGTCGATGAGCTGGGCGAAGCCTGCCTTATCTTTGAGCAGGGTGGTGATGTCGTAGAAGAGGATGCCCTCTTTGGGGAAGTCGGGGACGGTTCGGACGAGACTCTTTAGTGGCTCGCAGTTGATGGCACTCATTTACCAGGCTCCTTCTATTTCGAACGGGCCGAGGTTCGCGCCTTCGTTCTCTTCAAGTTCATGTTCGAGCACGCGATCGACGCGGCTTCCGCGGGATCCTTTGTGCAGCGCTGTCTTCAGGTCGTTCAATTCTTCCGGCTTGCCTGCGGCGACGATCTCGACGTGTCCATCGGCGGTGTTGCGGACCCAGCCACGCAGGCCTATCTCAGCGGCCTCGCGATGGACGAACCATCGGAACCCGACACCCTGCACGCGGCCTTTGACGAGGAAGTGGAGGACCATACCAATAATCAGTGTCGCAGAGCCGCAGCGCTCATGCAAGGTGAGGCAAAACGGACAACCTTACAGGCTGATTCATGCGTCTGTCTATAAAAAGCTACGGTGATCGGAACAAATATAACCAGCACCGGAAACTTTCTACGTAGCAGGCGTACGCAGTAGGCAAGATGTCGTCATGCTGTAATCCGTAATGCGAGGTATTGAACTGTCAGGCCGCGATATCGGCGTGATGAGTCGATTTCCTCCCTTTTACTCAGGAGATGGGTCCCCATGTTGAAGTCCAAGTCGTCGATGATGAAGTGCGTTCTGAACGTGTGCCTTGTTGCTGCCGCCTCTGCGGTTGGCCATGCACAGATCTACAAGCTGCACAATGCAGACGTCGGCATTGCTGCTACTGGCCAGTTCACTACGCCGCTGACGAGCAATGGAATCGTGAACCAAAATACAACGATGTCGCCGGGGCTGGTGTTCACGCTACGCGATCATCCAGTGGCATGGGCAGGCGTGGAGTTGAACTACGGCTTTACGCGTTATTCGCAGCGTTATACATATACCAATGGTGGAGCGACGGGAACAATCGGCGATTCGAATAGTGTTCATGAAGCGACCGCAGCGTACCTGTTTCATCCGCACTTCCGCCATCTGCAGCCCTTTGTAGGGATTGGTGGCGGCGCACTGGACTTTATGCCGACGCAGGGACAGAACCAGTGGCGTGGTGCCGGACTGCTTGAAGCTGGATTGGATATTCCTACGCGCAACCCACACTTCGGCTTTCGCGTTCAGGGACGCAGCCTTTATTATCGTGCTCCTAATTTCGATATCAAGGGTGGATCCTCGCAGAGCTGGGTGGTAACGACGCAGCCTTCGGGCGGTGCGTATATCCGCTTCTAAACATGGCGGACTGTAGGGCTGCCTCTAGGCAGAGAAACGGGCAGCGTCTTTCGACTCTGCCCGTTGTATTTTGTGCAGGCGATCGTTACTCTTTCACGCTTACGCCAAGAGCTTTCATCTTGCGATAGAGGTGGCTGCGCTCCAGGCCCAGGCCTTCGGCGGCGCGGCTTACGTTGCCGTGACACTCGTCGAGTTTCTTGAGGATGTAATCACGCTCGTAGGCTTCGCGTGCTTCGAGGAGGGTGGCGAACTCTTCACCACGGCCAGCGGCTTTTCCTGCGTCGCGAAAGACGAGGACGGGAAGGTGTTTCTTCTCGATGCGCTGAACCTTGGGGTTGAGGATGAGGACTCGTTCGACCAGGTTGCGGAGCTCGCGGACGTTGCCGGGCCAGTGATACTGCTTGAGGGTGGCGAGGGCGTCGTCGCTGATCTCGACGCGGGGACGGCCGTACTGCTGCCCAAACTCGCGCAGGAACTCTTTGGCGAGGAGGGGGATGTCTTCCTTGCGGTCGCGCAGGGGTGGGACGAAGAAGGGGATGACATTGAGGCGGTAGAAGAGGTCTTCGCGGAAGTTGCCGCGGGCGATCTCTTCTTCAAGGTCCTTGTTTGTGGCGGCGATGACGCGAACGTCGACGTGGATGGGATTGCTGGCGCCGACGGGCAGGAAGCGTTGTTCGTCCAGCGCGCGGAGGACCTTGGCTTGCGTCTTGAGGCTCATGTCGCCGACTTCATCGAGGAAGAGGGTGCCGCCATCGGCTCGCTCGAAGGTGCCGCGCTTCTCGGAGGGGCTGCCGGGACCGGCGGGACCTGCGCCATGGCGGTAGCCGAAGAGCTCGGTTTCGATGTAATCCTCGGGGATGGCGGCGCAGTTGAGTTCGACGAAGACGCGATCCTTGCGGAGGCTTTCGGCATGCATGGCGCGACCGATGAGTTCTTTGCCGGTACCGCTTTCACCGTAGATCAGGACGCGGCCGTTGGTGGGGGCCATGAGCTTGATCTGCTGGCGGAGGGCCTTCATGGGGACGCTGTTGCCGGTGACGGTGCCCTTGACGGCAAGCTGGCGGGAGAACTCCTGGTTGTCTTCGCGCATCTGGCGAGCCTTCATCGCGTTCTTGAGCACGATGAGGGTACGGGCGAGTGAGAGAGGCTTCTCGAGGAAGTCGTAGGCCCCGAGCTTGGTGGCTTTGACGGCGGCCTCGATGGTGCCGTGGCCGCTGATGATGACGACCTCGGGGACGTGCGCACTCTCCATCTGTCGGATCTCGGTGAGGGCATCGAGACCGTCGCGGTCGGGGAGCCAGATGTCCAGGAGGACTACGTCGTAGGCTGCGTCGCGGAGGAGTTCAAGCGCTTCGCCTGCGGTGGCGGCGCTGGTCACGATGTAGCCCTCTTCGCGAAGGATGTTTTCGAGGGACTCGCGGATCTCTGCTTCGTCGTCGACGATGAGCACGTGATTCAAAGGGTGCTCCCAACGGTGAGGGCTGGTTGTGATTCGGTGGTGTCGGCGAGGGAGGCGGTGCGGAGTTCGAGGATGAACTTTGCGCCTGCGGGGACATTCTTCTCGGCGCGGATGGTGCCTTCGTGCTCCTGGATGATCTTGCCGGCGATGGCGAGGCCGAGGCCGGTGCCGCGCTGCTTGGTGGAGAAGTAGGGGAGGAAGAGGCGTTCGCGCATCTCGTCGGTGAGGCCGGAGCCGGTGTCGGCGATGGTGAGCTCGACCATGCCGCTGTCGAGCAGCGAGGTGGTGATGCGCAGTTCGCGGAGAAGGCTTTGCTGCATGGCCTCGGCTGCGTTGTCGATGAGGTTGCCGAGGGCTCGCTTGAGTGCTTCGGGATCGGCCATCACGAGGGGCAGGGCAGGATCGAACTTCTTGACGAGGCGCAGGTTCTGGAGGCGTCCGGCGAACATGGCGAGCGAGTTTTCGACGATGGTGTTGAGGTCGGCGGGGCGAGGGCGTGCGGTAGGGAACTCGGCGAGGGCGGCGAACTGGTCGACGAGCGAGCGCATGCTCTCGACGGAGGAAGTAATGACCTCGCTGCAGCGGCGGATGACTGCGATCGACGTCGACGTGGTGCCATCGGCGACCATGACATCTTCCATGCGGCCGATGTGCCGATGGATCTGCTCGGCGCTGAGAGAGATCGGGGTGAGGGGATTCTTGATCTCGTGAGCGACGCGGCGGGCGACCTCTTTCCATGCGGATTGCTTCTGGGCCTGGAGAAGTTCGGTAGCGTTTTCGAGGACGACGACGTAGCCGAGGTGGACGCGCTCGCCGGTCTCGAGGAGGGCTACGGTGGCGAGGAGGTTGAGGACGCCAGTGCCGTTTCCGTTGGGCTTACTCATCTCCATCTCGCCTGACGCGGAGCCCATACGGTGGCTTCGCTTCATAAGGCGGTCGAGGGCTTCGGTGACCTCTGCGGGGAAGACCTCTTCCATGGGCATGCCGAGGAAGGGGCGCTGGCCACCGGGGTCCATCATCTCGCTGAGGGCCCGGTTGGCGAGGACGACGTTGCGGCTGACGTCGAGTGTAGCGACGCCGTTGGGGATGGTCTGGAGCATGGTTTCGAGCTCGCCGCGACGAGCTTCGAGGGCAGCGTTGGCGCGGCTTAGCTGGATGGTGGACTCTTCGACGGCGTGGCGGCTGCCTTCAAGGTCGGCGGCCATGTGGTTGAAGCTGCGAACGAGTTCTTCAAGCTCTTCGGTGGCGCTTTCGCCGACGCGGTGGGCATAGTCGCCGGCGGCTATGGCTTCCATGGCGTCGGCAAGGGCTTCGACGGGGCGGGTGACTTGTTTTGAGAGATGGAGGGCAAGCCAGCTTGTGGCGAAGAGGGCGAGGCTGGTCATCATGAGGAGCAGCCACATATAGGTGTTGCGAATGAGGCGCCGGCTGCGGAAGAGCTTCCAGTAGTCGTCGGCTGCCTTGCGGAGGCGGGTCATGGTGTCGGACATGCCATAAGGCATGGGCAGGCCGACGACGACGGAGCCGCCGGTGTTGAGGACCGAGGCGCCGAGGGCGTAGTCGGTCTTACCGAGCGAGAACATGGGCTCGTCGCTGCGTTGGGCCGCAGTGAGAATTGCGGCGTCTTTGGCGGTACTTAGCTCGAGGGTTGCTGCGTTTGAAGCGTCGGCTACGTCCGGCTTGGGGGCAATGTCGTTCTCGTCGGAGGTGTCGGAATGCTCGGGGAGCCAGGGTTTGAGCCTGGCGGTGGTTCCGGGCTGCTCGGGTAGGTGGAAGGCGGCGATGGCCTGGCCATCGTGATAGACAACGACGAAACCACCTTGCAGTGTGCCTTCGTGATGGCGAAGGACTTGAAGGATATCGGATAGAGTGTCGGGGGAGATACCGGCGGTGCCGACCTTCTGGCCTTTCGTGCCCATCAGCTTGAGTGCGGGCAGACTGGTGGCGATGGAGTCGGCTTCGACGCGGGCGTTCGCGGCGGTGTATTGCGCGAGTTCGAGGGCCATGCGGTTGCTATCGTCGCGCATCTGGGTGACGGGTTGCGAGAACCAACGATCGACGGCGCGGTTCATCAGATCGTAGCTGAAGGCGAACATGAAGGCGATGGGGATGAGGCTGACGAGGACGGCTCCCCAGAGCATGCGGGTGCGAAGACGCTTGCCCATAACGCGGCTGCTCTGGTCGGCGTAGAGCTTGAGGACGTTCCGGACGAGCAGCACAAGAACGCCGACGAAGAGCACGAAGGCCATGGCTGAAAGGCCGGTGAAGACGACAATCTGCTCAGTTGTGGCGGGATTGAGGAAATTCTTGAAGGCGTTCATCGACGCGAGGACGAGGAACAGCACCAGCAGGCAGGTCCCGAGCAGGATGACTGCGACCTTCCGTTGATGCGCGCTTGCCGTCATGCCGTCTCCATAATGCACCGATTATAGGACGCGGCATGACGGCTGGTGTCACTTTGCGGCGCTAAGCAGATCGCTGACGGGGGTCCAATCTCGCGATTGTGCCTGGGCCACAGCTTCGTAGGTAAGAACGCCGTTGTAGGTGTTGACGCCCTCAGCGATGCCTTTGTCTTCCTGGATGGCTGCGACGGCTCCCATGCGGGCGAGTTTGAGGAGGTAGGGGAAGGTGGCATTGGTGAGCGCAAGCGTGGAGGTGTTGGGGACGGCGGCGGGCATGTTGGTGACGCAATAGTGGACGACGCCGTTGACCTCGTAGGAGGGGTCGCTGTGGGTGGTGGGGCGTGCGGTTTCGATGCAGCCGCCCTGATCGATGGCGACGTCAACGATGACTGCGCCTTTCTTCATCTTTGCGACCATGGCCTTGGTGACAATCTTGGGAGCAGCCGCGCCTGGAATGAGGACGCCGCCGATGACGAGGTCGGCTTCGCAGACGGCCTTCTCGACGTTGTAGCTGTTGCTGTACACGGTGTAGACGCGGCCACCGAAGATGTCGTCGAGCTCGCGGAGACGGTTGAGGCTGTTGTCGAGCAGGGTGACCTTCGCGCCCATGCCGAGGGCGATCTTCGCTGCGTTGGTGCCGACGATACCGCCGCCAATGACGCAGACGTTGCCGGGTGCTACGCCGGGGACGCCGCCGAGGAGGACGCCGCGACCGCCGTGCTCCTTCTCGAGATAGGCCGCGCCGACCTGGACGCTCATGCGGCCGGCGACTTCGCTCATCGGAATGAGGAGTGGGAGGGCTCCGAAGCGATCGCGAACGGTCTCGTAGGCGATGCCGGTGACCTTCTTCTCAAGGAGCGCGTTGGTGAGATCGACGATGGGTGCGAGGTGGAGATAGGTGAAGAGGACGAGGCCTTCGCGGAAGTGACGATACTCTTTTTCGGTCGGCTCCTTGACCTTGACGATCATGTCGGCGAGACGCCAGACGTCGTAGGCTGAGCCGACGATCTCTGCGCCGGATGCCTGGTATTCGTCGTCGGGCATGGCGGAAAGAGCGCCTGCGTTCGTCTCGACCAGCACCTTATGGCCTGCCTCTACCAGAGCTTTTGCGCCTGCCGGGGTTACGCCCACGCGGCTTTCGTGATCTTTTACTTCCTTGGGTACACCGATGATCATTTTCAGTCCCTCAGTCTCAATTGTATGAGAGGTTTCGATTTGTCATGGTGTGAGACGGCGTGGGTATACTTCGATTACTAAAGACCAGCCGATTGATGGGCAGCGGAGCCCGGTACCCGTATGAGTTCGCCAGCACGCTTCTTCTCTCCAATCAATTTCAGGATGCGGTTCCCCGCGCTGGATGGGATGCGTGGGTTTGCGCTGATTATTGTGTTTCTGACCCACTACAGCGGCGGCCTGGGGCAGGGAGCCGTCGGCCACATCATCAAGCGGATGCGCGATATGGGCTGGGTGAGTGTGGATCTGTGGTTCGTGCTGTCAGGCTTCCTGATCACGGGCATTCTTTTTGACACGCGGGGCGATTCTCATTTTTTGAAGCGATTTTTTGCTCGGCGTGTGATTCGAATCTTGCCGATTTTCTACCTCGTGGTGGTGATCGTTCTTCTGTTGACACCGATTTTGCACTACCGGCTTCGGTGGCCGCAGAGCATGTTCCTCATCTATGTTGGCAACTTCTTCACGATCTACGATCCGACGCTGATGCTAATTCGGAGTTCGATTTCGCCGGTGTTCAACGTGTCGTTCGGTCACTTCTGGTCGCTGTGTATTGAGGAGCAGTTTTATCTTGTTTGGCCATTTTTCGTGCTTTGGATACCGAACCGGGTGAGGCTGATCCAGACGGCTGCCGGCATATCGGTGTTGACCCTGCTGGTGCGTACCTATGTAGTGTGGGTATACCGTAGTCCGATCGCAGAGACGTGGACGTTTCATACCCTGCCGTTTCGGCTGGATACGATGCTGATGGGCGGTGTGCTTGCGCTGGTGTTGCGAGGGCAGATCGTGGATGGCTGGCAGCGAGCCTGCAGATGGGTTTTCCTGACCGCGTGCTTCCTTCTGGCGGTTATCTTGATGCTGCCGCAGCTTTATCGCTCGTTGATGATTCAGTCTGTGGGGCTGAGTATCGTTGCGCTTGCGTGCGTGGGATTGATCGGCGGCACGTTGCGGGACGGCTCGCTGCCGTTTCGACTCTTCTCGAACAGAACGCTGCGGTACCTGGGCAAGTATAGCTACGGCTTCTATATTTTTCACGTGCTTTACTCGACCGCCTGGAGTTCCTTGCGGATCTACATGTCGCGGCGGCTGCACTCGGTCGACCTGGCCATTTTGTTTTGCATCTTTGCGTGCTTTCCTATGACGCTGATGCTGGCGAAGTTGAGCTATGACCTGTTCGAGGTTCGATTTTTAAGGCTCAAGAAACACTTTGAATATGATTCAGAGATGGCGACGCATCAGCACGCGTTCACGACGGAGTGAGTCTTTTGGCTGCACCTGCACGCTATTTCGAGCCAGTCGATTTTCGGACTAACTTCCCGGCGTTGGGAGGAATTCGCGCATTTGCGCTGACGCTGATATTTTTTGTCCACTATGGCGGCGGTTTTACGGGAGGCAGAGCCGTCCGGCTGCTGGAGTGGGTTCGGGAGCAGTGCTGGTTCTCGCTCGACCTTACGTTTGTGCTGTCGGGGTTTCTGATTACGGGGATTCTCTACGACACGCAGGCGGACTCACATTTCTTCAAACGCTTCTTTGGGCGGCGGGCGATCCGTATCCTGCCGATCTTTTACCTGGTCGCTATTGTGCTTTTGCTGCTGACGCCGATTGTGCACTACAGGTGGCGATGGATGCAGTTGACGTTCCTGATCTATATCGGGAACTTCTTTGCGACGAGCAACTTGAGTTTGTATGTGATTCCGAGTGCGGTGCATCCGAGGGCCTCGGTTTTGATCAGTCATTTCTGGTCGCTGTATGTAGAGGAGCAGTTTTATCTGTTCTGGCCGCTGATCGTCTGGTGGGTGCGGGACCGGGCGCGTGTGCTTTGGATCGCGATTGGGCTATGCGCGATTTCGTTTATTGCCCGAACGATTGTTGTCTATAGCCTTCATAGCGTTGTGGCGGAGCGTTGGACGAACCATACTTTGCCGTTTCGGCTGGATACGATCCTCATGGGCGGGATACTGGCGCTGCTGCTGCGAGGGGAACGGGCGGATCAGTGGCAGCGTGCCTGCCGGTGGATATTTCTGGCTGCGACGATGGTGGTGATGACGATCCTGCTGCTGCCGTCGGGGTTTGGGGCGGCGCTGACGCGATCGGTAGGGGTGCTCTTTGTGGCGGTTGCGTCGGCCGGGCTGGTGGGATGCACGCTACGGGCGGGGTCGGTGGCCTACCGGTTCTTCGGGATGCGGCCGCTGCGCTACTTTGGCCGGTACAGCTATGGGTTTTTTATCCTGCATATCCTCTTCTTTGAGGAGTGGATACGGCTTCGCCTCTACCTTGCGCACAAACTGGATTCCGGGAATCTCGCTGTCGTTGTCACATTTCTGATTACGTTCGCCTGTGTCTTTCTAGCGGCAAAGCTGAGCTACGACCTCTATGAGGTCCGGTTTTTGAGGCTGAAGCGACATTTTCCTTACGATCTGGAGTCAGCTGCCCATAAACATGGCTACCGGCTGAAGTGAAGGGAGTCGTCTTCGGGAGGTGAAATCCCCGAGATTTTCCTCTACTCGGAGGCGGTACACTAATCGAAGCGCCCTAGTCAGGAATCGAACCTTCTCATGTCATCGAACGGCTTTCAAATGCGGTACTCGCGCATCCACAACATGCGCTCGCTCTTCAGCCTTTTCTCCAGCGATCTTGCCATCGACCTTGGCACCGCGAATACGCTTGTGTTTGCCCATGGTAAGGGCATTATCGTCAATGAGCCGTCGATTATCGCGGTGAATAAGATCACGAACGAGGTTGAGGCTGTCGGTAAAGAGGCCAAAGAGATGCTTGGGCGTACGCCGGGCAACATTGTGGCCATTAAGCCGATGAAGGACGGCGTTATTGCTGACTTTCGGCATACCGAGAAGATGTTGAACTACTTCATCCAGAAGGCGCATAACCGCAAGATGATGGTGCATCCGCGGATCGTGATTGGGGTTCCATCCGAGATTACGCAGGTAGAAAAGCGTGCTGTTATGGATTCGGCTTACCGGGCCAAGGCCTCCGAGGTGCATCTCGTGGAGCAGGCTATGGTCGCGGCGATTGGGGCCGGGCTGCCGATTACGGAGCCGGGCGGCAACATGGTCGTCGATATTGGTGGCGGCACGACGGATATCGCGGTGATCTCGCTGGCGGGCATCGTGTATTCGCGGTCGGTTCGTATGGCTGGAAATCAGATGGACGAAGCCGTAATGACGTATCTGAAGCGGAAATACAACCTGCTGATCGGTGAGCGGACGGCAGAGCAGATCAAGATTGTGCTGGGTTCGGCGTATCCGCTGGACAAGCCGATCCACATGGAAGTGAAGGGCCGGAACCTGATCGAAGGCGTTCCGAAGACGATTACGATTGAGGATTCGGAGATCCGCGAGGCCCTGGGTGAGTGCATTGCGACGATTATCAATGCGATCCGAGTCGCGCTTGAGCGGACGCCGCCGGAGCTTTCGGCCGATATTTCTGATCGCGGCATCGTGCTGACGGGTGGTGGAGCGCTGATCAAGAATCTGGATAAGCGGATTCGTGAGGAGACAGGCTTGCCGGTATCGATTGCGGACGATCCGCTTGCAAGCGTGGTGCTTGGTACAGGCAAGATGCTGAGCGACTTCAAACTGCTGCGCAAGATTTCGATTGACTAGATCGTGGTTTGTTGAGTCTGCTCGATGCGTTCGGCTGTTCGCTTTACCCTGTTTTGAGTAGGTTAGCAGGCGGAATGACTCTGTTAGCTACGGCTGGTCTGACCGGTGCGGCGGACCTTTCGGCGCGCTAAACTCATTTTCCAGATGGGAAGTGACGCGACTTGTTGTCGCTTCGCTGGACAGGTCCAGCCGCTTGTAGTCTCGGTGCCTTTGCGTGTGAACCCGGTTGGGCGGGTGGCGCGGAACGCGGCGAGCCTTGTTGGAATCTACTTCTGACTGGTGCCGTTCCGACAATCTGGGTTTGCGTCAATGATGCCAGAACTGTGACGCATGCGTTTTCTGCATGGCAAGGTTATGCAGAGGTTTGCACATATTGCACTGTGCCGCGCTGAATATTGCCTGCAAAGTGCCTCTTGAGGCGCTTTTTCGATTTGGTACGCAACGTGCAAATTGGGTTTCAGGTGCGAGTTGCTGCATCGCATTCGGAGCCCTCCCATGATCTGTGCATCACCTTTGCTGGAAAATACCAGCCTGCCGATTAGTACGCAGAAGCGCCTTGAGCGTCTAGAAAACCATACCGCGAAGGTCGGTGTGATTGGCCTTGGCTATGTAGGACTTCCACTGTCGATGTTGCTTGCCGAAGCGGGCTTCAAGGTTACCGGGTTCGATATCGACATGACGAAGGTCGAGGACCTGACGGCTGGTCGAACTTATATTCGGCGCATCCCGCAGGAAGAGATTCAGTGCGCGCTCGGGCGCGGTTTCAAGGCCACGAACGACTTCGCGCATATCTCGGATATGGATGCGGTGATCATGTGTGTGCCGACGCCGCTCCGTGAGCATCGGGAGCCGGACCTGAGCTTTGTTGAGGAGACGTCGCGTTCGATTGCGCCGTGGCTCCGTGAGGGGCAACTGGTCATTCTGGAGAGCACGACGTATCCAGGGACGACGGAAGAGTTGGTCATCCCGATCCTCGAGGCGGAAAACCTACGCGGACTGAAGGCGCAAGGACCCGGAGTGCCGGAGGAGCAGGAGGTCTTCTACGTCGCGTTCTCACCAGAGCGGGAAGACCCAGGGAACGATACGATTGCGCGCCGAGATATCCCGAAGGTGGTTGGCGGGCACGAGGCGATCGCAACGGAGATGGCAGCGGTTTTGTATGAGGGGATCTTTACGCGAGCGGTTCGTGTGTCGTCGACGCGGGTGGCGGAGATGACGAAGCTGCTGGAGAATATCTATCGCTGCGTAAACATCGCGCTGGTGAACGAGCTAAAGCTGCTCTCGTTGAAGATGGATGTGGACATATGGGAGGTGATCGACGCTGCGGCTACGAAGCCGTTCGGCTTTCATCCCTTCTTTCCGGGACCAGGGCTTGGTGGCCACTGCATTCCGATTGACCCGTTTTACCTTAGCTGGAAGGCGAAGGAGTTCGACTTCAATCTGCGCTTTATTGAACTTGCAGGTGAGGTGAACGAGGCGATGCCGGGTCATGTCGTTAACTACGTGGCGGAAGGTCTAAACAAGCACAACAAGGCGATGAACGGGGCGAAGGTCCTGATGTTGGGAATGGCGTACAAGCGCGACATTGACGACCTGCGCGAGTCGCCCTCTTTGCGGACGATGGAGTTGCTCCGGGAGCGTGGCTGCGATGTCGTTTATAACGATCCTTACGTGCCGATGGTGGGTAAGGGGCGCAAGTACAACCTGAACATGAGAAGTACACCGCTTGAGAATCTGGACCAGTATGACTGCGTTCTGATTATGACGGACCACTCAGACTACGACTACAAGCAGATTGTCGAGAGTTCGGTGCTGGTGGTCGATACGCGAAACGCTACGAAGGGCATTCGCTCAAGGAAGATTGTTCGCTGCTGAAGCACTGATCGTGGAGCAGTGAAAGATCAGCCGGGCCGTGCAAGAGATAGATCGAGCGTTGACGCTTAGGGATGTGAGAATCATGCTGAATTTAAAGAATGTACTATCGCGCCGCAACTCGTGTGGGATGGCGTTCCTCTTTGTTTTCGCGCTGTGCTGCGTTGGCAGAGCCGGGTTGGCACAGTGCAGTGCTCCTGCGAATGCAATCGTGGCGGAGAACTGTCTGACCGGTAATCCGTCGAGCGAATGGGACCTGAATACACCGGATGGTGGAGACCCGACGATTCAGGGTTTTGCCACGGACATCAGCGTGAACCAAGGCGGCACAGTTACGTTCAAAATTAATACGACTGCGCTTGCGTATACGCTCTCGATCTATCGGGTGGGCTACTACGGTGGGCTCGGAGCACGCAAGGTGGCCAATCTCTCCGTGTCCCTTCCGCAGGCGCAGAGCCAGCCAGCCTGCATGACGGATGCCAGCGTTGGCCTTGTGGACTGCGGTAACTGGGCGGTGTCCGCGACGTGGCAGGTGCCGGCGACGGCTGTCTCCGGCGTCTACTTCGCGCACTTAGTTCGAACCGATACTGGCGGCGACAGTCATGTCGTCTTCGTCGTGCGTAACGATACGAGTCACTCAGCCATTCTTTACCAGACCTCGGATGAGACGTGGCAGGCCTACAACTACTATGGCGGAGGAAGCCTGTATGGTCCTGCGTCTCCGAATTTTAATCTGAGTGCGCGTTCGTACAAGGTGAGCTACAACCGGCCATTCTTGACGCGCGGTTTCGCGCAGGAGTCGGACACGTGGCTGTTCGGTCCCGAGTTCCCGATGATTCAGTGGCTTGAGCAGAACGGCTACGATGTGACCTACTCTACGGGCGTCGATGCGACCCGGAGCGGGACGTTGATCCAGAATCACAAGCTGTATATGGACTCAGGCCATGATGAATACTGGGCTGGTACTCAGCGAACGAACGTCCAGGCGGCGCGCGATGCGGGTGTAAACCTGGCGTTCTTTAGCGGCAACACTATGTTCTGGAAGACGCGTTGGGAAAACAGCATTGATGGGACGAATACTCCGAATCGAACACTGGTCTGTTACAAGGAGACGCTTGCATTTGCAAAGATCGATCCGAGCGACCCTCCCACGTGGACGGGAACCTACCGTGATCCGAGCTTCAGTCCGCCTGCTGATGGGGGTATTCCGGAGAATGCGGTGACCGGTACGTTGTTCGTAGTCAACGGGACCGGTGCTGACAACGACGGAAGCCTGACGATGAAAATTCCCGCGGCTGAAGGCGCGATGCGCTTCTGGCGCAACACTGCTGCGGCGACCCTTGGTACGAATGCGACCCTCACCTTGCCTCCTGGTTCGATTGGATACGAATGGGATACGGATGCTGATAATGGTTTCCGTCCTGCCGGTCTGTTCGACTTGTCGAGTTCGTCGTACACGCTAACCTCGGACCTGTTGCTTGACTATGGTGCAACCTATGGGGCGGGTAATGCTGTGCACCACATGACGTTTTATCGTGCACCGAGCGGCGCGCTGGTGTTCAGTGCAGGGACGATCAACTGGTCGTGGGGCCTGAACAGCAATCATCAGAATCCATTCAACTTCACGACGCCGGCTCCTAGTGCGACGATGCAGCAGGCAACGGTAAATCTTTTTGCTGACATGGGCGTGCAGCCAACAACGCTGCAGGCAGGTATTGTGGCGGCAACGGCGTCTACAGATGTGACGCCGCCTACCTCTAGCATTACATCGCCGGCCGCTGGTGCCGCTCTGAATGCGGGAAGCACGGTGACGGTGACGGGAACGGCGCACGATGTCGGGGGCGTGGTTGCAGCAGTGGAATTCTCCAGTGACAATGGAACGACATGGCATCCTGCAACTGGACGAGCGACCTGGACCTATACCTGGACGCCATCGGTAGTCGGTTCGACGACGCTTCTGAGCAGGGCAGTAGACGATAGCGGCAATCTTGAAGCGCAGCACAACGGACAGCTCGTAACGGTATCCCCGCAAGTATGTCCGTGCGGCGGCTTCAATGCTTCCGCTGCTCCCGTAAATGCTGACAGTGGTGATGGAACAGCGGTTGAGGTTGGGATGAAATTCCGAGCAGACTCAAACGGTTCTGTTCTGGGTGTGCGGTTTTACAAGGCTGCCGCAAACACGGGACAGCACGTAGGGCACATCTGGTCGAGCAGTGGAACGCAGCTAGGTACCGCCAACTTTGTCGGCGAGAGTGCCTCGGGCTGGCAGGCGGTGAACTTCTCGGCACCGATACCGGTTGTTGCGAACACGACCTACGTAGTGTCGTACTTTGCACCAGCGGGGCACTACTCCGCTGACCAATATGCGTTCCAGCAAACAGGCATCGACGATCCACCGGTCCATATCCTGGCGAACGGGGTCGACGGTCCGGATGGTGTGTTTACTTATGGTACGACCGGCGGATTTCCGTCGTCCGGCAACCTTGCGACGAACTACTGGGTTGATGTGATTTACACCTCGTCCAACACGTATAACATGTCCGGAACGGTGAGCGGCTATGGAGGCGTGGGGGCCACGTTGACCCTGAGCGGACCAGAGTCTTCGGCCGCCGTCGCAGATGCCAATGGTGCGTTTACCTTCAGCGGCCTGGTCAATGGAACGTACAGTGTTACACCGAGCAACCCTGGTGTCACGTTTACCCCAGCCGCTCAGACGGTGGTGATCAACGGGGGTGTTGTTACCGGGGTGAACTTTACAGCCGTCGTAACCAATCCGCTGAGCATCGCAGGAACGATAAGCGGCGGCGGCGGTGTGACAGTCAACTTGACTGGATCAACGACCGCAACGACGACTACAAACGCTTCCGGAAATTATTCCTTCACGGGTTTACTTGGTGGGACGTTTACAGTAACGCCTATCCTTACGGGTTACAGCTTTACTCCGGGTTCGCAGACCGTGACGCTGTCTGGAAGCAGCGCCAGTGCGGTGAATTTTGCTGGCGTGCTCTGTAACTGCTCGTCCATCTGGCAACCCTCCGCCGT
Source organism: Granulicella arctica (assembly GCF_025685605.1). Taxonomy (NCBI): domain Bacteria; kingdom Pseudomonadati; phylum Acidobacteriota; class Terriglobia; order Terriglobales; family Acidobacteriaceae; genus Granulicella; species Granulicella arctica. Next base: position 3,140,971 of record NZ_JAGTUT010000001.1, read on the forward strand.
GCCGGGTTTGATCGATGCAAACGACGCGACACCGGTTGAACTGGGAGTCAAGTTCCGGGCTGATAGTGCGGGGCTGATCACCGGCGTGAGGTTCTACAAGGCTGGCGCGAACACAGGAACACATATTGGACATTTGTGGACGAGTGCGGGTGTGCAGCTTGGCAGCGCAACATTCACGAATGAGTCAGCGTCTGGCTGGCAGAGTGTCACCTTTGCATCACCGATTTCAGTGCAGGCCAATACGACGTATATTGCGTCCTACTTTACGCCGACTGGCCACTACTCCGCCGACACCAATTATTTTGCAACAGCAGGAGTCGATAGCCCGCCGCTGCATGCGCTAGCCAACGGAGTTGATGGCGCGAACGGGGTATATCTCTATACGTCGAGCGGTGCATTTCCGACAAACACCTATGCTTCTACAAACTACTGGGTCGATGTTGTGTATGTGCCTGCGCAGGCCTATCCACTTACAGGGACGGTAGCCGGTGGAGCGGGGGCAACGGTCGCCCTTATGAGCACGGCAGGTGCGACGGTTGCAACGACCGTGGCGGATGGTTCGGGTAATTATTCCTTCACCGCGTATTCGGGAACCTATTCAGTCATCCCTTCGCTTAGCGGCACTGTCTTTACTCCCGGCAATCAGAATGTCACGGTAGGGTCGGCTGCGCTGACGGGCGTGAACTTCTCAGTGCCAACGATCTGTCCCTGCACCACGATCTGGCCGGGATCGGTGCAGCCTGGCACAATCGATTCAGCCGATACACAGCCGTACGAGCTGGGCGTAAAGATCACCGCCGACTCGGACGGATACATTCTCGGAATACGCTTCTATAAGAGTGCAGCTAATGCAGGAGCGCACCTGGGTAATCTCTGGTCGACGACCGGAACGCTGCTTGCGTCGGCGAGCTTCACGAGTGAGAGCGGTTCAGGCTGGCAGCAGGTCTTCTTTGGAAGCCCTGTGGCGGTGACAGCAGGGACGACGTATGTCGCTTCCTACTTTACCCCGGTGGGACGTTACTCTTCCGACTCTGCATTCTTCGCTAGTGCCGGAGTCGACACGCCACCACTGCATGCTCTTTCGAACGGTGCGGGCGCTGGAGACGGAGTCTTCCTGAACGCTGCGACAAGCGGCTTCCCGACATCGTCCTATAACGCCACGAACTACTGGGTGGATGCGATCTACGCGAAGCCTTCGACACACAGCATCGGTGGGACGATCACCGGAGCCGTTGTATCAGGAGTGAGCGTGGCACTGAGCGGAGCGTCGAGTGCTACGGCGGTTACCAATGCGTCGGGCTCTTATAGCTTCAGTGGATTGGTTGACGGCAACTACACGGTAAAGGCAAGCGGTGCAGGGCTGGCGTTTACTCCTGCAACGCAGGCGGTTACCGTGAGCGGGTCTCACCAACTCGGTGTAAATTTTGTGGATACTGCTGTGACGGCGTCTTACGTGGTGTCTGGCGTAGTCACCGGCGGTGCAGGAGTGACGGTCGCGCTGACGGGCGCGGCCACGGCGAGTACAACTACAAACGCTTCGGGAGCCTACAGCTTCCCCTCAGTGGCGAATGGATCGTATGTAATCACGCCATCGAGCACGCTCTACACAATAGCTCCTGCGAGTGAGTCGATCATTGTGAACGGGGCGAATCTTACGGCCGCTGCATTCAAGGCGACGTTGATCACTTACTCGATTAGTGGAACGATCACCTCGGGATCTGGAGCTACGGTCAAACTGAGTGGCGCGGCTACCGCAACAATGACAGCGAGCAGCACGGGCGCTTACAGTTTTGCGGGCCTTGCTAATGGTAGTTATACGGTGACCCCGACGAAGTCTGGCACCACGTACCTGCCAGCCAGTACGGCGATCACTCTAAACAATGCGAATGCCACGGCAAACTTTGCACCGGCATTTACCATTTCAGGTACGATCAGCGGCGCAGGCGGATCTGGAGCTACGGTTGCTCTGAGTGGTGCGGCGACCGCAACGACGACAGCGAGCAGTACCGGGGCGTATAGCTTTCCAGGTCACGTGAACGGTTCCTATACGGTCACGCCGAGTAAGACGGGTTACACCTTCACTCCGGTGGCCACGACAGTGACCGTCAATGGCGCGAATGCCACGGCGAACTTTACGTCGGCGGTGAAGACCTACACGATCACGGGCACTATCAGCGGTGCTGGTGGTTCGGGAGCCAGCGTCAAACTGACCGGCGCTGCAACGGCGACCGTTACGGCAACGAGCGCTGGTGTCTATACCTTCACGGGAGTGGCGAACGGCAGCTACACGGTGACACCAACGAAGGCGGGCTTTACGTTTACGCCTGCGAGCACAGCGATCGTCGTCAACGGAGCGAACGGCACTGCGAACTTCACGGCCGTGGCACAGACGTTTACGCTCTCAGGAACGATCTCGGGAGCAGGCGGGTCTGGGGCGACGGTCAAGCTGAGTGGCGCCAGCACTGCGACCGTGGTGGCCAGCGCGTCGGGGGCGTATAGCTTCACCGGCTTGGCAGCCGGTGCGTACACCGTTACGCCAACAAAGTCCGGTCACATCATCCTGCCATCGTCGCAGTCCACTACGATCAAGACCGCAAACGTAGCACTTAACTTTCTCTCATTCTAGCTTTCATAATTTCAAATGATTGGGGCACTGCGGCCCTTGCCGACTAAGGTAAGGGTCGTAGCGCCGCAAGAGCCTGATATCGAGACGAGTTACAGGGTGAAGTGCTGGATGGTCTCGATGATGTAGTCCTGGTCGGCCTCAGTCATCTGGTGAAAGAGGGGAAGGATCAGGCCAGTCTCGGTCGCGAGATTTGTGCGGGGTAGAGCTGCATCATTCGAGTCCGAGCGGTACGGGAGTTCGCGGTGGATTGCCATAATGGATCGCCTGGTGGAGATCGATCGATCGAGGAGGTACTGCATCAAGTGATCGCGCTGTGCGGCGACAGGCGGGAGAAGCCTGACCATGTAGGACTGGTAGTTCGGATTTGATTCTGCTGGAGTAGCTGGTGTGACCAGCCATGGAAGCATGCGCAGGCTTGCTGTGTATCGCTCCGCAAGGTGACGACGCCGCTGAAGGAAGGTATCAAGTCGTGCGAGTTGAATGACCCCAATGGCGGCCTGCATGTCGGTCATGCGGAAGTTGAATCCTACTTCGTCGTAGGTCTCCGTGCTGATGCTGGTGGCATTATGACGTGTCACATCGGAGAGGCTCATGGCGTGCTGGCGAAGTCGGCGCAGGCGCTCGGCGAGAGCGGGATCGTTGGTCGTGATCATGCCGCCCTCGCCAGTGGTCAGGATCTTCCGTGGATGGAAGCTGAAGCACGTGAGGTTTCCGAGATTGCCGATATGCGCGCCGTTGTAGGTCGCCCCGATGGCACAGGCCGCGTCCTCAATGACGGGCAGGTCGTATCTCGCAGCGACCTCCATGATCGCGTCCATATTTGCTGGTAGACCAACCTGATGGACAACGAGGATCGCCTTCGTGCGAGGGGACACCAGCTTTCCTATTTCGTCGGCATCGAGATTGTAGGTGGCGAGATCAATATCGCCAAAGACTGGCGTTGCGCCTGTGTGTACGATTGCATTCGCCGTTGCGATGAAAGACAGACTGGGGCAGATGACATCATCGCCACTGCCGATGCCGAGTACGAGGAGAGCGAGTTGCAGGGCCGTGGTGCAGGACGAGACGGCCACAGCGTGCTCGCATCCGACGTAGGCAGCGAACTGTCGTTCGAACTCGATAACGCGCGGACCCTGGGTAACCCAGCCGGAGCGGAGGACGTCGAGTACGGCTTGCTCTTCTTCAACGCCGATGTAGGGTCGAGCTACGGGGATCATGGACTGCGGTGGTGCGATGAGTGTGCTCATACGGAGGCTCCGACGCAGGCGGCCGTATCTGCTTTGGCAGTGTGACGCCAAGCTATGAGAGAGCGAAGTCCGGCCTCGAGATCAGTTTTTGCTCGGAAGTTGAGCAGACGTTCGGCCTTGTCGATCGCAGCGAGTCGGGTCTGGACGTTGTTTACCTTGCGGCTCACGTGATACTCCGGCTGTAATGAAGAACCGGTGACCTTTAGGAGGAGATGACAGAGTTCGTTGAGTGTGGTCTGAAGACCGAATCCGACGTTGAAGACTTCGTCGGTGATATCGGCAACGAGGCCGGCGACATTGGCCCGGGCGACGTCCTCTACAAAGACGAAGTCCATCGACTGCTTTCCATCGCCAAAGATCTTTGGTGGCTGACCTGCTTCGATGGCGTCGATCCAACGGATAAGTACTTCTGTATAGAAGCCGTCGAGGTCCATGCGAGGTCCGTAGATATTGAAGTAGCGGAAGGCGACGTAAGGTAGTTGGAACATCTCGTAGTAGGAACGGAGCATCTGCTCGTTTGCGATCTTTCCAGCTCCGTAGAGAGTCCGGTTATTAAAGGGATGCGCCTCGTCCATCGGAAGATAGGAAGGATCGCCATAGACGGATGCTGACGAGGCAGCGACGATCTTTTTGACGTTATGGCGAACCGCACTTTCGAGGACGTTGAGGGTGCCCCCCATCAAAACCTCGACGGCCTCGCGGGGAGCTTCGGCGCAACGAGTGATGCGCAACGCTGCCTGGTGAAAGACGTAGTCAACGCCGCGCGTCGCTTCGTCTACAGCTTCGGCGTCACGGATATCTCCTTCCATCACGACGACACGACCTTTGCGGCGCGTTTCTTCCAGGTTTCGTAGATTGCCGCGAACGAAGTTGTCGAGAACGCGGATCTCTGCGGCACCGGCATCAAGCAGAAGGTCGGCCGTGGTGCTTCCGACAAATCCTGCTCCGCCTGTGATGAGTATGGTTGCTCCGTGTATTGGGTTCATCGTTTCTCTTTCTGGGTTTCTGAATAAATTGTTCTACATGGCATCGTGCCCTGATGCTTGCCGTCGGAATGAGTACAGTGGGTTGAACTTACTGGCGATACCGTATGATCCGCGCCGGGACTCCCGCTACGACCGCATATTCAGGGACATCCGACGTCACAACAGCGCCTGCGCCGACGATGGAATGCGCACCGACATGAACTCCGGGAAGAATGGTTGCGTTGGTGCCGATGTCGGCGCCAAAGCCGATGACGACCGCCTTGATCTCGAGATCGGTTTTAATGATGGGCGTGTCGAGTGGCAGACCAGTATGTGACGATCCGAGAACTTTGGCTCCGGGGCCCCATCCAACATAATCCTCGATAACGAGGTTTCGAGCGTCGAAGTAGGATTGAGGTCCAATCCAGACGTGACTGCCGATTCTGCAGGTGCCATCGAAGCGCCCCTGAATCATGGTCTGTGCGCCGAGGAAGACGGCATCTCCAATCTCGAAGGTTTCAGGGTGCTTGACGACGACATCAGCTTCTACTCGCAGCCCGTGTCCAACGGAGGCGCACATGGCCTGGTAGATGCTTGTGAGTTGAAGGGAATCAAATGAAGAGGCCGCGCCTCGATAGCGAGCGTGCATCGCCAGGAGTTCAGTCAGCGTGAAATGCGCTCTTAGATGAGCGGCGTAATCGCGCTGCCACATGGGATCTTTGGTGATCTCGGCGCTTCCGAAGACGGCCTGGACCGTCCGCAAACCGATCTCTTCGAGGCTAGCAGGCATGGCAACTCTCCATCAGTTCGAGGGCGATGTGCGAGATAGCCTCGGTGCGAAGTCCAGGGTACATAGGCAAGGAGATAATGCGGTCCTTGAGGCGCTCGGTGATGGGAAGATCGCCGAGGCTATAGCCAAGCGAACGGTATGCCTCCTGGAGGTGGAGCGGGGTGGGATAGTGGAGACCAGTCTCGATGCCTGCATCGGTGAGTTGCTGTCGCAGTAGGTCGCGATTATCAGACTGAATAACGTAGAGATGATAGACGTGGTGGGCACCGCTTCGTTCAGAGGGAAGTGTGACGTCCAGATCTTTGAGCGCGTGGGTGTAGGTTGCTGCTGCTTCGCGGCGCTGATCGTTCCAGCGGTCGAGGTGCTTCAGTTTTACGGAGAGAAAACCACCCTGGAGACCATCCATGCGCATGTTCAAGCCTGGGAAGATATGCTCGTAGCGCTTTGAAGAGCCATGGTCACGCCACAGGCGAATCTTCCGGGCGAGCGCGTCGTCGTTCGTGGTGACTGCGCCACCTTCCCCACAGGCACCGAGGTTCTTACCTGGATAGAAGCTGAAGCACCCGGCAACTCCGAATGAACCTGCCTTCTGCCCGTTGTACTCGGCGCCGTGAGCCTGGCAGGCATCCTCGACGACCGCAAGACCATGGCGATCTGCGATAGCGATGATTTGGCTCATGGCGGCGACTTGGCCATAAAGATCAACCGGAATGATGGCGCGAGTTCGTGGGGTAATGGCGGCTTCGATGAGGTCGGGATCCATCGTGTAATAGACCGGATCAATATCGATGAAGACCGGAGTGGCACCCACAGCAGTGATCGCCTCCGCGGTGGCGATGAAGGTGTGTGCGACTGTGATCACTTCATCGCCAGGTCCAACACCAAGCGAGGCGAGGACAAGCTGAAGCGCTGCTGTGCCGCTATTCAGTGCGATGCAATGCGTGGTGCCGGTATAGGCTGCGAACTCCTGTTCGAAGCGAACGACCTCCGGTCCGAGAACGAACGTAGAGTCGCGAAGCACTCTCTCGAAGACGCTGCGCAACTCATCCTCGATTCCAGAGTGGAGACTATGCAGGTCGACAAACGGGACTTTCATGACCTCTCCAATCGTCGTACGTGGCGGGCGGGATTTCCGGCCACAATGGTATTTGGCGGAACGCTGCGGGTGACGACGCTTCCGGCACCGACGATCGCATCTTCACCGATGGTGATGCCGCACAGGATAGTGCTGCCGGTGCCAATGGATGCGCCACGTCTGACCTCCGTGCCGACGACCTGCCAATCAGCCTCGGTTTGAGACCGGCCCGAGGCAGTGGTGGCGCGGGGATAGCGATCGTTGATGAACGAGACATTGTGGCCGATGAAGACGTCGTCTTCGATTTGCACGCCTTCGCAGATAAAGGTATGACTCGACACCTTCACGTTTCGTCCAAGGGTGACGTTCTTCTGAATCTCGACGAAGGCGCCTATTTTGCTGTTATCGCCGATCGAACAACCGTAGAGATTAACGAAGGCGAAGAGACGAACGTTTTCACCCAGGATGACGTCGTTTGCGATCCGGCTGTACTCCGGCATCGCCGCGGACCGCGATTGGAGAGCGAGGGCGGAGAGTTCGGGGCCGGCTTCCAGAGTCTGAGGCATCTAGGCGGCTCCCTGGCTCAGCATGAGATCGGAGGCCTCGAGTTCAACAAGCTTGCCGCGCTGCTTCATGGAACGCGAGGCGCACTCTAAAATTTCAACGATGCGCAGACCTGCCTGGCCGCCAGTAAGCGGTTCTTTGCCGGTCTGGATGCAGTCGAGGAAGTGTTGTATTTCGACCTTCAGAGCTTCAGAGACGTCAAGTTGCGGAGCAAACATATCGCCAGATCGATAGCCTACGAGGGCTTTGTAGAGGGAATCGGTGCCGCTATTAAGAGTGATGCCCTTGTCGTAGATCTTGACCTTCTCACTCGGTTCCATATCGTCGTAGACGATCATCTGCTTGCTGCCGCCGACGAGAGTGCGGCGAACTTTGACCGGCGAGAGCCAATTGACGTTAAGGTGCGCAATAAGATTGCCCTCAAAAAACATGGTGATGTAGGCAAGGTTTTCGGTGCCGCCGAACTGGTGGTTGATACCTGTAGCGGAGACGGCGCAGGGACCGGAGGGAAGTATGTAGTCCATGATTGCGAGGTCATGTACGGCAAGATCCCAGATGACATCGACATCCCTCTGAAAGAGCCCGAGATTGATGCGGGTGGAATCGTAGTAGAGGATGTCGCCGAGCTTGCCAGAGGTGACAATCTCCTTCATCTTGCGAACGGCCCCAGTGTAGACAAAGGTGTGATCTACCATGAGCGTCAGGTTGCGGCGTGCCGCTTCATCGATGAGGCGCCGAGCCTGCTCTGAGGTGGAGGTCATCGGTTTTTCGAGCATGACATGCTTGCCGCTGCGCAAGGCCCGGAGCGCAAGATCGAAGTGGGTCGAGACGGGGGTCGCAATCGCGATCGCATCAATCGCTGGGTTATCGAATAGATCTTGAACATCCGTAGTTGTCTCAACGGACGGATAGCGGCTGGTCACTTCAGCCAGTCGTTCTGTTCGCATGTCGCTGACTGCAACGACGCGAGCTTGAGGAACTTCAAAGAGATTTCTTACGAGGTTTGGCCCCCAGTAGCCGTAACCGATTACGCCGAACTTGATCATGTTCACTCCAATAGCTACGAAAGCAGAGGTGGTCCACAGAAGGTCGGGATCGCTCAGTCTGCATCCGTGATGGCTGGAGTTGAAGCACGTCTGTGACCAAAGTCCAAAGAGTCACTGGTAGCGCTGATTCGGTCGCGACGAGCGCAACTCTTCGGTTGTTCTCACTTTTATCGCCTGGGGTGGTGCGACCGAAAGATGTCGTTTCACGAGACAACGACTTGCACAGTGCGCAAAACGGTGCAGAATCTGCAGCAGCATCTGGGTCACGCCGAGAAGTTTCATTCGTTGGAGTTCCGGAGTTAAAGCCCGAGTCGCGCAACCATCTCCGCATTGGCCACTCATGTGCACTGTATTTGAGCGAGGTCCTGGACGAACGAATGATTTTCTTGGCTAAACAACGGTTGAGCATGCTGGCGGCTCTTCTATTTGCTGCGGGAACCTGCTGCGATGCACAAAATGCAGCGATCGCCACAGCAGATTCTTCACAGCCAGTAGAGGCCAGTCACCGTGCTGAGCCGTCAACTGACAGCGGTCCTACGATCCCGAGCCAGTTGTTTTCCGGAGAGACGTCACACTTTGCCTTGGGAATCGCGGATGTAATTCATGTGAGCGTATGGAAGAACCCGGAGCTCTCACAGAGCGTGATGATCGGTCCGGACGGATTCGTGTCATTACCACTTCTGGGCGACATCCACGTCGCCGGGATGACGGCGGATGCACTGGCGCGCATGTTGACGACCCGGCTCTCCGCCTACGTGGTGAGCGCCCAGGTAACGGTGAGCGTTGTCGATATTAGAAGCCGCCAGGTGTTTGTAACCGGACAGGTTGGAAAGCCGGGTGGCTATGCATTGATCGTACCGACGACAATTCTGCAATTGATTGCAGAGGCAGGCGGCCTTAACGCCTTTGCCGAACGCAAAAATATTCTCATCCTAAGAAAGAATGAGCGATTGAAATTCAACTATGTAAGTGCGATCCACGGAGACCTAAAGCAGAATATACCTCTACAACCCGGTGATACGGTCATCGTTCCATAGGAGGAACAGTGCATCACCTATGTCGTAGAGTTCTTCTCTTACTTGGCTTCTTAGGCTGTTTCTGTAACGCCGTTGTGTCTGGGCAGCAGACAACACAGACGTCGACGAGCACGACTGTGGCGGATGCCGATGAGCATCTGACTGCAGCTACAGGCCCAGTAGACGTGATCCAAGGGAATGAAGAGTACCAGCCACCGGTATACGCGACGGCTCTGGACGGAAGCGGCTTGATCTCCATGCGAGACTCCCAGCATGTCCGCTTGTTCTATGGCGCGACGGTTGCGGGCGGGTGGGATAGTGCGCCAAGTGGCCAGGCAGGGGACACGCCTCTGGCGTTCTACACGGTGAGTCCCTCCGTAGGCTTGCAGATCAACCGTGCTCGCCTGCAGACCGTTATTCAATATCAAAGAACGATGACTGGCTATAGCTCGAGTTCCTATACCAATCAAGCGGTGAATGTTGCGTCAGTCAAGCTGGTCGGTACAGAGAGTGAACGTCTGCAGTGGGGATTCAAGATGTCGGAAAGCTCTGGCAATGACGCAACACGCTTCCTGGCCCCACAGCAGACCGTAGCGGTGGGTGGTGTATCTGCTGTAGATCCAGGTTCTTCACTCTATCTGCAGAACGCAGGAAACACGACGTACCTGGATGCGGGCGCAGATGTTCGGTACCGCACCAGCGAACGCGGCGCACTGGTTGCGCAAATCGACAGTGTCTACAGCCGCTACTCCGGGCTCCAGCAGACCAATGGGCTTACGTCGGCTATCTTCAGCTACGAGCGGACTGTGAGACCAGCCCTGACGATCGACGGTTATGGGCAAGTATCGCGCTACTACGGCAACATCAGTTGTTCGAGCTTTGGCATCGGGATGGGACTGAAATGGGAGCGGAATCAGCGAGAGTCGCTCACGCTGAGTGGAGGACCCCAACTCAATACCACTGCCTGCGAGAAACAGCAGGGCGTCAATTTCAGTGCTAACTTCAGTATGGCTCTGACGGGTCGCTCCCACATGTATGTACTAGCATCTCGCCAGCCAGCTACTTCCTATATCGGCCCGGGCTTATGGCAGACCAGCGTTGCCGCGGGCTACCAGCGCCAGATTGGAAATCGGGGATCGTTAAATGTTGATTTGGGACGATTGGATAGTGAGGCCTCTGCTTTGACTTCTTCGTACCGAGGGACGTACGTGGCGTGTGTCTACAACCGCCAGCTCAGGTCGGAGCTGAACGCCTCGCTGAGCTATCGCGGTTATCTCGGCGAGGGCGACGGAGCTAACGTTCAGCGCAATGTAGTCCTGCTATCCCTCTCCTGGTCACCTACGACGGGGCACATCTTTCGTTAAGAGATAAGTTGCACGGAGCACTCTATGGATCATCGACAAGCATCGGACAATCCGCCTGGCCTCTCTCTTGGGCAGCATATGGCCACGATCAAGGACGCTGGGGCGATGCTGATCCTGGCATCCAGCGTAATGGCATTCATCGGCACAGTCGGCGTTTCGCTGGTCCCCAACGTCTATCGAGCGACTACGACGATCCTTGTAGATCCACAGAAGATTCCGGAACGTTATGTTTCTTCGACGGTGACCTCTGATCCAAATGGCAGGATGAATACCTTATCGCAGCAAGTATTGAGCACCTCACGGCTTCAGGAGATTGTCGACAAAGATAATCTCTACCCGCAATGGCGGGCGACACACTCCCGGGAGGAGGTTCTGGACTACATGCGGGAGCACACGAAGATCGAGCTCAAACAAAGCCCCGAACCGGAGCAGGGCCTGAGCAGCTTCAGCATCGCATATGAGGACAAAGACAGGGCCTTAGTTGCAAAGATTGCGAACGATTTGGCAAGCAGCTTCATCGACTGGAACCTTAAGGCGCGTCAACAACAGGCACTTGGGACGACGCAGTTCCTCTCGAGCGAGTTGGAACAAGCCAAGGAGAGCCTGGAGAAGCAGGAAGCACAACTCGAGCAGTTTCGGAGAGGACATGCAGGGGCGACTCCGGATCAATTGGGCGGAAACATTCAGGCACTCTCACGTCTGCAAACTGAGGAGCAGGCCAACCTTGATGCGATCAGCCGGCTTGATCAGGAACGCATCATGCTCACACAAGCCAAGCCCCCGGAGCAGCGCGATCCGGCCGCCCTGACAGAACGCGGTCGACTGATGGTTGAACGACGCCGTCTTGAGACAGAACGATGGAACTTGAAGAGGCAGTTCACCGATACCTATCCTGATGTGATCGCAGTCAACGCTCAGCTAAAGGCATTGGATGTCCGGCTGGCTGGCATGCCTGAAGATCCGGTCGGCACGGCGTCTGCGCTAGACCCGAACGCGGAGCTTCGACTCTCCCTGATCGACAAAGAGATGCAGAGACGCCGCGAGATGGAGGCGTCGATGAGCAGCCAGGGTAACTCGTATCAAGCTAAAGTCGATTCTGTTCCGGTGCTCGAAACACAGCTTGCGGAGCTAACGCGAAACTATGAGGCGTCGCGTCAGAACTACCAGTCCCTGCTCGACAAGACCTTTTCGGCGGGAATGTCGGAGCAGTTGGAGCGGAAGCAGCAGGCCGAGCGCTTTACGGTTCTAGACTTTGCGAAGGCACCCGAGAAGCCCATAAGGCCGAAGCGCCTTCCGCTGTTCGCAATTGTCCTGCTGGCAGCGCTGATCATTCCTGCAGGAATCACTGTCGGGTTACAAATACTGAACGGGACAGTGAAATCCGAGGTCGAGCTGAAGACTATGCTGCCCTTCAAGATTCCAGTGTTGGGATCCATTCCGCCGATTGACAGCCATTTTGATATTCGTCATCGACGACTGCGGAGCATTCAATTGCTGACGGTCTCCGCACTCACGTGCGGATTGCTGGTGATATTCCTTCTAAAGACGAGGCCAATCCTGTGAATTCCGCGATAGAGATTACGCGTGGTATGTCTGAGCGTAGAGTTGACGGCATGGCGTTTCCTGTCCTTGGCTGGCACGACATCAAGCTGGAGCCTGCTAGAAATTCCAAGCTGGTTTATGTTACCGAGCCTGAGGGTCTAGCCGTCGAACAATACAAAATTCTTCGCGGGCGACTCTGCACCATGCGGCCCAAGGGTGGTGTGATGCTTGTGACCAGCCCGGGGCCGGGGGAGGGAAAGACGCTGACCTCCGTCAACTTAGCTTGGAGCCTTGCTGCGGCCGGACAGACGACGTGCCTTGTAGACCTTGACTTCAGGGCGCCAGGGGTTGGCCGCACTATAGATTATGTGTTCGAGGTCGACGGCGTTGAAGATGTGCTTCTTGGCAGACGCAGTGTGGCGCAGTCTTTGCGTCACTTCGGCCCAGCGTCGCCCTACATTCTAGGGATCGTGCAGCGTCGTGCATCGCCGGGACAGTTCCTGTCTCCTGCGCTGCTCACCCCACTCTTCGATGAGCTTCGGACGATGTTTCAGTGGGTCATCCTGGACTTTGCCCCGGTGATTCCGATGGCCGATGTTGCCGAGGTCATCTCCGCGGTAGATGGAGCGTTGATGGTGGCGCGTGTAAAGAGGACGAGCAAGGCTCTTGTCGATCCGGCCCTGGAGGTGCTCGGATCTAAGCTCTGGGGAGTAGTTGTCAACGACTCGCCCATCGATGGCAGCTCATACTACGGGTATTATGGCAAACAGTCCTCATCGAAACTATAGGCCGCCGTGTCCTTTTGACACGACCGCAGTTCCTTTCAGGCGAGGGAGAGAACACATGTCCTACCTGGGACTGCGATATGTCACTATGCTTTCTCTTATATTTGCAAGTTTCCCGGCCATGTCGGTTCGTGCGCACGCTCAGATGCACGCCCACTCGGCTCCCCCAGCGGTGAGCGCCAGTCAGTCCAGGGATGCAGTCGCTACAAAGGACGTGCCTCCCGGAGTAATTCGGATCTACTTCATTGCGGCGGAAGAGGTGGACTGGGACTACTCCCCGAAGGGCAAGAATCTGGCCGGGGTACCGCATACCGAGAATGAGGATGATGAGTCCGGCGGCAGCGTTCACCGCGTGTACCACAAGGCTGTGTACAAGGAATACACGGATGCTACCTTCAAGACTTTGAAGACGCGGCCGCAGCAGTGGGAGCATCTTGGGCTGCTCGGGCCCCTGATCCGCGCGGAGGTCGGCGATACAGTTCGTGTGACCTTCAAAAACAACACACACCTGTCGGTAACCATGCATCCGCACGGGCTGGAGTACAAGAAAGATGCAGAGGGCGCACTTTATCAGGACGGAACGCCACAGTCGGCAAAAGCCGATGACAAGATCACTCCGGGTGGGACTTATGTATACCTATGGACAGTCCCGGAGAGCAGTGGCCCGGCAGAGATGGATGGAAGCTCCGTACTGTGGATGTACCATTCGCACTTTGTTGAATCGACAGACATCAACACTGGGCTGGTTGGTCCTATTATCGTGACGGCACGTGGAAAAGCTCGCCCGGATGGCTCTCCTAAGGATGTAGACCGGGAGTTCATCACAGATTTCTCCATCTTCGATGAGACGAATAGCTGGTTCTCTGAGAAGAACACCTCAAGACAGCCCAACTTTCGGAACTCAGCCAACGACCCCGTTTTTCTCAAACAGAACACGCTCTACAGCATCAACGGCTATATCGAAGCGAATATGCCGTTAGTGACGATGCGAAAAGGTGAACGGGTGCGATGGTATCTACTCTCCAACAGCAATGAAAACGACATTCACATGGCTCACTGGCATGGGAATACTGTTGTCTGGAACAAAATGCGAATGGACTCCGTTTTTCTTGGTCCGATGGCCATGGCAATCGCCGACATGGTTCCTGCCAATGAAGGGATTTGGCTCTTTCACTGCCATGTCGGCGAGCATTTTCTGGGTGGGATGGTCGGGCGATATCAGGTTCTTCCGTAAGACTGCTAACCGATGTTAGTTTCCGTCAACTATATGCAGGCTCTTGCACATGCAACAGGCTGATGCAGTCGAGATGCCACATGGGACGAACGGCGCTCCGTTGAAATTGACAGCTATTTCGAAATACGACAAGACCCTTACAAAAACGGGCTGGCCATTGAATTGCTTAGTGAATACCCGAACACCTTAGTTTGAATTGCTTTGCCTTGATGCATAAATGCAAAGCCTCACACGTAGGTACTTAAATTATCCACAGTGACTCGATGTGAGTCACGATCGCGGAGTGTTGCCAGAATCGGCTCTGGCCCGCGTAAGGAACAATCATGGTTCGCCAAGTAGCGACAACTTCGGAGATCTCCCCACCCTACTTTTGCGAAGTCCGCGGATGGTATGCGGTCTATACCTATCCAAAGCATGAAGCTCGGGTGGCAAAGGAACTTAGCTCGAGAGAGATCACTAATTTCCTTCCTACGTTCGTGACGACCAGCCGCTGGAAGGACCGCACGGTTCAATTGGCAACACCTTTGTTTCCAGGGTATGTCTTCGCGCAGATCGAACCAGCGGAACGAAGCAAAATTCTGATGACGAATGGTGTCGTACGAATACTTTCGTACAACGGCAAGCCTGCCCTGATTCCAGACTCGGAGATTGATGCCATTAAGCTCTGTCTCCGTACTGGTAGCGCAAGGTCTGTGGTAGGCCCTATCGCCGTCGGCGAGCGCGTCCGCGTCCGATCCGGACCACTTGCAGGTCTCGAAGGCTTCATCTCACGATCTAAGACCTCGCGGTTGCTGCTCGTACCGATCTCGCTGCTCCATCAATCCGTATCAATCGAAGTTGATGCAGAGCTAATCGAAATTTTGCCTCCACTGCTGAAGGTTGGACAAGGTTGACAAGGTGGCGGGCAGATCACTGCTGGCCGAAAAGCGAATAAGGCGATCAAGTCCGAAGTGGAACGACCATCACATGCACTATCAAGCAGAACAAAGGATCGTTGAATGTCTACTCTGAAGTCGTTGTCTGCAAATCCGACGAGGAGGGCCTATGTACAGGAGGGTCGATCCATCGTTTCCAGAAAGAGTGCTCCAGCGCTCATCCTGTCAAGAGAACTCTTTTTGCAAATGTTGCGCGTGGAGCATCGTCGCACGGAACGATCAGGCCGCAATTTCATGCTTCTCCTCATAAGTAGTGTGGACTTCAGGCATGATCTGAAGGAAGTCTTCAGCCAGGGCATCGCTTCGACGGTTGCAAACAGCACCCGTGAGACGGACATCATCGGCTGGTACGAGACTGGCAAGACCTTAGCGATCCTTGCAACAGAAATCGATCATTCCAAGGGGATGGCGATCGTAACGATACTACAGAAGGTCCGTAGCGCTCTTCAGCATGGTATGACGCAAGAGCGGTATGAACGACTTGATCTCTCGTACGAAATCTTTCCCAAGAACGCTGAGGAGCAGTCGAAAAGCCGAGGGGAGATTTCCAGGTTCCCGTTCATTCCGGGGAAAGATGGAGAGAAGTGGAGCAGGATGCTTAAACGCTCTGTAGACATAGCAGGGAGTTGTGCTGCTTTGCTTCTGCTCTCACCTGTGTTGCCGGTCATCGCTGCTTTAGTTAAGATCTCGTCGAAGGGCCCGGTTCTCTTTTGTCAGAAGCGCATTGGGCAACATGGCAGAGAGTTCATGTTCTATAAGTTTAGAACGATGTATGTGAACAATGATCCACGCATTCATGAGGACTACATTGCAAAGCTGATTTCAGGAGAGATCGAAGATAAAAGTAATGGAACCCTGTTCAAGATAGTCAATGATCCGAGGGTGACGCGTTTCGGCAGCTTCCTGCGAAGAACCAGCCTCGATGAACTCCCACAGTTCTTCAATGTGTTGCTGGATGACATGTCACTCGTTGGTCCGAGACCGCCGCTGCCCTATGAATTTGGACGGTATCAGGCGTGGCACCGACGAAGGGTACTCGAACTAAAACCTGGACTTACAGGATTATGGCAAGTGCAAGGAAGATCGACAACAACCTTTGACGAGATGGTACGCATGGATCTTAGATACGCACGAAGCCGCTCCTTCTGGGTTGACCTGCACATTCTGTGTCAGACTCCGGGCGCAATGCTTTCAGGCCGCGGAGCCTGCTAAGAAGCTCTTTTTCTGTTACGAGTTCCAGCGAGGCTTCTCCATCAATACCTCTAACGGACACTTTAGAACAACGTAGTAGCGGCTCGTAAGCGTTTGCAATGAAGGAAGGTTATTTTGGGGTTAGCGCGATGCCGGCGATAGCAACGGAGATACAGGAAGGCCTGCAGGCGTCAGAGCCAGGTACCGGCAGTTCGTATGGCCGCATATTGAAGTCTTCTGCTCTGGTAGGTGGGTCATCGGTATTAAACATCGCCATCGGCGTGGTTCGCACCAAGGTGATAGCGAGTCTACTTGGCCCGGCGGGATTCGGACTCTTCGGTCTTTACGGCTCTATCACAGGCTTAGTGCAAGCGGTTGCGGGCATGGGTGTTAACAGCAGCGGTGTCCGACAGATTGCTGAAGCTGCCGGCTCTAGCCAAACCACGGACGTCGGTCACATCGCCATGGTCCTTCGGCGCGTGTCACTCATCTCCGGCATTCTGGGTGGAGCAGTGCTGCTCGTGTTCGCGAGAGAGATATCAAACATAACTTTTGGGAATGATCACCACGCAAGAGCAGTCGCGGGCCTGTCGGTTGTAGTGTTCTTCAGTCTGATCTCCGGCGGTCAGAGTGCTCTTATTCAGGGCTTACGTCGCATCGGTGACCTTGCCAAGGTAGGCGTACTGGGCTCATTGCTCGGAACTCTCATCAGTATTCCCCTTGTCTACTTCTTCAGGGAGCGCGGTGTAGTTCCATCGCTCGCGTCAGTCGCAATCATGATGACTGCAACGTCCTGGTGGTATAGCAGAAAAGCCCGGACTCGGATACCAACCTCGCGGTTCGCCACTCTGACAAAAGAGGTCGGAAGCCTACTCAAGCTTGGGTTTGCGTTCATGGCCAGCAGTCTCCTGACACTCGGCGCTGCCTATCTGATTCGCATCATGCTTGTTCGGCGTGTCGGTTTTGAGGCTACTGGGCTGTATCAATCAGCCTGGACACTTGGCGGCTTATATGCGGGATTCATCCTTCAGGCAATGGGAGCCGACTTCTATCCTCGACTCTCGGCACATGCTTCAGATAATACGATCTGCAATCGCCTTGTAAATGAGCAGACACATGTAGGGCTCCTCCTGGCCGGACCAGGCGTGCTCGCTACGTTGACATTCGCACCACTGGTCATTGCACTCTTCTACAGTGCTAAATTTGGGGGAGCTGTTCCTATACTTCGTTGGATATCTCTTGGCGCAATCCTTCAGGTGATGACCTGGCCGCTCGGCTTCATTATCATCGCAAAGGCGAGACAAGCCATCTTCATAGGATGCGAGATTGCCTGGACCATTGTGAGCCTTGGATTGGCGTGGATCGGCATAAGTTTCTTCGGCGCGGTGGGGGCGGGGATCGCCTTTTTCGGATCCTACGTTGTTCATGCAATCTTGCTGTATATGATTACATCGCAAATGAGCGGCTTCCGTTGGTCTTCCGCGAACAAGAAGATCAGCATCGGATTTACTGCCGCAATCGCAGTCGTATTCTTCGCGTTTCACCTAGCACCCTTCACTGCTGCCGTGACCATCGGAGTAGTAGCAACACTTGGGAGTGCCATCTACTCCACTCGGGAACTGATCGGTCTCGTCGATCTTGCAGCGCTTCCTGCTGCTCTTAAAAATATTCTCCGCTTCACTGGTCTGGGGCGTATGCCAGGAGGCATCTCTTGAGAGGATATGAATTATCCGCATGCACCAGTCGTTTAGCGGAGACGGAAAGTGCTGCAGGAGTGGTTGTTCTCTCGATCATCATCATCAATTGGAACTCTTGTAAGTATCTCAGATCCTGTCTCAACAGTATTCGGAGTACAACAAGCGATTTAATCTACGAGGTTGTGGTTGTCGATAATGCTTCGTTTGATGGCTGTGCTGCAATGCTGGCATCAGAATTTCCCGAAACCATTTTGATTCAGAGTGAGCAAAATCTTGGTTTTGCAAAGGCCAATAATTTAGCTGTGAGCAAGAGTTCTGGCCGTAATCTACTTTTCTTAAACCCAGATACAGTTGTGATGGGATCTGCAATCAATAACTTAGTTATGGTTCTCGAGAATAGCCCAGAGATAGGAATGGTTGGCCCTCGCATTCTCAACTCGGATCTTTCTTTACAAACAACCTGCATCATGCCCGTGCCGACAATCCTTAATCAGTTCCTGAATATCGATGTGCTTCGTAAATTTTATACCTGGCGAAGACTTGGATCCAGATTCGCACAAGGGAATGGCCCTATCAGTGTTGCTGCGATTTCAGGTGCCTGCATGATGGTCAAGCGGACTGCAATGGAAGAAATAGATCACTTCTGTGAAGACTATTTTATGTACGTTGAGGATATTGATTTGTGTGTCCGAGTGAGGCAGGCAGGTTGGAAGGTCCATCACATTCGGTCGGCAGAGATCATTCATTTTGGAGGAGGATCAAGTGCACTACAGACATCTAATCAATTCAGTAGCATTATGATTTGTGAATCCGTATTGCAATTCTTTCTGCTAAGGCGGGGGCGATGGTATGCAGCGCTTTACCGGCCGACAATCGCTGCAACCGCACTCCTTCACATCATCATCCTTACACTTCTAGGCTTTTTCAGCCGGGAGCAACCACGCATGACTGTCCCAAAAGCGAAGTGGAGGAATTTACTTAGCTGGTCTCTTGGCCGAAGTGCATGGTCGACGGGCACAGGTGTTTCATGATCGATAGATACTCACCTTTCTTACTAGCCAAAGTATGATCCTCATTGTCTGTTTTCAAATGTTTATCGTTTACAGTCTGATTGCCACGAGTCGTCGTGGTCTGGAAAACGCCCTACCATTGTTTTGTTTTTACCTCACGCTGATGCCTCTCGAATCGAGATTAATTATTCCGGGCGTCTTCGATCTCAACACAATGAGAATTTCCCTAACAACCCTTTTCCTACTGTTCCTGATACAAAGAAAAGGGACTGCAAGGAAAGTGATTCCCCTGAAGAACCTCATGGTCCTTCACGGGACTTGGGCAATTTTCTCCGTATCCTACTCGATCTCCTCAGCGACCAGTGCCAAGCAGATCATTTCTCAGGTTGTCGAGTACTACTTGATGTACTACATCTTCGTAAAGACGATATCGAGCAAACAGACCCTACATTCGATCGTGTATGCCATGATGATGGCGGTTGGTGTGTGCTGCATCTTCAGCGTGATTGAAGTGTATGCAAAATGGAGTATCCTCCGAATTTTTCCATCCGATCTCTGGATCACCTATAACGGTGGAATCGACCCGCTCTATGTGGAGTGGGGTCGCGGCTTGCGAGTTCGCTCTACATTCCCTCATCCCATTCTCTTTGGGGATGCTTTAGCCATGAGCATTCCGCTTACGCTCTATCTGATTAGCATTTGGCAGGATCGGTTCCAGAGGAGAGTGCTGTGGGTCACACTGGCCCTGATGTTCTGGTCCCTCTACAAGACCACGAGCCGGGGTCCATGGATCGCTACGATCCTATGTTGTGGCTTGTTGTATTGTCTAATCCACAATCGGGTGCGGCGATATCTTCTAGTGATCATGGGAGTCGCAAGCTCGGCTCTTCTGGCGCGTCCTGGAGTCTTACAAACAGTCAAGGGTCTCTATCAATCATCAACCGATCCATCAAGTCCTGTCGGAGCTTCTTACCTATACCGTGATGCGCTCCTGACCTCCATCATCGAAGCTGTTGGGAAGGATCCGGGGCGGATGCTTCTCGGATTTGGTCTCGGAACATTTCGCGAAAAGGGACTTGACATACTCTTCCTAGGCTCCCTGCAGCATTGGTATACATGCGACAACAACTGGGCGGCGTTTCTGTACGAAACAGGCTATGTAGGACTAATCCTGATCGGTCTGCTGTTGCTCGCAGCGCTAAACATAGCCTTCAAAAGCTACCGACAGCGAAGTGGTCTGGATTGGCAATTGAGTGGTGTGATCTTCATATCACTCTTAGGGTTTTACATTCTGCTCTACAGTGTTGCTGGATATAGCTGGGGTCAGCAGGGTTACATGGCTTGGATACTGATTGCGCTTGCAGGCAGCGCTCAACAAGGCGTTCGGATGGAGCGGTTTGCCGCCAAGACAAATTCGGCAAGCGTTGATGAGGAGATGATGCTTTATGCCACATGAAATATTCCCAAATACAGGAATTCGACCGATGCGGGTATGCATGCTCGCCTATACGTTTTACGAGAGCGACACTCGAATCCTTCAGTACACAGCCGCACTTCGCGAGCAAGGGCATATCGTAGATGTCATTGCCCTCAAGCGAGATGCAAGCTTACCTTTATTTGAACCGCTCAACGGCGTCAACGTCCATCGTATTCAAGTCCGGAATGTGGACGAGCGTGGACTGTTCAGTTACGCCTTTAGGGTTGTGCGCTTTTGTTTTCATGCGGCATCTTATCTTCGAAAAATGCATTCTGAGCATGCATACGATCTCGTTCATATCCACAATGTCCCAGACTTTCTCGTTTTTTCGGCTCTCCCTCTCAAGATGGACCGTGTCCCTGTGATCCTGGACATCCATGACCTTCTTCCCGAGCTCTACGCGAGTAAGTTCAAGGCGAGCCGCACAGGGATGCTGTTCAAACTTCTAGTGTTGGTGGAGCGGATGTCAGCATCGTTAGCCAATCATGTAATTGTCGCAAATGACATTTGGTGCCGACGGCTGGCACAGCGCTCTGCCAATAATGAGAAATGCAGTGTCGTCAGGAACAGGCCTGATATGAAGATCTTTGTAGCGCAGCGTTTGCGCCAGAGGTCTGTATCTGGAAAATTCACTATGATGTATCCGGGCTCCCTGAGTGATCATCAAGGCCTTGATGTGGCTGTTAGAGCATTTGCAGAGATAGCGAAGGAATTAGCCGACTGTGAATTTCACATATACGGAGAGGGCTCTGCAAAGAAATCTCTAATAGAGCTGACAGCGTCTTTTGGTTTGTCGAATCAGATATTCTTCCACAATCCTTTGCCAAGCTGCGAGATTGCCAAGATCATGGCCTCATGTGATCTGGCTATAGAGCCGAAGCGTACAACATCCGCTTTCGGAAACGAAGCCCTAAGCACAAAAATCATGGAGTTCATGGCACTCGGAGTTCCGGTGATCGCCTGCCGAACAAAGATCCATACGCACTACTATGATGACTCTCTCATCGAGTACTACAGCAACGATGACCATGTAGAACTTGCCCAGTGCATGCTCCGGCTGAGACGAGATGCTGAACGGCGAGCAGAGTTAGTCCAAAATGCTCTTCAATACGTTGAAGTGAATACCTGGGACGCCAAGAAATATCAATACCTTGATCTGGTAGACAAGCTGTGTGGTTCGACTGAACTGGACTACAACGTGACGGTAGGTGACCAATGCCAAAATATGTAATTATTACACCGGTTCGTGACGAAGAGGAATACATCGAGCGGACGATTCTCTCCGTAATTCGGCAGACCATCCTTCCGATCGAATGGATTATCGTGAACGACGGGTCGGTTGATGGTACCGGTGCAGTGATCGATCACTACGGAGCCGATTTCCCATGGATCAAGGCAAGGCATCGTCCAAATCGTGGTTATCGTGAGGCGGGCGGAGGTGTCATCAACACGTTCTATGATGGGTACGATCATCTGGAAAGTGAGAGTTGGGACTTTCTCGTGAAGCTTGATGGTGATTTAAGCTTTTCTGCAGATTATTTCGAACGCTGTTTTGATTGTTTTGAATCAGACAAGCGTCTCGGCATAGGCGGCGGCGGGATATACCACGAGGTGGATGGGAAAGTGAAGTTGGAGTCACACCCGATGTTTCACGTGCGCGGAGCTACCAAGATTTATAGACGTGAGTGTTGGAAGCAATTAGGAGGTCTTCTTCGGGCGCCGGGTTGGGACACGATCGACGAAGTCAAAGCAAATATGCTCGGCTGGAGAACGAGAACATTCGCCGAGCTCCGGGTGTCACATTACCGCTTTACTGGAGCTGCTGAAGGGGCTTGGAAGGATTCGGTGAAGAACGGTCGCGCTAATTATGCCACGGGCTACCATCCCCTGTTCTTTCTGCTGAAGTGTGTTCGTCGAATCTACAAGAAGCCCTACCTGTCTGGCACCTTCGGACTTATGTGGGGTTTCCTGAGTGGTTACATTAAGAGCATTCCACGTGTGGAAGATGCAGAGCTCATCGCCTACACAAGAAAGCAACAATTGAGACGTCTCTGCCTGCTTGAAAGCATATGGAAGTGATCTGCTCCATCTTTACATTCTCGAGTTGCACAAGGTCGGATTTATATGAGTAGTCCTGCAATGATTAATAAGAAGGTGGTCCTTTTTGGGCAGACCGATTCCCGTAGCGAAAAGGTCCGGAAAGTCTTTGAGAACACCCCAAAGTATCTAGATCAACGTGGTGTGGATGTGCGCTGCCGCATGCACGCAGTGAACAACTTCTCCCGGAGAGTTCCGTGGACGGATCTTCTGGATATCGGTTGCGGTGATGGTTCTATCTCCCTGCAACTGCAGAACGCGGGGAAGCGCCTTACGCTCATGGATCTTTCGAGCGGGATGGTTCAGGCCGCGCAAAGGCACGTGCTTCCAGAGTTTGCCGATAATGTAAAGATCTACAACAAAAACTTCCTACATGCTGATCTCGCCGTTCACTCGTTTGACTTGATTGTCACGGTTGGTGTTCTTGCTCATGTAGACTCACCCGAAGAATTCATGGCCAAAATTAAGAAAGTCATTCGGCCGG
Source organism: Granulicella arctica (assembly GCF_025685605.1). Lineage (NCBI taxonomy): Bacteria > Pseudomonadati > Acidobacteriota > Terriglobia > Terriglobales > Acidobacteriaceae > Granulicella > Granulicella arctica. Next base: position 3,164,116 of record NZ_JAGTUT010000001.1, read on the forward strand.
GTGGTCGCATCATTATGGAGTTCACAGATTCTCGTCATCCAGTCGGTTGGCTGGCAAGACTGTGGGGTCGTTGCCGAGAGGTGTTTGCGCCGGCCGTGTATGCAACTAATCTGTTCGAAGCTGCCGACGTCTTCTCCCTGTGGGCACAGCACGGCTTTGAAGTTGAGCAATTGTTTCGCTATGCACGAATTCCACTTCCTGGCCTTCATCGACTACTTGGAAGTGCTCTCGAGTACAAGCTGGTACAGCTTGTTTTCGGCACGAGTTCTCAGAGCCGCTGCGGCTGGTTAGGCAATGAATATATTTGTTACTTGAAGGCAGAATGAGCAATCCCACCTTAGAATGTTCCGATGTGGACACTGAGCTTTCCCCAGCTTTAACCGTGCAGGAATTCTCTCCTTTGAGCGATCCACGATGGCCCAAGTTCCTCGCTAGACATAACGAGGCTTCTGTTTTCCATACGCGAGAGTGGTTAGCCGCACTCAAACACAGCTATGATTACGAACCAGTAGGTTTCACAACCTCACATGGTCTCGAGCTGGAGAACGCCATTGTGTTTTGTAAAGTAAAGAGCTGGCTCACGGGCCACCGACTCGTGTCCCTTCCGTTCTCCGACCATTGTCAGCCACTTGCGGTGGGCCGTGATCTTCGGGAAATACTGAAGCATGTTTGTAACATTCGTTTGGCCACAAGGGGCAAATATTTGGAAATGCGGCCTCTATCTCGTGATGTTGAAGTCGAAACAGCGTCTCTATTACAGCCAAGCCAGGCATTCCTAATGCATCGGATTGACCTTCAACCTCCCCTTGAAGTGCTCTACAAAGGGCTGCACGATAGCTGTGTCCGCCGTAAGATAAAGCGAGCTGATCGTGAGGATTTAAGATACGTGGCGGGCAGAAATAAAGAGATTCTCGCAAACTTTTATGACCTCTTTCTACGTACTCGTAGAAAACACAAGCTGCCGCCTCAACCACGGTCCTGGTTTGAAAATTTAATTGATCAGCTCGGGACAATGCTCACAATTCATGTTGTTTCAAAAGACGGAACTCCGATTGCGAGCATCCTTACTCTTGAATACAAAAGAGTCGTTATGTACAAGTATGGCTGCTCCGACGAGCGCTTTAGTGCTCTCGGCGGCACTCCGTTTCTGTTCTGGAAGGTCATCCAGCAAGCAAAAGGGTTGGGCGCGAACTGCCTTGAACTTGGCCGATCCGATACTCATGAGCCTGGTCTCAGTACTTTCAAGGAGAGACTCGGCGGGTTGCCCTCAGAGCTTTGCTATCTACGCGATGTGTCTACACAGAGAAAGATGAAGCAGCCTCGGTCAAAGGCCCTCCTTTGCGCAAGGGAAGTACTTTGTCGTATGCCCGACCCAGTTTTGATTGGTGTCGGAAGAATGATGTACAGACATATGGGTTAGCGGTCATCAGTCTATGAAAAGTGCATTTGTTGATTATTATTGCTGCCCTGAAGAGCTCATTGATCTTCGACCATTGAACCCCGCAACCGCTGAAAAGCATGCAGGTTTCTTTCGTTTTGGCACGGGGCTAATCTGCTATGGGCGTGCAGGGGTGCCCGTCTGTGAGAAGGCATCTGACAACTTGTCTGACGCTCTACAAGGTATGCAATTTAAGGACGGACACTGTCTCTTGCCTTTCAATCCCAGCGAAGTAGCCGCAAATCACCGGTACGAACGCTATGTAAGAGATGTAGATCAAAACAAACTTAAGTCCATCCTTCATTTCATGTACTACACCGTCCGACCGATGCTACCTGTAGCCGTGCGGCGACATCTACAAAAGCTATGGCTTGAGAGAAGACAAATTGAGGCTTTTCCCAGTTGGCCTGTAGACTGCACGGTGGATAAGATGTTTGCAACGATAATGCACTCCCTCCTGATGGCTTCTCCGGAGAGGAAGATCCCATTTATCTGGTTCTGGCCTGAAGGCAAGTCAAGTTGCGCGATGATGACCCATGACGTCGAAACATCCGTTGGTCTCGATTTCGTAGATGAGCTTATGAACATAGACGATTCATTTGGGATTAAGAGTTCGTTTCAACTTATCCCGGATGCACGATACTCAGTAACTCAAAAGCGGCTTGAGCAGATCAGGTCCCGTGGTTTCGAGGTGAACTGCCATGACTTGAAACATGACGGCCATCTTTTTGAAGATCATGCGCGGTTCCTGATTGCCGCCGAGGTGATCAATAGCTTCACCAGAGATTTTCAGACGCAAGGTTTCAGGTCGGGAGCTCTCTATCGCAAGCAGGAGTGGATGAGCGCCTTGGAGGTGTCGTACGACATGTCCGTCCCGAACGTCGCACGTTTTGATCCTCAGGCGGGAGGATGCTGCACTGTGATGCCCTATTTCGTGGACGACATATTGGAATTGCCCGTTACCACGATCCAGGACTACACGCTGTTCCATGTGCTTGAGGATTACTCTATGAAAATATGGGATGAGCAAATCCAGTGCATCATGCAGCAGAATGGTCTCATCAGCTTTATTGTTCATCCAGATTATCTAAAATCAAGAGCAGCACGGGCGAGCTATGAGGCATTGCTGGCTCGCTTGGATGATCTACGAGCCAAAGCTAATCTTTGGGTGGCGCTTCCGGGAGAAGTGAACAAGTGGTGGCGGGAACGAGCTGCAATGAAATTAGTGCGACGTGGCAACCATTGGGCGATTGAGGGACAAGGATCAGAGCATGCATGTATTGCTCACGCCGTTCTTAGCTCGAACAGGGTTTGCTACGAGTTCGAGAGTGCAGTGTGCAGTTGAGCATATATCCAACCTGTTTCTGGCGATGGCTGGCCAGCGTTTCTCTCTTTTTAGGACATGCGTCCGCCTTTGGAGCCAGCATTGTGCTTATCGAGAGTTCAGGCGCACGGTCGACATCTCATCAGAAGTTAGCCTCAGTTTCTTCATTTTACGGACTTGACCTCAACGTCGTCTCAGTCAAGCAGCATCCCGATAATGCAGAACTTCTTCGGGCAATTCGCTCTCCTGAGACCGTGGCGGTGGTTACAACTGCGGAAGCACTTTCCAAGCTCGATCCTCGAGTGGTCTCCCTTGCACTGCATGGCCGGGATAAGGCCGTACCATGGCTGATTGACTCTATTGATGAGACAACAAAAAACGAAAAGCTGGAGCGTTGGTCCGGTGGGTCCATCCAGAGTTCGGGAAGCATTCATGATGGTCATACCGCTTCTTATGCAGTGTTGCATTCAGCCACTGTCACCGGTCCACTTGGTGGTACTACTTTCCCGCTGAATACCGATGGAGCCTCTTATCTTGTTATCCGCGAGAAAGGGAGTGCAGAACAACTTTTGACCGTACATGAAGGAGATCAAGCATATCCCGTGCTGGCACGAGTGTTGGTTGATGGTCAGGAAGTATTTTTTGCTACGAATGTTCCGACCGATTCACCGTCGCTCACCGCAGATCCCTACCGCCAAATACAAGTATTTGCGGATTTGATTGTTCCAATGGTTTTTCTTCATTACGCAGCAGGTGAGCGCGCTTGGCATGCTCCTGCGGCATTTGCCAATCTCACAATCGATGATGTTTGGCTGCGACAACCATATGGGCACGTGGACTACGAAGGTTTACTCAAAGAGGCTATCCGCAAAAACTTTCACGTCACCATGGCGTTCATCCCGTGGAATTTTGACCGCAGCCAGTCTAGAGTAGTCTCTCTTTTTCGAGATTACCCCAATAGATTATCCATCGCCATCCACGGCAACAATCATGTGCATCAGGAGTTCGGTCCGCTTGCTGATCACCCGCTTGTTGAACAATCCTCGAACATCCGGCAAGCGCTCGGACGCATGGAGAGATTCCACCAACTCACCAGTATTCCTTATGACAGAGTTATGGTGTTTCCTCATTCGATATCGCCAACCGCAACACTTGGTGTACTGAGACGTTATAACTATTTGGCTACAGCAAATTCATTGAGTGTTCCCTCTGATGCCGCAGCACCGGCTGGGCTCTCCTTTGCTCTCAGAAGTGGCAGCCTGGATTTTGAAAATTTTCCTAGTCTTCGGCGGTATTCCGCGGAGACATCTATCCCCCGTACCCAACTCGCCATTGATGATTACCTCGGTAATCCAATGCTTTTCTATGTTCATCAAAACTTCTTTTCGGCGGAAATCGCTGCGTTCAACGAGACGGCAGATTGGGTAAACAGAGTAGATCCGAGTACGCAGTGGGTCAGCCTGGGAATGATCGCGAAGCACCTTTATCTTGAGAAACTCCGGGACGATGGTGGCGTAGACGTTGAAGCAGTCTCACCTGTAATACAGCTGGAGAATCATCGCGAGTACCCAGTCACTTACCATATGAATCGTCGTGAGGACTTTACATACCCGATCACGGTTTTCGTAGGAACTGCGAGCGTGCCATTCAACCGGACCAGTAGGAATCTCTCACTCGATGTCATAGTGCCGGCAAAGAGTCAACGTACAATTGCAGTCATCTATGGCAATGAATTGGCGCTCTCGCAAGTAAAGATTGCGAAAGATTCTACATATGTCTACGTCATTCGCATGCTGTCCGACTTTCGAGACGAAGTGGTTTCCCGTTCTAATCTAGGACGAGCGCTCTCCGCCTCGTATGTTACTCATAGCAAAATGTGGGCTGACGGAATCTTGGCATTGGGTTGTTTAGTGATCCTCACATTCGGTTATTTATGGTGGCGTAAAAAACGAGTGTGCAGAGAGGTTCATATAGACAGGGTAAGTGCTTGATGTTGAGAATCCTAGAGACAGAACGCGGAACATGCTCACGATAAAGAGTATGCGCAAAGAACATGTCTATCATAGTTGCTCAGAACTATGCATTTCTTTTTAATAACGTTAATGTTAGAACATTGAGTAAATAACACGGAGAGAGTGCCACGACTGTCTCGTGTCTCTCTTCGATTGTTCTAGAAATGTTTGTTCAAGAGGCTACTCAACGTGAAGCAATCCTTGAAGTGCTGTTTCGTGATTATTGCTCTGAGTTCACTGAGAGCTTATGGTTCTAACTTTTATGTTCGTCAAGCAGCGGTTGGTAATGGAACAGGCACAGACTGGAACAATGCATGGACTGATCTAGGAAGTATCTCGGCAACTAGCGTTGCATGCGGAGACACAGTCTGGATCGCAAGTGGAACTTATAAGAGTACGATGACACTCAGTAAGACATGTAGTGCAGGTCAGCCAATCACTATTAACAAAGTTCTAGCATCAGACGTGTCTCCTACTGCTGCGGCAGGCTGGAACGCAGCATTCGATGGCCTGGTAAGCCTGACAGCCAATCCGGCGATCAACATAGCAAGCGGAAGCAATGTCACCGTCGATGGTCGGTCTCGTTATCCCGCATCGACCTATGGCATGCAAATCACTATCCCACCCGGAGGAGGAAACGGAATCGTTGGAGCCCAGTCTGGATCAATCGATAGCGTCAAGTTGTACAACATCGAAGTAGTGGGACCTTACTGTACTTCTACAAAACCCTGCAGTACTGCCGCGTATGGAATAAATATCGCTCCATCCACAAACCAAGTCACTAATCTTCTTATAAGCAATTGTTCAATTCACGGCATCAGTGAAGCCCTGAGATCGTCAAACTGGAACGGTGTTACCGTTGAATACAATCACATTGCAGATACCATTGGTGACGGCGTCGATCATGAAGATGTGATGTATTCCTATCCATCGAGTAATGTTACCTGGCGATACAACATCATTAAGAACTCGCCAAACGACGGAATCTTCTTTGAATTCGGTGGAGCTACAAACTTCAGTTTTTATGGAAATGTATTCTACGCAAGCTCTTTATCGTTCATAACAACGAAGGCGCCGGGCAACTACGGCCCGATTTACATCTACAACAATGTCTTTCATGCTCCATCTGCGGCAGCGTATGGGTTCATCTCTTCTAATGGGAGCACGATGAATGCTGCGGATCAGGTATATAACAATGTGTTCTACAATGTCTCAAATAGCCTAGGTGCTGCAAACAGCGGTTATAACGCATATAGCTATACGTCATTGACAGGTTACACGTGGCCCTCAGGCGAGGTGGGATCGTTCACATTTATTGACACCGGCAACACGTTCCAGAATGTGGGGGGAGGCCTATTTCAGCCTGTAGCTAACTCACCTCTCATAGGCAAGGGCAAGGCGCTTACCGCCGATGGCTACATCAACAAAGACATGGATGGCAGGACTCGCGGCGCTAAGGGAGGATGGGATATTGGCGCTTATGAATACCCGGGAACTGCTCCGGCCCCCCCAACAAACCTGAATGTCATTGTTCACTAATTCCCCTTAGAGGTTCGATGATGACGTCCACACCTGAAGTTTCTCCGAGATATGTATATGAGCAATCCAACTGTCAGCTTTGTTGTGCCTTGTTATCGATTGGCACACTTACTTAAAGAGTGTGTGGATTCTATTCTGCTTCAGACATACAGCAATCTGGAAGTGTTGATCATGGATGATGTCTCTCCAGATCACACAGCCGAGGTTGCTTTGTCGTTCCGGGATGACCGGGTCAGGTATATTCGCAATCCACAAAATCTGGGACATCTCAAAAATTACAATGCCGGAATTTCTCTATCCAAGGGTGATTATATCTGGCTTATTTCAGCCGATGACTATCTCAAGTCGCCACAAGTGTTGGAGCGTTATGTCACTTTGCTGGAGAAGTTCAAGAATGTGGGCTACGCGTTCTGTCCGGGCACAGAGGTTCGCTCCGGGGCTGAACTAGAGGTTTTGAAATACTCAATCTTTGCCAAAAACGATTGTGTCGTTAGCGGTCGAAGGTTTGTAAAGAGTTTGTTGGAGCATAACTTTGTTGTTGCGGCGTCCGTTCTTGTGCGGCGATCCTGCTATGAAGACATCAGCATGTTCCCGATCTCCGGCGCTATGGAGTGGAGTGGTGACTGGTATCTCTGGTGTCGTTTCGCACTTGAATACGACGTGGCTTATTTCGCAGAGAGCATGGTGTGCTATCGGGCTCATGAAGGGAGCATGACGCAGGAGCTGGCGAAGGTTGAAAACCTGCACAAGTGTTCAGAAGGGGATCTAGCAATACCATTAATGATGAGGCTTGAAGCACAGGAAAGACATCTTGAAAGCCTCGAGAGAGACTGTCTTAGGGCGGTCGCTAAGGAACTTGTTCGACAATGCCTTAGTAAGAAATATCAGGGTAGTCAGTGGTCGCTCACCTCTTCTGAGATTGAGGCAATCATTTGTGATCAAATTCCCGGCATCGACTCTCAGCGTTATGTACGTGCAAAAGTGTTCGAAGGGTTTGGAGATCGCTTGTGGAAAGAGGGCCAACGTACGTCTGCTGCTCAGTTCTATCGAAGAAGCATCCTTCAAAACCCAGTACAGTTGCTTCTGCCCCTCAAGATGCTTCTTCTTGGTTTCGGCGTCCCAAGGAGCCTATTGGCTCATGTGAGGATGCTCGTCGCCGGTCTTCGTGCCGCCTGATATGGATCATCTGGATAGCCTGTACTGGGCCGCTGCCTGAGTGCTTCGGTTCTTTTGAAAAAGGTAACCCTCCTCTTACCATCCCTACTGAAGTTTTCTGAAATTGAGAATTGCCATGCCAAGTCCACTTGTCTCTGTGGTTATGAGTGTCTACAACGGAGAGGAGTTCTTGGGTGAGTCCGTTCGAAGCATTCTTGACCAAACCTTTTCAGACTTCGAATTTATTGTTGTGGATGATGGCTCATCGGATCGATCAAAATCTATCCTGGATGCGTATGCGCTCGAAGACAAACGTATTACCGTAATTGCTCAGGATAATCTTGGATTGGTAAAGTCACTGAACCGGGCGTGTGGGCTTGCTCGAGGCAAGTATCTTGCCAGGATGGATGCCGATGATGTCGCAGTAAGAACTAGACTTGCTTTGCAGGTCCAGTTCTTGGAGGCTCATCCAGAAATCAGCGTTGTTGGGAGCGCGGTTGCGTTTATAGACAGTTTAGGACGAATTCTTACCGTTGCAAAGCGGCCTCTACATGATCGCCAAATCAAGAGGGCACTGCCTGATGCAAATGTCTTGTGGCATCCGTCGGTGATGCTCACGGCAGAGACATTTATCTCGCTGGGGGGCTATCGCAATGTGCCCTATGCAGAGGATTACGATCTCTGGCTGAGAATCGCAGATCAACATGCGTTGGCCAACCTGTCTGAGATACTCCTAAAGTACAGAGTTCATGGTTCTCAGGTATCGATATCGAGGACCGTGCAGCAGGCGTATGGTGCGCTGGCATGCCAAGCTTCGGCGCGACAGCGGAGGGTAGCACAGCCAGACCTGCTAGAGAATATAAGTGAGATCGATTCGGAACTGTTAATCCGGATGGGCGTCAGTAAAGCCGCTCAGCAGACCGGGATAGCGAGAGGCTATCTTGTGTGTGGTCGCAATCTAAGCCGCGCCGGTAAATTCACTTTGGCACTGACGATGCTGGCGACGTTTACCTCAGGGGAACTTGGATCAGCAGAGCCTTGGGTGATCGCTGATGCCTTCCTTTGTATGGCCATGACTTATTGGATGATGAAAGAAAACTTGCAAGCGTTGCGGTTTCTGGGGCGTGCCCTCGTCATTCGACCGATGATCTTGGGACGTCCAATCAAAAAGACGTGGCAGAGACTTTCACGGGAATTTCAGGACAAGCGAAATAGCAAAGCTAGTCAGATATATCAGGTTAGGTGATCAAGATGGGAAATGAGATTCTCGCTCAGATGGGCCGCCGTTATCGCCAACTGTGGAGCATCTGGGGTGCTACGGGGTATCGAGGGTTAGCCGCACGCTTGCGCTCGGCCGCGGCCGCCCGCCTCATTCAACCAAACTCGGATTTACCTGTAAGGCGTGCCGATGTGCTGGCTGCGGATCTAGCCCATCCGGTAGTGGCACACAGTCTTTACCACAGTCCTGGTGAACCGCTCACCATCAACTGGGTGATCATCCCAGCCGCGCCACGCTCTGGAGGTCACACAACACTCTTCCGAATTATTCGTTATCTTGAGGATCGCGGCCACACCAATAGACTCCATTTTTACAATGTCTATGGCGGCGATCATCTGTATTACGAGAAGATAGCACGAGAATCTTATGGTTTCACCGGGCAGATCAAGGATCTCAACAACAACATGGAAGATGCACACGCGGTGATTGCTACTTCCTGGGCGACGGCCTACCCAGTGTTCAACTCCGCCGCTGCCGCGAAGAAGTTCTATTTTGTGCAGGATTTTGAACCATCCTTCTATCCTGTCGGTGCCATCAGCCTCTTGGCAGAGAATACCTATCGAATGGGATTTCAAGCAATTACAGCCGGAAGATGGCTATCTGAAAGACTTGCCAGCGAGTTCGGAATGATAGCGGAGGCTTTTGAGTTCGGTTGCGACACTTCGGTGTATCACCTCCTCCCACGGTTTCAGCGTTCAGGCATTGTCTTCTATGCCAGGCCAGAGGCGGCGCGCAGAGGCTACGAGCTCGGCATGATGGCATTGGAGTTGTTCGCACAGAGAAATCCGGACGTTCAGATCCACCTCTACGGCGAGCAGTTAGGCGCGATTCCGTTTCCTTGTACGCACCATGGCAGGATCAGTCCTCTTGAATTGAACGAACTCTACAATCGATGCTCCGCAGGACTGAGCCTGTCACTTACAAACGTCTCGCTGGTTCCACATGAGATGCTGGCTGCTGGCTGTATTCCGGTTGTAAATGATGCCCCGCAGAACCGCATGGTCTTGGATAATCCGTATGTCGAGTACGCTGACCCCTATCCGCAATCGCTTGTTGCGGCACTCGAGAACGTCTTCCGTGTGCCGGCACGGGAGGCCCTTGCGTCTGCTGCCTCTGCAAGTGTGCGTAACTCGACGTGGGAGAGTGCGGGAGCGACAGTCGAGAATATTCTGAGACGAGCTGTTTCTGATACAGAACTTTCAAGCTCAGTCTTAGAAGTCAGCACTGACACTCCCACTGCTCTCGCACACCATTAGTGCTAAAGGGTGAGCCCATGCTGCTGAATTTTGTAGAGAAGACTTCTATAGCTGATGTTTAGAGTAGTTGCTGCCTTTCGCCGGTTCCATCCCGAGGCGACTAAGGCGTCACTTAACAAGCGAATCTCTGTTCGGTTCTTCATCTCATTGATAGTGCCCTTCATACCAGAGACGTCGGGTGCAGGGAACTCTATTTCCGAGGTCGGTGCGCTCTTTGATTTAGAGCCTCCGGGCGACGACATCGTCTTTCGCTGCAAATCGTTCAACGCTGCATTTTGGTCCTTAAGAATCAGCGTCCGTACAACAAAATTCTTCAATTCACGCAGGTTTCCTGGCCAGTGATAGCCTTGGGCCGCCTCGATAAGTTCATCTGCGAAGACGAAGGATCGATCCAGATCTAATGAAGAGCGAGAGGTCATTTCCTTAATCAGGAAAGGAATCTCTTCTCGTCGATCGCGAAGTGGTGGGATGGTAATCGTGAAGGTGTTGATGCGGTAATACAAATCTTCGCGAAAGCGTTTTTCTGCAATAGCACCCTGGAGGTCGATGTTTGTGGCAGCGAGAACGCGAACGTCGACCTTGGTTGGAGAGCGTGAGCCAAGGCGTGAGAATGAGCCATCCTGGAGAACGTGAAGCAACTTGGCCTGCATTTGCGGGCTCATCTCCCCGATCTCGTCGAGCAAGATTGTCCCATTGTGTGCAAACTCGAACTTGCCTGGTTTAGACTTCATGGCACCGGTAAACGCACCAGCTTCATAGCCGAAAAGTTCACTTTCAAGAAGCTCGGTCGGCAAGGCTGCACAGTTCACATTCAAGAAGGTTCGTTCAGTGGACGCATGATACTTGTGGAGCAGCATGGCAATAATTTCTTTGCCGACACCGCTCTCTCCAAGAATCAGAACCGGAATCTTTACCGGCGCAAGAAGCCTCACTTCATCGTAGATCCGCAACATAGTCGGCGATGCTGCAAAGAAGAAGCGGTTATGATCCAACTCCTCGAAGCGATGCTCTGGTAGAGGGGCTGTTGATGAGATTTGGCTGCAAGCTGAGGCCGGTCCTGCGAAGCCGGCGCTCTTGTAAAGAGTATTCAAACTTGCCGCAAGAAGTGGCTTTGTGAAGACGTGACTGATCCCAAGACTCGCCGCATCGTCGATTGAGAACGACTCAGGGGAACTCGCGATGACACAGATGCGGTCGCGGCTAACCCACTCCAAAAGGGCTGCAGGGCTTCTCTTGGATTGATCGAATATCACGAGATCAACGGTTACACCATTGCGAAGCAACTTGATCCCATCTTCCAGTTGCCCAACGCAAAGAGTGTCGAACTTTAGGGGATTTGAAAGGCTGTTCACCGTGTTGCAAAGGTCTGGATCATTACTTATTAGGAGTAGCGTTCCTACGAGATTCATTAGATACCTCAAAGGCAGAGAGAAAATTGAAACAGAGTTTGTAGCACCAACAGCTGATAAATCTAAACTGACCCAATGAAAACTGACCCAAGGTGAATCTTTCTTAGCTCTAGTGAGATTGATCGGCTGCTTTCTTCGATCGATCTTCTATAACTCGGTTACCGTAGTTTTCTGCAGATTTTGTGTCTAAGCAGAAAGCTGGACCCGAGAAGCTGAGCGAATGTAAGGCCAATACGATTTTATGTCAAGTGCAAATTTTCTTCGGAGCTGGATGAAAGACATGAACTTTTATGTGTCGAAGTTAAGTCTATATATATCAACGAAATTACCCTGAAAGCCGAAAGATCTGAATTCCCGTTTTGGGCATCGCCAAGCATTTCTCAGTCCAACTTTTAGGACATACATTGGTAATGCGGTGTTGTAGGACGGAAACTGCCAGGTGCATTACTTAGTGGATAGGCGGGCTTGGAAACTGTGCGAACCATTGCTTGACATAGCTTTTCCGGCAGAAACCTATTACATTTACCCGACTCCAAATACGCTCCCTAAGGAAGTCTTATCTCTTCTCATGTAGAAGTCGCGATCATCGGTGCGGGAATTGTTGGGCTTGCAACCGCCCTCGAGCTGACGAAACGCTTCGACGGCTTGGCAATTGCTGTCCTTGATAAGGAAACAGATGTAGCTAAACACCAGTCCAGCCATAACAGTGGAGTGATTCACTCGGGTATCTACTACAAACCAGGCTCGCTCAAAGCTAATCTCTGCAGGAGCGGGGCTCGCTTGCTTATATCGTTCTGTCAGGAACACGACATTGCGTACGAGATGTGCGGCAAAGTCATCGTCGCCACCACCGAAGCGCAGCTACCTCAACTCGATAAACTCTACACTCGTGGGATCGAGAATGGCTTGGAGCATGTGCGGCTTCTGTCGAGCGAAGGCATCCACGAATTTGAACCTCATGCTGCCGGCATTCGGGGCATCCATGTTCCCGAGACAGGTATTGTCGATTACAAGCAGGTAGCGAGAAAATACGCAGAAATTGTTGGGTCGCGCGGCGGATCGATTCTACTCGGGCATGAAGTAATAGGACTCAGACCTTATGGTAGCAGGACGATTATTGAGACTACGAGCGGTGCCATTAGTGCAGGGGTGGTCATTAATTGTGCAGGTTTGCAAAGCGACAGGGTCAGTAGAATGGCCAGAGCAGCACTCGATTTGAGGATCATCCCCTTTCGCGGTGAGTACTATGACCTGACCCCCGTAGGATGTCGCTATGTAAAAGGACTGCTGTATCCTGTTCCCGATCCGGAATTCCCGTTTCTCGGAGTCCACTTCACACGGCGTCTCTCCGGTGGCGTAGAGGCTGGTCCCAATGCCGTTCTTGCTCTCAAGCGGGAAGGCTATTCGAAGCGCTCCTTCAATCTCATGGATGTTGCTGAGTACGCAACATTCCCAGGCTTTTGGAAGATGGCTTCCAAGCAGTTCCTCCGCTCCATCGACGAGTATCACCGCTCTTGGAGTAAGGCGGCCTTTGTGAGGTCACTACAGAGTCTGGTACCTGAACTTACGGGTGATCACCTTGTCCCGGGAGGCTCGGGGGTTCGTGCTCAAGCGCTTGGGAGCCAAGGGTCTTTGCTTGATGACTTCCGCTTTACATACACTGCAGGAATGATGCACGTCTGCAATGTTCCGTCGCCGGCGGCTACGGCTTCACTGGCCATAGGCAGATATATTGTGGATTCGTTATTGAAAAGCGATTGCACAAATCTCGCCGAGCTTCTTCGCTTACAAAGCACTAGGTGATAGGCAAGTTTGTTTAATCTGGAAAAATAAATTCGCCATACCGATATCTGTTGGCCGCAATGTCACTAATGTGACATTGCGGCATTTTACGTTAACGACCATCCACTAGCTGGATAGAGTGGGCATGTTACAACGATCAAAAGTGAGCAATAAAGTTCATAAACTTTGTTCGGATTAAGTCAGCACCGAGCTGGTTGCGTTGAATCGAAACTAAATCTATGTAACAGTTAATAAGTCTTCTTAGCTGAACATTCCCCGCCGAGAAGATCCTCAAGCCAGCCTGCAATTCTGATACTCCATACCTGCCTGTCGTACCCTCAACGGTTTTAGTACCGGTGTGTAATGCTTTGTCATTCTCTGCCTCTTAGTTAATTAATCTTGCACGATATAAGGGGTATGTTGATGCACAGCAGGCGCCGCTCTATATTCAACCAGGCTATGGTGTACGGGAAGACAGATCCTAAACCGGTATCCGCGCTTTCTGATTCAAGCAAAAGACCTTTCAACTACAAGTTTTCTCAGACAAACCGTCTAGCTCTGATGTGTCTACTGGTCACCTTCATCGCAGGATGCGGATCAGGCATCTCGCGGGTGAGTGTCGGCATGCTCCGTCTCTTACCAGGTTCAGTGGATTTCGGCGATGTAGCACTCGGAGAAGTGGTCAAGAGTAATGTAGCCGTCGTAAACGATTCGGCGACTCCCCTTGTCATTGGTCAGGTCAGCCTCGACGCTGCAGGGTTCTCGCTGATGGGCGACGAGGCGCTTCCAATTGCGATTGCGCCTCACGCAACACACACCCTTGTTGTTGGTTTTCAACCTTCAACTTCCGTCGACTACGCCGGACAGCTTACTGTCCTCGACACACTGGCGCGTCCAATGGCGCAGATTGCAGTGAGTGGATCAGGTCGTCATAGCAGGAGGCTTTCACTCAGCTCAACCAGCCTCACGTTTCCAGGTGTCAATGTGAACTCTACGTCAGTCCAGACCTTGACATTAACGGCAAGCGAAAGCTCATCAGTGACCATCAATTCCATTACAGCTTTAGGGAGTTCCTTCAGCCTCGTCCCGATAAGCTTTCCTGTCACGTTGAATCCGTCTCAATCACTGAGCCTCAGGGTGAAGTTTATTCCGGTAGCGGCTACAAACTTTACGGGGAGCATCACCATTGAAAGCAATTCATTCCATTCAACTGCCACTGTCAGCCTTTCAGGATCTGGAATTCTTGCCCCGCAAGCCCTCTCACCAGCGCTCGGGGTCAGTGCCACCACGCTGAACTTTGGTACAGAGTCGCTCAACGTAGCGGGAACACAGGCCTTGACGCTCACATCCGTTGGTTCATCGGCACTAACGATCAATTCTGAGTCACTCACAGGTAGCGGATTTACCGCTTCGGGCACAATATTTCCGATTACCCTCCAGCCCTCGCAGAGCCAGACGTTGAACGTCACATTCAAACCCTCGGCAGCCGGTGCGGTGACGGGACAACTCGCCATCACCAGCAACTCGGTAAACGGCAACACCACCTTAGTCAGCCTTGCGGGAACGGGAGCTGCGTCCCAGAATCCAGTGCTGGGCGTAAGCGCATCCAGCCTGAATTTTGGGAGCCTTGCCGTAGGTAGTTCTTCGACGCAGGCGCTAACGATGACCTCAACCGGGTCTTCTGCGCTCACTGTCACCTCTTCCACTGCGAGTGGCGCGGACTTCGCGCTCATAGGAGGAAGTTTCCCGATTACCCTCGCACCTTCGCAGTCTGCTGTTCTTCAGCTTCGTTTCACACCAGCGTCATCCGGATCAGCTACGGGAACACTCTCTATCGCAAGTAACTCCACAACGGGAAGTACTACATCGATAGGATTGAGCGGCGTTGGTACGGCCGTCGCCCACGAAGCCGATCTCAGTTGGACTGCACCGAGCACATCGGCAGACCCCGTCGAAGGCTACAACGTCTATCGCATCAGTAGCACTGGAGACACCACACTGTTGAACTCGTCGCCCAATGTCTCAACCTCGTATGTCGACCATTCTGTCCAGAGTGGGTCACAATATCAATACATCGTGAAGAGTGTGGATGCAAATGGGACAGAAAGCGTCGCGTCGAATGAGTTCCTCGCGCTTATTCCCTAAGCCAACTACTATCTTTAGCAACTTTAACAATCGCAGTGATCTTTAGGGACGTATCTTTACCAGATGAACGTGTAAGCCCGCTACAGGTCAGGTCCTCCAGCTTCACTCAGAAGTAATTCTTTCTGACGAAGTTGGAGGACCTGAACTATAAGTGACTTTCTTAGAGCTTTGGAAGGTACTGTGCGGCTACACTCCTGCTATGGCTTTCAAGTACCTCCTTACCGCTCTCCTTCTGTTTCCTCTTGCTGCCTTCGCCCAAAAAGCTACGCCGAAGCCCGCTCCGCCACCTCCGCTAAAATCGCATGAGGTCCATGCTAATCGGACGGTCACCTTTCGCTTCAGGGAGGCGGCCGCGGCAAAAGTGGAGTTGAATCTGGAGGGAGTAGCGAAGCCTGTTCCGATGGTGAGGGGACGGGATGGGATCTGGAGCTACACAACCCAGCCTTTGGCGCCGGAGATCTATGGTTACAGCTTTCTAGCGGATGGTGAGCCGCGCATCGATCCGGCGAATCACAATCTGCATCCGAACATCGCCTTCTCGGCAGGGAACAGCGTGGAAGTGCCAGGTGACGGACCACAGCCTTGGGATGAGACCTCTGTCCCGCATGGAACGCTGCACGTGCATCGGTTCACCAGCACCGTAGCAATTGGTCTGCAAGCAGATCAGGAGGAGGTCGTCGTCTACACGCCGCCGGGGTATGACGCGACCGCAAAGAAGCCGTACCCTGTGCTGTACCTCCTGCATGGCTGGAGCGGGGTTGCAAACACCTGGGATAACGAGGGGCAGGCGAATCTCATCCTCGATAACCTGCTGGCGGCAGGAAAGATCAAGCCGATGGTGGTCGTCATGCCGCAGGGATATGGCGACATGAGCTTTGTACAGAATGGGTTTGATATCTGGCAGGACCCTGTTCCCGTGGAGCACAACACGCAGCTTTTCATGAAGATGCTGCTGACAGAGATCCTGTCGCAGGTCGAGGCAAACTACGATGTGTCGAAGGATCGAGAGCAACGCGCAATAGCAGGACTGTCGATGGGCGGACTCGAGTCGCTCGATACGGGGCTGCACAATCCGGACAAGTTCGCTTGGGTCGGCGGATTTAGCTCAGCCGTGCACAACCTGGACTACGAGCATCAATTGGCAGATCTTGATCCGAAGGCTGCGAACCTGAGGCTCCTATGGATTGCTTGTGGGACTGAGGATGGGTTGATCAAGGCCAATCGCAACCTGGTCGGTTTTCTTCAGGAAAAGAAGATGCCCGTGACAGCGATCGAAACGCCCGGTCTTCATGTGTGGACCGTGTGGCGGGATAACCTGACGCACTTCGCGCCGCTGCTGTTCCAGGATAAGTAGCGCTATTTGGCGGCGGGCGTGGCGATCTCCTTCAAGTAGGCGGGGCTGAGGGTGCCTTTCTTCTGGGCCAGTCCTACGAGGGTGGGATAGAACTGGACGAACGTAGTGTCGACAGCGGCATGTTCTTCGTGGCAGGTGTAGCAGCTTGCCGGGCGGGGTGTGAGCCTCGCGCTGACCTGGTTGTCAAATTCAAAAAAGCCCCATCCGCCTTTGAGGCGGGCATCCTTCACGTGGATCTCCATCCCCATGACCTCGACGGATTGAGTCTGCCCGTGTTTGTTGATAGATTTGCCGCTCTCACCGCCTCGATTTTCAAGCACCATGACCGTCCCGTCCGGCCATGTGCCGACCTGCTGGAAGGCTCGCCAGGCCGAAGGATTCACGAAGACGTTGTCGAACATCGTGTGGCCGTCTGCCTGGGCCTTCGGGTTGTAGCTCATGTTGACGCCAGAGGTCAGGTAGACCCACTCACGATAGTGCTCAGGATACCTAAGCTGCCCGTCGGATGTGTAGGCGGGACCGTCTGCCGGGATCGTGTTCGGCTGACTGGCGGTCGGCATCAAGACAGCAAGGAGCAGGAGTACTGGCAGACGAAGCATCGCAGAACCTCTTGATTTATGAACATCATCGTATACGCAGGGCTGACCGCGATGGTTCCGATGACTTCTATTTGATAGGGATGACCATCAACACCCTGATCTCGCGGATAATGACAGAAGCGCAATGGAATCCTTCTTCTCCCGGTTTAAGAATGCACTCGTTCTGATCGTGATCCTTCTCGTTCAGACGATTGGCCTGGCTATCCAGGTACGCCGTCCCGTGGGCGCGGACGAGCCGGACGGTCGAAAGGTCTACCTGCTGCGTTACTGGGCTACGACTTCGATATCGCCGTTCGAACGATTGATCCAGCGGTTTGGGTCCGGGGTGGAGGGGGTGTGGACCAACTACCTCGATCTGCGCCACACGCGCCGACAGAACGCGGAGTTGCAGCAGCAGATTGCACAGATGCGACTGGAGGAGGCGGCCTTCGCGGAAGATGCCATCCAGGGACACCGGCTGCAAGTGATGCTCGACTTTCAGCAGCACTATGTAGCGAAAACCGTAGCAGCGCAGGTAATCGGCACGAGCGGGTCGGACCAGTCGCGAATGCTGATTATCGATAAGGGGAGCGAAGAGGGATTGAAGCCAGACATGGCCGTGATCACACCGGACGGGATTGTGGGTAAACTTCGCGACGTCTTCGCCCATACCGCGCAGCTTCTCTTGCTGAACGACCAAAGCTCGGGAGCCGGGGTTGTGCTTCAGACGACGCGCATCCGTGCCGTGGTGCGGGGTACGCCAACAGGCAAGCTCCAGATCGGCAACCTGACCGCAGATTCGCGGATCAAGCCAGGCGAGACGATTCTGACCTCAGGTGGCGACCTTGTGTATCCGCGCGGTCTGAATGTCGGGACGGTCGAATCGGTCGCGGCTGATCCGGATCACCAGCCTTATACCGCAATCGTGATCAAGCCAAGTGCGAACCTCTTTCAACTTGAGGAGGTGCTGGTGATTATGCAGACGCAGACAAACATCCCGCTGCGGGCACAACAGGATCTCGCGCGTGGAGCCGCAACAGCCGAGGGAATAGCGGCGCAGGCCGACACGCGGCGCGCGGCCGACTTGCTTTCGGAACGCCTGCCAAGCCTTCACGACGTCGATCCAAAGTATGTTGAGCCCTCCGGCGCGGACGCAAAGTCCTTAGATCCCGCTGCGGCGAGTGCTGTCGGGGCCACGAACAAGGAGGCTGGCGGGACGGTGCCGAAGCCCCTGCCTACCCTGCATTCCGACCACTTTACCCCGGGGACGACACCGCCTGCCTCGAGCTTGACCCCTGGAGCACCGGCCTCCGCTGTGCCGCTGGAGGTGCCCACGCCGACGCCTCGTAAAACGCCCCGGGTAGCTGCTCCGCCAGCGGAAACGCCCCCACCAACGACGGAGCCGCCGCAGTAGCGCTAAACCATGGCCAATCGAAGTTACACCTCCCGTCGCGAGCTTGAAGAGCACAGCTTTCATCCTGCTGTGACGCTGCTCGTGCCTGTCGCCGCCATCCTTGTACAGGTGCTGTTACCGCATGCCTTTCCGCGCGTGGCAATCATGGATCTTCCGCTGATTGTCGTGATCTTCTTTGCGGTGTCGCGACGAAGCCCCATTGCCGGAACGATAACCGGCACGATCATCGGCCTGTTACAGGATGCGCTCACCAACCAGCCGATCGGCGTAAACGGCATGGCAAAGGCGTTGATCGGCTATATTGCCGCCAGTATCGGGGTGCAGGTGGATGTGGAGAACATCAGCACGCGAGTATTGATGAACTTCGGCTTTTCGCTGCTGCAGAGTGCGTTTCTCTTCCTGATCGATAGTCGACTGCTCGGGCTGGCGGGGCACCACGTGCTCTGGAAGCATGAGCTGATTCGAGCGGCCATCAATACCGTAATCGCGATTCCGCTCTTCTTCCTCCTCGATGCTACAAAACGCACGGAGTAAAGAGGCATGAGCCAGCTTCGTTACCTCGATCCTTTCCCATGTTGAGGTACAGCCGTCTAAACTACTGTCAGCGATGTCTACGTCTTTTCCAAATCACGACTTCCTGAACGAGAAACAGGAGAAGGTTGCGCCCGGCAAGCTGCACGCCGCACAGTACATTGTCGCGTTGATTTTGGTGACCCTGTTTGCCGGGCTATGGAGGCTACAGGTTCTGGGAGCGAGTAACTATCGACTACTGGCCGAGGCGAATCGCATCCGCAAGGTGCCAGTGCTCGCACCCCGAGGCAAGCTCTTCGACCGCGAGGGTCGAATTCTCGTCGATAACTATCCTTCGACTTCCTGCTATCTGCTGCGCGAGCAGGTGAAGGACGCGGCTGCCGACCTTCCGCTCATCTCGGCTGGACTGCACCTGCCGATCGAGCAGATCCAGGCGACAATTCGGCGCTTTGAGGCTACGCCCGGATATCTCGCCATCCCCTTGAAGCAGGACATCACTCCAGATGAGCAGGCCTTTGTCGAGGCGCACCGGAATGAGCTGCCAGAGCTTGAAACCCTTGATGAACAACGCCGTCTGTATCCGCGCGATGGCTTTGCAGCGCACCTGATTGGGTATGTCGGCGAAGTGTCCGAGCAGATGCTGAATGACCCGAAATACGCCTTCTATGCGCCGGGTGACGTAGTTGGGCGGTCGGGCGTGGAGCAGACGTACGACGCGCTGCTGCGAGGTAAGGACGGTTCACGCGACTTGATCGTGAATAGCCACGGCAAAGAAGTTGGGCGTCTCGGGCAGGAACTTGCCGTGCCCGGCGAGGACCTGAAACTGACCATCGACCTCGATATCCAGATGGCCGCCGAGAAAGCGATGGAAGGCAAAATCGGAGCGATGGTCGCGATGGACCCGCATACAGGCGAGATCTTGGCGATGGTGTCCCGTCCTACATTCGATCCGAATGAGTTCTCGGGACGGCTGACACGCACCTACTGGTCGTCGATCCTGAATAATCCGGACCATCCACTGCTGAACAAGGCGATCCAGGCGCAGTTGGCACCAGGTTCGACCTTCAAGATCATCATGTCGCTGGCGGGACTGGAAGAAGATAAGGCGCAGGATCTAAAGGTAAATTGCCAGGGCGGAGCGAGCTTCTACGGGCACTTCTATGCCTGCGATAAGCACCACGGTGGAGTGGACATCCACAATGCCATTCCGCTTTCTTGCGATACGTTTTACTACACGCTCGCGAATCGCCTGGGTATCGACACTATCGCCAAGTATGCGTCGGCATTGGGTATAGGCCAGAAGACGGGAGTGGATCTGCCCGATGAGGCGACGGGCATCATGCCATCCACGATGTGGAAGATGAAGACGCAGCATGCCAAGTGGTATGCAGGCGAGGTGATCTCAGTTGGCATCGGGCAGGGTGCGGTGACAGTGACCCCGATCCAACTAGCGCGTGCGCTCGCCGGGGTAGCCTCGGGCGGGTCGTTGAAGCGGCCACATATCGTGTTCCCGAGCGAGGTTCCGAACGAGGAACAGGAGGCTTTGGCGGCCACGTTCCCGGGTTCGGGCGACAAGGTCGTTCCGGTTCGCAAGGACAACTGGCAGTTGATCTCGGACGCCATGGCGCAGACCACGATCAGCGGTACTGCCGCTGCCGCGCACCTCGAAGGCATCGACTTCATCGGCAAGACGGGCACCGCGCAAGTGATGAGCCACGATGCGCTGGCACGGTCGGGCGGCGGTCATAAGACCGATCCAAACGCCTGGTTTGTGGGAATGGCCCCACGTCGCAACCCCGATATCGTGGTCGCGGTCCTCTGGGAGCACGGCAACTGGGGAAACAACTCCGCAAAGTTGGCGGCGCAGGTGATTGACGCCTTTGTGAACAAGCAGCGCAAGTTGGAGAACAACATCCGGGTAGCCTCGGTCCCTTCACAGGTGCCCAAACCCGAGGCTTCGATAGCCGTTCCGGGCTCCACCATCGTTGCTGTTTCGACTAATCCGCCTCAGGGTACGAATTAACTGATGGCCCGACTCTCTTCATTTCGCGACTTTGACTGGCCGCTCCTGGGCATGGTCTTGCTGCTCTCGATCATCAGCGTACTTGAGATCAAGTCGGCTACCCTCCATACGAAGTTTCACGGCTTCGACCACAAGCAGATCGGCTTTCTGGCTATCGGCCTCGTGCTCATGTTCCTGATCTCGCTGATCGATTACCACCGCCTTCTCGACATCGCGCACTGGGCCTACGGGGTCAGCCTCGCGGCTTTGGTTGCGGTGCTGCTGATCGGTACGAAGGTGCTGGGCGGCCGACGTTGGATCAAGTTTCCAGGCGGCATCCATTTCCAGCCCTCAGAGTGGGTAAAGCTGATCCTCATCGTGGTTATCGCCCGCTACTTCTGGGGACTCGCGGGTCGAGATCTGACGTGGGGCGACGTGGGCAAGGCTGCCGCAATGGTGATGGTGCCGATGCTGCTGGTGCTGAAGCAGCCGGATCTTGGGACGGCACTGACCTATCTGCCGATCCTTATATGTGGCCTGTTTCTCGGGGGGCTCCGGTTCAAGCAGGCCGCTATTATTTTGCTGGTTATTGCGATCGTTGGCGGCGGTGCGTGGCGCACGGGCAAGGTGTTGAAGCCATATCAGAAGGCGCGCCTCACAAGCTTTATGGACCCGGACAGTGATCCGCGAGGTGCTGGTTACCAAATTAAGCAGTCGCTCATCGCGGTGGGATCGGGCGGGATCTGGGGGAAGGGAACGAACAAGGGGACGCAGACCCAGGGCGACTTCCTGCCGATTCCGTACACCGACTTCATCTTCGCGGCGTTCTGCGAGGAACACGGATTTATCGGTGCAATAGGCGTGTTGCTGCTGTACTTCCTCATCCTGATGCGGCTGATCCAGAACGCACAGACGGCGGCTGACCTGCCCGGATCCTTCATCATCATGGGGGTAGTAGCCGTGATCGTCTTTCAGATCGCCGTGAACGTCGGCATGGTCGTAGGGCTGATGCCGGTGACAGGCATTCCACTGCCGCTGATGAGCTATGGAGGATCCTCGATTCTCTTCACCTTTCTGGCGCTCGGTATCGTGATGAATATTCGAATGCGGCGCTTCGTGAACTAAAGCCGTCGTGACTTTCAGGATTGCCCTCGCGTAAGCTCGTTTGCGGAGAACGAGATGAGCTTTATCCGGGCCATAGTGCGCGCTTCGTTGCTGGCTGTGTTGATCGGAGCGTTGCAGCCGGGTTTTCTCCTGTTCGGGCAGGAGCCTGAGAAAGCACCCGTCACGACGATCAAGGTGGCGTCGCGGCTGGTCTTTCTGGATGTCACAGTTCTCGACAAAAGCGGCCACCCCGTAGTGACGGGGCTTACGCGGGACGACTTCACGATCAGCGAGGGTAAGAGACCTCAACGGATCTTCTCCTTTGAGGCGCCAGAAAGCCACACCACCGGTGATGAGGCCGCGAGCGATGACACTGTCGGTAAAGCGCCGGTGACAATCTTAGTGCTGGACCTATTGAACTCAAGCTACGACGACTTTGCGTACATCCGCTTCGAGCTTGAGCGATACCTCACAGCGCAACCGGCACAACTCGCGACCCCCTGTGAACTGATGGTGCTGGGAAACAACTCGCTGCAAATGGTGCAGGGCTACACGCGGAACAGGGAAGACCTGATCTCTGCGTTACACCATATGCCGAGAGCTCTGCCGTACAAGCTGAGCCCGGCATTTATCGGAGAGCGGTTTATCCAGTCCACAAGCGCTCTCAAGCAGATTGCATTACAGAATAAGGGCATTCCAGGACGGAAGAACATTATCTGGCTCGGCCAGGGGTCGCCCAGCATCAAGGCTGAGGATGTAATCGGCAAGTCACAGGAGTGGGTCGGTCGCTACATGCGCAACACAACGGACCTGCTGGTGGATGCGCGGGTGACGCTTTACGTGCTTCACCTCTCCCTAGGGTTGTCTCTGGAGACGATGTATGTTGCCGCAGCAGCAAACTCCGCCCAGCATGGTCACGATCCGTTCGCAGAGGGCCTGAACTTCGGGGTGTTCATGAGCGAGACCGGAGGGAAGTTCTTCTACAACCGGAACGACGTTGACGGCGAGATCAAGGATGCGCAGAAGCTCGGATCAAACTATTACACGTTGACCTACCAACCCCAGGAGAGCGTCTCCGCCGACACGTTCAAGCCGATCAAGGTAACAGTGCGCAACAGTGAGTTCACCGTGATGACGAAGACAGGGTACTTTTCTCCGGAGACCGTTGGCACGGTCGAAAGTCGTCACCACGTCATTACGGACCTCAATGAGGCGGTGTTGTCCGATGTACCGTTTCGCAATCTTCAGATGGCCCTTGGTCAAGTGGTGCGACATCCGGATACAGGTACGGCGGAGTTCACGGTAAACCTTGGGCTCAAGGATCTCTCATGGCAGCAGGGTGAGGATGGAAAGAGCACGGCGAACCTGCGGCTGGCCGCCGTCTGCATGACGGCCCAGCGAGGAATTGCCGCTTCGCGCGTCGAGACGGTGACGGTGCAGTCGCCAACGGATGACCCCACGCTGCGGCCAAAGTACATCACGCAAGTGTCCCTGACCTTGCGAGTTCCAAGACAGACAAAGAACATTCGTGTGGTGATGCAGACAGTCGAAGGAGGACGGCTCGGCAGCGTAGATGTAGATCGGAAGACGTTAGACGCGGCGTCCGCGACACCTACTCCAGCGGCGACGCTGATCGCTCGGCCGACGCCGCGGTCCCGCGACGTGCCAGCCAAGCCTTGAAACCCATTATGGTGTGGTTGGGGAGGATCGCTATGAAGGTTCGAACTGTAGCAACCGGTCTGACGATACTCTTCGTCGCAGTGAGCGCAATGGCTCAGAACAACGGCGCAAACACGCGCGGGGTCGAAGGAACACTAAGCGCCACAGCGGATGCAAACCAGGGCGAGAGCCAATCAACGCGGGACAAGATGTTTCTGCGGGAGGCGGCTGAGACCGGACTGGCGGCGGTGCAATTGAGCCAGCTTGCGGTGCAGAAAGCGGGTAGCGATGAGGTGAGACAGCTTGCGCAGAAGATCGTCCACGACCGCATCGTGCTGAACGAGAGTATGAGCCCGATCGCTGATGAGATGGGCGTTCGATCTCCCACAAAACTAGGCAGGAGGGACCATGCAGAGCTTGGCAAACTGTCCAGCCTGTCCGGCGAGGCCTTCGATCGGGAGTACCTGGTCTATTTAGTGAAGAGCCATCGTGCGGACCAGAAAGCATTTCGCGACGAGGAAAAGAAGGTGACCGATGCAGGCCTGAAGTCGGTCGTGGATCGAGCCTTGACGGCGATCGATGAGAATTTGACATTGCTGGAAAGGCTTGCGGCGGCCAGAGGAATCAAGTGAGGGTGCGCTGCGCGTGAAAGAATCAGGTATGTTGAAGCGTCTTGCTGGAGTCTTCCTGTTGTCTGCGATGACGTGTGTTGGTGTTTCGGCGCAGGCCACACACGCTCATCATGTGGTCTTTGTGCTGAGTTCGGCAGATCAGGACGACTGGCACACAGCCATGATTCTCGCGGATCACTTTCTAGCAGGGGTGAAGCCGGAGCCATCCGAGGTGGAGGTGCTGGCGTATGGCGGTGGGATCGATAGCCTGAAGGCAGGCGCGTCCACAGCAAAAGAAATCGTCGACCTCGAGCAGCTTGGCGTGCATTTCGTGGCTTGTGAGACGGCGATGCGGGCCCTTCACATCGCAAAAAGTGACCTGGCGTCCGGAGTAACGAGCGTTCCTTCCGGAGTTGTAGAGCTGGTACGGAAGCAGGAAACCGGCTGGAGCTACGTCAAAGTCGGACGCTGATTATGAACCGCTTGTGAATAAATAGCTCCCCGGAGCAAGCCAAGTGCCACCTATATAGTGCATACTGTTTTCATGACCTGATTGGCCAGATGCTGATCAGGAAATAAAACCCGCTCCCCTTTGGCGCACGGCGCCGGCAGCGGCAGGATTTCAAAAGCAAGTCTCAGCTTTAGCTGAGGATTACCAGGAATTTAGAAAAAAGGCCGGCCAGGCTGAGATATCGAACCCATTGGCCGGACAGGTTTAGGGAATGAACACATCCGGAAGGCAAACGGCCCCGCCTCTTATTGAGGTTGTTTCGGTCACCTCCGCATGTCGCCTGCTTGAAGCTTCTCCCATGTCAAAGATTTTGTCCGTGCCGCTGCAATTGCCTCTCTTCAGAGGTGGTTCGCAGCAGGGTTGCCGTTCGATCTCGCACTGGTCGGGTCCTCGTGTCATTGGAACATCGGCTTCGGCCGCTGCTGCTTGCATGCTTCCACATCCTGTCCGCACCACTGGTGAGCAGCGCTTAGCGATCAGCTAGCACCGCTCCCGATCCTCCGTCTGCCTGTCCGCTCCGGCCTGAAGAAATCAGGCCCGGGCAGAAAGAGCAGAAGTAATGTCGAAAGAAATTTATATCTCCAGCACGCCACACGAGACCCGTCTGGCTATCGTCGAGAACGACGCCCTCACCGAGATCTATTACGAACGCGAGAATGAGTACACACTCGCCGGCTCCATCTACAACGGCAAAGTAACGCGCGTGCTTCCGGGCATGCAGTCGTCATTTGTCGACATCGGCCTCGAGCGCGATGCATTCCTCTACATCACGGACTTCATGGAAGAAGCACCCGACTCGGCCGAGTTCGATACGGTCGCAATCGGCGACGGATCGCGTGATTCGAGTCCCCGCGATGCAGGGATCCGCGAGCCTCGCGAGCCAAGAGAACCACGCGAGCCACGCGAAGCGCGGGTTCCCCGGCTTGAAGGATCAAGTGAAGCCGCACCCCGTGTCGAGGGCCAGAGGACAGAAGGCCAGCGTGAGGGTCGCGGCGGCGAAGGCCGTGGTGACCGCAATAACGGTGGTCGCGGACGCCGTGGGCGCAATGATCGTAGCGACCGCACACCGAATGTAGATCGTTCTGCGAACGCCGATTTCCAGCGACCGGATGCTGGTCCTGACGTGCCGCGCGTCGCTCCGGTTGCCCCAATCGCTCCTGCTTTTACTGAGAATGTGGACGGTGGCGACTTAGGTGAGGGCGCTCCGGGAGCGGATGGTAGCCGCCGGTGGCGCGGTCGTCGTGGCCGTCGTCGTGGCCGCGGTCCGGTCACGGCTGCGGGAGCTTTACCTGTTGCTGGCGAGCAGCCGATGTATCCCGCCGAGGCTGAGGCCGAGTCGGTTGAGAATATTGCGGAAGAATTATATGTAGACACTGCGCCGACCGAGGCAGCGCCGATTGAGGCTAATCCCGAGCAAAGCTATAACGAGAGCCGTCGGAGTGGGCAGGGCGAGCGAAGCCGCAATGAAGGTCGCGGCGACCGTGGCGGCCGAGATCGTGGTGGGCGAGGCGGACGTGACGAGCGTGGCGGCCGTGAAGATCGCGGAGGTCGTGCGCCACGCGGCTTTGCGCCGTCGCAGAGTTCGTATGGCTTGGAGAGTAACGCGGAAGAGCTTATGGATGCACCCATAGGCGACCCGATCATCCTTCCGGGTGAGTCCCTTGGAAAGTATCGCAAGGGCGACGACGCTGCGGAGACGAAACCCACAAGTACCATCGCGGCTCCCGCTCCTTCAAGCGAATATTCCATTCCAGTAGGCTGGGACGGCGGAGCAACGCTGCCGGGTGAGTCGCTCTCGCGGCACAAGCGATCAGACAGGTCAGCGGAACCGCGCACCAGTGTGCGAACCGAGACCCGCGCGAATTTTACAAACCCCGCTGTGGTGCCAGTCGAGGTAGTTCACGCGGCCGTGATCGAAGAGCACGACGGGCTGAGTGTAGCCGAGACCCCCGAGTCACAGCCCGAAGTCGCAATGGCTGCCCATCCCGAGTTGGTTCCCGAAGCCGAGATCAGCCACGAGACCAGCTCCAATAGCCAGGCAAGCCCCGAAACGAAGCATGAGCCCGACGTCGAATTTGCACCGGCGATTGAGGCTGCTGCCGAAACCGAGCCCGCACTTGCGGCAGAGTATGAGCCTGAAGAGGGAGCCGCATCGCATCGCGTCGATCCAGTCGCGGTCAGCGAGTATCGTCAGAGCGCGGTAATCGAAGAGCCCACAAAGGAGACCGCACCGGAAGTCGACGTTCATGAGGAAGAAGTCGTCGCTCCCACAGAGACCGGCTTCGGCCACACGCATCTGTTCACCCCGGAGCCGGTGGTTTCTGCGGAGAGCAGTGCAATCGAAGAGCCCATCACAGCGCCGGTATTCGAAGAGCCAGTGATCGAGCACTTCGAGCCAATTACGGGCACACCGATGCCGGACTACCTCGCCTCGGATACCACGACCGTGAGCGCGTCGGGCGAGATGCTTTCGGAGACCCCCGCGGTTGAGCCGGTCAGTGTTCCTGCGCCGATCGAGCAGCCTGAACCCACGGCACCCATCCTGCACGAGGCAGCCGTCATAGATCCCGCAGCAACGGATGCAACGGACTTGGTCGAAGAGCACGCCGAAGCGTTTGAGGAAGAGGAGGAGGAGCCCGCAACTCAGTCGTTTGCGCCGGGCTCCGGCAATCTCGAGGAAGAGCTGTTTGAGGAGGACGAGTACGATGTCGCCTCGATGCACGCCTCGCACGATGATGAAAACGATGACCTCGAAGAGGAGACGCTTGAAGGTGCGGCCGACCTCGGCACGATGATTCGCGAGATGTCGATCGACCAGATCACCCGCCCAGGCGGCGACCCCGAGGACGATGATGAGGACTTCCTCGAGGAGGATTTTGTCGGTGAGTCAGAGGAGCTAAGCGGCCGCGAGACATTTGAGGATGAGGATGAAGACCAGGACTCCGAGGAGGCTGCCCGGACCACTGAAGCTGCCGGCGACTTCTCGAACGAGTTCCGTGAACCCGCCTCGACCGACGCTGCTCCGACCGATGGACAATCCTATAATGAGCGCCGCGGTGGACGGCGGGATGCCCGTCGCGGCGGTCGCGATCGGGATAAGCGCGGCGGCGATAGCTCCGGGCGTCCGCGGAACACGGGCGGCGGTGGAGATCGAGACCGTGGGCGGTCCGGTGGGCAGCGACGCTCGATGCAGGCGACGAACCTGCCGGCAATTAGCGAACTGCTGAAGCCGGGTCAAGAGATCCTTGTACAGATCGCCAAGGAGCCGATCGCGAAGAAGGGTGCGCGCATCACCTCGCACATCGCCCTCCCCGGTCGCTTCCTTGTCTTTATGCCGACCGTGAACCACACCGGCGTATCGCGCAAGATCGAATCCGATGGCGAACGCCGTCGCTTGAAGGAGATCCTGCTGAGCGAAAAGGGTGAGGCTGCAGGCGGCTTCATCGTTCGCACCGCAGCCTCGGGCGCAAGCGAAGAGGAGTTGCGGAGCGATCTGCGCTTCCTGCTGAACCTCTGGACCGACATCAAGCAGCGCTCAGAGTCCTCGAAGTCGCCGGCCCTGATCTATCACGACCTCAACCTCGTAGAGCGCATCCTGCGGGATCAGGTAACAGACAACTTCTCCGCAATCTGGGTCGACACCGAGACCGAGTATGAGCGGGTGCTGCGCTTCCTGCAGCGCTTCCAGCCAAGCCTCATCCGTCGCGTCAAGTTGTACGGCAAAGAGACGCCACTCTTCGAGCAGTTCGGCATCACGGAAGAGATCAACAAGGCGCTTCGCTCGAAGGTATGGCTCAAGTCCGGCGGATCGATTGTCATCAACCAGACAGAAGCGTTGGTCGCAATCGACATCAACACCGGCAAGTTCGTCGGCAAGACAGCTCGCCTCGAAGACACCATCGTCAAGACGAACCTCGATGCCATTCCCGAGATCGTCCGGCAGATTCGCCTCCGCGACCTTGGCGGCATCATCATCATCGACTTCATCGACATGGATGAGCGAAAGAACCGCAACAAGGTCATGGCTGCCCTCGAAGATGAATTGAAGAGCGATCGCGCTCCGTCAAAGGTCCTGCAGTTCAACGACTTCGGTCTGGTGGCCATCACCCGCAAACGGGTCAAGCAGTCGCTCGAGCGCACCCTGTCGACCACTTGCAACGTCTGCGTCGGCACAGGCATGGTCAAGTCGCCGGTCACGGTGTGCAACGACATCTACATCGAGATGCGAAAGATGTACAAGCACCTCGATAAGGGTGACGTCATGCTGCGCGTCCACCCCGAGGTGGTCAAGCAGTTGAAGAGCCCGGGCACCAAGTGGCTACAGGAGATGGAAGAGATGTCCGGAAAGACAATCCTGGTCAAATCCGATCCAAGCCTCCACCCCGAGCAGTTTGATATTCACTAAATCGCTCTGAAGGAAAGCGGACGGGCACCTCGCAGCATGCAGGTGCCCGTTTTGCTGGCCGCTAAACGGACAGTCTGGGCGAAGGCCTGTTATCCATTTCAGATTCGTTAGCGTCTTACACAACATGCTGACAAAGTTCGTGTTGAACTGTGACAAGAACAATGTTCCAGCCGTCTTAACATTTAGGAGTCAACAAGATGCAGAAGATGAAACCGATCCTCTTTCAAGCGAGTCGCGTAGCGGCCGTAACCTTCCTCGCCGCCGTGACGGGATTTGGGCTTCAGGCCCAGCAGCCCGCGACCATTGCCTCCACGAGCACGTACGCGACGCAGGCCTATCCAGCATTGAATCTCCAGGCCGCTCTGAAGACTCCGATCAATATCTTCGATACGGACACATCGAGCAGCAGCTCAAGTTCGAGCACCGATACAACCGATGCCGTTGCCGCCGAACGTTTCACCCTCGGCGAAAGTCTGCAGCCACCCCCGCGCCGTCGCTATGGCCGCCCACGCTACACCGACAACATGCATAACGCTGACGGCTCAAACAAGTATGCCTTCATCGTCGGTGGCGGCTTCACCCTGCCGACTGGCGGAACGCACAACACGCTGAAGACCAACTACAACGTTCAGGGCGGAATTGGTCGCAACTTCAATAAGAACTTCGCGGTCATCGCCCAGTTCGATTGGGCGAACTTCGGTATTCAGACGAACACCCTGAACACACTGCTTGCAACCTACAATCAGCTGGGAGCTACCGACCAGAACGGTGACTCGCTCACGCAGCTAGGAGGCAGCAGCCATGTATGGTCGTTTACGCTCAATCCAACTTACTACTTCATGGGTGGTGAGAAGAGCGGAGCGTACGTCGTCGCAGGTGCCGGTTTCTACCATAAGACAGCGAACTTCACGATTCCAGCGGTTGGCGAGTACTGCGACCCTTACTACGGCTGCTATGAATACCAGGCCAACCAGTCCATCGATAAATACACGAGCAATGCGTTCGGTGTGAATGGTGGTATCGGATTTACGTACAAGCCGTCGCGATTCGGAAACCAGAAGCTCTACGCTGAGGCGCGCTACGTCTTTGTCGACAACTCGCCGAAGCCGTACTCCCTCGGTAGTGCGACCAACAACTACTTCAACGCCTTCCCGCAGAACAGCGCGCGAACCACGTACATCCCCATCACGTTTGGTATTCGGTTCTAGCTCCAACCCGAACATCTATACCGTGAACGAAGAACAGGCTGTGGCGTTGATCGCCACAGCCTGTTCTTCGTTCGAATGGAATTTGAGTCGTCAACTTATTTCAGAAGCCATGCGGCCTTGCGAAATCGCATGCTGTCGTTACAACGAATCGATGCGATGAGCACTGGGGTTTTCATAAGTTGCAGCGGCGCAGCGGAAAAGGTTTGGCGTCGAGATGAGAGAATTGTCGGCGGTTTTCTGTGATTGAGTGTTGCTGCATCGAGTGCCGAAATACTCAGGACCTTGCAGCCGGTGCCTGGTGTGATGTCAATCGTTGCAATTCGTCCTAGCGGCGGTAGCGAGTGTGGTGTCATCAGTGTCTCGTTCGGCGCGTGCGGGATATCGTCAGCGTAGGGAGTCGCATGCTTGCAGTGCTGGCTTCGTGCATCGATCGTGTAGCACTGATAGAGCCAATCAGGCGGAACAAGTGTGCTGCCGACTTTCAAGCTGAACAGTGATCCTTCCATGGCCACAAGCTTTTCTTCTGCGGCACGAGTGACGCAGTCTTCCGGATCATCGGGAACGGTAGCAAGGAAATGCAGGAGGGAGCTTCGTTGTTCGAGAGCGGACTTGCCTTGCAGCGCAGTCAGGAGCGAGTCAAAGCGATGTTGCAAAGGCGCACAGGCGGAACTTACTCCTGCATGTTTCGCGGGTTGCGCCAGACAACTACTCGTCAGCACGATCAGAGTGAAGAGCGACACGCCACGTAGTTGCAATTTTCCAACGATCATTCCACCACTCGGGTGCCGACCGACAGATCGTCTAAATCGACTGTTGATAAGGTATTTGTAGATCTCATCCCAGGACGCCAAAGGAGCAAGCTCCCCCCGGATAGGGGAGGCCAAAGCCTCAAGGTACCTCGGGCGGCCTATTAAGCAGTCCTGAAAGTTGGCCCTTTCGCGACCTTGGATTCTATCGAAGCTAGTGCTTCATGGCCGCCTCAATCTCCGCAGCCGTATGAGGAAGCTTGGCGATCAGGTCGTCGAGCTTTCCTTGATCATCGACATAAACGACGTCTTCGATGCGTACGCCAATGTTTTCTTCAGGGAGATAAATCCCAGGCTCGATGGTGAAGACCATACCCTTCTCGAGCGGTCTGGAGTAGATCCACGGGTCATGGACGTCGATGCCGACCAAGTGGCCGATCCCATGAATCATGTACTTCCCGAGCGATTCGCCGTGGAGATCCTTGCCATGCTCATTAATGTAGTTGAACGCCACGGTATCAAGGGAGTCGGGCTCCTTGTGATTCGGGTCGTTGATCTTCGATTTGCCTGCGACGAAGGCAGCAGCAGCAGCGCGCTGAGCCCCGAGCACAAGATCATAGATCTCCCGCTGCCGGGCGGTAAACCTTCCATTCACAGGCAGCGTCCGCGTGATATCGCTGGCGTACATGCTGTACTCACCTGCAGCATCAATCACGACAAGGTCGCCGGACTTCATCGTGGCGGCATTCGAACTGTAGTGCAGAGTGGTGGCGTTCTTTCCCGAGCCGACAATAGGCGCATAGGAGACGCGCTCGCAGCCCTCATCCATCAGCTTCCCAATGATGACGCCAGCGACATGGCCCTCAGTTGCGCCGGGTCGAACCGCCTTCATCTCCGCTAGCTGCGCGGCGATTGACGCATCCGAAGCCTTGCGGAGCAAGGCTACTTCAGCGGGAGACTTGATGGCCCGCAGCTCCGTGGTGAGGTCGGTGACGTCCTGCGTGGGAGGCGTCGTGCCGAGTCCAATGCTCGCCGCGAAGAAGTCGAGCAGGGCCTTCGTCTGTTTGGAGTCAGGCTCCGTCCACACACTTCCGAGGCGGTGCGTAGGAGAGATGGCGCTGAGGATCGCCGGCATCTCCGCCATCGCGTGAACCTCGTCGACGCCGGTTGCGGTCGTAACGCCCGGCGTGGCGGCATCCATCTTCACCCCCGTGTACTTCTCGGTGCGAAGCTGCCGCGCAGGAAGAAAAAGTATCTCGCGATAGGGGCGCATGGCGCGAGCCGGTGTGATGTCGGTTGCGGCGACGGCGGGGCTACTCGCGATCACGACCAGCGCGGCACCAGGCTCGTTCCAGCCGGTCAGATAGTAAAAGTCCTCATCCTGACGGTAGGGCATAAAGTCGAGGATGGGTTCCTCAGCGGCGAAGAAGATGGCGACGCCACCCTTCATCTTGTCGGCAAGAGCGGCGCGACGTGTGCGGTACTCGGGCTTCGGAACGGACTCGAAGGCATGAGCGAAGGTAGTGCAGGTGAGGAGAGCTAGGGCGAGCAACGTGCGCATAAGTGTCCTTGGGTTCACGTCATTCTAGCGCGTAGGGTCAATGCTCGGTCGTATTTTGCGGAATCACCCGGCGATGGTGAGCGAGCCAAGCGCGACGACGGAAGCCATGGAAAACAGTGAAAGGATGACAGCGGGAATCCCGATGCTCTGAACCTCGAAGTCGCCAGAGCGGCGCATCAGAGGTACGGCGGCGAAGGCTATCAGCAGCGCGACGACAGGCGCAGCAATCAAGCCAAATTCGCCCAACTTGAGATGGCTACCCGGAAAGCTGCGGACGAGCAATTGGATCAGATTCAGAGCGACGATCACGAGTCCAAGTAGAACCCCGGTGGAAGCGGATTTCGTGCGGCTACCGCGGAGGGTCCAGAGGCAGTAAAGATGGCCTGCGAGGGGAACGATAGCCGCAATCCAGATCGTGAGCGTGAAGAGATTCAAATGCCGACCGGGTAAGGCTTTTCGTGAAGCTCCTGACCGGGATTGGCATTGCGCTCGAAGCGTCCCTGCAGAAGCGACAGCAGCCCCGTATACCAGTAGCCAAGGACGAACAGAAGAAGGAAGGGAACCGTAAAGAAGTTTTCAGTCGAGATGGCGTACCAGACAGTCCCGGTAAAGTAACAGCCGATGGCCAGTTCGATCCATGGAACAATGCCGAGGCGCTTGCGATACACCTTGGCCTGCGAGCGCTCGCCCTTCTTCTTCACAGAATACTTAGGCGTGCGCGCGAAGGCGGACTTGATGCCGAAGAGAGCTTCCAGCACCGCCTTCGTATTTGTAATTGTCAGGCCGACACCGAGCGCCATCAGGAAGGGAACGTAAAGAAAAGTCTTGTACCAGGTCTTCGGGAAAAGCTCTTTCTGGCTGACCAGGTAGAACGTCGAGACGGACATGGTACTCGCCATGAAGAGCGGCAGATCGATCAGCAACATCTGCGCCAGACCCTGCCAGCTCCGAATGATCATGGCCGGCATCAGCAACGTGCTCAGGACAATCATCAGCGGATAACTGAGATTGGCGGTCAGGTGATACCAAGCCTCAAGCTTGGTATGCCACGGCATGTCGCTGCGCATCACGCGGGGCAGAATTTTGATACCCGTCTGGATCAGGCCCTTGGCCCAGCGCGCCTGCTGCGTCTTGAAGGCGGTCATCTCGATCGGGAGTTCAGCAGGGCATTCGACATCCTGCAGGTACTTGAACTTCCAGCCCACCATCTGGGCGCGATAGCTAAGGTCAGTGTCCTCGGTCAGAGTATCGTGCTGCCAGCCACCAGCCTCTCCGATCGTCGTCCGTCGCCACATGCCTGCTGTCCCGTTGAAGTTGAAGAAGACGCCAGCACGCGAGCGGCCGCCATGCTCCAGCACAAAATGCCCGTCCAGCAGGATAGCTTCTACCTGCGTCATGAAGGAGTAATTACGGTTCAGGTGCGTCCAGCGAGTCTGGACCATCCCGATCTGCGGCTCGGCAAAGTGCTGGATAACCTTCGTGATCCAGTCCGGCGGAGGAACGAAGTCCGCATCGAAGATAGCGACAAACTCGCCCTTCGCAACCTTGAGGCCTTCGTCCAGGGCTCCCGCCTTGTAGCCATAACGGTTGGTGCGATGCAGATAGACGATCGGTTGGGGAGCCATGCCCGGGAAGCCCTGGGCGTATCGCTCAACGATCTCGCGGGCCACCTCGACAGTCTCGTCCGTGGAGTCGTCAAGCACCTGGATCTCAAAGCGATCCCGCGGGTAATCCAGACGACAGATCGCTTCGATCAGGCGGTCGATCACGAACTGCTCATTAAAAATTGGCAGCTGAATGGTCACGAAGGGAAGCTGTCCCTCGGGAAACCGGGCCACCGGCTCATCCCATTTTGCCGCGTTCTTCTTGTTGCGAAAGTAGAGCCAGACCAACTGGTACCGGTGGATGCCGTAAAAGGCAAGGATCAGCATCACGATGAAGTAGGGAACTAAGAGGGCGGTGTCAAATGCGTTCCAGCGATAAAGATGCTCGAATGTGCGGTCGGCATAGTGCGTCTTCCAGTAGTGCCCAATGCCCTTTGGTGCGAGGAGCAGGGCGAGCGCGAACTGGGTGGATGAGGTGAAAGAAGACAGGATTGCGGCTCCGTGCAGGTAGTGACGTGTCTGGTTGATTCTACGTTATAGGCGGTTGCGAGCGAGGGTAGGCCCCAGCGTCAGACGTATTGGGCCAGTTCGACAAGGTTGTTATCAGGATCGCGGAGATAGAGGGAGCGGATCTTCCCGGTAGCTCCGTCACGCTCGCCGGGACCTTCCTCAATCGATATATCAAGATGTGAAGTTCGATCGCCACTTGATCAAGCGGCGTATCTAAAATGAGGCAGAAATCTCCCGAGCCCGGGGTCGGTGGCTCAGCGTGCGGAGCGAATTCGTGCCCGCGTTCGTGAAGGTTGATCTTGTTCGGTCCAAAGTGGAGAGAGGTGCGGCCGTCTTTGTAGACGACCTTCATGCCGAGCCGGGCATAGAAAACCGACGTCTTCTCGATGCTGGCTACGGTCAGGACAAGGTGGTCGAGGCGGTTGAGGATCATGCCGGTTTGGATGCCGATTCGCTACCCGAGGAACATCGTCCGGTACACCGTATCGCGCTGCACAGGCTTCAGACTGGCTTCACGGATCACCCGCCGCAGGTCCTCTTCGGTCGTCCTGTCAGGAGTAAGAATCGTTTCAGTCGGCATCGTGGAGCCCACGTCATTCGCCCCAAACCGAATGGCCATCTGCAATACCTTCAGCCCCTGCGTAGCCCAGTCAGCCTGAAGATTCGGGATGGTATCCAGGACGATCCGAGCGATCGACAGCGTGCGCAGGTACTCGACGGCGGTAGCCTCTTCGAAGCCCCGTATGCCCGCGGCAGCAGGCTGGAACGCAACAGGAATGAAGGCAATAAAACCGTTCGTCTCCTGTTGCAGATCGTTGAGAGCTTCCAGATGGTTGATGCGGTGTTCAACCGTCTCGCCTGCGCCGAACAGCATGGCCGCAGTCGAGGGCATGCCAAGCCGATGAGCTTCGCGATGTACGGCGAGCCACTCTACCGGGGTACAGCGCGTACCTGTAGCCACAGCCTCATCAAGAATGCCCGCATCGGCACCGGTCAACGACTGCAAGCCTGCTGTCTGGAGTCGAACCAGCGCATCGCGAAGGGTCAAATTCTCCTGAAAAGCAAGGGCGACGATCTGGGTGGCGGAAAGCCCATGGCGCCAAAGAGCGGGCTGCCGGGTGCGAAGAGTAGCTAAAAGACTCTCCCACGCAGCAAGCGTAGGCAGGTCGCCGTGAAGGTTGAGACCGGTGACGTTCAAATCCACGGCTTCCTTCACCTTGCCGTCGAGATCTTCGGCCGTACAACAGAGAGTACGATCAATGACGTAGCTGACGACGCCCTCAGGATGAAGGCGGCGGCGAACCGCGTCCGCCTCCATGCCGATCCCGATAAGATCGTCGCTGCGGCTTGCGTCCAGGGCTTGCTGGCGGGTAATTCCCATTGCTTCAGTTTACGCCGAGTCTGGATCGACGGAGATAAGACCAGCTTCGCCCTCAACAACGTTTCTTAGTGAGGACGCAGCACAAGCGTAATCAAAATAGCGAACGCAGCCAGCAGGAGCAGCACACCCGTCTTGATCCAAAGCCCGAGGCTCGCTAACTGCTTCTCAAGCAGAGCAATCCGGTAGGTCTCACCCTCAACGGCAACACGGTTCTGTTTCACTTCATCAGCGATCGCCGCAAGCTGAGTCCCCTGATCCTGAAGCTGCCGGTACATACCGGCATGCGCCGCAGTCACCTCGCCCAGATCGGCGCGGACATGCTCAGCCATCGCCGTAATGGCGGTCTCATTCGCCTTTTCGCTGGCGGACTTCGAAGCAAAAAACTTGTCCGCCATCGGAATCAGGCGGGAGACGTGAGGGAGCAGTTCGACGAGTTGAGCGAAGACCTTGGGCCACATGGTCCCTATGGTAGCGGATGTTGGTCTAGTGCCAGGTGTTGACGATCGCCTTGGAGTCATCCTTGAGGTCGGTAACCAGCATCGTGCGATCAAGTGGACCACCACGCAGACTCTGCCGCCAGCGAACAAAGATCGTCACGGCAGTAAGCAGCAGGATGGTGGCAACGATGCACTGCGACCACAGGCAGTAGATGCACCACTTCTGCAAGACATAGGCCTCAAGATAGCTCAGGAACGCAGCCGCCATAAACCCGAACTCAGCAAGATGCAGCAGCATCCAGTAACGTCCGAACAAAGCCACAATCGCCATCAGGCCATAGCCCGCAATCCCGATAATCGCGATGGGAATGTGACCCTTCGCGTTAGCATCCTCGTCAAACGTGCGAGGCGGGAAGACCGCAAACCGGCTGTGATTCACCGCGCCGCAGTCGAACTTCTCCGTAACGGCGCACGGTGGCGCGTCGCCGGGGGCCTGGTTGTGGACGCGGAGCGCGAGGACGGAGACCCAGAGGCCGGCAACAGCAAGGAGCGCGAGCAGAAACTTCATACTCCCTATCTTAATAGAAATCCGCGTCATCGCGATGCAACCTGCGGGCGGTATTCTGACTGCATGAACATGCTCGATCGTCGCCACTTTCTCTCGCTGCTCGGTGCCGCAGGAGTCTCCGCCGCTCTGCCGAAGGCCACCTTTGCCGCTCCCGCTATCGAGCCGTTCACCTTCCTCTTCATTACCGATACCCACCTGCAGCCGGAGCTTGACGCCGCCAAAGGCACGGACATGGCGTTCAAGAAGGCGCGCGGCATCAAGGCCGACTTCGCCATCCAGGGCGGCGACCATGTCTTCGATTCGCTGGGCGTCTCCAAAGCCAAAGCCTCGTCCCTCTACGATCTCTACGGTAAAACCGAGCAGGATCTCGGCATGAAGCTCCACCACACCATCGGGAACCACGACGTCCTCGGCGTTTACCCAGCCAGCGGCATGGCCCCCACAGACCCGCTCTACGGCAAGAAGCTGTTCGAAGAGCGCTTCGGCAAGACATACTACAGCTTCGACCACAAAGGCGTTCACTTCGTCGTGCTCGACTCCATCGGCATCACGAAGGATCGCGCCTACGAGGGCCGCGTAGACGAGGACCAGTTGTTATGGCTCTCGAAGGATTTGAACGCACTTCCCGCAGGCACACCAATCATCGTGTCCGTCCACATCCCGCTGGTCACGGCGTTTCTCTCGTATGTGCCCGAGGTCCCGGTAGCCCCGAACGCTCCCCCAACCGCCACACACCACGGCCTGAGCGTCGCCAATTCAAGTGACGTCATCGACCTCTTCGCCGCGCACAACGTCATCGGCGTGCTGCAAGGCCACACCCACATCAACGAGCGCGTCGAGTGGCGCGGCGTTCCCTACATCA
The DNA here is from genome assembly GCF_025685605.1 of Granulicella arctica. Lineage (NCBI taxonomy): Bacteria > Pseudomonadati > Acidobacteriota > Terriglobia > Terriglobales > Acidobacteriaceae > Granulicella > Granulicella arctica. Next base: position 3,202,501 of record NZ_JAGTUT010000001.1, read on the forward strand.
CCAGTGGCGCAGTCTGCGGAAACTGGTGGCACGGCACACGCATGGGCACGCCAGAGGGCTTCACCGTGGCATCCGTAGCCAACGGACGGCTGACCACGCGCTACGAGACCTACGGCTTCCAGACAGTAGCCCCGCAGAATACCTGAGGCCTCGATGGCAACGTCTGCGGGAGCCTGGAAGAAATCACTTGACCTGCGTATGCGCTGAGGTATGCTGATGCCACTTGCGAACGGTGCATTCCGTGGGCCTGGCACTCGTCCGACGCAAATCCCAGCAGCACAAGGAACTTCCATGAGTGACCCGATCCCACCACAGCAGCCCTACACCCCGCCCTACACGAACACGCCCTACACCGACATCCCGAACGCTGGCCCCGCCGGGTACCCTCCACCACAGGGATACGCTCCACAGGGTGGGTACCCGCCGCCCGCCGGTTACCCTCCGGCGGCCGCATCCTCAGGCCTTTCGACCAATAGCGCCGCCGCACTGGCGTACGTCACCATCATCCCGGCGATCGTCTTCCTCGTCCTCGAGCCCTACAACAAGATTCCGCTGGTACGCTTCCACGCAATCCAGTGCCTGGCGCTCACAGCAGTATGGGTCGGCCTGCAGATCTGCCTCACGATTCTCGCTATCATCCTGCACGTCATTCCGCTCATCGGCATGCTCATCGGCCTCGTCCACCTCGCAGTCGGTCTCGCCATGTTCATTGGCTGGCTCGCTTGCATCATCAAGGCGAGCAAGGGCGAGTGGTTCAAGCTGCCAGTGATCGGCGACTTCGCACTCAAGCAGGCCCAGAGCTAGGCTCTCTTCAGAGACACGAACGCACGGGTGCCCCATCTCCCGATTTTGGGAGGTGGGAATGTACCAAGCTCCCTGCAGCCCTTGCTTTCCGTCATTTCCGAAGGGACCCTGCGTCCGCCTTGCGCTTCACAGCCTTCCGCCGATGCTTCGTCTTCTTCGGAGCGAACCGCTCCAGCCGACCCTCCATCACCGCAACGGCCTCCGCGCTTTCATCCACAAGGATGAAGGCGCGGTCGTTCTTCGCCGCTGCCTCCCCCGTCGTCCCGCTCCCCGCAAAAAAGTCGAGAACCGTCTCCCCCGGGTGCGAGTGGACGCGAACAATACGCTGCAGAATGCCCAGCGGCTTCTGCGTCGCGTAGCCGGTCTTCTCCTTGCCCGTAGGCGAAACGATCGTGTGCCACCAGACATCCGTCGGCGTTTTACCCCGCTTCGCCTTCACGGGACCAACCAGGCCCGGAGCCATATACGGAATGCGGTCCGTACCGTGGAGATTGAAGGTATAGTTCTCCGGCTGCCGCGTATACCAGAGGATATTGTCGTGCTTGGCCGGCCAGCGCTTCGTAGAGCGAGCCCCATAGTCATACGCCCAGATAATCTCGTTCTGGAAGCAGTCGCGACCGAAGATCTCATCCAGCATCACCTTGCAGTAATGCACCTCACGATAGTCGATATGAAAGAACAAACTACCGGTCGCCGAGAGAACCCGGTGAGCCTCGACAAGGCGCGGCCGAAGGAAGCCAAGGAAGTCGTCGAAGGCATCTATATACCCGGCACCGGAGATCTCGCTGCGTTCCGTCCGATACCGGTGGCCGCCAAAGCCAGTGCGATCCCCCGCTTCATCCCGAATCGTCTTGATCGCGGGACGCACCTGCCGCCGACCGGTGTTGAACGGCGGATCGACATAGATCAGTGGGATGGACGCGGTCGGCAGGTCCCGCAGCACGGCGAGATTGTCACCATGGATGATCCGATTCATAGGCGCGGCACAACGTTCGCCGCCCGCAATAGAGCTTGAGGATGCATGCCAGCAATCATCGCACTCCTCTTGGCTCGGTGAGACGTGTATTGTGAATCTCGGAGCAACTTGAGCACTATGCCAGCAGGTCAAATGTTTCCGGGTTTCAACTTCGCCATGCTTTCGAGTGTAGGCCGCGTCCGCAGCGGCAACGAGGACTACTGTGCAGCGGTCCCAGACCGAGGCCTCTTCATCGTCTGCGATGGCATGGGCGGCGCGGCAGCAGGTGAGGTCGCCAGCGAACTGGCAGCCAACACCTTTCTCACGCAGATGCAGGCAGCCCTCCCCATCCCGGATACAACCGAGCACCTCCTGAACTCGTCCGTCCAGGCGGCGAACAAAGCCGTGCATGAGCACGCGTCCGCGAGTCCGGGCATGAAGGGTATGGGCACGACCCTGGTAGCCCTTCAATTGGAACCCGCAGCAGAAGGGAAGCCGAGAACGCTCTGGCTCGCGCACGTAGGGGATAGCCGGTGCTACCGCCTCCGTGCCGGAGACCTAACCCCCATGACGCTCGATCACTCCCTCGTTCAGGAGCAGATGACCGCAGGCCAGCTCACGCCGGAGCAAGCGGAGCGGTCCCCGATGCGCAACATCATCACCCGCGCCATCGGCTCAGGCCCCCGCGTCGAGCCCGAGGTACAGGAGCTGACCCCCGAGACCGGCGACCTCTACCTTCTCGGCTCAGACGGCCTTACCCGGGACCTCTCAGACGAAGATCTCGCTGATCACCTCACCACCGCCGACGCTACTCTCGAGAGCATGTGCCAGTCCCTGATCGACGCAGCAAACGCCGCAGGCGGCGGAGACAACATCACCGTCCTCCTCCTCCGCATCGAGGCCTAGACACTCCGTCTGCCGCGTTCGCCGTTGCTGACCATGCCCGCTATGGCAAACGAACATCCGCTCATCGCGAGCGCCACCAGCAGGCTTGTCCATTCGTCACTGTTACGGTGTGCTGCGGCGACGCGCGGTCCGTGGAGCATCACAACCCACAGTAGAAACATCGCTCCCAACGAGGTCGCCGCCCACCCTGCATAGACTTTGCTGGCGATTGCAAGAGCCGCAGCCAGAAACGCGATCCCGACGAAATAGGCCCAGAAGAGATGAGCAGGCATCCAGGCTGGTATAAGCCCGGCGACAAAGGGGCCATAGAGGAGGTGCTGTACACCAAAAACCGCGAGCGACATCGCGAACAGAGATCGTCCCAAGTAAAGCAGCAGTGTCCACTTCCTCGCGCCCCCAGGGCGACAGAGCGACTGGGCGAGCACACATCCGGTGCCTGCGATGGCAAAGAGTTCGAAGGCCCCGGTCCACGGATCCGGAGCACGCGGACTGGCAACGATCTTCGGCAGGTAGTAAGCGACGCCTCGCGCAAACGGCACCAGTGCCAGCAGAAGTGCCGCAGCACAGGATTGCCTTCCAGTCACCAGTCCCGCAGCAGCAACAATCAGAAGGATTCCGGCCACAGCAGCGAGGAGGTGATTCTCAGGCACCCACGGCGGCCCAAGTCCCGAACCAGTCTTGGCGTAGAGCAGGTGCTGCACGCCGAACGCAGCGATAGCAAGGGAGAGCAGAAGACGACCGAGTGTAGTGAGATGTCTCATAGCCATCGGTGGAAGAGCGCTTGATTGCTGATCTTTGTATCACGTTGCTCTACCAGCTGGGAATGGGACGCAAGCTAACTGGTACACTTCGGCTTCTTGAGGACCTATGACTGAAAGCATCTCCAGTATGAATTCCATCGGCGTCGTCGGCGCTGGCACCATGGGCAACGGAATCGCCCACGTATGCGCACGCGCAGGCTTCCACGTCGTCCTGGTAGACGTGGCGCAACCGGCTTTGGACCGAGGCCTCGCCGCTATCGAGAAGAATCTGTCCCGCGAAGTCACCAAAGAAAAGCTGACAAGCAAAGAGGCCGCAGCCACGCTCGGGCACATCGAGCCAACCATCGAGCGTAGCCAACTGGCCGGATGTGATCTCGTGATCGAAGCCGCCACCGAGCGCTTTGCCGTAAAAGCAGAGCTGTTCAAGGAACTCGACAGCCTCCTGCGTCCAAAGGCAATCCTCGCCAGCAACACCAGCTCCATCTCCATCACGAAGCTCGCCGCCCAGACCCAGCGCCCCACCCAGGTCATCGGCATGCACTTCTTCAACCCCGTGCCGGTCATGGGGCTGGTCGAGGTCATCCGCGGCCTCCAGACCTCCCAGGCGACCTTCGACGCAGTCCGCGAACTCAGCACGCAGCTAGGCAAGACCCCGGTAGAGGTCAACGACGCCGCAGGCTTCGTCTCAAACCGCGTCCTCATGCCCCTCATCAACGAGGCCATCTTCGTCGTCATGGAGGGCGTCGCCACAGCCGAGGCAGTCGACACCGTCTTCAAGCTCGGCATGGCTCACCCCATGGGCCCGCTCACCCTGGCGGACTTCATCGGCCTCGACGTCTGCCTCGACATCATGCGGGTGCTGGTCGATGGCCTCGGCGATCCCAAATATCGGCCCTGCCCCCTCCTCATCCGGATGGTCGATGCCGGCTGGCTCGGGCGCAAATCGGGCAAAGGGTTTTACACTTACGAGTGAGGGACTGAACCCATGCCGCAAGAGCTTTACTTTGAAGATTTTTATGTTGGCCAGAAGTTCCACTCCGCTGGCACCGCCACCGTCTCCACCGAAGAGATCAAGGAGTTTGGCCAGAAGTACGATCCGCAGCCCTTCCATCTCGACGAAGCCGCCGGTGAAGGCTCCTTCTTCAAGGGCCTTGCCGCCTCGGGCTGGCTCACGGCCGCCATCGTCATGCGCCTGCGCGTGCAATCCATCAAGGTCTTCGGCGGCATGATCGGCGCAGGCGTTGAAGAGATGCGCTGGACCGAGCCCGTCCGTCCCGGCGACACCCTCCGCACCGAGATCGAGGTCGTCGGCGTCCGCCACTCCAGCTCCCGTAAGGACTACGGCATCGTCCGCACCCGCACCCTCGCCTTCAACCAGCGCGACCAGATCGTCATGCGCTCCACCGTCAACTTCCTCGCCCCCGTCCGCTCCAAGGTCTAAACCATGACGCCCGAGGATGTAGATCTCCTGCAGCGAAGCGTCGACCGCGTCGTCGCTATCGAGTTGACCACCGGCGAGCAGTTCTTCGCCGAGGTGGTCATCGTGGTCGACGAACCCCCAACCCCCGACGTCTTCGTCATCCGTGTCCTGCGCGAGCCCGACGGTGTCTTCGTATCCGCCACAGAGGATGAGTCCGGCGAGTCGATCCTCTTCTCCGCCATCAGCCGCGTAGCTCCAATCCCTGGAGTCGACTACCCAGCACTCGCCTAGTTCCGAACACCGTTTTCAAGGAACGACTTCTGGGGACCGCCATAGGATCCCTTCCCAGAAGCCGGCCGTAGTGATTCATCCGGGGTTATGGCATCGCCGGTCGCTCATAAGTAGTCAGCCCAAACAAGCACAAGCTCCCCCTTGCAGCCATTTGTGTATGGTGTTGACAGGCCATGAGTCAGCAAGACGCACGCATCCAACCCAAACAGCACTTCGAAATTCTTGACGGCCTGCGCGGCGTTGCGGCCATGATAGTCGTCATCTTTCACATGTGCGAGGCATGGAACGGCGGCGATCACGCCAGGCAGATCGTCAACCATGGCTACCTGGCAGTCGACTTCTTTTTCATCCTCTCGGGCTTTGTCGTCGCCTACGCGTACGACGACCGCTGGCACCCGACAAACGGCCAGCCACGCATGACGGTATGGGATTTCTTCAAGCGCCGCCTCATCCGCCTTCAACCCATGGTCGTCATGGGCACCGTCCTTGGTGCGCTGCTCTTTTACCCGGGCGCCAGCGCCAAAGTCTTTCCGCTTATCGCAGGCACCTCGGTGTCCAGGCTCCTTCTCATCGCACTCATCGGCTGCACGCTGATTCCGATACCCGTATCCATGGACATTCGCGGCTGGCAGGAGATGCATCCGCTGGACAGTGCGGCCTGGTCGCTTATCTTCGAATACATCGCAAACATCGGCTACGCGCTCGGACTGCGCAAGGTATCCAATCGTGTGCTCCTGGTGCTTACGGCGCTCTCCGCAGCCTTGCTCACGCACTATCTTGTCACCACGCCACGCGGCGACATCACGGGTGGCTGGACGCTTAACGCGATCGAACTCAAAATCGGTTTTGTGCGGCTGTTCTACCCATTCATGGCCGGCATGCTTCTGCAACGTCTGCACAAGCGCATCCGCGTCCGCAACGCTTTCCTATGGTGCAGCCTGCTGCTTGTCCTCACCTTCGTCCTGCCGCGCTTTGGCACGCCGGCCACGCTCTGGAAGAACGGTCTGTATGAGGCGCTGGTCGTCATTCTCGTGTACCCGGTCATCGTGGCCATGGGTGCGGGCGAGCAGATCACCGGACGCGCAATCACCCGCCTGTGCCGTTTCTCAGGTGCAGTTTCCTACCCGCTCTACATCACGCACTACGCTCTTATCTACATCTACACAGCCTGGGTGGCCGACGGAAAGTTCACCCCGGCGCAGGGCGTGGCGTGGGGTGCGGCTTTGTTCTTTACCGCCATCGCCATCGCGTATGCCTGCCTCAAGCTCTACGACGAGCCGGTACGCCGTTGGCTGAACCGCCGCTTCCTGGTCACTGGCACCACGACACCGTAGTTCTCTTGCCCAATGCAATCAATCTCTCGAAAAGTCATGGTTTTGAGACCGTTCGCGGGACTCCGTCATGTCCTCAAGGGATCGATCCATACAGCGTGGAAAGGACTAGCGCGCGTCTTCCCTGCACCAGCAATACCGAAGTCACGTGCTAAACCAGCTCACTGAAATGCGCGCAGGCTCCAGCAAGCACCTGACTTGATCCCCACTGTGAACCTGCTAGCGCACCCAGAATCCAGACGGCAAAGCAGCCTCAAGATGGATCACTTCTCCACTGATAGGGTGCTGAAATCTCAAAAATTGAGCGTGCAGCAAATATCCACCATCGCCCGGTAGACCGGGGAGATGGTCGAGAGGCTGCCCCGTCAGGCCGTACAGCGGATCACCTGCCAACGGGTGGCCGATCGATGCCAGATGGATTCTGATCTGATGAGGTCGGCCCGAGTGCAGACTCACCTCAAACGTTGTGGTGCTTGCGGTGCGTGAGATCACCTTCGCCGATGACCTTGACGGCTTGCCGCCCGGGTTGGCGGCCCATACGGAACCGATGAGCGGGTGGGGTACAAGGCCGATCGGCGTGAGAATTTCGTAGCTGTCGAACTGCGCAACGCCCTGGGCCAGCGCCCGGTAGGTCTTTTCAACTTTGGGTGTGTTCCAGTCTGCGGTCAGTTGAGCGGCTGCCTGCGGTGTCCTGGCGAAGAGGACGATGCCGGTAGTGGCTCGGCCCAGCCGGTGGACAGGATTTGCATTGGGGTATTGCGCTTGCACCAGCCGCAGGAGCGTGTTCTCCAGGAAGCCGCCGCCGGGCAGGGTGGGCAGCCCGCCAGGTTTGTTGACGGCCAGCAGATGCGGGTCATCAAACAGCACTTCGAAGTGCTGAGGAGCCTCTGGTTCCACCCACGGTGGACGGTTCCACACAAGACTCTGGCCCAGCCCGAGCAATTCGCTTCCGCTAGCGATGACGCCGTCGAGGGCGACCTCCCCATGGTCCAGCTTCGCTTGCCAGGCCTCAAGGCTGGAGTGGGGATAAAGGCTTGCCAGATGGCAGAGCAGGGTTCGTCCACAATCGTTGCTGCTGATACGTGTCGTATAGGCGTAGCCCCGGTTGAGCATCTGGTTTCAAGTCTAAGCCAGGCCATCTGTGGCAGATGCCCCGTCTTCCGTGGATCATTCTGAATTTGCTGAATGATTAAGCTCTCATGGAGCGAAGTCATCATCCGATGGAGCTCATTCCCACCAGGCCCGCATGTGCGACGGAGTATCGGCGGATGCACTGGTTCTAGCGGGCTAGCTGAAACGCTACCCGCATATTGATAACCTGAAGCACCAGCAAGCATTCGCCAGTCTCATCCAACAGCAAAACAAGCAGAAATCGCATGCCGAGAACGAACACGGTGGCGCAAGCTCAGACGACCTGCCATGAACGGCAACGACCGGGCACACTTCTCACTCGCTGCCGCCAGATGGCATGGTGGGGAAGTGTGCGCCGATCATTTGCTTTGCACCTGGCCTAGCGTCCAGGTTGTTGAGCTCCGTCGGACGGTGTTGTCTCGCCGCGCTGAGTCGGGTTCAGAGGCAGATTAACAATGGAGAGCGGCTGTTTCAACACTCCAACCGTATGCCAAGCATCGCTAACCGCCTTTTTCTCGGGGCTTGTCGATCCATACAGCCGCCCTGCGTTAAGAACGGTCAGATTTGCAAAGCTTGCGAAGTTGGCCTGCGGCTTGAGCCTTGGGTCGGTGAGGGTGTCGTACCAGACCTGCCCGGCCTTCAACCACGAAAAGCCACCGATGGCGCTGGCGGCGAGGAAGAAAGCGCGGTTTGGGATGCCCGAATTGGTGTGGACGCCACCGCTGTCGGATGCGGTATGGACGTAGTGAGCCATGTCAGCCGGTTGATCGTCCTTGCCTAGCATCGGATCGTCATACGCCGTTCCAGGAGCCTTCATGGAGCGAAGCGCAACCCCTTGGATGCTTTTTGCCAGAAGACCTGCGCCAATTAGCCAATCCGCCTGGTCGGCAGTCTGATTTAGAACAAATTGCTTGACGCAGGATCCGAAAACGTCCGAGATTGACTCATTCAACGCGCCGGACTGGCCCAGATAGATGAGATTTGCCTCGCTGCCCGTAACCCCATGCGTCAACTCGTGTCCAATCACGTCGACCGAGCCGGTAAAGCTGTTGAAGAGGACTCCGTCTCCATCGCCGAAGATCATCTCCTGCCCGTTCCAGAATGCGTTGTCATACTTCGAGCCATAATGCACCGTAGCGTTGAGCCGAAGGCCTGCATTATCGATCGAATTACGCTGATAGGACTTGTAGTAGAAGTCGAACGTGTTTCCTAGCCCGTCGTATGCCTGGTTTACGGACACATCCGCGACTGCAGCCTGACCCTCGCTGCGAACCATCGTTCCGGGCAGCGTCTGTGTGTGGTTCGTGTCGTAGATTGTTCTCTGTTTCTGGGGTGGTGTCGCGGTAATGGACTCGTGAGCTACCTTGTTTCCACCAAGTAACGCGAACTGAGTACGGCTCGCTCGAAGACTCTGGTCAACCGAGAGCGTCTCTAGAACAGCATCACGCTGTTCCTGGGTGCCTCGCTTGGCGACATTGATCAGAATGTTGGGGGGAAGAATGCAATAGATGGAACGACGGCGATTCGAACTGCACATGAGTTGCCTCCTGACTGGCCCCAAGAACGTGCAACAAAATCGAGGACAATATAGCATCGCCCTACTCGCCGTCTACATAAATTATTTAGGAACACTGGCAAGGCGGTGCTCCCAGATTCTCTGCGTCTCTCGCTGTACCCAATCGGATAATCCTTGCGTCTGCGCTGAAGGCGGAATGGAATGCGTCTCGCCGTCTTCCATCGTGACGGAAACATCGTATTGGAAGCCGTCTCGAACCGGGCTGTGCCCAGGTTGGTTGCTGCCTTGCCCAGGCACCCTGGTGACGAGATCCTCGACTTGCTTTGCCTCAGCGACGGCAAGGTCACGGCGATAGTCGCTCCCTGGTGCCGAGACATGCACTCCGTGTGCATCGGTGTGGATCACTCCCGAAACATTCGTTGCCCTGCCGACGAACCCTCCAGTGCGAGTAAAAGAGATCTCCATAACGCGCTCCTTGCGATGCTCAGGAATGGATGCAGGCTTTTCACCCTGCAAGATCTTGGTTGAGCTCTCCGCCCGCATCATCCGAACGCTGGCTAACGCAGAAACCAGGCAGGCTGTGAGTATAAGCACGGGCCCACCATAGCTCAAGAGCAGCCTTCGTGTCTGTCGAAGACAAAGCCCAGCACCGTTCATGGCTTCTCCGTCCCGGTCATTTTAGAACGGAACATGCCCTTCAGGGCGCTCGGAGATTCTCCGCCTCGAGGATGATTCCTGTCGAACATCTGCATTTGTCAGGACACCTTGAGCAGCTTGCTGTAGCTGTATCAGGCCCCTGGATATCGTGCGCAATCGATCAAAGCCAGTACCAAGAGCTCTACGCGGAACGTGGGTCGCTGACCTATCGAGAGCACGCAACCGATTACCACTGTGGGCTGTATCGTAGAGGGCGTCACCGGTGTTCACAAGCGCGAGTCCGCGCACGATCCCTAATCGGTAACAATTGGCAATCTTTACGATCCACATGGCTTGCCTCAGCTCCAGTCTATGAGTTGGCCGCCATAAATCCGCCATGTTCCCGCAAAGTCGGTGTTTTCGGCAATGTCGACGTTTTCAGCAGCCCGCTCGAACGAACTTGCCGAAAACGCCGTTTTGCGGGAGTCTCAGAAGAAGCGTCTATGCTTGGTGCAATGAACACAGCACTTTATCGCAACCCGCTCCTGTTAAGAGTCTGCATCTGCCTCATCAGCCTTGCTCTAGCGGTCACGCCCTGTCTCGCCCAAGGCGACCCATGGCAGTCGCTCAGGCTGCTGAAACGAGGTCTAGGCTTCGTCTTCATTGGACAGGACCAAACTTGCCGGTATGGTGAACTCCAGGAAGTTACAGATACAAACATCTCGATCAAAACGGCTCAAAGTAGCGTGGTGATTCCGAAGTCGGATTTATTACGGGTCCGATCTGGGTTTGGTGGCCGTCCAGTCGCGAACGATAATCCCAATATGCCGCTCTTCACCCTCTATAGCGGCAGAAGCTCATGGGCTGATCTCTTAGCCTTTGCCCCCTTCGAATCAAAAGGGCATCCCTACTCCACGGTCACTTTCTCACTGAAGACAAAGGATGGCGGACTGCATAAAGGCTTTCTAAGCAAGGTGACGGCAGAAGAAATCACGCTTACTGACAAAGTTGGAAGTGCTACTACCTTTCCCAAGGGACAGGTAGACTACGTCGACTACATCCGAGAAAAACCGCTTAGCGATAAGCAGGAGTTCTATTGGGAAGAACTCGGTATGGGAATGATTTTCGATCCGCAACTTTACCCACGTATGTTTCACTTGGGAGACATCATGCCGGTGACCTTATACAGATCAACACTCGTCGAAGAAGATTCCCCAGTCGTGTGCAAATGAATTGTCTCGCTCCCGCAAAGTCGGTGTTTGCGGCAACTTCGGTCGTTCTTGCCGAAAACGCCGTTTTCCGACAGCAGAATTTTTGCCGTCTAGGATTGTTCGTGCAGGCAAACATATGAGCGACCGGAACGAACAAACATACAGAGTTCGCCTTTTCGATGAAGACGGCTTGCCGTGGACGTCACGCGTGCAGTGGGGGATGCTCCTCTTCTGGCTTGCTATCATAGGGTTCGTTCTTGCTCCCATCGTTGGGATCTACCTGGGCATTTGGCTCATCTCCAAAGGCAAATCAGCCCTTTCCCTTGTTCTGTACATAGTTCTTACAAGTGTGTGGGTTGCGGTCTTCCTGCTACCGGGTGGAACGCACCGGATCCTATCGTCCGTCGAGCTGGCGCTCGAAGTGTCGTCTTCAGTTCTATGGCTTGCTGGTGCATATGCCCTCAGACTGCAAGTCATGCGCTACTACTCGGATCAAGAGGGTATTCCATTCCCGCTTAGTCCGGTGCTCACGGCGCTCTTCGGACCTTGGTACGTTAGCGGTCACCTTAGGGCAACTTTTCCCCTCGACGGCACGGGCCGAGCTGGAACGGGAATTATGAAACTCGATACATGGTCAGCGAAAGCTGAACTTAAGCCCTGACTGCCGCAAAGTCGGGGTTTTCGGCAATTACGCCTTTTTCTGACACATTGGCCTACGAGTTAGCCATTTGTGATACACTTAGGTTAGTAGGAAATATCACAAGCTCGGCTACCCAGCCGGGCTTGTTGCGTTTAACCCAGCACCCCAACCAGAGCAACCACGGGAGATCATCTTGTCCGAAGCCAAAAAGTCCTACCAGTGCCGCCACATCTTTACCGACGGCCACCAGTGCGGCAGCCCCGCCCTCCGCACCCAGAAGCTCTGCTTTTACCACCACGCCAGCCGCCAGCCAGCAGCCCACAAGACCGTCCACGGCATCACCTTCATCGCCCTGCCCGCGCCCGACGACTTCCACGCCATCCAGCGCGGTTTATCCGAAGTCTTGCGCTTACTCGCCTCGAACGGCATCGACGACCGCCACGCCACCGCCCTCATCAAGGGACTCTCGGTTTGCAGCGCCAACCTCGCCCGCGCCGCCCGTCACGCCAGGTCCATGCCCGCCGCCACCGAACTCGTCCAGGACTTCGTACAAGACCCCCTCCTCGGCGTCCTCGCTCCCGGTCCAGAACCAGAAGCCTCCATCGAAGACCCCATCCCCGACTACACCCCCGTCGTCACCCCACGCCCCACCGTCGAATACACCACCACCCACGAAGCCATCGCCCTGGCCAACGCCCAATGGGACGCAGCCCAAAAGACTCTCGCCAGAGACCGAGCCGACCACAAACAAGTCCAGACCTATCCCACCCCGAATCAAGACTTTGGACCTCAGAAAAAAATAATCCCGGCCAGCATCACAGTCTACGAAACGCCAAAAGAACTAGCCATCGCCTAGGCACCTGCACTTCTTTTCTGTCATTCCCGCAAGCAACCTGCGTGAGCACACCGGGAACGAGACGTGGCTGGCAACGCTCTTTGTTTTGTTTTCTGCACCACGACACGGTAGCGTAGAGGAGACGATGTCCTTCACTGAGCCACAAGGCGAAATTCTTCCCCCCATCGGCGGGGCCGTGCAGGTGCCGGACTACGCACCAGCAGAATCGCGCGCCCAACAGCAGACCCGTGCCGAGAAGAGCAGCTTCAATCCGATGGCCTCGCCCGCAACCTACGTTCTGGTCGCCGTCAACTGCGCAGTGTTCCTATGGATGCTCCTCCACGGCGTCTCCATCAGCAATCCCACCCCAGGCCAGTTGCTCCACTTCGGCGCGAACAACACCCAACTCGTGCTGAGCGGAGAGTGGTACAGGCTCCTGACCGCAACCTTCGTGCACATAGGCTTCATCCATCTGGCGACCAACATGTGGTGCCTCTGGAACCTCGGCCTCCTCGGCGAACCCCTGCTGGGAGCATGGGGCCTGGTAGCCACCTACATGGTCACAGGAGTAGCCGGAAACCTGTTGAGCATGGGCCTGAATGTAGCCATGGGCGAAGACTCCATCGGCGCAGGAGCCTCCGGAGCTGTCTTCGGAATCGCCGGAATTCTCATCGTTCTGCTAAGCAACAAGCGCCTGCCCATCCCATGGACGGAACTGAAGCGACTGCGCAGATCGGTCATCCAGTTCGCCGTCCTCAACCTGATCATCGGCGGCGCAACGATCTTTACCAACATCATCCGGATCGACAACTCGGCGCATGTAGGGGGCTTCGTGTCAGGGCTGGTGCTTGGACTACCGCTGGTGCCGCAGATGACAGCAGGCCGTGCGCGCTACCTCTCAAGGCAGAAGGTCGTCTTCGCAGGAGCAGCCTTTTTGCTAGCCCTCCTAGGCTACGGAATCTACCGCTTCCGCTAACTTAGCTCATCGTCGTAGAAGCGAACTTGCGGACCATCGCCAGCAGCAGCCGACGGTCACTTTCGCTAAGATTCGCAGAGTAGCGCTGAACCTGGGTCAGAAAACGGATCTCTTCAGCATTCAGGTTCAGGCCAAAGACCTCCTTGGTGGAAGGCGTGTTTCCGTCAGCAAAGAACTCAGCCAGCTGAAGGTCAAGCGCCCCGGCGATCTTCTTCAGCGTGTCCAGCGAAGGAACGGTGTGGCCGTTTTCCACGCGCGAGAGGTAGCAGCGGAGCAGTCCCGTTCGCTTCTCGATGTCGCCCTGCGACATGCCCTTCTGCTGCCGAAAGCCGCGGATGGTCGTGCCGATATTCATAGAGACTGACTCTTGCGCCGTTGCGGTGGTCGGGAATGTTTGCATGTCAGCCATTAGCCACAAGCTAACGAGCCACAACGCCACACGCAAGCGCTAACTTGGAAACCAACACGATTCTCGTACCTTGGAAGATTCCCCATAGGTCCGGGGTTGTCCTAACCCATGTACATTCCACCGTTTACGTCGAGGGTGTGGCCAGTGATGTAGCTGGCCTCCTCCGATGCCAGAAAGGCAACGGCGTGGGCAATGTCAGCCTCAGTGCCAGCGCGAGCGAGGGGGATGATCGACATCATGGCGGAGGTCTGCTGCTCGTTCAGAATGCCGGTCATAGCTGTCTCGACAAAGCCCGGAGCCACGGCATTGACGGTGATCGTCCGACTGGCAAGCTCGCGGGCGAGAGCTTTGGTGAGGCCAATCAGTCCAGCCTTCGAGGCAGCGTAGTTGGCCTGCCCAGCCTGACCAGTCTCGCCAACGACAGAGGTAATGTTGATGATGCGGCCCCAGCGGGCCTTGACCATAGAAGACATGACAGCCTGAGACATGAGGAAGGCACCGGTCAGATTGGTGGTGAGCACGTCGTCCCAGTCCTTCTTTTTCATTCGCATCGCCAGAATGTCGCGGGTGATCCCAGCGTTGTTGACGAGGATGCCAACGCTGCCATGAGCCGCAATCACGGCCTTGACCGTCTCCTTGATGGAGTCCTCGCTCGCGACGTCCAAAGCATAGGTCTGGGCGGCTCCCCCGGCTGCTTGAATCTCGGCGGCTACTTCGGCAAGCTTATCCAGATTGCGCGCGGCGAGGGCTACGGTGGCGCCGGCTTTGGCGAGTTCGAGGGCGCAGGCACGGCCGATGCCTTGCGATGCTCCGGTGACGAGTGCGATGCGGCCTTCTAATCTGCTCATTGCGACGATTATACGAAGTTACGGAGCGGGAGCGGCATCCGGGCGAAGCGACCAGATGTAGACCTCAAGCTTGCGGGCGAAGTGGAGAATAGGTGGGCAGTCGGGCAGGGTGATGTCGTGGGCTGTTGGGAGGGTGTTGACGGAGATCTCGGCTTCGGCAGCTTCAAGCGGCCATGGCAGGTGATGGATGTGGCCGACGAGGGTGCGGCTGCCGGAGGTGGTGAAGAGGCAGTAGCGCTCGGTGAGGAAGCTGGCGAGGGTGCCAGGAAGACTGGGAGTAACGATGCCAGAGCCCTTGTACTCGGCCTTGAAGCGGGCGGGCTTGCGGGTAAGTTCTCGGGTACTTTCGTAAAGGACGGTGCCGTCTTCGCGGGGCTTGGAGTGCATTTTTGCCCAGAAGTAGGGGAGATGAAAGAGGGTGCGGGCACCGATGACGGCGAGCAGGCTGGCGGCGTCGAGCGAGAAGAAGTAGACGCCCGGGAGGCCGGTGGTGCGGGAGCGGACGTAGGTGCGGAGGTTGAGTTCTGGGAAGCTGCTGGTGCCGGGGGTGGTAAAAGCGAGATCGCCCATGGCCCGCGTGCGGACGCGATCCATGTAGAAGGGGACGACACCGATCCAGGCGTGGCCGTCGAAGGTGTCGGGCTCGAGGCTTACGGGGAGGTGCGGGGCTAGCTGGGCGACGGGGATGGGCCAGTGGGCGAAGAGGAGATTGTTCCAGCGTTGGGCTAGGCGCCATTGGCCGGAAGGAAGGGGGTACGGGCGGTGGGCGAGGGTGGAGAGAATGTCCGGCACTGATGGTTGGATGCTGTGGGAAACAGGGCCGAAATTCTGGTGGCTTATTCTGTTGAGTACATGCTTGAGAACGAGACGATTCCTACTGTGGCGGCAACACCGGTTCCGGCGAGTGAGACGGATGTGTACGCGATCCATGGGGCTGACCCCGAGGTGCTGGCGTATGCGATGGCGAAGTATTCGCGGTCGTCGCTGTCGATGAAAGAGTCGCTGGCAGAGATTAGTTCGCAACGGGCTGAGCAGTTTCTGAATACGTTCTACTTTCAGTATGGGCATCGGTCGATTGCGGATCTGGCGCATATTCCGTTTGCCATTGAGCGGTTGAGTCTGCTGGCGGCAATCTGCCTGGTCGACGAGCAGCGCTGGGATGGCCAGGAACGGTCGACACGCTATCAGAATTTTCGGAGATCGGGATGGTTTACTCCGACGCTGGGAGCGGCGGAGACGGTGCGGTTTACGGCAGCCGTCGAGGCGCTGTTTGCCGGGTATGACCGGGTGGGCGCGGGGATGTTGGAGGCTCTGAAAGCGACGATCCCGCAGCCGGAGTCGATGAAGGCAGATGCGTATGAGCGGACGCTCAAAGCGCGGGCGTTCGATGTGGCGCGGTATCTACTGCCGCTGGCGACGAATACCTCGCTGGGGCAGATTGTGAATGCGCGAACGCTGGAGACACAGGTGTCGCGGCTACTGACGAGTGAGTTCGCGGAGATACGGTCGCTGGGCGAAAAGTTGAAGGCGGCTGCCGCTGGCGAGGCATGGAATGTTCACCATGGCGACGCCGAGGTGTTGCGGGAAGAGATCTGCTCGTACGATGCGGACTGTGGGGCACGTGCGGCAGAGATGCTGCTGCGGCCAGTGAAGGCTGCTCCGACGTTGGTGAAGTATGCGGCGGCGAACGAGTATCAGGCGCAGAGCCGCGCAGCGTTGACGCAGGCTGCGGCGGAATTGATGGCAAGGGCGGTAATTCTGCCTGCTCCGGTCGTTGACCTGGTGGATGGCAATGAGTCGCTTGAGATTGAGTTGGCGACCTCGCTGCTCTATCCACATTGCCACTACTCATACAGACAGCTTCGCGAAAGTGTAGCGGCGCTGACTGAGGGGCAGCGCGCGGAGATCGTGCGGCTGGGGATGAGCCAGCGAGGGCGGCACGATGAGTTGCTGCGGAGCTTCAGTGCGGGGCAGGGCATCAAGTTTGACATTCTGATGGATATTGGCGGGTTCCGCGATATGCATCGGCATCGGCGATGTGTGCAGTTGCTGCAAGGGTATACGGATGCGCATGGGTTTGAATCGCCTGAGTGTCCGGGACAGCCTGGGCTGGAAGCGGCGGGACTTGAGGCGACGTACGAAGCGGCGATGGATGCGAGCTTTGTGGCATATCGGGAGCTTCGGGATTGCGGGGTGGCGGAGGCGGCGCAGTCGGCTCAGTATGTGCTGCCACTGGGGACACGTTGCCGGTCGATGTTCAAGATGGACTTTGCTGAGGCGCTCTATATCTCGGAGCTGCGGACGGGTGCGGGTGGGCATTTCAGCTACCGGCGGGTGGCGCATTTGATGTATCAGGCCGTGGCAGCGCGGCACCCATCACTAGCCGCGTATTTTCGGGTTGAAGATGTGAACGAACCGGTGGATCTGCTTCGACGGTGATTCGCTTTTTCTTTGCCTTTTCCCAATTTGGTGCTAGAGTTGACGAGACTAGAGGAGAACTAACGACGTGGCTGATGAGCGTGGCAAGGCAATAGAAGCGGCAATGGCGCAGTTGGAGAAGCAATTCGGCAAGGGCTCCATTATGCGTTTGGGATCGAAAGAGGCCATTGTGCCGATCTCGGTAATCTCAACGGGATCGATCTCGTTTGACGCCGCGCTTGGAGTTGGAGGCGTGCCGCGTGGGCGCGTGATCGAGATCTTCGGGCCTGAGTCCTCTGGAAAGACGACGATTACGCTTCAAATTATTGCAGAGGCGCAGAAGGCTGGTGGACTAGCGGCCTTCGTCGATGCGGAGCATGCACTCGATCCGCAGTATGCAAAGAAGCTCGGAGTGGATGTTGACAACCTGCTGGTGTCGCAGCCGGATTATGGCGAGCAGGCGTTGGAGATTGTTGAGGCGCTGGTGCGGTCGGGCGCGATCGACGTGCTGGTAGTGGACTCGGTTGCGGCACTGGTTCCGAAGGCGGAACTGGATGGCGAGATGGGCGATTCGCACATGGGCTTGCAAGCCAGGTTGATGAGCCAGGCGTTGCGGAAGCTGACGGGAACTGTATCCAAGTCGAGAACCTGCTTGATCTTTATCAACCAGATTCGCGACAAGATTGGTGTGATGTTCGGCAATCCTGAGACGACGACTGGTGGCAAGGCGTTGAAGTTCTACTCGTCGATGCGTATTGATATTCGCCGCATTGGCGCGGTCAAAGAAGGCGACGTTGTAGTCGGCTCGCGGACCAAGGTAAAGATTGTGAAGAACAAGGTCGCGGCGCCCTTCCGCGATGCCGAGTTCGACATTCTATATGGCGAAGGTATCTCCCGCGAAGGTGATGTGCTTGATCTCGCGGTGGTGAACAACATCGTCGATAAGAGTGGCGCATGGTATTCGTACCAGGGTGAGCGGATCGGGCAGGGCCGTGAGAACGTCAGAAACTTCCTGAAGGAGAATAAAGAGATCTTTGGGCGGATCGACGTGGAGTTGCGTAAGAAACTTGGGATCGGCGCATCCAGTGTGCCGGTCGCTGATGTTCCGGCGGTACCTGCGAATGGCCCCGTCGTGGCGCAAGAGGCAGTCAAGGCAGGTAGAAAGTAATTCGTACTACGAAGTATAAGTTGCAGTTACATTCTGGGTGGATGTAGCTGCAACTAGTCGTCAAGGGTGCACTTTTAGAGTGGGCCTTTGACGTCGTATTTTGTTGAGCCTGTATCATTCCTCCTGAATGCATACCGTTAAGGCAATCTATCCCGGCACGTTCGACCCGCTGACGAATGGACATCTGGACCTGATAGCGCGTGGGGCCAAGATCGTCGACGAATTGGTGGTTGCGATTCTCAGAAACACGGAAAAGGGTGAGCCGCTATTCACAGTGGAGGAGCGGCGAGAGATGATCTTCGAGGCTACCCGCGAGTTCGACAACGTGTCCGTAACAACCTTCGACGGATTGTTGGTTGATTTCGCCCGCCAGCAGGGAGCGAAGGCAGTTCTGCGGGGCATTCGGGCGATCTCGGACTATGAGTACGAGTTCCAGATGGCGATGATGAACCGGAAGCTGAATCCTGAAATCGAGACGCTGTTCATGATGCCTGCAGAGAAGTACACGTATGTGAGCTCTCGGCTGATTAAGGGTGTGTTTCGGTTGGGCGGAGATGTGACGGCGCTGGTGCCGCCGCTGGTGATGGAGCGGCTACGGGCCAAGGGAAGTCTGCCGGCAGAATAAGGTGCGCCGCGGATCTTGATGGAGGAACGCGGACACAAGATCGTCTCAGCATTTAATTCCAGATGCGGGAACTTTCTCCAATGGGCCGCGTATGGGTCTCCTATGGATATTGCAAAGGAGTAGCTTCTTTGCGATATCCAAAGGAGTGAGCATGGCGACGGATAAATCGGAAGTTTTACAGGGAACGCTGGATCTGATGATCCTCAAGACGCTGCAGGCGCTGGGCCCGCTGCATGGGTTTGGCATTGCGAGGCGTCTTGAGCAGTTGAGCGAAGACGTGCTGACGTTGAACGAGGGCACAGTCTATACATCGCTCCTGCGGCTGCAGCAGAAGAACTGGATTGCTGGGGAGTGGGGCGTCTCCGAGAACAATCGCCGGGCGCGCTTTTACAGCATCACGCGGCGCGGCCTCAAGCAGCTCGCGGTTGAGACCGAAAACTGGGAGCGCATCGCCGCCGTGATTGGCCGTGTGCTGGCGCTTGAGGCGAAGGCTTAGCCATGATTGATCGCGCACTTACTCTCGTAGCTAAGTGTAAGGCTCTCTTTGTGCAGAGGCGTTCTGAAGATGCCTTCGACGAAGAGATAGGAATGCATCTCGAGATGCTCAAGGAAAAGCTCGAGCATGAGGGCATGAGCGCCCAGCAGGCGACACGCGCGGCACGTCGACAGTTTGGCAACACAACACTTCTGCAGCAGCGACAGAGAGAATCGAGGACGACTATGTTCTTTGCCAATGTGGGGCGGGACCTGCGGTATGGTGTGCGGCAGCTGGCGAAGACGCCAGTGTTTACCGCTGTTTGCGTCCTGACGCTGGCGCTGGGTGTGGGAGCGAACACGGCAGTCTTCAGCGTGATGCATGCTGTTCTGCTGAAGATGTTGCCGGTGCAGAATGCGTCCCATCTCTTCTATGTGCACACGACGGGCTGGCCGGATGGGGCCTCGCAGACAGGCCAGGGGGCCACCTCTTTTGCGTATCCGTTCTATCGCGCACTCCGCGAGCAGAGTGGACTGCAGGACGTGATGGCGTTTATTCCCATGTCGGCCAGCGGGAAGGCTCCTGTGCGGGTGGGCACAGTGCCGGAGGAGGCTGCTGGGGATATGGTGAGCGGCAACTACTTCAGTGGGCTCGGTGTCGGCACGGTGCTGGGTCGCGGCTTTCTCCAGAAGGATGAGGACGACCATACTGCCGTTGTCGTGATCAGCGAGAGCTTCTGGGCTACGCACTTTGGACGTAGCCGCGATGTCCTCGGAAAGACGCTTTATATCAAGTCGGTTCCGTTCACGATTGTGGGGGTTGCGGCGAGGGGCTTTGAAGGTACCGAGGGGAGGTTGCCGCTGGAGTTCTGGATACCTCTGCAGAGCAGGCCGGAGTTCAATGCATGGGGCTCGCCAGTGAAGCGTGGAACGTACCTGACCCGGCAAAACTTCTGGTGCATGAAGCTGATGGTCCGCACGGCTGCCGGTCTCAGCCGTGGACAGGCGCTTGCGATGGCGCAGGGAATCTTCGAGCGGGCAGCGTATATCGGCGTTGCGCCAAAGCGTGCAGGAGATAAGCCGAATGAGCTTTCTTTCAACGAAGCCAAGCAGTTTGACGCGCAGGATGACTCCTTTGCGCGAGCGTTGAAGCTGCTGATGGCAATGGTCGGACTGGTGCTTCTGATCGCTATCAGCAACGTGGTGATGTTGCTGACGGCTCGCAATGCGGGCAGGCAGAGGGAGTTCAGCGTACGGCTTGCATTGGGCGCGGGGCGCAAGGAGTTAGCTCGACAGTTACTGACCGAGAGCGTCCTGCTTGTAACACTGGGGGGAATAGTTGCCTGGGGGTTTGCCCTGGGAGCGACGCGAGCCCTGGGATCGTGGGCCCAGATTCACTCTAACTTGCAACCGGACGGGGCGGTGTTGGGGTTCACCTTGACGGTGCTCCTTCTGCTGGCGCTGATGTTTGGGTTGGCTCCGTTGCGATCCGCGATGTCGAGCGGGCCGGAGATGGTGCTGCGCAACTCGGCGACGGCCTCCCAGGCGAGCTCTCACAAGGTGCGCGCTGGGAATGTGGTGATCGTCACGCAGATCGCCATGTGCCTGGTTTTGCTGGTAGGCGCGGGATTGCTCCTTGGTACGCTGCGGAATCTTTTGAAGACACCGCTTGGGCAGAAGCCAGAGGGCTTGCTGGTCTTTGGCATCCATTCGGAACGGGCGCATGGTAAGGAGGAGAGCATCGCTTTTTTTGTGGCCTTGCAGCAGAGGCTGCGCACCATCCCCGGTGTGGAAAGCGTGTCGATGGTGGAC
Source organism: Granulicella arctica (assembly GCF_025685605.1). Classification (NCBI taxonomy): domain Bacteria; kingdom Pseudomonadati; phylum Acidobacteriota; class Terriglobia; order Terriglobales; family Acidobacteriaceae; genus Granulicella; species Granulicella arctica. Next base: position 3,223,668 of record NZ_JAGTUT010000001.1, read on the forward strand.
AATCGGCCTGGCTCAGGATGGTCCAGCAACAACAGCGGCTTACTGGTGGACGGTCACAAGCCCAACGGAATCGAGCCCGAGCAGGCAGGCTATCGAGGAAATATCGTAGGCGCGGACTATTTCCGCACCATGGGCATCCAGATACTGCAGGGACGGGATTTCTCCGATGCGGATTCCGCGTCCGCCACGAAGGTCCTGATCGTGAATGAAACCTTCGCGAAGAAGTATGTCGGCACATTGAATGCTGTAGGCCACGTTATGAGCGACCCAAAGGGTGTTGATCAGGACATCATCGTGGGTGTCATAGCAGACCACAAGTACACCAGCATCACCGAAGAGGCGATGCCGATGCTATGGACCGTGTTCACGCAGGGCGGCGCCGTGAGTCAGGAGAATGTTGAGATGCGGGTGCAGGGCGACCCCTTGGCAATGTTGCCGACGGTGCGTAAGGTGGTGGCCCAGATTGACCCGGATATCCCTCTGCTGGAGCCGATGACCCAGAGCGCGGTGTTCGCAGATTCGATCTCACAGCAGGCGCTCTTTGCGCGCCTGGCAGGCTGCTTCGGCGTGCTGGCTGTGGTGCTGATCGCGACCGGTTTGTATGGAACGCTGGCTTATCGCGTTAGTAAGAGGACGGCGGAGATTGGTGTGCGCATGGCACTCGGCGCCCAACGTCCGCAGATGGTGTGGATGGTGCTCCGTGGAAGTTTGCTGCTGTGTGCGGCTGGTGTGTTGGCTGGTGTGCCGCTTGCTATGGCTGCGGGTAAGGTGCTGGAAAGTTCCTTGTATGGGATGAAGTCTCTTGATCTGACGAGTTATCTGAGTGCGATTGCGGGTGTTGGTGTGGTGGCTCTTCTGGCGAGTGCAGTGCCTGCGGGACGGGCGGCGAGCATTGATCCGCTGAGTGCGTTGCGGGCAGACTAGTTGCAACTGGGGCGTGAGCGAAGGCTTAACACCGATCCGTGCGGATGACATCGATTAGGAGCAGATGCAGTTTTCTATAGGAGACAGAAGAAGGCAATGGTGTGTCAGGGGGCGGGTTGGGTGATCCATTGGCTGGATTGGCACCAGCTGGTTTCGATCTCGGGGATACTGAGGAGGCCGTGGCCCTGCTTGCAGAGGAGCTCGGTGCCGTTCCACTCGAGGAGGTTGTGGGAGGGTCGGCCTACGCGGGCTGGGGTAGCGAGGGCATGAAGGCACTGCTTGCAGCGCTGCTCCTGATCGTGGAAGGCCCAGCGCATGCCGACGAGGGCGAGGAGAACGAAGGTGAGGATCTGGAGAAGGTCGGCGGTGGTGGGCAGAGCAGCGCGAAGGGAGTGGCAGATGTCGGCGCTGAGGAGGAAGGTAAGCGTGAGAATAAGGGCGGTCTTGGCGAGGAAGAAGAGCTGGCGTTTGATCCAGTAGAGCTTTCGGCCGATTGAGCCCTGTTCGAGGTGGCGGCGGGAGGCGGTCGCGAAGGTAACGAAGACGACGAGCGGAGCTCCAATGAGAGATCGCTTGAGTTGGTCGGTGAAGTAAAGGCTGAGCGGGTGCCAGCTTCCGGTGACGAGCACGGCAATGATGGTCGAGAACAGGCAGAGGCCGAGCAGGGAAGCGAGGCAGAGGACGGGTGTGCCGCTGAAGGTGCGTCGCCAGCTATCCGTGCGGAGCCACAGCGCGTCGCGGGTAAGGCCGATGGAGAGGTCAGTGGTGAAGGCAACGGTTGGCTTCCTGCGACTGCCGTGATGCATGTGCCAGAGTTCGGCCTCCCAGGTGCGGCACCACTCGTCGCGCTCGTCAGTGGGGACGATCGTTGCGACGGTGCGAAGGAGGGTGCGATCGAAGGTCGGGAGGGGTGACGGAAGCAGGGGGCTCATGAGTGCTTCTCCGTGACGAGGCGGGCGAGGAGAGGATATCGTTCGGTGACGGCGAGGGTAGCGGCCTTCCCTTCGCGGGTGATCTCATAGTAGCGCCGGGCGGGGCGTTTCTTGGCGGTGGCTTCCTCTTCGGGCTCCCATTTGGAGGCGACGAGTTCATCGCGCTCAAGCCGGCGGAGGGCGGGATAGACGGTGCCGCTGGGCAGGCCAGTGACATCCATGACGTCAAGGCCGAAGCAGTAGCCGAGGCTGAGCGCTTTGAGGATGAGGGCCGCGCTGTGGGAGAGACGATAGTTGCTCATGCTATGTAGTATGCTATCACTAGTAGAATACTACATAGGGGTGAGCGACCATGTTGGAGCTGCAAAGTGTGTCGAAGCGCTACCGGGGCATACCGGCGGTGGATGATGTGAGCTTCGTGCTGCGGGAGGGCGAGGTGCTGGGCTACCTGGGGCCGAATGGGTCGGGCAAGTCGACGACGGTGAAGATGGTGATCGGGATGATCCAGCCCACGAAAGGGAAGATTTTCTTCGGCGGGCGAAATATCCATGATGACCTGTCGGGGTATCGGGCGCAGCTTGGCTATGTACCGGAGGAGGCGCAGGTGTATACGCACCTGTCAGGGCTAGAGTACCTCCAGTTGATCGGGCGGCTGCGCGGGATGGAGGAGCGCCTGATCGAGCAGAAGGCGCGGACGTTGCTGCAGCTGCTGTCGCTCGAAGGGGCGCAGTACGCGGCGCTTTCGGACTACTCGAAGGGGATGAAGCAGAGGGTGTTGATTGCGGCGTCGCTGCTGCATGAGCCGAAGCTGATTGTGTTCGATGAGCCATTGTCGGGGCTGGACGCAGTGTCGTCGCGGCTGTTCAAGGACCTGCTCGTCCTGCTGGCGGGGGAGGGCAAGGCGATTCTGTATATCTCGCATGTGCTGGAGGTGGTGGAGCGGGTGTGCGACCGGGTCATCGTGCTCGCGAAGGGGAAGGTGGTGGCGGATGCCGCGCCGCGTGAGCTGACGCGGCTTATGGAACTGCCGACACTTGAGAGCGTGTTCGCGCAACTGGTGCAGCAGACGGATACGGCCAAAGTGGCACGGGAGATCGTGGACGTGATGAAGGTGCAGCATGGGTAACTGGGGCGGGGTGACGCGGATTCTTGTGGACCACTTCTTTCGGCGGTTTTTCGACAACGACACGCTGCAGGTGGAGGGCGACACGGTGACGACGGTGGCGCGCGCGGTTTCGATTGTGGCTGCGCCGGGGCTGCTGATCTCGTTTTTTCTGCAGAACACGTATCCGAAAGGGCCATGGATGGCGATTGAAGATCGCTACTTCTTTGTGCTGCTGTCATTTGTGGTGATGGGGGCGGTGTCGATCTTTGAGTGGGAGATGCTGTTTCCGGATCGGCTGGACTTCCTGATTTTGTCGCCACTCTCGTTGAAGCCGCGGCAGATGCTGGCGGCGAAGGCGATGGCGCTCGTGGGATTCTTGATGATCTTCCTGGTGAGTGCTAATTGCTTTGCAATGGTGATCGTGCCGGCGATCAGTCGCGGGGAGTTCTATCGGCACTTGTACGCACATGCTGTAGCGGTGCTGATGGCGGGGGTGTTTGCGTCGCTGTTCTTCCTGGCGCTGGGTGGAGTGCTGCTCTGTGTTGTAGGTGCGGTGCGGTTTCGCGTGATCGCACCGGTGGTGCAGATGGGGTCGGTGATGATGCTGGTGCTGCTGACGCTACAGTACCTGCGGTATGGCGACGGGCTGGAGGCGGTGCTGACAGGCTCGCTTGGCATGGCACGCTGGATGCCGCCACTCTGGTTTCTCGCGCTGTACGAGCGACTACTGCATGGGGATGCGGCACCGGCGTTCGCGCGGGAACTAGCTGGATACGCTGAGCGAGGAACGGCTGTAGCGGCGCTGGTGGTGCTGGTGACCTATCCGCTCGCTTGGGCCCGGATGCGACGGATGGCGGTGGAAGGCGGCTCGCGACAACAAGTGCAGCCTGCACGATGGTTGGCGGCGCTGGTGCATCGGGTGGTGCGCCGGCCGGGGGAGCGGGCGGTGTTTCACTTTATCGGGCAGACGATGAAGCGGAACAATCGGTACCAGGTCTACCTTGCTATCTACTGCGGAACGGGTCTGGCGCTTGCGGTGGCTTGTGTGGTGACTTTGCGCGGGAGTGTGGTGGTGCTTTCGGATCGGGGACTTCACGCGGTGATGCCGCTGCTGCTGTTCTGGGTGATTGCGGGGCTGCGGACGGCGTTCGCGTTCCCTCTCTCACTATCGGCGGGATGGGTTTTCCGGATAACGGGCGTTCAGGTGAGTGAGTGTACGGCGGCGGCAAGGAAGTGGGTGCTGTTCTGTGCGCTGGGTGTGATGGTCTGCGTTCTGGCTATGTTGGCGGCGATACGTTGGGATGCCCGGCACTTGCTGGTGCAGTTTGTGTGTGGGGTGTGCCTTTGTGTGGTGTTGGCAGAGGCGTTCTTCTTTCAGCAAGGTGTGCCGTTCAATCGGCCGAGGATGCCGGGAAGGACAAGTCTGCCGTTGATGCTGACGCTGTATGTGGGCGCGTTTCCAGTAATGATCCTTTGGGTGACACACGTGGAGGTCGGTTTGGAGAGGAATCTGTTCAAGCTGCTGTGGCCGCTCGCGACGGTCGCGATGATGTACGCGGGCTTGAGTCTTTCGCGCGGCGGGCCAGAGGAAGTTGAAGAGGAGATGGAAGGCTATGAGGGTGAGTTTCAGCTACTTGGTCTCAGCTAAGACGAAGGATTGAAGTTATGGAGTCATGATCGGGAGTAAGACGTGGAAGTGGGTGCCTTGACCCGGGGCGCTGCGGACAGTGAGGTGGCCGTGATGTTTCTCTACGATCTCCTGGGAGATGTATAGGCCGAGGCCATTGCCGAGGTCACCTTTGGTGGAATAGAAGGGCTGGAAGATGAGACGCTGAGTCTCTTCGGTCATGCCGTGGCCATTGTCGCCTACGACGATCTCGACTGCGCCATCGACGGTGCTGGCTGCGAGCGAGATGTGGCCTCCCACAGGCGCGGCATCTACAGCGTTTGATACCAGATTGGCGAGCACCTGCTGCAACTGGCCGATCACGCCGTGGATAGTGACGTCCTCACCTCGAAGGATGGTCACGGTGACGGCGCGGTTGCGGATCTTCCCAGCAAAGAGCTGCTGGACGTCATTGAAGAGGCTCCCGGCGAGGGCGGAGCTGGCCTTCTGGACGCTGTCCCGAGACCAGCGAAGGGTCTGCTTGGTGATGCCGGAGATGCGTTGAAGCTCACTCTCGGCCATGGCGATATAGGACTTTGCTGGGCCTGTGTCGAGGATCTCGTCGCGGAGAAGATAGAGCAGATTGGTGATGGCCTCGAGTGGGTTGTTGATCTCGTGGGCAATGACGGACGTCATGCGGCCGGTAAGGGCGAGCTTCTCAGTCATGCGTAGGGCAATCTCGCGCTCGCGGCGGTCCGTGAGATCTGTACAGGTGCCTACCCAGCCGGCGCGGCTACGGTTGGCGTGGAGGAATGGAATGGCGCGGACGAGATTCCAGCGCTCGATACCGTCGGGAGTCTGAAATCTGACCTCGGCCTCGAAGGAGGTACCAGCGGCGACGGCCTGCTTCCAGAGGTCGGTGCAGCGCATCTCATCCTCATCGGCCAGGCGGTTGTGCTCAAACCAGCGACCTTCATGACCCAGGCCCTGATCGCGCCACTTCTGGTTGACATATGTGAGCTGGCCGTCGTCGTTGGCGGTCCAGACTAAGGTCGGGAGGGCATGGGTTAGCTGCTGAAAGCGGGCTTCGCTGAGTTCGGCGGCCTCTTCGGCGCGCTTCAGATTGATGGTCATGACGGCGGCGCGGAACTCTCGGGCCGACTCGATCTCCATCTCGGTCCATGGGGCGCTTTGGCCGTGAACGATGTCCTTCCAGGCACCAAAGGAAGCGCGGGGATGGAGGCCGTCTGGCTCTGGCTTCAGCTTGACGGGCTCGCCAGCCCACTTGACGGTGCGAATGACCTCTGGCCGGAACCAGACAAGGTAGCTCTGGCGAACATCGGAGATTCGTATGGCAAGGATGCCGCTGGCAACGGTATTGATTTCTTCCGCCCACTCGACCTGCTCCTCAAGGTGCTGGGTGGCAAAGAGCTGCATGTCTTCGCGGGTGTTCATCCAGTCGACGAGTCTGAGGACCTGCTGCCGGTTGGGTGTGATGCCCGCAAGTTCACACTGACCTTCAACGATGAGGGCGACGCCTTCCGCGTCGGTCACCTCGGCGAGGAAGTCGATCTGCGACTTCATGGCGGCGATGTAGTCGTTCTCGGCGGCCATCTGGGTGAGCATTCTGCGCTGAACGTCATGGAAATGGAGCATCTTGCCGAGCTTAGCGGTGGTACGGAGGCCGATGAGCTGGGTGCTCACCATCTTGGTGAGGAGGTCGCAGGCGCTGCGGACAAGATACGGAATGGTGCGCGGGGTGGCGTGATGGCCGCTGATGAGGCCCCAGAGCTTGCCCTCGCAGACGATGGAGATGGACATGGAGGAGATGGTGCCCATGTTGCGCATGTACTCAAGGTGGACTGGAGAGACACTGCGGAGGAGAGCCATCGAAAGGTCGAGGGTCGCCATGGGTCGTCCGGCTACGCCCTGAATAGGAGAGGGGGTGTAGGTAACGTCCGGAATGATGCGGACGGTGTTGAGAACGTAGAGAGCGCGAGCCTGTTGAGGAATGTCGCCGCCGGGGAAGCGTAGATAGAGATAGCTTGGCAAGGTGCCGTCGTTCTCTTCGGCGAGGACGGTGCCGTGGCCATGCTCGTCGAAACTGTAGAGGAGGACGCGGTTGAAGTGGGTGAGGTCTTTCACCTGTTTCGTGATGGCGCGGCAGAGCTCGATCTCGCTACCGAGCTGATTGAGCTTGCCGACGAAGTTGGTGATGACGGCGTTCATCAGCTCAGGGCGGACAAGGCGATCGATACGCTCGAACTCAAGGATGCGCTCGTCGCCGACCTTGTGGGTGACGATGCTATAGAGCTCGTTCCGCATCTGGAAGGAGCCGAGATAGGTGACGAATCCTGGCGTCTCGTCGGCAAGGGTAAGAAAGCGGAAGGCGGCGAGGACCTCGCGCTCGAGGATGGTTTCGATAGGCGTGCCGAGGATGAGCTTCAGCGGGATGCCGAGGAACTCCTGCGCATTGTCGCTGGCGGCAACGACGTGGTTGTCCCGGCGATCGAGCAGGAGGAGGAAGCCGTGACGTTGGATGCTGCCCGGGAGGCGGATTGGCTCGTCTTCGCAGTGCTTGGGAAGCGGCGTCATCATGGCTGCAGGAAGGGGTTGCAGGAGTTCGTTGGTCGAGGAGGCGAGTGGCTTATCGTTCATGTGGCAGCGAGTTCCTCCTGCGGCTGTTGCATCCATGTGGCGAATGTCCGGAACATGGCTTGTGCAGAGTGGATGACCATTTCTGTTTCAGCGTCGGGGATGCGACTGCGGAGGATGTCACAGAACTCTGTCCACATAGGGCCGGTATTGGGTCCGTGGCCGCGGAAGAAGGCGTCACCTCGACCGTTCATCAGGCCGAGTACGCGGGTGACATGGCGAGAGATGATCTGACCGCCGAGGGTAGAACCTTCCATGACGTACATCGCGCCGAGAAGCGCGGCTTCGGTATCAAGTGGCGGAAGACCGGCGGTGGAGAGTTCGGTCGGCGTTGTGTGGAACCAGGCGAGGTCATGCTCGATCATGGATCTTCGCTGACGGCGCCGAAGGGCTGGTTGCAGCCAAGCGGGTGAGTTATGGATGGATTGCTGTTCCCAGATGACGATCAGGCTATGAATCTTTGTCAGGTAGCTGACATACAGGTTTGCGTCGAGGGTCTCCGACATGAGTGGCAGGCTTTCTTCGGCCGTGCGATGGTCTGCGGCGGTTGCTGCGCGTAATCGCCCAATGTCCAAGATGTGCGTGCTCGCGGTCTACGTATCGCCGTGGTCTGGTTATACTCCTTTGTCTGATTGATGGCCTTGGGTGCGACGAGGAATGGCGCAATGTTGTCGTTCCTCGAAGCAGCGCAGAAGTGGATCATCTCGTCAATCCGCTGGGGATCAAGGGTGTGGGTGAGCTTGGGGTAACCGGGGTCGATGCGGCGATCGCGAATGCGGTGTTTCACGCGACGGGGGTACGGGTGCGAAAGCTGCCGATTCGAGTTGGGGATATCCCTATTTCGGCGCTTTGATGAGGCATCGCTTTATCTTGAGGGGCAAATCTGAAAGACTAGGGGCATGAGTACAACAGCGACAAAGGTGTTTGCGGACCGCATTGGCCGCATTGAAGTTTCAGCAACGATGGCGATCACGGCTGCAGCGTTGAAGCTGAAGGCAGAGGGTGTAAACCTGGCGGACTTTGGCGCGGGCGAGCCGCACTTCGCGACGCCTCGCCACATTAAGGACGCAGCCATTGACGCGATCGAGAAGAACTTTACGCGGTATACCAACGTGGCCGGCATCCCCGAGGTGCGGAAGGCGATCGTAGATCGTCATGCGTGCGACTTCGCCTCGAACTACACGCCGGACGAGTGCGTGTTTACGACGGGCGGTAAGTTGGCGCTTTTCAACGCGATCCAGGTGCTGGTGGATCATGGCGACGAGGTGATTCTGCCGGTGCCGTACTGGGTCTCCTACAAGGACATCATTCAGTACGCGGGTGGCGTGGTGAAGTATGTCGAGACCAGCGAGGATGAGAACTTCCGCGTGACGGCTGCAATGATTGAGCGCGCGATTACGGATCGAACGAAGGCGATCATTCTTTGCTCGCCATCGAATCCGTCCGGTGCGGTCATGGCTCCTGAGGATGTGGAGGCGATTGTGCGGCTGGCCCATGCGCGCGGCATCTACGTGATGTTGGATGAGTGCTATGTGTACCTGACGTTTACCGGTGAGATTGTGAGCGGCGGTTCGTTTACGGATTGCAAGGAGCACATCATCATCCTGGGCTCGCTTTCTAAGACGTATGCAATGACTGGATGGCGTGCGGGCTTTACACTGGGGCCGAAGGCGATTATCTCGGCCATGAGCAAGCTGCAGTCACAGAGCACAAGCAATACGGCGAGCATGGTGCAGCGTGCGTCCATTGCGGCGCTGACGGCGTCGCAGGAGTGCGTGTCCGAGATGCGGGCAGACTACATCAAGCTGCGCGACCAGACACTTACAGGCTTTAAGACGATTCCGGGATTAACTTGTACCATCCCGCAAGGCGCTTTCTACGTATATCCAAATGTGAGCTCGTTTTTCGGCAAGGGCGGCATTCGCTCGGCTGCCGATATTGCAGCGAGATTACTCAGCGAGGCGCATGTGGTTGTCGTTCCGGGCGAAGCATTTGGTACTGCTGAGCATATCCGGCTTTCGTATGCGGTTTCGCATGATGTTGTGGATGAAGGCGTAAAGCGCATGCGGACGTTCTTTGCGGCACTAGCATAGTTGCAGGGATTTGAAGAAAGCGGAGGGCGCTCGACAGTGGCGCCCTCTTCCTTTAAGGATGGAGCTTTATGGGCTTGGATGGGATTCGATTTGCACCGGTAATTCTGGCAGGTGGAAGTGGGACGCGGTTCTGGCCACGGAGTCGTCGGGCTCGCGCAAAGCAGGTGTTGGCGCTCGACGGCGAGGACACGATGATTCAGCAGACGCTGGCGCGACTGTTGCCGGTGTCCGAGGCGGCTGATGTCTGGATCGTGACCAATCGCTGGCTTGCGGACACGATTTCGGAGCAGATGCCTACTGTGCGAGCGGATCACATTCTTTGCGAGCCCATTGCAAGGAATACGGCTCCGGCGTGTGCACTGACGGCGTTCCTTCTTGAGAAGAGCGAGCCGGACACTGTGATCGGAATCTTTCCCTCGGACCATGTGGTTGCGAACATCGGGCGATTCGCGAAGGTGATTGAGGCGGGCATTCGCGTGGCAGCGAGCGGAGCGAAGATCGTGGTGTTGGGAATCCCGCCGACACGACCGGAGACAGGCTACGGCTATATCGAGCAGGGCCAAGGCGTAGTGCTCGAAGGAGAAGAAGGAATCTCGGCGTTCCGCGTGAAGCGATTCCGGGAGAAGCCGGATCGGCATACTGCGGAGCGGTTTGTTAACGCCGGGAACTTTGCCTGGAACGGTGGAATCTTCCTGTGGAGTGCGCGGACGCTGGCAGATGCGATTCGGGAGCACATGCCGGATATGGCTCCGATTCTCGAGAAGATTGCGGCGGCGCATGGAACGGCTGACTTTGACCGGGTGTTCGCGGAGGAGTATCCCCAGTGCGAGAGCATTTCAATTGACTATGCGGTGCTTGAACCGCGGTCGGCCAAGGGCGAGCGACGGTCGGAGATTTATTGCCTGCCAGCGGACTTTGGGTGGAATGATCTTGGGTCGTGGGCATCGCTGCATGAGCATCTTGGTGATCATGAGGATGCCAACGTCGTCGATGGGCCAACGGATGGCATCGTAGCGATTCAATCCAAGGGGAATTATGTGTATGCGCCGGGGAAGATGGTGGCGCTCCTTGGAGTCGACGGGTTGGTTGTGGTCGAGACGGAGGATGCGCTGCTGATCACGACGCGGGAGCGGTCTCAGGATGTAAGCAAGGTAGTTCGGCAGGTGCATGAAGGATTGGGTCGGGAAGACCTGATCTAGATGAGGAGGCTACGAGGCTGATGGCAACTGCGGTCAAGTTCGGGACGGATGGTTGGCGCGGGATTATTGCCGATGACTTTACCTACGCGAATGTGCGGGTGGCGGCTTCTGCGATTGCGCATTATGTGATCGAGGCTGAGGACGCCTCGCGCGGCGTGTGCATTGGCTACGATACGCGGTTCGGGTCGCGGAGCTTTGCTGGCGTCGTCGCCGAGGTGCTCTCGAAGGCGGGAATTCCGGTGATGCTGGCGGATGCGATTACGCCGACACCGGCGTTGAGTTTCGCGGTGCGGGAGTTGAAGGCGGCTGGCGGCGTGATGATTACGTCGAGCCACAACCCGGCGGAGTGGAATGGCGTGAAGTATAAGGCGAGCTATGGCGGCTCGGGACGCCCGGCGATCATTGGGCAGATCGAGTCCTACTTAGGTAAGGAGTTGCCGGTTGCCGGAGTTGCTGGCGCGATCACCGAGGTCGACTTCAACACGGATTACGTTGCGGCGATCACGCGGTTCGTGGACCTGGAAGCGATCAAGGCTTCGGGGTACAGGTTTCTGATTGACTGCATGTATGGTGCGGGGCGCGGCGTGATTGCCGGGATCTTTACGCGAGCAGGCATTCCGTTTGTGGAGATGCGGGCGGAGATCAACCCCTCGTTTCCGGGGATCAATCCTGAGCCAATTCTGCCGCATATCAAGGAGACGCAGGTTCGGGTGGTTGCGGACAAGTGCGATGCCGGTCTGGTTACAGACGGCGATGCGGATCGGATCGGCGCGGTTGATGAGCATGGGAATGTTGTGGACGCGCATAAGATCTTCGCGATCATTCTGCAATGGCTGTTGAAACGCAAAGGATGGCCGGGCGATGTGACGCGTGCGTTCAACACGACGAAGATGTTGGACCGCATCTCCGCGAAGTATGGCCGCAAGCTGCATGAGCATGGGATCGGCTTCAAGTACGTCTGCGACCTGATGCTGACGGAGAACATCCTGATCGGCGGTGAGGAGTCGGGCGGGGTCGGGATCAGCAGGCACCTGCCGGAGCGCGACGGCATGCTGAACTCGCTGCTGCTCGCGCAGGTGATGGCAGATGAGAAGAAGACGCTCGGCGAACTGGTTGCGGCGTTGCAGGAAGAGTATGGCGAGCATCAATATGGGCGCATCGATATGCATATTGACGAGGCGTTGAAGCTGTCGGCGATCGCACGGGCGCAGGGTGGAATGACAGACTTCGCAGGAATGAAAGTGCTGCGCGTCGAGACGATGGACGGGATCAAGTTCTTTCTGGAGAACGAGGCTTGCGCAGGCAAGGCGAACGCAGCGGAGACGTGGCTGCTGCTGCGGGCTTCGGGGACGGAGCCTTTGTTGCGGGTGTATTGCGAGAGCTGTTCGGTGGAGTCAGTGGAGAGAATTCTGGCGGTTGCACAGAAGTTTGTCTTGGAAGGTGGGACTGTTTGAGCAGTGAGTTAGTGATTCGGACGAAGGGTTTGCTGTTCGATATGGATGGCGTGCTGATCAGCTCGATTGGGTCGGTAAACCGGTGCTGGAAGCGATGGGCGGCGATGTACGACATTCCGGATGCGGAGAACTTCGTGATTCCGCATGGCGTTCGGGCAATCGACGTGATCAAGTCGCTGCGGCCCGATATCGATCAGGCTGAGGGTCTGAAGGTGATCGAGGATATGGAGATTCTCGATACGGCGGATCTGAAGGTGCTGCCAGGTGTTCGGGAGCTGCTGACTTCGTTGCCGGTGGAGCGGTGGGCGATTGTGACCTCGGCGACGCGGCGGTTGATGCTTGGGCGATTGGAAGTAGCGGACTTACCGGTTCCTGAGCGCCTGATTGCCGGCGATATGGTGGAGAAGGGGAAGCCGCATCCGGAGCCTTACATCCGGGGAGCTGGCTTGCTTGGCTTTGCGCCGGAGGATTGCGTCGTGGTTGAGGATGCTCCTTCGGGTGTTGGGGCCGGTAAGGCGGCGGGGTGCCGGGTTTTAGGGGTGCTTGGGACGCATGCGTTTGGCGATCTGCATGAGGCGGATTGGGTGGTGGGTTCGCTGGAACATCTGGTGGTGACGGCTGTTGAGGGTGGGCTTGAGTTGCGGTTCAGCGCCGTTGAGGCATAATTTTTTCCGAAGTCCAAAGTGTTCAAACGGTTGGACTTAGGTCTGGACCTGCTCTATGAGAAATTAGGGTCTGAGGGAGTGATTCTCCTGATGTGGGGTTATTGCGGACCTGCATTTGTCAAACTGTGCGATTAGTTTTCGAGGCGGCGAGACCATTGCTTTGGGAGTGACAGAATCGCCGCCTGCGCTGCCGAATTCTTTCTCAGGATATTTTTCTCTGAAGTCCAAAGTCTTCAAACGAATGGACTTAGGTCTGGACCTGGTTTGGGCGAAGTCTGGGTATTGGGGACTCGTTTCCCAGCGTTGGGGGGACTGAGGCGCCGCATTTGTCAAGTTCCATGACTTTATTTTGGAGGGACTGCGGACGCGGGTTCCCTTCTGGAATGACAAAAGAAGAGCGAGGACCAGTGCGAACCGCAGATCCTTCGACTTCGCTCAGAATGACAGTTTGTTGGGTTGTCCGGTGTGGCGGGCGAGGAGGAGGGCTTCTACCTGGTGGAGGTCTTCTTCGGTGTCTACGCCGATGGTGTCGTAGTCGGTGGGTTCGACGTAGAGGCTCAGGCCGTTTTCGAGGAAGCGGAGTTGTTCGAGGCGTTCGGTTTTCTCAAGGGTGCGGTGGGGGAGGGTGGGGAAGCGGTTGAGGGCTTCGGCGCGGTACCCGTAGAGGCCGATGTGCTTCCAGTAGATGGCGGTGCCGGTGGCGTCGCGATCGTAAGGGATGGTGGCCCGGGAGAAGTAGAGGGCGCGGCCGTCGGCGGCGGTGACTACTTTTACGGCGTTGGGGTTGGCGATGTTGGTGGGGGTGCAGCGGACTGTGAGGGTGGTGACGTCGACGTGCGGGTTGGCGAAGGGGCTTAGCAGGGCGGTGAGGTGTTCGGGGCGGAGGAGGGGTTCGTCGCCCTGGATGTTGATGTAGATGTCGGCTGGATGGAGCTGGGCGACGGCGTGGACGCGGTCGGAGCCGCTTGGGAGGTCGGGCGAGGTCATCTGGACGGGCCAGTTGTGGGCGTGGCAGAGGGTGGCTACTTCGTCGGAGTCGGTGGCGACGATGACGGCGTCAAGCTGGGCGCAGGCTCGGGCGGCTTCGACGACCCAGGCGAGCATGGGGCGACCGGCGATCTCGCGGAGGACTTTGCGGGGGAGGCGGGTTGAGGCGAGGCGGGCGGGGATGACGCCGAGAACGATAGGTTTCATGGGGTGTCAGTTTCTCGATAGGGCCGAAATCCAGTATGATTGAAATGGCTGCGGCGCGGTAGTCAGGTGATGTTTACACCGGCCCGATGCAGCAACAAACACCACGGCGGTGTAGCTCAGATGGTTAGAGCGACGGACTCATAACCCGTAGGTCCGCAGTTCGATTCTGCGCACCGCCACCACACATTTCAGTACATTTGCAGCGAGCTTGTTCAGGACGGCACGTCTGTTTTGCTGGCGTTGGTTCGGGCGCGCATGGCTTTGAGCGCGGGTGTCTCGCCGCCGGTGGCCTCGATCTTGAAGTTGGCGTAGGCGCTCTCCAGATCGGGGTATTGGCGCATACTTGTCTCGTTGACGAGGTAATCGCCCGGGATATCGTTCCAGGCGAGTGGGTGTTGAAGTTGGCCAAGGATTGCTGCCTGCAGAAGATCGCTGAGCGCGCTGTGCAGGATGGTGCCGCCGGGATCTTCTTCGGCGTAGCGCTGAAGGATCAGGTCGAGCGTTAGGGCTGCGTGCTTAAGAGATGCCTGATCCATGATGGGTTCAGTCGTTCCTGACTGGGTAGATTCTCGACTGCTGGGTTCTTACCGAAGTCGCTATAAGGCTAGACGGGTCGCAGAGCTTCTTCGGGCAATGGTGGGATGGCGATGCGCGCCTCGGTCTTTCCGGCTGGCAGGCGGTCGTACTGGAAGTATTTTTTGAGCTTCAGGATGGGCTTTTCGTAGAAGTTGAAGCTGAGATAGGCTGCAGCGATGGCGAGGAGGAAGAGTGCGACCCCTGAGCCTGCCACTGCGACGAGCTTGTTGGGCGTGATCAGCCCAATCCAGGAACGGACCAGACCAAGGATCAAACCCAGGAAGAGGGCGTGCAGCACGTAGAGACCATAGCTGTATTTCCCCAGGAATCTGAGGGGAGCGAGTTCGAAGGTCCGGCGGAGGGTCGTGTCCGGACGCAGGCACCAGGCGATGAGGGCAGTCGAGGCAATGGCAAGGAGGGAGTATCGGACGCTGAGCAGCGATTCCGCAACGGATGCGGGCCATTCTGGATGGTGCGTGGCGATCTGCTGGAGGACGATGACGGCGAGGGCAGCCGGAGCGGAGAAGGCGAAGACTGCGCTGGCGCGGCGAAGGACGGTGTCATGGTGCCGGGTGCGGAGGATGAGTGCGAGCGCGGCGCCGATGAGGAGCGAGTCCATGCGGGCGATGGTCGAGGTGTTGATGACCTGATAGTCGGCGTGTGTGAAGGCAAGGCCGAAGCGGGCGGCGACGGCGAGGAGGCTCAGGATCACGCAAAGCCAGAGAAGATGGCGAGTCTTGCGGACGTAGAAGACGATGAAAGGCCAGGCGATGTAGAACTGCTCCTCGACGGCGAGCGACCAGAAGTGGGAGAGATTGACCTGATGGCCGGGGAAGAACTGCGACAAGGGCATGGGGTAGCCGGTGTTCTGCAGATAGAAGAGGAGGGACCACTGCATACCGTGCCATTGCAGCGCGAGGACAGGCGTAAGCAGCAGCAGAACGATGAGGGCACCGTAATAGAGCGGAAAGATGCGGAGGCAGCGGCGGGCATAGAAGCGCCGGAAGTATTGCGAATCGTGCAGTGAATCCTTCAGGATGCCGGTGATGAGGAAGCCGGAGAGGGCGAAGAAGAGATCGACGCCGATGGCACCGGTTCCAAGAACAAGCTGGGTGGCACGAATGACTGGGCTGACCGTGGGACCGCCGCCCGGGAAGAGATGCGAGCCCATGACGGCCAGAACGGCAACGCCTCGGAGGCCATCAAGGGAAGCGATGTGGCCTGCGTAGGGACCTGGGTCCTGAAGCCGGGGCTGTGAGGATGGAGAGAGCATCTGAGACTAGTGTAACTATTTTGGTACGAGAGTAACTCAAGAGACTTACGTCAGCTGGTTTATCTCTGGCTGAACCTGCTCTGCAAAGGTTCGAGTCCGGGTTTATGATTCTGAACAGGATTAGTTTTCGCCTGCTGCCGGTTTTGGCGGCTGGTTTGGTGCACGCTTTCTGAAGTAGTTCGTCTAACGATTGTCCTTTGAGGAGTCGCCTGTGCCCAAGAGTTCGAAGATCATGCTGCTGGTTGTGTCGGTTGTGCTGGTGCTGGTGGTGTTCCTCGGCGTGAATGCGAGTGGGGTACGTGCGGCGACGGCGGACGATCAGCAGGACGGTGCGTACAAGCAGATCAATGTATACAGCGAGGTGCTGCGGCATATCCAGACGGACTATGTGGTTGAGCCAAATATTCCGGCGGTGACGAATGGGGCGCTGCGGGGGCTGCTTGAGTCGCTCGACGCGGACTCCAGCTACCTGACGGCGGATGAGTACAAGACCTACAAGGCGGACAAGGGCGGCAAGGCGCAGGTCGGGATCAATATCTCGAAGCGATACGGGTATGCGACGGTGGTTTCGGTCGTACCGGGAAGCCCGGCGGAGAAGGCGAATCTGAATGATGGCGACATCATCGAGGCGATCGGGACGCAGGATACGCGGGAGCTTTCGCTGGCGACGATTCAGCGGATGCTGGCCGGACAGCCGGGTTCGGAGCTTTCGGTTGCGGTGGTACGACCTCGGCGTGCTGTTCCGGAGAAGGTGACGATGACGCGGGGCGATGTGGCGCTGCCGCCAGTGCAGGAGACGCTGTATGAGAATTCTTCGATTCTGTATCTGAAGCCAGGGGTGCTGGACCATGAGCATGTCTCGCAGATGGAAGCAAAGCTGAAGAATATGCCGAAGTCGGGCTCGAAGAAGGTGCTACTCGATCTGCGGGATGTGGCTGCGGGCGATATGGCTGAGGCGACGCGGCTGGCTAATTTCTTTTTGAAGACGGGGACGATTGCTACGCTCGAGGGGCAGAAGTTCCCCAAGCAGACGTTTGAGGCGGATGCGGCGAAGTCGATCAATGCGACGGCCCCGCTGGTAGTGATTGTGAATCGGGGGACGTCGGGACCGGCGGAGCTGGTGGCCGGGGCGCTGCTGGATGACAAGCGGGCGGAGTTGATCGGCGAGCGGACGTTTGGCGAGGGTGCGCAGCAGAAGACGTTTGAGCTGCCGGACGGGGCGGCGCTGATCCTGTCGATTGCGAAGTACCAGTCGCCCTCGGGGAAGAAGATTCAGGATGAGGGTGTAACGCCGGGGGTGCTGGTCGCGGGGAATATTCCGGATGAGGGTGGCGGGGATGACGATGCTGCGTCGGTTGAGACGACGCCGACTACGCCTACGGTGAAGAAGGCTGCGGTGCAGGTGGATGAGCAGTTGTCGAAGGCGCTGGATCTGTTGAAGGGTAAGGCGGCTTAGGGTTCATCGGGCAGAAACTGCGAACGCGGATTTCTCGGATTGGTACGGATAGAGTATGGCGATTTGCCTTATCCGTGGTGATCGGCGAAATCCGCGGTCGTGTCTGGTGGGCGTCGGCTAGAATGAAGAGCGATGCCAGGGACCTTCAGCCGCGAGACTCGAGAGCCTGAGGTTGGGGCTGGTGCGGGGCTGCGTGGGCGAGTGGTGCGGTTCTTTCGGCCGGTGGTGGACCGGTTCGATCTGCGGGGGCCTGAGTTTCCTTCGCGACGCGTAGCCGTCAAGACTACGTTTTATGCGTTGATGGGTTTGTCTGCGATGTTCGGGATTACGAGCGGATTGATGCTTGTGTACTCCGTCGACCTGCCGCAGATGGAAGATCTTGTGCGGTATCGCCCGAATACGACGACGGAGCTGTACGACATCCATGGGAAGGTGTTCGGCTCGTTTGCGCTGGAGCGGCGTGTGGTGGTGCCGTATGAGGAGTTTCCTCCGGTGCTGCGGCAGGCGATTATTTCGATCGAAGACAAGAGCTTTGAGAGCAATTGGGGGGTGAACCTGTTTCGCGCGGTGGGTGCGGCGTGGCGGGATCTGCATTCGCCGGGGCGGGCGCAGGGAGCGTCGACGCTGACGATGCAGTTGGCGCGGAACCTGTTTCTTTCGTCGGAGAAGACGTACGGGCGGAAGTTTCAGGAGGTGCTGCTGTCGATGCAGATCGAGCGGCGGTTTACGAAGCCTCAGATCTTCTCGCTTTACGCAAACCAGATCTACCTGGGGCATGGGACGTATGGGTTTGAGGCTGGGGCGGAGTTCTACTTTTCGAAGCATGTGCGGGAGCTGACGCTTTCGGAGGCTGCGTTGCTGGCTGCGCTGCCGAAGGGGCCGGTGCTGTATTCGCCGATCCGGCATCCGGTGCGGGCGATGGAGCGGCGCAACCTTGTGATCAACGCGATGCTGCATGACGGGAAGATCACGGAGCGGCAGGCTACGGATGCGGAGGCGGCTCCGCTGGGGCTGAATGTGGCGGTTCCAGGGAATAGCGTGGCGCCGTACTTTGTGGAGGAGATTCGGCGGCAGCTGGAGAAGGAGTACGGGGCCGAGGAGGTTCACGGGGCTGGGCTGCGGGTGTATACGACTCTCGATATCGAGCTGCAGAAGGTGGCGAACAAGGCGGTGCTCGACGGGGTGGCGACGTATGAGCGGCGGCGAGGATGGAAGGGAACTCTGAAGCGCGTGGCTGCAGAGGACCTGGGAGCGTATGTGCATCCGGACTGGTCGCAGACGGTGGAACCGGGCAGCTATGTGCATGGTGTGGTGATGGTGGCGACGGCTCGGCAGGTGGTGGTGAAGGTGGGTGCGCAGGCGCAGGCGGCAGTGATGGAGCCGGCGGACTGGGCGTGGACGCAGATCTGGAGCGGGGACAAGCTGCTGCATGTGGGCGATGTCGTGTATGTGAAGCTGGGCGAGCGGCTGGTGACGAAGGTGGCAGAGGGAGTGCCGGAGCCGGTGGCCTTCCACGCGCGGCTGGAGCAGGATTCGGGGGCCCAGGCTTCGCTGATGGCCGTTGATAACTCGAACGGCGAGGTGCTGGTGATGGTGGGCGGGCGCGACTATGCGTTGAGCCAGTTCAACCGGGCTACGCAGTCGCAGCGGCAGGTCGGCTCGTCGTTCAAGCCGTATGTGTATACGGCGGCGATCGAGAACGGGGTGAAGCCGAGCGACATTATCACGGATGTGCCGACTAGCTTTGCTACTCCGGGGGGATGGTACTCGCCACATAACTACGAGACGGATTTTGGTGGGGCGATGACGATCACGCAGGCGTTTGCGACGTCACGGAATATTCCAGCGCTGAAACTGGCGCGGGATGTAGGGATGCCGAAGGTGATCGAGGTGGCGCGGGCCTTCGGGATTACGAGCAACCTGCCTAATTTTCTCCCGGTGGCGATTGGCGCGGCGGACCTGACGCTGGCGGAGCAGGTGGGGGCTTACGAGGTGTTTCCGAATGACGGTGTGCGGATTCAGCCACACCTGATCCGGAAGCTGACGCAGGCGGACGGCTTGCCGCTGAACGAGAAGGTTCCTGAGGTGACGGAGGTGATCTCGGTGGAGGTGGCGCGGACGATGATGGTGCTGCTGAAGTCCGTGGTGCAGTATGGAACGGGCTCGGCGGCCTCGTCGCTGGGGCATCCGCTTGGGGGCAAGACCGGAACGACGAACAACTATACCGATGCGTGGTTCGTTGGATTCTCGCCGTCGGTGACGTGCGGGACGTGGATTGGCTTCGATACGCGGGAGAGCCTGGGTAAGAAGGAGACGGGCGCGAAAGCAGCGCTGCCGATGTGGATCGACTTCATGCGGGCCGCAGTGGCGGATAAGCCTAAGGAGCAGTTTGCGACGTCGGCGAAGCGGGCTATGGATGTGACTGTGACGCCTCGGGTGAAGGCGGTGCCGAAGGTGGATGAGGATGCTGATCCGGATGAGGATGCGCCGAAGGTGCCGGGTGGTGCTGGTGCGGCTCCTGTGGTGCCGCAGCCTTAGGGTTTCGTGCGATCTCAAGAACAACTTGAGTCCCAGTTTCGGGTTGCTATGAAGTATGGGTTCGCGTGTCTCGGTAGAATCTATCTAAGCCAGATGCGATCAGCGCGATTTGACTGCTCCTTGGGATGATCCACGAAGCGAGAATTGGATCCTTATGTTTTTGTTGTCGAAGCTTGGTGGGGTCTCAGGTCTCTTTACAGAGGATGTAGCGAGGATACGGGAGTTTTTGCTCGATCGCGGCATACCTGCCGGCTCATTGGCGGCGCTGACCCACTTTTCCGGTCGATTGGCGATCGACCCGTCCTTCCAACGGGATGTCACGTCGCTCGTCCAGGTGGTGATCCGGCGCGAGGATGAGGCGGTCGATTACATGGACCTGCTTGGCATTCTCGTCGTCGCCGCCGCAGGGGCTGGGCCATTCCATGCCAGCGACGAACAGGAAGAGTCGGTCAGGGAAATTCTCCGGTTCCTTACGCAGATTCGCCGACCCACCGGTGCCGTGGGGCCGGTGTTCGTGCGGTCTCAGAATGTGATTCCCGTTGTCGTTGCGGCCGAAGCTCTTCCTGGCGAGCGCGCCGCGATGCCGGTTCCTGGGAGCCACGATGTGCCAGTCCGTCCAGTCTCATCCGTGCCCTTCTACCGGTTAGAGGATCTGGAACCTTCGCGGGGGCGGGGAGCGGCGGTCTGGATTGCGGGCGCAATGGCGTTGGCAGTTGCCTTGGGGTCGGGATGGATGCTCTATCACAAGGGCCATGCTGCACCTCAGACTACGGCAGTGCTGCAGATCGTACCCTCTCCGAATTTGCCTGTACATGATAGTAACGAGCGGACGACGGAGCCGGTGAGACGTGTTCAGAGATCCCGGGCGCCTGTGATCCGGAGGCCCGCGCCGACTGCTGGACGTTCTGGCGCTCTTCCAGGTAAACCCCGCACGGCGGAAGACGCGTCGACTGTCGGCTCTCAGCGACCGCTGGATGCGGGCCGGAGCTTTCCGCCTGCGAATTCAGCTTCGCCTGCTAAACCTGATGTTATTGCTGGGAGTGCTCCTGTCACCAGGCCGTTGAACGCGGGGCCTGAGAGTGCTGCGACGAGTACACCACCCGTGAACACTGCGACTTCCAGTGCGCCGAGTGTTCGCCGCCGTTTACCGAAGTCAATCATGCTGAATCCACCTCCTCCGCGCTTGTCGGCTGAACGTCTCAACGCGGCGGCTCCGGGGGTTGTGCATCCAGCTTCACTCGGCATGATGGCGTCGAACCTGATTTCGAGCCCGGCGCCAGCTTACCCTGCCGCGGCGTCCCAGGCACTGGTGCAAGGCGAGGTCAGGGTGCGAGCGGTTGTCGATCGTGACGGCAATGTGATTGACGCACGCGTGGTGAGCGGTCCGGAGTTGCTACGAGACGTTTCGCTCGAGGCCGTTCAGCGCTGGCGTTTTCGACCCTACATGCAAGGCGGTAAGCCGGTTGAGGTTGCTACCACGGCGATTCTGGATTTTGAACTGCCCTGAGGCGACTTAAGCCTGGTGCATATTTCCTGATGTTTATTCGAGAGTAAGTATTTTTTTGGGAAGAGGCCAGTAGGCGCAAGTAAACGCGGCTGGATGGCAAACAGGAAGTCAGCGGCAAGTGCTAGGGCGAATGCGGGATCTCTTTCGACATCTCCCCCGAGTCGGGAGATGGGCAGACGAAGCTTGCTATCCCGCAACTGGCTTCGGCGTTTCGCTTTCGGCTGCTTGAAGAGGTTGTTTCCCAAAACACCGTTTTCTACTTGAAAACAATGTGGGCTATGTTGGCTGAGCGTCTTCGCGTGGAGGCATCGGCCTCGGACTCCTCGGACTTGTACCGGTCAGCCGTTTTCTATCCGCGCTTTCATGTCCAGAAAAGCGGCCACCACGAGTCTCCTCAGCGGTGCGGCGTCGAAGGTCGTCCCAGGTCTCAGCTTCACATGCCGCATGAACTTGCCATTTCCCTGCAACAGACATGCTGGATCCGGCAGCGCTGATCCCTGAAAAAAACCTACGTTGACGTGGGAAGTAAATACATTCATGGAAGCAAAGGGCGCGTCGTTGAGACACGCAACCGGACAACCATCATGCAAAAGCTCCCGGACTTCGTCTCCGCACTGACGCATCAACTGAAACCACTCACGCGCAGTATCACCCAGTACGCCCCCATGCGTGTTCATCCATGCATCGATGGCGGGGTCGTGTTCGAGCGTACCGTCTAAGCGGAAGAGTTTTCTCTCCATCATCGTCGCACTGTGCCTTCGCGATCTCTGCCGGAAGACATCGATAGTTCTACTCAAACGTTCCGCTCTTGACAAGATTTCAGGGATTCGCCTCTTACGTTCGTCGTTCCTCTTCGAAAGTCGGGGTTTCGGCAATCACGGCTTGTTGATGTCTGGGCTGCACGCAACGCACGAAACCAGGTCCTCACCTGGCGCATACCAAGATGACCCTTCTTGCTCAGGATGAGGAAGAGCAGACCGCTCGATCCGGTCATAGATGATGTGGCGGCGTCCGAACGATTTGCACAAAATTGGCCCTTGGGAAAGTACGAGACCCGTAATTTCCGAGAACCGTTTTCCAGGAATGAGGGGGATTACTGGTGACAAGCCGACTTGTCAGGATCAAAGATCCAGCTCATAGAGGAGGCTTTCACATGTATGGCGAGCTACATGTGCGCTTGACGAACCCTATGTAGTTTTCTACATTAACCGTCTGGTAAACCGTCCCACGCTATAGCTACCAACACAAGGTCTCTCATGAAACTGCTATCGAAGCTGATTCTGCTGGTCAGTTGCGCACTTGGAATCGCGATCTCCATCACCGGATGCCGCCACCAAGCACAGGACATCACCGGCAACTGGCAGGGAACCATTACGCCACCACAGGGAAGACCGCAACGGATGATTCTCCAGGTGATGCGCGATGACCATGGAGATCTGAGAGCAAGAATCTACAGCATCGATCAAGGACCTACGGGCGACTGGGCAGATTCGTTCAGCGTGCAGAACTCCGCCGTAAAATTTTTCGTCGGTATGGTTGGACTCACATATGAAGGCACCCTGAATCCGGACCATGACACCATTACCGGTATATGGATTCAGAGGGGACGCACTCCATTCACTTTCCAGAAAGCCACCAGCAAGACCGCGTGGTCCATTCCGTCCGATCCTGTCTCGCACCATGTGGAGTTCGTCACGGTCCAATCCGGTGTAAAGCTAGAAGTGCTTGACTGGGGTGGCACCGGTCTGCCTCTCATTTTTGTACCCGCGATGGGCGACACGGCGCATGCCTTCGAGAGCTTCGCACCAAAGTTTGTCGGCAGGTACCATGTCTACGGCATCACGCCTCGCGGTTTCGGCGAGTCGAGCTACCCTACCCCCAACCGCGAGAACTATGCTGCGGATCGCCTCGGTGATGACGTTCTCACCGTTATGTCTACTCTGAACATCAACAAACCTGTTCTCATCAGCCACTCTATTGGCGGTGAAATCCTCAGTTCTCTTGGGAGTCGTTATCCCGCTAGAGTTCGGGGCCTTATCTACATGGAATCCAGTGGCTACTATATGCACTACGATGCTGCGCTTGGCGATACGCAGCTTGATCTGCTCGATGCCCAAGATAAGATCGAGAGCATCCTGCCATATGACCCCACCGCTCCAAAGGAGTCCGTCGAGAAGTTGCTTGCGTCACTTCCTCAACTAGAGAAAGATTTGAGGGCCGAGTTGCAAATGAAGCAGGACATCCCTCCGCAACCTCAAGACTCTTCTTTACCGCCCCCGCCTCCCAGTGCCTTTTCCGCCACATTCAACGGCGAACAGAAATATATGAAGATTCCAGTGCCGATCCTCGCTTTCTTCGCGGTGCCGCACGATGAAACACTCCCTGCCGATCCCGCCCATCACGCTGCGGCCATCGCTTTTGAACTCAAGCGAAGCACCGACATGGCGAATGCATTCGAGAAAGACGTCCCATCGGCAAAGGTAGTCCGGCTACCAAACGCAAATCACTATATCTTTCGCACCAACGAAGCAGAGGTACTACGTGACATGAACGACTTTCTCGACAAGCTGCCGTGAACCGATAACTCCAAATCCACATATTGCTACCGAGAAACGCTCTTCTGGTGAGAGATGTCCCTGAATCCCGCAAAGTCGGTGGTTTCGGCAACTTAGTTTTTGAAGTTTCCGAATACGCCGTTTGGAGGCAGTTGCGCCGTCACACGTTGAGCGGTCGCCTTATGGGTCGCCGAATCGATTCAATTGCAAGACCGACTAGAGCATACGTCAGGGCATTGGCTAAAATGACCACGAAGATACTCAGAGGATGTGGACGAGCTATTGCGATCGGGCAAGTTAGATCGAGTAAAACAGACACAAATCCTCGCTGCTCCCCCTGTACGGTGAAGAGATACATTGACCAGAGACCCACAACAAGGCCGCCTACTACTGTCCAGATTGCGATTCGACCCTTCATGTTGTCACCTCAGCGTCCACACTACTCCCTAACTACTCCGCTGAAATATCTCCGTGCGGTGGTCGTTTTGTTATTTAGCTTCTGAAACTCCAGCAAAGGCACAGTTTTCGGCAAGTTCACACTTTGTGTCTCATCGAGTCGTCCTGGATATCCTGGGTTCGCTGAAGGAAGACAGACGCAGATTCCCTGCTGGAACGACAAAGAGAGTTAGGGCTAAGGTGCTCTGTCTGTTTGCTGATCGTCAGGCCCAGTCGGCTTGTTCTTCGGGGGTTAGTGGGATGGGGAGGGTTTTGCCCTGGGCTCCGGAGGCGAAGGAGGTTTCGAGGATGGCCATCACGGCTACGGCGTCGTGGGTGGAGATGGCTGGGGGTTGGTGGGTGAGGATGGCGTCGCGGATGTCGACGTAGTAGCCCTGCTGGTTGGCGGGTGGGGCGGGGATGAGGGTGCGGGTGCCGGTGGCTCCGTCGATGAGGATGCTTTGGTCGGGGTCGACGCCGAACGCGGGGTCGTTAGGGGAGAGGCCAGCTTTGAGCTGATCCTCCTGCACGTCCAAGCCGTATTTCATCCAGCTGCCGAGGGTGCCGTGGACCGTGGTGCGGGGGCCGGTTCCGGCGGCGAGCAGGGTGGCGTGGAGGATGACGCGGAGGTTTGGGTAGAGGAGTTGGATGTGGGCCCAGTCCTCGGTCTGGCCGGGTTGGCCGTCGGGGGTGCGGCGGAGGGTGGCGAAGCTGGCGTTAACGGCGGTGGGGAGTCCGAAGAGAAAGAGGGTCTGGTCGATGAGGTGGGGGCCGAGGTCGAACCAGAGGCCGGCACCGGGGCCGGCGTCCTCGCGCCAGCGTTGGCGGATGATGGGGCGGAAGCGGTCCATGTGGCACTCGTAGTGGGAGACTTCGCCTAAGACGCCGGAGGCGAGGATGGATTGTGTGGCGAGGATTTCGCTGTCCCAGCGGCGATTGTGGAAGACGGAGAGGAGGCGGTTGTGCTGCTTTGCGATCTCGGCGAGGGAGCGAGCTTCAGCCAGAGTGACGGTGAAGGGCTTGTCGAGGACGACGTCTTTACCGGCGCGGAGAGCGGTTGCGGCGAGGGGATAGTGCGAGGTGTTTGGGGTGGCGATGACGACGAGGTCGACGTCGGGGTGGGTCGGGACCTCGTCAGGGGTGCAGACATTGGCTTCGGGGATCGATGCGTGGACGGCTTCGGGCTTGCTTGAGCCGACTACGGTGAGGGCGAAGCCGGGAATGGAGCGGATGAGGGGAGCGTGGAGGGTCTTGCCGGCGTAACCGTAGCCGATCAGGCCTACTCGAATCGTGCGACTGGGTGCGGTCATGAATTCAGAGTAAGCCCTGATGGGCTGAAGGTGTGAACCGGTTTAGAAGGCATTCTTGAGTTCGTTGGAGAGAGTGCCAACGGGGTTTGTGGTGGCTTGTTTCACGATGGTGCCGAGGGACTCGCCGCGACGGTACATGAGGTAGGCTGCTGCTGCACCGGAGAGGATGGTTCCCCAGAAGAATAGTCGTTTCATGGCTGCTCCTTGAAGGTGAATCTGGAAGCACGTCTCGGGAGAGAGCGTGTCTATTTTCCGTTGGATGCAGGTTTATCGGATGCTTGATACGAAGAATATGGCGAGGATTACGGTCACAACTCGGGCTGCGGGATCGTCATCCGAGGAGATATGAGTGATTTGTTGCTAACCCATTTTCAGAGTGCTGCCCTTGATCTTCCTAACCGCGTCTGCATGGCGCCGATGACACGAGGGCGGGCGGATAATCCGGGCCACGTTCCGCCTGAACTTGAGGTGGAGTACTACACGCAGCGGGCTACGGCGGGGCTGTTGATTACGGAAGGAACGCACATCAGCCCGCGGGCGAACGGCTGGGAGAATGTTCCCGGGATCTATACGCCGGAACAGGTGGCAGGATGGCGGAAGGTTACGGATTCCGTGCACAAGGCGGGCGGGCGAATTTTCTGCCAGCTTTGGCACCAGGGGCGGATTTCGCATCCGGATCTGCTGGGCGGGGAGTTGCCGCTGGCTCCGTCGGCGATGACGGCCAAGGGCGTGAATGCGTATCTGCGGGGTGGGTATGTGCCGTCACCGGTGCCGCAGGCGGCTTCACTGGACGAGGTGCATGGGATGATTGGCGAGTTCCGTCATGCGGCGAAGTGTGCGGCTGAGGCGGGGTTCGATGGGGTGGAGATCCATGGGGCGAACGGGTACCTGGTGAATCAGTTCCTATCGGGGCAATCGAACCAGCGGACGGATGAGTATGGCGGGACGATCGAGAACAAGGCGCGGTTTCTGTTTGAGGTGCTGGATGCTGTCGGCGAGGTGCTCCCAGCGGGGAGGATTGCGCTGCGGCTATCGCCTTCTATGAACGATATGCAGGGGATCACGATCGATCCGGAGTTGAACGCTACGTTCGATTATCTTGTGCCGAAGCTGAGCCGGTATGGGCTGGCGTATCTACACTTCCTCAACCCGATGAAGCCGGTGGATGATGTGCCGTGGGCGGTAGCGGATGTGGCGAAGCACTATCGGCCGATGTATGAGGGGACGCTGATGATCAACAGCGGATTCAATTTTGAGAGTGGGAACAAGGTGATTGCGGATGGGTTCGCGGACCTGGTCTCGTTTGGGCGACCGTTCATTGCTAACCCCGACCTGGTGAGCCGCTTCCGAAGTGGGAAGAAGCTGGCGGAAGGGGATAAGGAGACGTTCTACACGCCGGGTGCGGAGGGGTATACGACCTACCCCTCCGCTTCGTAGCGATTACTTGAGGGCTGATTCGATTGCGGCGATGACCTCGGGTGAGTCCGGGGTCGTGGCCGGCTCGAAGCGGGTGATGGGTGAGCCGTTGCGGGCGATGAGGAACTTGGTGAAGTTCCACTTGATGTCGCCGCCGATGGTGGGGTTTGCGGTCTTGTCGGTGAGGTACTGGTAGAGCGGGGTCTTGTCTGCGCCGAGCACGGAGACCTTCGACATGATGGGGAAGGTGACGTGATATTTGCGGTTGCAGAAGGTCTTGATCTCGGCGTCGGTCCCTGACTCCTGGTTGGCGAAGTTGTTGGCGGGAATGCCGACGACGACGAGGCCGCGATCCTTGTACTTCTCATAAACGGACTCGAGCGCGGTGTATTGCGGGGTATAACCGCAGGCGCTGGCGACGTTGACGAGGAGGAGAACCTTGCCCTGATACCTGGCGAGTGTGGTGGGATCGCCGTCGATGGTTTTGAGCTTGTAGGTGTAGACCTGCTTGACTGAACCGGCGATGGCAGCGGTAGTTATGCAGAGGAGAAGGGTAAGACAGAACTTGCGCACGAGAGCCTCCAGTGAAGGATTAACTGTAGCAGGAGGGTGTTACGCGGTGGTGATGAGCTTGCAGAGATGGAAGAGGCGTTTTGCCTGAGCGACGTCGAGGCCGATTTGCGCTTTGAGGGCTTCGGGATTGGGCCAGCGGATCTCCGGGCGGAGACGCTTGAGGAAGGTCAGGCGGAGGGGCGTGGCTTCGTCGAGGGCGATGGGGTGAAAGTTGAGGAGGTGGGACTCTACGGTGAAGGAGTCGGCACCGAAGGTGGGGCGGTTGCCGATGTTGGTGACGGCTTCGAAGAGTTCTGTTCCGACCTGGAGGGTGGTGACGTAGACGCCATTGGCGGGGAGGAGTTCCGGGTACGGGGCGAGATTGATGGTGGGGACGGTGAAGCGGGTGCCGTAGCCGCGACCGGGGGCGGGTGTGCTGTCGATGGAGAAGGGGCGGCCGAGGAGCGCGCGGACCGATGCTACTTCGCCTGCGGCGATGAGTTTGCGGATGCGGCTTGAGGAGACAACCTGTTGGCGGAGGATCTGCGGGGCGAAGACGCGGACCTTGAAGTCGAACTCGGCGCCTAGCTGCTGGAGGCCGTCGATGCCGGACTCGGCCTGATAGCCGAAGCGGAAGTTTTCACCCTCGTGGACCTCGGTGGCGCGGGCTGCCTGCTTGAGGACGGTGTCGGCGAAGGTGCGAGCGGAGAGGCGGGAGAAGGTGTCGTCGAAGGGGAGGACGAGGGTGGCGTCGATGCCGGTGGCTGCGAGGAGTTCGAGCTTGCGAGAGAGTGGGGTGATGAGGGCAGGCGGCGCTTCGGGACGAAGGACGCGGGCCGGGTGCGGGTCGAAGGTGATGGCGAGGGATCTCTGATTGAGGGTGCGAGCGCGGGCGATGACCTCTGCGATGACCCAGCAGTGGCCACGGTGGACGCCGTCGAAGTTGCCGATGGTGGCGATGGTGGGGCCGTAGTCCGCGAGTTCTGCGAGGGTGTGGAAGATTTTCATATCAGGCGATCTCGAAGGTGAGTTGGAGGCCGTCGTAGGCGAGGCGGATGTTGGGCGGAAGGATGGCGTTGGTGGCTTCGTGATCGAGGTCGTGACTCATGTGGGTGAAGAAGGCGCGTTTGGGCTTGAGCTGTTCGACGAAGGCTATGGATTTGTCGAGGTGTGAGTGGCTGAAGTGCGGATCGCGACGGAGCGCGTCGATGATGAGGATGTCTAAATCCTGGAGGAGGGGAATGCTCTCCAGCGGAAGGTCGCTCATGTCGGTGAGGTAGGCGGCGGTTCCGAAACGATAGCCGGTAGTGTGAAGGCGCCCGTGGAGGAGAGGGATGCGCTGGAAGAAGGCTCCAAAGAGCGGGACACCGGCGCCGGGGGTGAGGTCGAGGCGGTGGATCTCGACGCGGGCGCTGGTGGAGTTGCGATGCTCGGACTTGAAGGTGTAGTTGAAGATGCGCTCGAGGCCCAGGGCGGTGGAGTCGTCGGCGTAGAGGGGCAGGTTTTCCTTGAGGAGAAAGGAGAGGGGACGAAGGTCATCCATGCCGAGGACGTGATCGGCGTGGCCGTGGGTGTAGAAGACGGCGTCGACGCGGCGGATGTTTTCGCGGAGGGCCTGGGCGTGGAAGTCGGGGCCGGTGTCGATGAGGACGGTGTGGTGGTCGTACTCGATGCGGATGGAGGGTCGGGTGCGGCGATTATGGGGGTCGGTGGAGGTGCAGACGGCGCAGGTGCAGCCGAGGGTGGGAACGCCCATGGAGGTGCCGGTGCCGAGGAAGGTGAGGGTGGCCTGCATGGGTGGGTTAGGGACTCTCGGCGGGAAGCCGTCTGTATCGATGTGGGTAGTGGCACGGATTAGACCATGCCACTCCGGGGTTTCGATTTGCTGGCAGAGTTTAGCGGACGATGCTGGGGCCGCTTTGACCGGGGCGACCAGGGGTTCCCTGGGCTTTGGACGCGGCAGAGCGGGAGAGAGCCTGGGTCACTTCGAGGAAGGCTACGCGCAGCTCGAAGATGGCGCTTTCGAGGAGGCGGGTTTCGGCCTCGGAGAGATTGTTAGCGGTCTTATCTTCGAGGACGGCGAGCATGTCGATGCTCTGGCGGGCTCCCATGAGGTCGACGCGCGGCTGCTCGCCTTCGGGGGTGTTGCCGCCGAGCTGCATGACGGCCGTCATGTAGACGGACTGGACGAGGCCGTCGAAGGTCATCTGGGGGAGATGGTCCATGCCGGGGTTGGCGGCGCGAATGGCTACGTCGAGGCGATCGGCGGTCTGCTCGTAGGCGAACTTGGCCTGGCTAGTCTGCTCGGGGGTGAGGGCGGGCGGCAGATCTTCCTGCTGATCGGTGGCTGGCGGCTCGACGCCGGGGGTGTCATCGGCTGCGGAGATCGGTGTCGGTGCGGCGACGGGCTCGGGACCAGAGGGGATGGCGTGCTCAGGGCGGGGCTCACGCTCGGGGGAGGGGTCAGCGTCGGGGCGGGGTTCGCCGTCGAGGGTGAACTTGCGGCGGTCGGTGACGACGAAGGGCTTATTTTGCTCGGACATGGCGTCTCTTTTCAATGTGTCTTGGAACTGGGATGCGGTTTACAGAGCAACAGCGCGGCAAAGCGCCGACCCTTCGGCCTTGCTCAGGATGACAGATTTACAGGAAGCGTGATGGCTTGAATTTCGATACCGGCGCAGGTGAGGGCGGCGTTACGGTCGAGGGCTTCGCGGCGAATATAGCCGAGGCCGAGGTGCTGGATGCCGGTTGGGAGCGAGATGGCGGCGATGCTGGTGAGTTCGCCTACGGGCTTGCCGTCGGCCTCGATGGGGGTGCCCGGAGCGGCGGTTCCGGCGAGACGAAAGCCTGTGAAGGTACGGTGGACGTTGCCGCGGGAGCGGATGCGCTCGACGATCTCCTGACCGAGGTAGCAGCCCTTGGCGAAGTGAAGGGCGCGGGTCTGGGCGGTCTCCTGGGGGAGCTCTTTGGCTGTCTCGGTGTTGCGAATGTCGGTGCCGTAAAGGGGTGTGCCTTCGAGGATGCGGAGGGACTCGAGTGCTTCGGGAGTTGCGGTGTCTGCGCCTGCGTTGGTGAGGGCGGCGGTAAGGGATTCGGCGGTGGCGTCGTCGGTCCAGAGTTCAAAGCGCGGAACGACAGGGCCATGAGTGCCGACGAGGACGACGGCAGATTCATGCCAACGTACGCTTTGAAGCGACAGAGCGCCGGGAACTTCAAGGCCGAGCTGGGCTAGAAGCTCAGGAGCTTTCGGGCCAACCAGGGCAACGCCGGTGAGGGTTGCGGTGATGTCGGTGAGCTCGACGTCGTCCATGATGATGAAGCGGTCGAGGGTGGCGGCGAGGCCTGGGATCTGGGTGCGGTCGGTCTGGAGGAGGATGCTCTCTGGCTGGGCGAAGGCGTAGGCGGTGCCCTGGATGCGGCCCTGGGCGGAGAGGATGAAGTTGTAGTTACCTTCGCCGGGCTTGAGCTCCTGAATGGAGTTGGTGACCATGCCGTTGAGCCAGCGGACGCGGTCTTCGCCGGTCACGCTGATCCAGCCCAGGTGGTTGAGCGGGGCGACGCCAGCGCCGTATAGCAGGGTTTGAAGCTGCGCCTCCTGTGAGGCGGGGACGGCGTCGGATTTGATTTCTGCGGTCAGGCTCATAGCGGACGAGGGTGCAAGTTCTGCGTACACTTGATTATAGCGAGGTCTTCGGTGGGGTCTGGTGTGTCGGGTAGCGGTGTGTGGATGCGGGTGGTGGCGGGCGCGGCGTTGGCTACTACGGGAATGATTGCGTTTGGGCAGGCGGCTCCCGCGGATGCGAAGCCAAAGGTAGAGCCGCGGATTACGAAGGAGCAGGCTAAGGAGCTATTCCGGTCTGTGGATGAGATTCTTGCGTTCGTGAGTACCGATACCAAGCTGCCGATCGAGCACCCGGTGAAGCGAGTGATGATCTCGCGGGATCAGGTGAACAAGTACCTGACGCAAAAGTTTAATGAGGATGAGGGAACGAAGCGGCTGGAGCGGTCGGAGATTGTGCTGAAGAAGTTTGGGCTGCTGGACCGGGACTTTCACCTTGGGCCGTTCCTGGTGACGCTGCTGACGGAGCAGATCGCGGGCTTCTACGACAACAAGACGAAGACTGTGAACCTGCTGGATTGGATACAGCCGGAGGAGCAGAAGCCGGTGCTGGCGCACGAACTGACGCATGCGCTGCAGGACCAGAAGGTTGGGCTGACGAAGTGGTCTGAGGCGAGCGAGCACGGGGTGGCGAAGAACTCGCAGGAGGATACGAAGCATATCCAGACGGACGAGGCGGAGACGGCGCGCGAGGCGGTAGCGGAGGGACAGGCGATGGTGAGCTTTGTCGACTACACGCTGAAGCCTGCGGGAAAGACGCTGCTCGATGCTCCAGAGCTGGCGGATCGTTTTAAGGAGGCGGCTGCGGATACAAGTGGGTCGCCGGTGCTGGCGCGGGCTCCGCTGCTGCTGCAGGAGTCGCTGCTGTTTCCGTATAGCGAGGGATTGAGCTTCGAAGAGGCGGTGATGGTGAAGGCGGGACGTGAGGCGGCGTTTGCGGGCGTGCTGGCGAATCCACCCTCGTCGAGCTTTGAGATTATGCATCCTGCGGCGTACCTGGGCCATGTGCCGGTGCCGACGCTGCGGCTGCCGGACATTCATCCGCTGCTGGATGCGGAGTACACGCCGTATGACGTGGGCGTGATGGGCGAACTGGATGTGAAGATGCTGACGGAGTTGTTTGCGGGGCATGAGGTTTCGGCTGCGATTACGCCTGCGTGGGACGGTGGCATCTACTTTGCGGCGCAGAAGAAGTCTGCTGTGACGGCCGCGGAGAAGGAGTCGACGGCTTCGCTGGGTTTGCTGTACTACTCGCGGTGGAAGAGTGCGAAGGCTGCGCAGGCGTTTATGCAGGTATATGCGGGACAGTTGGCGCGGAAGTACTCGGGCGTGGTTCGTCGCAATAAGGATGAGGCAGACGCGGGAGAGCAAATTTACTCGACCAATGAGGGCGATGTGCTGCTGTCGATTACGGGCGAGGGCGTTTTCATCGGTGAGGGATTTCCGCTCGCGCTGTCGCGGACGCTGCGGGATAAGGTTGCGGGAGCGCAGTCGAGTGGACCGCTCCAGCTGGCTGCCGTGCCGATGCGTGAGCCTGCGATGGGACTGGTGCAGATGATGGGATCGTTTGGGATGATGAAGGTTGCGGTTCGTTGAACGATATACTTTTCGTGGACAAAGCTGGTTGAGTTTCAAGGAGATTGCGTTGCAGAAGGCAGAGATTGGCATTATCGGCGGCAGCGGTTTGTATGCGATGCCCGGGCTTGAGAATATTCGTGAAGAGCGCATTGAGACACCGTTTGGTGAACCATCGGATGCGTTTGTGCTTGGTGATCTTGAGGGTCGCAAGGTGGCGTTTCTTGCGCGGCATGGACGTGGACATAAGCTGCTGCCTTCGGAGCTAAATTTCCGGGCTAACATTTACGGGATGAAGGTGCTCGGTGTGGAGCGGATTCTTTCTGCGTCGGCCGTTGGATCGTTGAAGGAAGAGCACAAGCCTACAGACTTCGTGATGCCAGACCAGTTTATTGACCGTACCTATGCGCGGATCTCAACCTTCTTTGGAGATGGGATTGTGGCGCATGTTGGATTTGGCGATCCGGTGTGCGGGACGATCGTGAAGACGTTCGCAACGGCCTGTGAGACGGTGGGCGTGGTCGGCAAAAGCGGCGGGACGTATGTGTGTATGGAAGGGCCGCAGTTTTCTACGCGTGCTGAATCGAACCTCTACCGCAGTTGGGGTGCGGACGTGATTGGCATGACGAACCTGCAGGAGGCCAAGCTGGCCCGCGAGGCGGAGATCTGCTACGCGACGATGGCGATGGTGACGGACTATGACTGCTGGCGCGAGGGGCATGACGACGTGACGGTCGACCAGGTGGTGGCGGTCCTGCATCAGAATGCTGAGAACGCGGCGAAGGTTGTGAAAGCGGCGGTTGCGGGAATGCCGACGGAGCGTACGTGTGCGTGCGCTTCAGCGATGAAATATGCAGTGTTGACCGATCCGAAGGCTATACCTGCGGCTACTCGGGAGAAGCTGTCGCTGCTCCTTGGGAAGTATCTGTAGCGGTATTGGTTACAAGTGTTCACGCAACGAAAATTTGAAGTTCCGCGACGCGGGGAAGACGGTTTGATGGCGATTCTGGTGGTTGGTTCGGTGGCGTTCGACAGCATTGAGACGCCGCATGGCAAGGTGGATCATGTTCTTGGGGGGGCGGCTACGCACTTCTCACTGGCCGCAAGCTTCTTTACCGACGTGCGCGTGATCGGGGTGGTCGGCGAGGACTTTACGCCAGCCGACGAGGCTGTGATGACGCGGCGTGGAGTCAACACACTTGGCATTGAGCATGCTGCCGGGTTGAGCTTTCATTGGACGGGCGAGTACTCGGGCAGCTTGAATGAGGCGAAGACGCTGGGTACGGACCTGAATGTCTTTGCTACGTTCGAGCCGAAGATTCCGTCGGCTTACCAGGATAGTGAGTACCTGTTTCTGGCGAACATCGACCCCGTGTTGCAGGCGCGTGTGCGGAAGCAGATGCCGGGCGTGAAGATGGTCTGCGGCGATACGATGAACTACTGGATTGCGGATCATGGCGCGAATCTTGCGGTGGTGTTGCGCGAGTTGGATGTGCTACTGATCAATGATGGCGAGGCGCGGATGTTGTCGGGTGAGCAGAACCCGGTGAAGGCGGCGCACGCTGTGATGGCGATGGGACCGAAGGCGCTGGTGGTGAAGCATGGCGAATACGGGGCTACGGCGTTCTTCAGCGATCGGGCGTTTGCTGGTGTCGAGAGCGTGACGGTGCCGTTCCGTGCACCAGCGCTGCCGATGTCGGAGGTGGTTGATCCAACGGGTGCTGGTGATTCGTTTGCGGGCGGGTTCTATGGGTACATTGCTTCGCAGCCCAAGCTGACACCTACCGTGTTTCGGACGGCGATGTTTTATGGCGGCGTGATGGGTTCATTCGCGGTCGAGAAGTTTGGCACGGAACGGCTGCAGGCGCTGACGCGTGAAGAGATCGAGGAGCGCTTCCGGCTCTTCCGGGAGATGTCGCATCTTGAAGCCTCGGTCGCCTAGAACGGGTCGACGGGTGCTTTCGACTGCACCCGATCGTGCTGGTGTGGTGGTGCACGATCCTAATGTAGTGCGACCGGCTACGCGCGAGGAGACGTTTCCGATTGCGCTGGGTGCGGTGGTGCTTTCGTTTCTGGCGTTGATTATTTGCTACTCGCACGGTTACTTGTTGCTGTATGGCGATGCGGTGGCGCACCTGGGGATTGCGCGTAAGATTCTGGATTCGCGCAATCCCGGGTTGGCGCAGCTTGGTGGTGTGTGGCTGCCGCTGCCGCATCTGTTGATCGTTCCGTTCGTGCAAAAGATGATCTGGTGGCAGAACGGGCTGGCGGGTGCGTGGCCTTCTCTGCTTTGCTATGTGGCGGGTGTGGCTGGTTTTTATCGGCTTGCACGGCTGATGCTGGTGCCGCGGTGGGCCATCGCGGCTACGGCATTTTATGCGCTGAATCCAAATCTGCTGTACCTTGCGACGACGGCGATGACGGAGCCTTTGTTCCTTGCATTATTGATCTGGATGACGCTGCTGACGGCGGAGTGCTGCGCGGCTATTCGCGCTGGGCGGCATGGTTTTGTTGCGCGACGGCTGATGTGGTTGGGTCTGCTGATTGTGGCGGCTGTATTTACGCGCTATGACGGTTGGATTGCGGGCGCGGTGGTGTGGTGTGTGGTGGCGTGGACGCTGGCGCGGCACCGTGCGGTGTGGGCGAAGGTTCGGCCGGCGTTTGTGTTGATGACGGTGCTGGCGGTGGCGGCTCCGCTGAGCTGGCTTTGGTATAACCAGCATTTTTATCATGATCCACTGGACTTTATGCGTGGTCCTTACTCGGCTGCGGCCATTGAGAAGAAGACCTCGCCTCCGGGTGCGAAGCACTATCGCGGCTGGCATAATCCTGCGTGGGCGCTGCTGTTTTATACGCGCACGGCACAGGTGGATGCGGTGGCCTGGGAGGTCGGGTTTGCGGTGATGGTTGCGGCGCTGGTGGGTCTGTGGAGCGTGATCCGGCGACAGTTACAGATGCCGGTGCTGCTGCTGTGGATGCCACTGCCGTTCTATGTGTATTCAGTGGCGTATGGGTCGGTGCCGATCTTCATTCCGCAGCTTTATCCGCACTCGTTTTATAACGCGCGGTATGGGATGGAGATGCTGCCGGCTTTGGCGCTGTTCTGCTTTGTCGCGATTGCAATGCTTGAGGAACGTATCCGCGGATCGAAGCCGCTTGCTGCTCGTTTGATGGAGCCGGTGGTGCTGGCGCTGATTGCGGCTAATACGATTGCCATGATTTACTTCGTGCCGCTGGTGCTGAAGGAAGGGATCGTCAATGCCACGACCCGCGTGCCATTTGAGGCGGCCATTGCGCGGGAGTTGGAGAAGATGCAGGGGGGCGTGCCGATCCTGATGTCGACGTCCGATCATGTGGGCGCGGTGCAGCAGGCGGGTATTCCGCTGCGGCAGATGTTGAGTGATGCGGATTGGGATACGTGGCATCCTGCGCTGGAAGATCCGGCTGGACACGCTGCGTTTGTGGTGGCAATTGCGGGTGACCCTGTGTCGGCGGCTGTTGCTGCACATCCGGCGCACCTGACGGAACTTACGGTCTTGTGCTCGACTGGGCAGCCGTGTGCGCGGATCTATCAATCGGATATCTACAAGGGCGCTTCTACAGGAAGCATTCGTTGACGCCCTGAGCTGGTGCTAGGCTTCTCATACGATGTTCGTGCCGTCCTCTTTTCACTTTAGCGAGATTGACCAGGAGCTGCTCTCGAGCGGCACGGCGACACGGTTGCTGATGGCGTGCGCGATGGGTGGCCTGATCGGCATTGAACGGGAGTGGCGGCGCAAGGCTTCGGGGCTGCGGACAAATATGCTGCTGTGCCTGGGGTGTGCGTTTTTTACGCTGCTTTCGGCTGTGCTGGCCGGTGAAGGGAATCCGGATAAGGGCCGGGTGGCTGCGAATATTGTGCAGGGGATCGGGTTTCTCGGGGCGGGGCTGATTCTTCATTCGCGCAACCGGGTGCTGGGGCTTACAAGCGCGGCGACGGTTTTTGTGGTGGCCTCGATTGGGATGGCTTGCGGGGCTGGTCTGTACCTTGAGGCCGCGTTGGCAACGGCGATTACGCTGGTGTCGCTACAGGTGATTGGGTTGCTGGAGTACAAGATTGGATGGAAGCGCTACCCGCTGATCTACGAAGTGCGCGGGGCGGATGAGAAGACGATGGTGGCGACCGTTCTGAGTGTGATGGATGCGGCTGGCGAGCGGCTCACCATTGCGGAGCGGGATACAGTGGGTGCGCTGCAACGGATCGTGTTTTATGTGACGGCAGAGCAGAAGAAGCATGAGCGATTGCTGGCGCAACTGCGGGCTGGCGATGCTACCGACCAGGTGGTGGCGTTTCGCGATACTGAAGAGGATGGATAGATGATTTCGTTTGTGAAGGCGCATGCGTGCGGCAATGATTTTCTGGTGATGGACGAGGCGGTTGCGGGGCGAAACCATGCTGCGCTGGCTCGGAAGCTGTGCTCACGAAATACAAGTGTAGGTGCGGATGGTATCGAGTTTCTGGAGCGGCGTGGGAACGGCGAGTTCTTCCTGCGACTGTTCAATGCGGATGGAAGTGAGGCGGAATTGAGCGGGAATGGCACACGGTGTGTCGCGGCCTGGCTGGCGAAGAGCGAAGGCTTAATGGAGGTAGCGCTGGGGACGCATGGCGGGGTGCGGACGTGCCGCGTCATCGAGGCGAGCGATCCGACGTACCTGATTGAGAGTGGGATGGGAGTGCCACGGGTGATGCCGAGGACGATCGTGGTGGAGGGGGTCGGCGAGGTTGCGGGAGCGATGGTAAATGTGGGGAATCCACACTTTGTAATCTTCACCGAGGCTGAGGATTTCAGTGCTCATGGGCTTTCGTGGCAGGAACTTGGGGGGCGGATCAGTACAAGTCCGCTGTTCAAGTTCGGGACGAATGTGGAGTTTGTGCGGGTGGTGTCGGAGGCGAAGATTGCGTTCCGCATCTTTGAGCGTGGGTGTGGTCCGACGACCTCTTCGGGGACGGGGACGTGCGCGTCTTCGGCGGCGGCGATGTCGCTGCGCGGCGTGAATCGGGATCTGACGGCGGTGGCTGAGGGTGGGAAACAGGAGACGGTCTGGACGTCGACTGACGCAGTAATGATGCTGACGGGACCGGCCGAGATTATCTGTACGGGTGAGGTGTTTCCGCTGTGATCGAGGTTGTGAAGGCGAAGGCATTGGGGGTTGGGTCGCGGCTGGCCGTGGTGTCTCCGGCGAGTACACCGAAGCCAGAGTTGGTGGCGGCGGGGATGGAACGGCTTCGCTGGATGGGGTATGAGCCGGTGCTGTTTCCGCATGCGCTGGACCGAGGGCCGCTGTATTACGCGGGGACGCTTGAAGATCGGCTGAGCGATTTGCACGCGGCGTTTGCTGATCCTGCGATCGATGGGATTATCTGCGCGCGGGGCGGGTGGGGGTCGGCGGAGTTGCTGCCGTATCTGGATGCGGGACTGATTCGGGCTAGTCCGAAGGTGTTTATTGGGTATAGCGACCTGACTTCGCTGCAGGGCTGGTTGCGGAATGAGGCTGGGCTGGTGTGTTTTTATGGGCCGATGGTCGCGGCGGATTTCGCTAAATCGGACGGAGAGGATGTGGCGAGCTGGCAGTCCTCGCTTGGAAGTGAGGCAGCGTGGTCGGTGGGGGCTGCGGAGGGGCTGCGCGTGTTGCGTGGAGGGAGTGCGGAGGGGCGTCTTGGTGGAGGATGTCTGTCGATCCTTGTGGAGTCGCTGGGAACGCAGTACGCACCAAAGAGCGGAGACGGGGTCTTGTTTCTGGAGGATATTGGAACGAAGCCTTACCAGTGGGACCGGATGCTGTGTCATCTTCGGCTTGCAGGGGTGCTGGATGGCATATCGGGAATCGTCTTTGGAGACATGCAGCAGTGCGTGGCACCTGAGGAGATGGAGTTGCTGGAGGGGGCGCTTCTTCATGCGTTGCGCGAGTTTGAAGGGCCGATTGCGATCGGGCTGCGGTGTGGGCATGTGGGTCGTGGCAATGTGACGCTGCCGCTGGGGGTGCGGGTGCGGTTGGAGTGTTCGGACGTGCAGAACCCGCGTATGGACTTTCTTGAAGCGGCTGTGAACGGCTAGACTCCATTCTGGAGCTAATGCGGACTTTGAAACATATTCATCTGATTGGGATTTGTGGGACGGCGATGGCGTCGCTGGCGGGGATGCTGCAGGAGCAGGGGCATCGGGTGACGGGGTCGGATACGGCGGCGTATCCGCCGATGAGCGAGATGCTGTCGGGGCTTGGCATCGCGATTCATGAGCCATATGCGGAGGCGAACCTGGAGCCACGACCTGACCTGGTGATCGTTGGGAATGCCATTTCGCGAGGGAATGTCGAGTTGGAGTATGTGCTCGATCAGCGGATTCCCTTTACGTCGATGGCGGCAGTGCTGCATGACGAGTTTCTGCCGGGTCGGGAGTCGCTGGTTGTCGCAGGGACGCACGGAAAGACGACGACCACGAGCATGCTGGCCTGGATCTATGAGGTTGCTTCGCGGACGGATGCGCGATTCGCGCCATCGTTCCTGATTGGCGGGGTGGCGGAGAACTTTGGGACGAGCTTCCGGGTGCGGGCTACGAAGCCGTTTTTGCTAGAGGGCGACGAGTACGACACGGCGTTCTTCGACAAGGGACCGAAGTTCCTGCACTACTTTCCGGATGCGGCTATTTTGACGCATGTGGAGTTCGATCATGCGGATATCTACCCTGATCTTGCGGCGGTTAAGACGGCGTTCAAGCGGCTGGTAAACCTGATTCCGCGGCGCGGACGGCTGGTGGCGTTTGATGGCAGCGAGAATGTGAGCGAGTGCGCGGCAAAGGCTTTTTGCGCGGTGGAGCGGTATGGGTTTGCTGCGGAGTCGTTCTGGCGAGTGTCCGGACTGCGGCATGAGGGTGCCGTGAGCTATTGGCGACTTGATCGAGACGGGCAGCACTTTGCCGATCTCGAAATGCCCATGGCCGGAGAGCACAATGCGCTGAACGCTACGGCTGCGGCGGCGCTGGCGGCAGGGCAGGGAGTGCCGGTCGAGGCGATTGTGGTGGCATTGGCGAGCTTCCGGAGTGTGAAGCGGCGGCTTGAAGTGCGGGCGGAGGTTGGCGGCGTTACGGTCATCGATGACTTTGCGCATCATCCTACGGCGATCCGCGAGACGCTGCGTGCGCTGCGTAGTGCTTACCTTGGGCGACGGCTCTGGGCGGTGCTTGAGCCACGGTCGAATACGCTGCGGCGGAATGTTTTTGAGGCTGATCTGGTAGAGAGCCTGGCGTTGGCCGATAGGACGCTGCTGGCGGCTGTCTTCAAGTCGGAGAGCATTCCCGCTGCGGAGCGGTTACATCCTGAGCATGTGGCGGAGGCGCTGGTGCAGCGGGGCGTGTCGTCGGCCGTGTGTGCAGATGCGGATGAGGTCGTGAGGGTGCTGGTGCCGCAGCTTCTGGCCGGGGACGTGGTGGCGATTCTTTCCAATGGCGGGTTTGGAGGGATCTATACGAAGCTGCCTGCGGCGATTGAGGCGGCTCAGGACGTGCTCTCGGCGCGGTAGACTAAGGCTTGTATGTTTGCTGCCTTGAAGATGCTCGCTGTGTACCTGACGCTTGGACCGATTGCAGGCATCATCGGGATTCCGTATACGTTGGTGGTTGGAGATATCAGCCGGCTTTATCGGGTGGCGATGTGGATTTTGCGCGCAGGAGTGCGGGCGGGCGGGATCACGGTAGAGGTCTCCGGCATGGAGAATGTGCCGGCCGGACAGAGCTGCATCTTTATGAGCAACCATGTCTCGAACCTGGACCCGCCGGTGCTGCTGCCGATGTTGCCGGGACGGAGTTCGGTGCTGCTGAAGAAGGTGCTGACGAAGATCCCGATCCTCGGCTGGGCTATGCTTATGGCGAAGTTTGTGCCGGTGGAGCGCGGGAGCAAGCGAGATTCTGCGCAGGCGAGCGTCGTGGCTGCAGGAGATGCGTTGAAGTCCGGGTTGCATATCCTTGTGTATCCCGAGGGGACACGGTCGCGGGACGGTCGGCTCTCGACCTTCAAGAAGGGGCCGTTCTATCTTGCGCAGCAGACCGGAGCGCCGATTATTCCGGTCGCGATCTCAGGGACCGAGAGGATGATGCGAAAGGGCAGTATTGGAGTGACGCCAGGGCTGGCGCGGGTTCAGATGTTGCCCGCGATTGAACCATCCGACTACAAAAGCCGGGAGGACATTCTTGCGGCTGTCTATGAGGCAATCGCCCATGCCTTGCCCGCTGAGATGCAGCCTGCCGACTATTTGATGAAGGGCTTATAGCCGTCGGAGTCGAGGCGCTTCGCTATCGCCTGCGCTTCTGGTTTGGTGGCGTAGGGGCCGACCTGGACGTGGAAGAAGCTATCCTGCGGCTCTTTGCGGATATAGGCTTTGTAGCCTTTGCGGCTGAGTGCGGCGAGGAGGGCGTCTGCGTCTCCCTGACGCGAGGGCGCGGAGATCTGGACGACAAACTGACCTGCGGCGGCGACCGGTGGATTCACCGGGTTTACAGCCGATGGCGTAGGGCTCGGAAAGGCTACAGGATGCGCCGTCGTCTCTGTTGGCTTGGAGCGCGGAGACGGTGTGGTGTCTGCGACCGGACCCTCTGGCGTTTCAGTATCGGGGTCTGTCACGGGTTTGGGGGCTGGAGGAGTGCTCTGTTTGAAATGGCTGAAGGGTGAGTCGGGTTTAGGTTCCGGCGCAGCGTCCGCCTTGACCTCTGGTGCTATAGGTGCGGCGGCCTGGATGGAGTGGCGGCCCAGCGAGTAGCCGAAGCCGAAGAAGGCGGCGCAGACGAGCGCCAGGGCGAGGAAGATGCCGAGGATGGTGGCTGTGCCGAGGGAGATCTCGCGTTCCCTGTCGTTGCCGTCAGAGTCAAGGCGGTCGTTATCGATATTCACGCGGTAATCCTTCGTTAGTCCTTCTTAGGGATGCTCGCTTCAGGGATGAAGGTACGGTTGAACAGGTTCATGAGTTCCATCGGCAGGGGGAAGACGATGGTGGTGTTCTTTTCGACGCCGATCTCAGTAAGGGTTTGGAGGTAGCGGAGCTGAAGCGTCATGGGCTGGGTGGCCATGAGAGCGGCGGCCTCGACGAGTTTGGCTGCGGCGTTGAACTCGCCTTCTGCATGGATGATTTTGGCGCGGCGTTCGCGTTCTGCCTCGGCTTGCTTGGCCATGGCGCGGAGCATGGTCTCGGGCATGTCGACCTGCTTCACCTCGACGGAGACTACTTTTACGCCGAAGGGTGAGGTGTGGCCGTCGATGATGGACTGGATGCGGATGTTGAGGGCTTCGCGATGGGCGAGGAGCTCGTCGAGGTCGACCTCGCCGAGGACGGAGCGGAGGGTGGTCTGAGCAAACTGTGAGGTCTGGTAGACGTAGTTCGCAACTTCGATGACGGCCTTGGTGGGATCGACGACGCGGAGAGTGATGACTGCGTTGACCTTGAGGGTGACGTTGTCGCGGGTGATGACGTCCTGTGCCGGAACCTCCATTGCTTCCTGGCGAAGGCTGATGCGGACGATCTGATCGAGTGGGCGGAAGACGAGGATGATGCCGGGACCAGCGGCTGCCTGCTGCACGCGACCGAGGCGGAAGATCACGCCCCGCTCATACTCCTTAAGGATCTTGATGGAGTTGAGGAGATAAAGGACGACGATAGCAACGATGACGAGGATGGGGAGCGGCATACGGGTAGCCTTCTTTGCGGGGCCGGTTGCGTTTATGGCAAGCGGCCCTTAGGACAGAGCGGTTTAGAAGTGAATGTAGAAGCCGACAGCCGGCTCGGTGGTGATCTGGCGCTGCTTGATGGTGAGGTAATTCTGGCCGAAGTCTGGTGCGAGGAAGAAGACCTGACGGAACTGGGCACGGATGCCGAAATGCGAGCTGATGATGGAATCTTCGACACCGGCATCATAGTAATACGCCGCGCGGGCTTGAGTCGGGAGCCCTTGTCCGCCACCAGGCGTGGCGCGGAAGGCGAGCGACCCGGCACCGGCTGAGGCGAAGGTGGAGATGCCGAAGATTTTAGGTGTATGCGCTACGTATCCAACCGTGTACTCGCTGGCGTTGGTTTGCGCACCGCCGGTGATGTAGGACGAAAAGTTCTGGGTGTAGCGAGCGTAGCCGTAGTTGAACTCTGCTCCAAGGTAAGGAGACTTTGTGTAGCGGACCGTGACGAGAGCGCCGAGCGTCTGGCTGGGCTTCTGGGTGAGGGAGACACCGAGATAGTTCGTGCCAGTGACGGTGTTGGTGAACTGGCCGGTGCCGCTCACACCGAGATCCATGTGGCTGAGAGTTCTGTCGAGGAGGGTGACAGGTGCGGTGACCTGGGCGTGGGCGCTTCCTGCGAGAACGAGGGCTGCGACAGACAACAGGGTGCGGCGGACAACAGACGGGCAAAACACGTTCGGCATGAAGAACAGACTCCCTTATCAAGACAACTATTACCGTTTAGTCTACCTTGTTTGTGCCTTTGCTCCCGTAATCAGCGGAGTTCGGCTGCCTCGACGATGAGCATCAGTCCATCGACGGCACGGACACGAACGGGCGATCCTGTGGGTAGTATGGCGGTATTAATGTCGAGGGTGGCTTGCCAAAGTTCGCCACGAATCTCGATCTGACCGGAAGGATTGAGGGGGGTACGCGCGACGGCGAGACCGCCGATCATGGCTTGAGGGCCGAGCAGGATCTTGTTTTTTCGAGCGCGGAGGGCGATCCAGGCAAGGGTGAAAGAGATGAGACCGAAGCCAACACCGGCTCCTATTGCCATGCCGAGATGGACGCGAAGTTCGCCGATGGGGCCGTCGACGAGGGTGGCAAGGCCGAAGACAAGCGCCAGGGTGCCGGCGAGGGCGAGGATGCCATGGCTGGTGAACTTCGTCTCGAGAAGGATGAAGACGAGGGCGGCAAGAAGGAGTGCTACGGCAGTGTGCCGGACGGGGAGCAGGTTGAGGCCGAAGAGTCCGAGGAGAAGAAGGAGGGTGCCGAGGGCTCCTGGGACGATCGTGCCGGGAACGTTGAACTCGAGGTAGATGAGGAGACCGCCGAGGACGACGAAGAAGACGGCGAGGTCGGGGCTGGTGAGGCTGCTCAGTAGACGCTCCCGGGTGGAGGGAGGGAGAGAGACGATATGTGAGCCGGCCAAATGGAGCGTGGTGGGGTTGCCGTCAAAGCGGTGGATAGTGCGATTGTCGAGAGCAGCGAGGAGGGCGGCATCATTCGGGGCGGTGAGGTCGATGAGTTTGAGTTGGAGCGCTTCGGTGTCGCTGTAGGACCTTGAGTTGCGGACTGCGTCCTCGGCGGCTGCAGGGTTACGGCCTCGGCGGGTAACGTAGGAGCGGAGGAAGGCTGCGTCGTCGTTCTCTATCTTTTCTTTGAGGATTGGGTCGAGCTGCTTGCCCTCGACGATGGGGTGGGCTGCGCCAGCGTTCGTGCCGGGTGCCATGGCGGCTACGTCGGCTGCTTCGAGGAGGAAGAAACCTGCGGAGCCAGCGCGGCTGCCCGAGGGCGAGATGTAGATGATGACGGGAACGGGGGACTGCTCGATGGCGGCGACCATGGTGCGGGTGGACTCGAGGAGGCCGCCGGGGGTGCCGAGCGAGATAAGGACTGCGGCGGCGTGCTGGTCGGCGGCTGCGCGGAGGCCGCGCTGGAGGTAGTCGGCTGTGATGGGCTGGATTGTGTCGTGGAGGGTGAGGCGAATCACGATCGGTGGTGATTGGGCGGGGAGGCCCAGGGCGCAGATGAGGCTTAGCAGCAGTAGCTTC
Organism: Granulicella arctica; assembly: GCF_025685605.1. Taxonomy (NCBI): domain Bacteria; kingdom Pseudomonadati; phylum Acidobacteriota; class Terriglobia; order Terriglobales; family Acidobacteriaceae; genus Granulicella; species Granulicella arctica. Next base: position 3,268,096 of record NZ_JAGTUT010000001.1, read on the forward strand.
AATGCGCGTGCTGCTGTGGCGGTCATGGGAGGCTTTGGCCCCGATTGGCGAGTGCCTGCTTCATGCCGAGGACAGCGGAGTTGGCTGGCTCGAGGTGGAGTGCTGCGCTGACGTCGGAGGCTGCAGCGGGTAGATTATTGGCTTGAAGTTCGAGGCGGGCAAGGACGAGCAGCGCCTGGGCATTAGGTTGAATCTTCAGCGAGGTTTGGGCTTCCGTACGAGCATCTGCGGCGTTGCCACTCTGCTCGCGGATCTGGGCCAGACCGGCATGGGCTGGAGCGCTGTTGCTGTCTGCGGTCAGGGCTGACTGGAACTCCTGCTCGGACTCGGGGATGAGGCCGGCAGAGAGGTAGTCGCGACCCAGTTTGGTGTACTGCGTGGCCTGTTCCGCCGGGGGCAGGGTGGCCATACGGATGGCGCGCATCTGGTCCATCTGGAAGGCTGCCTGACGGAACGAGGCCTCGGAGTAGGTGCGGCGAATGCGAGGGACGGGGTCGAAGCCACCCGCGGTGACGGCGTTCTTAAGTGGAGTGCCTGTCACGGATTTGTTGGCGAGCAGACGGGTGTGCAATTCAGCTGCTTCTGCATCGGCGGCGTGGAGCTTGAGGGCGGTCTCGACCTCGCGTATGGCGCCGGGTGCATCCCCTCGGTTGAACAGGCCGACGGCAACGTTGTAGTGATAGTCAGCGTCGTTCGGATCGGCGGTGCTGGCGCGCTGGAAGAGGGCGACGGCGTCTTTGCTCTGGCGGCTGGCGGCTACGGCCTGATTGTTGACGACCTCTGGAAGAGGCAGGCGGCTGGCGACAAAGCCAAAGGCGGTTTCGGCGGCGCTGTACTTTGCTGCGTTGAAGCGCGCCAGACCGAGATAGAAGTTGGCTTCGAGAGAGAGACGGTCCCCGGCAGGAACCTTGGCAAGGGTTGCGGCGGCCTGGTCGTAGAGACGACTGGTGTACTGCACCTTGCCGAGGGCGAGTAAGGCGGCTGGATAGTTGGGCGTGTCCTGAAGAGCCTGTTGGAGGTGCTTGATGCGCTCCTCGGAATTGGCTTCATCTGTGCCACGGATGTAGTTCTCGAAGGCGATGAGCTTGACACCAGAGGAGGCGGCGAGGAAGGTCTGCTCGGCTACCCTGAATTTTGGATCGACCTGGTGGGCGACCTTCCAGGCGATGCCGTTCTCAACGTCGAAGAGATGGTCGAGCGGGCTGGAATCCTCAAGCGGTGCGGAGAGACGAAGCTGATTGATGCTGAGAGTCTGAGCCTGGGCGGTTATGCGTCCGTCGCGGACGGTATAGCTGCCGACGACGACATAGTCTGCGTCGAGGGTCTGGGCCATGCGAATCGTCGTGGCGCGGGTGGGGCGGAAATCGGCGGGGAGACCGAGATGGTCGAGCGCGTAGAGGCGATCGTCGCGGGTAATGGTGAGGAAGCCGGCGGAGGTGAGGCGCTGATTGAGAGTATCGGGAAAAGAGTCACCGATCCAGGCGAGGTTTGGCTGCCCGGTACGGTTGTCAAAGGGTAGGACGAGGATGAGACGGCCGCCAGTGTCGCGGGTCTGGGCTGAGGCCGTAGTCGATTGAAACGCGCCGAGCAGGAGCAGGAGTGCGGTGATCTTAAGGGGTAGGCGCAGAGGCGCAATCGTCAACACAGTTGCTGATTATATGCGTCCGGTGTCAGGGACGACGGAGGGGGGTGACTTGGGCGTCGACGCTGCGCGGAAAGTGGAGGACAGCGGCCCATTCGCCTCCGCGGTGTGCTTTCCAGACGACCTCCCCGTGGAGAAGTGCAGCGGCTTCGGCGGGACGGAGGTCATGATGGAAATCGAAGTATTTGGCGTCAGCTGGTTCGTTCGCGCGGCCGAGGTTGACCTTCCCTGAGGGCTCCCACTTTGTCGAAAAGATAAGGGCTGTGTCGTAGCTGCCGGGGTCCATTGCGGCCTTCTCCATCTGCTCGATGGAGAAGTTCTGGATTGCGGCGACGGCGAAGGGATGATTGGAGTAGCCGATTTCGGGACGGGCGAGTTCCGATGTGGCTGGCCAGGCGGTGAGTACGGTGGCGGCAGGGTAGTGCTCCTCTATATAGAGGACGGCCTGCTGGTGAAGAACGATCATGTTGCGGTAGGTGAGGTTGTCTTCGGGGGCAAACGCATAAGGCGGATTGATCCAGATGCCGCAGAGGAAGGCGACCGCGCTCAGGGTGGTGAGGGCTATGAAGCCGAGGCCATGCTGCGGAAGACGGCGGTACCATTCGACGATGCAGAGCAGGAGGATGAGGGGATAGAGCGGGAGCAGGTAGCGTGTGAGGAGTGCTCCGCCGAGGATTGAAAACTCCAACAGATTGGCCACGAGGACGATGCCGAGAGCAATGTTGATGGCGCGAGGAAGGCGCGGGCGCGCTACCGGAATGATGAGGATAGCTGCCGTGCAGGCTACGGGCACAAACATGTTCATGTGAACGGTGAGGTGAAGGATGCGATGCCAGAGGCAGAGGGCGATGCGGTGGGCATCGAGGTTCGCCGTTGCGTTATAGCGAAGGAACTCGGGGTTTCCGAAGATGAAGCCGGTCTTGTGGAAGTGGTAGGCGTACCAGGCGAGCAGTGGGAGGATAGCCGCTGACAGGGCTCCAAACCACTCAATATGAAGCCGTTTCCCTTGTGCTCGAAGCGCTTGAACACCCTCCCACGCGGCGAGTGCCAAGGGAGTGATGATGGCAGTTTCTTTGGAGAGAGCGGCGAGCGAAAACATGGCTGCGGCCAGGATGAGGTCGCGGCCATCGCGTATCGGCTTGCGATCGCGTGAGGCGAGGTGGGGGAGGTAGAAGGAGAGTCCCCAGAGCGTGCAGGCTGCGGCAAAGATGTCAGCGTGGGCGAGGGTACTCTGCGCAAACCAGACCGGATAGATCTCGGTGAGGAGGGTTGTTGCGATGGCGACCTGAAGATCGGCAAGACTCCGCGAAATGCGGTATACGCCGAGGAGCGCTATCGCAGCTACAAGGCAGACGAGGATCCTCGTGCTGAGGATGTGGAAACCGGCCAGATGCCACCACCCTGCCAGGAGAATGGAGGGCAGAGGAGGGTGAGCATTGGTGACCGTGGACTGCGGGATTAGCGTACCGGTCTTGAAGAAATCGAGCGCGGCGGGAATGTAGTACCCACCTTCGTCCCAGAAGTAGGGGAGGCGCAGGAGCGTCCAATGCGCGAGTGCGACAGCTATGGAGAAGAAGGGAAGTAAGAGCCAGAGGCGACGGGCGGAAGAGTGGTCGGAGACGGGAGGAGACGGCACAGACTAGTTGACGGGACCGTTCTGCGGCGGAAGAGGCTCAAGGGCCAGCTCGCCGAAGGTTTGCTCGTACTGAGCTAAGTTGTTACCGAGAACGTTCCAGAGGGCTTTGGCCTGCTGCGGGCTGATATAGATGCCCTGGAAGTTCTGCACGTTGACTTCATCTTTGTTCTGCTGGTGCATGGTTCCGAAGACGAGAAAAAAGTCCCATACGCTCATGCGAACCTGCACGCTGTTCGCGTAGCCGTCGCGGTATTCGGACGTGGCTGTAAGTTTGAGGGTCGGCTGGTTGGGATCTTGTTGCGGCTGTGCAGTCGGGCTCTTGATGTCGCTCATCCTAATTCCTGTCCGGGTAGTTGCTGGTGCGAAAGGGGGGACTTGAACCCCCATGGATTGCTCCGCCAGATCCTAAGTCTGGTGCGTCTGCCAATTTCGCCACTTTCGCATGTATTGCAAGGGACTACAGGTAATCATGTCACTTTTTGGTGATGTTCGCTTGCTCTCTTCCCGGTCGAACTGACGAGCCTATCGATAGCTGGTCAGTTGTGAGTGGAGACAGGTGGGCGTACAGCACCAATGTCCCAATTGTACTGTGCTCGATGGGCTCTGCGGTGGCGGGAATTGTTTTGAGGTTGTGCTCGGCCAGAAGAAATGCGGACGTGCTGCAAGGCTGGAGACGGAGCTTCCGTTCAAGAGAACGGAAGCTCCGTGCTGATGCGTTAGAAGATGAACTTCGCACCCAGTTGCAATTGGCGAGTTGTGCTCGCTGTGTTGGACACCTGGCCAAACGTCGTATCGCTGAAGTTTGAGTCTGGTGTGCCGAGCACAGGGTGGTTGAAGATGTTGAATGCTTCGCCACGAAGCTCCACTGTATATCTGTCGCGAATCGGGAACTTGCGAAACACAGAGGTATCAAGGTTCCAGTAGCCAGCAGACCGGAGCGAATTTCGTCCTGCTGTGCCGAAGGTGAAGTTTGCTGGTGCTGCGTACGCCGCCGTATTGAAGTACTCAACCGCAGAACGATTCTTAATGTTGTTAGGGTCGCCAACGACGTTTGCGGTTTCATATCCACTGTTGCCATTGCCGGTGTTCGCGATATCTCCACTAATATTTGGTGTGAACGGCTGACCCGATCGCGCCAGGAAGATGTTGTTCAATTGCCAGTTGCCCAGTATGTAGTCGGCGATGCCGTTTCCGGTGGAGAACTTAGCACCCCTGCCGACAGGTATGGAATAGAGCGTACTGACAGACAAGACATTCCTCAAATCGTTACCGGCAACAGACCGGCTGCCAAACGCGGCCGGATGATAGGGGTCCTGCGGAACGCCACCTTCGACGCCAAACCAACCGTCGCCGCCCTCGTCGATCGACTTGGACCACGTGTAGGAGACTGAGTAGGAGAAGCTGTTGGTGTATCGCTTTTCCACGGATAGCTGCATCGCGTTGTAGCTGCTCGAACCGGTGCTGCGGTCATAGTAGGTTGGGTGGATGTAGGGGAAAGGGGCTCGGGCCTGTGGATCACCTGGTCCGGGCGTGGGTGCGGTGTTGTAGTAGCCACCGACGTCGAGCCGGTGTCCCGATGATCCGACGTAGTTGACGGTGACCGTTGTTGCCGAACCAAGCTGACGTGCGATGCCTACGTTGTACTGCTCGGAGTACGGATTCTTGATATGTGGATCGTAGAAGAAGCCAACCTGCTGAAATGGTGTTGGTGCAGGGAAATTTCCGGAGCCAGTCGCAGCGAGGGGGTTCTGTGTAGTGGTCGTAGGTGTCTGACCTGTCGAGGTCGGGAGGTTCAGTTCGCCTGTGATGATCTGGCCTGTATCCGGCCACGAGCCCTCGATGTTCTGGCCCATCTGCGTCGCGGCAGCCCACTGGTCATAGACGATACCGAACGCTCCGCGAATGACTGTTTTATCGTCGTAGCGATACGCGAATCCGGCGCGTGGTCCGAAGTTGAGATAGACGTTGTGAGGAATTTTTCCGCGTGGGTCGACGATGACATGTGCAGGTAGCGATCCGTCGCCCGGAATGCACGGTGCATGTCCGCGAACCGAGCAGGCTGGTGGTGCCTTCTGAAGAATGTAGACACCATTCATCAGGTCGACGTCGCCAGTTTCAATACCGCCCTGTTGTCCCACGGAATCCTCGCTGCCATAGCCGGGGATAAAGGTTACGTCATAGCGCAGGCCGTAGTTCAGGGTGAGTTTGTCCGACAGCCTCCAACTATCCTGCGCGAACGCGCTTAAGACGCCGCCCGGCCGCTCCGTCTCGTTTACATTACGGCGCTGTGCGCCATCCGGCGTGTTCAGCAGGAAGGAGGCCAGCGCGTTACCAGTTGATGCATCTTCAGGATTCGCGGTCTGGGTCGACTGGAACTGGACACTCGATGACGCAATCGGACTTGAGAAGCCGATGCTTGTGTAGCCGCCACCCATATGAAGCTCGTGCCTGCCGATGATCTTTGTGACCGTTGCTCGAAACTCATTGCTGTCCGTGGCTTTGGGGGTGTTTTGAATGGTTTCACCTCCACCTGAGAATCCGGTGATTCCAAGTGAAGGAACGAGGCTTCCTCCACCGTTTGCTACGAATCCACTCACGAGCGAAGGATCGAAGCCAACCTGCGAAAGTATCGCTGCTGTCGACTTTGTATAAAGGGCCGTGTTGTTATGCTGGCCTGTCGTTCGCGCGTATTGTGCCTGAACGATGAGACCTGGATTGAAGATATGCACGTAGCTGCCGCCGTAGTTGCGGGCCGGCGTTGCGAGGGTACTTACCAGTCCCGGGACTCCTCCGGATTGTGTCTGCAGGCTGTTGATAAAGCTATAGCGGAACCATGCGGAGTCTTTGGCCCCGAACGTATGATCTACACGTACCGTGAACTCATTCTGCGTCTGGGTTAGCGGCGTAGTATCCACGGCGTTTGTACCGTTGGCGAGGGCCGTGCCCGCAGCCGGATACACAAATTGAGCGAATGCCACCATGCGCGGGTCGATCAAGCTTTTGGGGATCTGTCGACCGGGAAAGATGTCACGGATATATTGACCTGGCTTCGCAGGATCGGGACGCGTCGTGAAGGGATTGTAGATATCTTTTCCGAGGGCACTTAGGTCGCCGTTCAACTCTGCCGCAGTCGGGACGGTGAGCGAAGCATTCTGCGTCTGGTTGTAACGGAAGCCTTGATAAGCACCGAAGAAGAACGTCTTATCGCGACCCTGGTACAGCTTGGGAATGAGGACTGGGCCGCCGATCGATCCGCCGAACTGGTTTTGCTGGAAGACTGCCTTCGCTGATGTAGTCGGGAGGAAGTAGGTACGGGCGTCGAAGATGTCGTTCCGCGCAAACTCCCACCCGGAGCCATGGAAGTCGTTGCCACCTGACTTTGTTACCACGTTGACGACTCCACCCATCACTCCGCCGTACTCGGCACTGTCGGTATGCGAGACGATCTTGAACTCCTGAATGGCATCGATGATCGGCGGAACATCATAGGTGCTCAGGATGCTGCCGTAGTTATTCAATCCATCTGTCAGGAAGAAGTTACTGCGATTGGATTGGCCATTGACCGCCGGGAAGGAGGTCGACGAGCCGAACGCCACCGGTGGTCCAGCAAAACCTCCGCCATTGCTCTGGCCTGTGTTTGTGGGAGCGACGCCTGGAGTCAGTTGCAGAAGCTGTGTGAAGTTGCGTCCGTTGAGCGGCAGATCATTCACCTGGCGCGTGGAGATGACGGTGCCGAGATTTGCTGTCGTCGTCTCGAGTAGGGGAGCGGAGCCCTGGACATTGATGACTGAGCTTTGCTCTCCCGGAACCAGCGTGAATTCGATCGTCGCTGTCTGGCCTACCGTCAGCGTGAACGTGGTGATCTTCTGCGTACCGAAGCTCGGGGCCGTCGCTTCCAAGGTGTATTGCCCTGGCGTCACGCTTACGATCGTGTACGAACCGGTGTTGTTCGAAGCTGTGACCGTCTCGACAGACGTATCAAGGTTGCGCAGCTTCACCGTAGCATTCACGACTGACGCTCCTGATGCGTCATGAACGACACCGTTTACCGACGCGGTTGACAGTTGCGCGTGCGCCGTCCCGACCCAGACTACGGTCAGTGCAATCAGCATCGCGGTGTAAATTCTGCGGCCGAAAGATCTTCCCTGATTTCCTGCGAACATCCCCATGTGCTCCTCCAAAGACTTACTAGCTTCAGCTATGTGCTTGCAGATTCCTGTTCACTTCGCCACGCGAGCTGGCAAGGATGTGTTCGAAGTTGATGACAGATTTAAGCACTCATCACAAGCGAGAGGAAATATACAGAGTGGCGGAAGGATTGTCACCTATAAACCGAGCGTTTCACGGATGAAACGTGGAAGCGGCCTAGGCTCAATGGATTCGGGCTACTGGCCCGCCCGTCTAGCCCGCAGCATCTCCAATGTCTTTGCCACATCTTTATCGTCCGGCAGCAATCCCTGTGCGGTTTCCAGCTCTCTCTTGCCGTTCACAAGGTCGCCGGATCGGCAGTACACGAGTCCTAGATTCTTGTGCAGCAGTGGCCTCGCGCTGCATTCGCCGCACGCTTCGATCGCTGCATGTAGCTGTGAAATCGCCTGCGCCCAGTCTCCGGCCGAAGCTGCGCTTAGAGCCTGCGTTCCGATCATTTGCGCTTTGTCCGTTCGCTGCTGAGCGGACTGAATGCTTAGGAAGTGCGCCTGAAGAGCCTTCGCCTCCTCGGGCTGAGTCTTGGTAAGCACTCGCGACAGGGCGTATAACGCCTCGCCGTAGTCGGGCTGCAGCTGGATGGCTCTGCGCCACTCAGCGATGGCGCGATCCCTGGCGCCATCATCCTGCAGCGCCTGACCAAATTGATAGTGTCGACGCGCGCTGCCAGGCTCAAGTTCGCTTGCCTTGCCGAAACCAAGTACAACAGCCTGCTTGTCCCCTGTCTTTCTTGCGACGGTACCCAACATCGTCCACCAGTCAGGGTTTACGCCATCGAGATGAACTGCGATTTTCAACGAAGTCATCGCTTCTGCATTGCGTTCGAGGTCAGCCAGGACTCGTCCCTGGTTGTAGAAAGCTAAACCGTTTTGAGGACTTAGACGGACGGCCTGTGAGAACTCCGCAAGAGCACCTGCAAGATCGTTAGCGTCAGCAAGAGCGATCCCAAGGTTTATATGCGCCTCTGCGAGCTTCGGCTTCAGACGCACTGCTGCTCGAAACTGGACCAGGGCCTCCTGAGTTCGGCGCAGCGAAATTAATACCATCGCATGACTCATGAGAGCGTCAGCATCTTGCGGATCTACACCGATAGCGTGCTGCAGTATTTCTTCTGCTTCGGCGAGCCTGCCCTCGCCTGCCATCAGGGATCCAAGGTTTACCATCGCTTGTTCGTAGCGGGAGTTTTCCGCTATTGCTTCTCGAAAGAGCTGCTCCGCTGCAGTGTTGTCGCCTTCGCGTCGCTCGAGTACGCCAAGGTTGTTTCGCGCTTCCGCGTAGCGTGGATCGAGATTGATCGCTTTGTTCAGTTCAGACTTGGCTTCGGCGGTTTTGCCTTCCTTCAGGCTAAGCAGGCCAAGCTGGTTCTGCGCGGGTGCAAACGAGCTAGCCAACTGCATCACTCGCTGCAACGCTGTACGCTCCTCGGAAAGCGATCCAGCCCGGTCGAGTGCCAGTGCCAGTCCGTAGTAATTCTTCGCCTCATCCTTGCCAGCAGCCACAGCCGAGCGGTATGCGGCTAGCGCGCCACTCACCTCGTTGTGCTGGAGCAACAGATCTCCTCGCGCGCGATCCGCATCGGCTGCTGCGTTTTGTGCTTCGGCGTGGGCACCGCACAGGAGCGCACATAACACTACTGAACTCGACGCGTTGCCCAGTCTGCTCATCCCAGCTAGCACTCCTTTAGCGGCCGCCATACGAAAGCAGGACGGTCGCGCCGATGAGCCCTGTCATCCCTGCAGCGAGCAATGCTACGGCACGTTTAGGCGCGCGCCTCCACTCGCCAGTTAGTACGCCGGATAGGGTCGCCGTCATGATCATGAAAATCTGGAGGAGCCCCCATCCGATCGACGTTCCGAGTGCCCCCAGATAGACTGCGCTGACTCCATATAGCGACATTGCTCCCATCCACAGCACGCCCATTAGAATAGCCCAAAAACCATCGGACGCACTCTGTCTAAAGATCGGCCAGGTACCGTTCCGGCTGAGAAGGTACGCGCTATATCCAAGGTTTGGGATCAGACCTCCAAACAGCGCAACCGGCCATACCGAGTAGGCAGCCGCGACGGGTGTGTTACCCAGCCGTACTGCCTCGATGGCGATTCCTTGTCCGAACGCGAAAGCATAGTTCAACATCGGAGCCATGCAGCCGCATAGCACCGCCAGCAACACGGCAGCTAGGTAGCCTGTTTGCGCCGGTATATCCAACACCTCGCGCTCGCCCGAATGCTCTCGGACCTGGCCTCCCCATGCCGTCAGCGCAATTCCTCCGACCATCACGACAACGCCCAGCAGGATAGCCACGACCGCCGTATGCGATACAAGTGCTCGCTGCCCGGCGAAGAGAGGAACCAGTGTTCCGAAGACTGCACCGAGCCCGACGATCGTCGCATAGCCAACGCCCATGCCAAGCCGCCGTACGGAGATCCCGAAGAGTATCTGTGCGATTCCCCAGCCGACACCGAATAGCACCGGTCCGACCATCACCCCTAGCGGAAGTATTCGGTAGACCTTCAGCAGGTCATGCACATTTGTGAGCGCCAGGCCCCACGGCAAGATCAATAGCGAGACGATGCTGAAGACCAGCCACATGTGCTCGAACCGCCAACGGCGCGCAAACTTCATGGGCAGCATGCAGTTACCTGCCATGATGCCCGCGACCATTGTGAGGCCGATGCCGCTAAACATGGTAGCGTTCATTGACCACTCCGGCTGGCTAGCTCTTTGAGATCACTCGAAGAGCCGGGCTCCTGCGGCGTTCGGTAGTATCCTCGCTCGACCTCTGCCGGCAGTAAGAAGTGGGAGCGCAGGTGAGGGATGTGTTCCAGGAACTGCGCCTCATGCCCCATCGCGATATGGTTGAAGATCACTAAATGCTGATGAATCTGCCCCATATCACCGACGTGTGGCACCACCGGCAGCTTGAACTTACGCGCTAACAGGCTCACCGCTAGAAATTCACTTACCCCTGCCAGTCGTGTGCAGTCTGCCTGCACGTAGTGCACCGCGGCTGACTCTATGAAGTTCTTGAAGACCACCCGATTTGGGATGTGTTCCCCGGTCGCGATTTTTACTGGAGCGATCTCGCGCGCCAGCGTTGCATGTGCCACTACATCGTCCGGGTGCGTCGGCTCCTCGATCCACAATGGCTTCAATTTTACCAACTCAGCACACATGGTTCGCGCTACGGGCAGAGTCCATTGCTGATTTGCGTCGAACATGACCGTACCCGCATCGCCCGCGCACTCCCGCAGCATTGCCGCACGTCGCAAATCGCGTTCGTGATCCTTCGATCCGACCTTCAATTTGAACGCCGTAAAACCCCGCGCAATGGCTTGCTCTGTGAGGTGTTTAACCTTTGCATCGTCATAGGCCATCCAACCAACGGACGTGTCGTAGCCTGGATACCCTGTTTGCAGCACTCCCTCGCGGGTGCTCCGCGAGTAGGCCTCAGTTTGCAGCAGTTCAATCGCCTGCTCCTCGTTCATGACCTCATCCAGGTAGCTCAGATCCAAGAGCCGGACTACTTCCTCCGGCGTCAGATCGAGCAGCAACTTCCAGAGCGGAACGCCGCGGCTCTTTGCCCACAGATCGAAGCACGCATTCGTGATCGAAGCCAGCGCAAGGTGCACCACACCTTTGTGGGGGCCCAGCCAGCGAAGCTTTGGATCATCGGCAAGCTCTCTTGCCACGCGGCCAAACTGCGCCATCAGATCCTCAATTGGCATGCCCCGGAGTGGAGGCGCTAGCAGCTCGATCGCCTCACACACCAATCGGTTTCCTTCACCCAGGGTCAGCGCAAAGCCCGATCCTATCTCGCCTTGCGAAGAGTGTAGCTGCGTGACCGCCAGACAGTACTCCGGATCTGTATGGACGGCGTCGCTCCCCGCGCCGGCGGGCAGCGGATACCTTGCATCGAAGCTCGAAATACGATCAATCGAATAAGCGCCCAAACTGTCTCCCATTCACGCTGTGCTTTGTCGTCTGCTACTTGTCGAATAGTGGCGGCCCTTAGCGGGCTGCGCTAACGTCCAGAGCGCGTGGAGAGCATGGGCTTCTTCTCCCAGTTCTTGTACGCCGTCGTTGAAAATCGGGCCATTACGCGGCGCACATATTGCTCCACGACATCACCTTCACCCTCGTTGAGCAGATCGATGATGCGCTGATGCGCTTCGAGATCTCTTCCCCAGGCCCCTGTCCCTTGTCCGCTTGCGATCAGACGGATTCGCACGAAGGCAAAGAATGGCAGGAGCACCCGCCGGGCGTGGTCAACGATGTAGCTGTTCCCCGACAACCGGCACAGTTCAAGATGGAAGGCCAGATCGCTATCCAGAAGATCCTCTCCTTTGTCGCGTGTGGCTGCGACTCGCATAGCCGCCAGCGCTCGCTCCAGCAACCCGGTATCCGGCTTTTTCTCCGCAGCGAGGCGCGCTGCTACTCCCTCAAGCGCTCCTCGGAGGGCGTAGAGGTCAAGCACGTCTTCTTCGCTGAAGCTCACCACCCGGGCGCTGCGGCCGGCAGCCTTCGTAACAAATCCTTCCTGCGCCAGGATGTTGATTGCCTCGCGAATTGAACCTTGAGCGACACTGAACTTGCGCGCCCATGTCCCCTCCACGATCCGCACTCCCGGCAGCAGGGCGCCATTTACGATCTCCTGACGTAGTGAACTGGCAAGCTCATACTTGATGAGCGTTTCACCAGACGGGTCTGCTTGTTTAGGTTTTCGCATAGGCGCTTATACTTGCAAGCCAGAGCGTACAGTAGCCGAATCGGTGGCGTCAACGAGCACTTAAGCACTTGAACGTTCCGCAAAGGAGAATTTATGAAGCGATATGGAATGGCAATCAGGCTTCGTCCCGAGGCTGAAGCGTCTTACAAGACCCACCATCGGGCTGTCTGGCCAGAGGTCCTGGAGCGCATCGCAGCCTGCAACATCCACAACTATTCGATCTTTCTGCATGCCGGAACCCTTTTTGCCTATTTCGAATATGTCGGGCAAGACTATAAGGCCGATATGCAGAAAATGGCCGCCGATCCGAAGACCCAGGAGTGGTGGGCCATCATGGACCCGATGCAGGAGCCACTAGCGACCCACGGCGAAGGAGAATGGTGGACGGCACTGGAGGAAGTGTTCCATACAGATTAGGAGCTAATGAGCGCTCAGATTTGTGATGGGTAGGGAGTTCCCGAATCGAATCCTGAACTTTGGCTTGCAACTTGACAGATATGTGAGCGACAAACTACCGTTCCATTCAAATGAGCGCTCAAATGTTTGATCGTCGCCGATTTCTCCAAACTGGTGTTGCCACAGCTAGTTTGCCTTTTCTTCCTCGTCCCGCCTTCGGCAGCACCTTGGAAGATGAGCACACCGCCTGGTTCCGCGAGGCGAAGTTCGGGATGTTTATCCACTGGGGTCCATACTCGCTCCGAAGCGTCGAGGCGTCCTGGCCGATTATGCAGCCAGGGAACTGGCAGATCTCGGAAGCTGAGTACCGCGCTCTGCCACAGCGCTTCAATCCAGTTCACTACGATCCCGACCACTTCATTGACCTGGCTCGCACCGCAGGTCAGGAGTACATGGTCTTCACGACAAAACATCACGACGGCTTCTGCATGTTCGACTCTTCCTATACGGACTACAAGATCACCAACACGCCGTACAAGAAGGACATCGTCAAGCAGTTGTCAGATGCTTGCGCGCGTCGCAATATGAAGCTCGGCTTCTATTATTCGCCACCTGACCTTCATCATCCCGGTTTTCGGGATACCACCAAGCTCGCTCGCGACAACTGGAACGGACAGCCGGAACGTCCCGAGTGGTCTTCCTATCTTGCCTATATGCAACTCCAACTTACAGAACTCCTCACGCGATATGGTGATGTCCGGGTTGTTTGGTTTGACGGCCTAAACCATCAGGAGAAGTACGACGGTCAGCGATTCCTTGACCTGATCCATAAGCTTCAGCCGCCTACCCTCATCAATGACCGCATCGGTCTCACCGCTGATTATGTGACCCCGGAGCAGTTTATTCCTAAGTCCATTCCCACCAAAGATGTTCGTATGCGTGGAGCCGACTCCAGCATCCAGGGAGAATTCAAGGGTGGCGTACCCTCGTCGGCCGACTTCCAGCTTTGGGAAACGTGCATGACGATTAATGAAACCTGGGCCTACAACATCCATGACACCAAGTTCAAGTCGACGCAGGATCTTGTCCGCGGTCTTGTCGAGGTGACGAGCCGGGGTGGCAACTTCCTTCTCAACATTGGCCCGCAGCCGGATGGGCTCATTCAGCCAGAGTTTCAGGAGCGCCTGCAGGGAATTGGAGAATGGATGGCGCTCAATGGCGAGTCGATCTACGGCACCACGTTTGGACCCATCCAGGGTGAGGTAGCTTATCGCACCACGACGAAGCGCAACGATATTTTCGTTCATGTCTTCGACTGTCCGTCCGGTCCTCTGCAAATCAAGGGGATTAAGCCGAAGATTCAGTCTGCTCACATGCTTGCCACCGGACAGCCAATCACGTTCCAGCAGGCTGATGGAGAAGTTCGACTCACGCTTCCGGCGCAGGCCCCCGGTAAGCATGTCCATGTGATTCGCGTTATCACGTCGTAACGTCTGTTCGCATGTTGTCTGGAGTCTTGACGTATCTACGCAAGGACTCCAGATCTACATGCTGAAGCTTGTACACCTTGGACTTATTGCTTTAGAGACATGGACACTGCAATGATCTTCACCGGTAGAGGCGTGCCTTTGTAGAAGGGTTCGGGCGGTGTCACCTCAACGCGTTGATCGCCGCCGGTACGCGCGGAGCCGGCTGTGATGGGGATATCTCCCGTCCAGACGCCCTCTCCGCTGCCAGCTTCCAGGAGCACCTGTCTATGCTGGCCTCCAATCAGAAGGGTCATTGTTCCAGCGGTCGCAACCTTGTTATAGTGGACGGCCACCTGGTATGTTCCAGGCTTGGAGGCGATCCACCAGCGAAGTTTGTAGAGGGTTGCAGGAGCTTCGTAGCCGCGTCCGTTGTAGTTGAAAAATGAGTCTGCCTTATCGGGTGGCAACGTCATCTCGCCCTTCGAATCGGGGCGAATGGTTTGGGCTGGCGTGATGTTGAAGCTTCCTGTAAACGGAACCACTACCACTGGCAAGAACTCGGTGGATGCTTGCTTCAGTAAGTCGGCGACTTCCACTGTTGCCCCTTCGGGGGATAAGTCAACACTTCCTGAACGGAGTCTTTCATGACCGAGAAGGTACGGTTGTCCAAGATGAGTTCCAGGCGCAACGCCTGGAAGGAGGAGTTTGCCATCGGCAGGGAGAGACTTTACGAAGAGGTATAGGTGAGTTTTACCGAGAGTCGCATATCCGAAATTCAGGTTCTGAAATGGTGAACCTCCGGGCACATCATTCGGTGAGCCAAAGATAGCCGCACCGTTCGCCTTGACCCAACTGCCCATCCCCTGAAGCACCTGCGATTCAAACGGAACGACGGAGCCATCTCCCTTCGGCCCAATGTTCAGAATGTAGTTGCCGCCACCGCTTACTACCGTGACCAACTCGAGTATCTTCTCGTGGACCTTGTCTGCAACCTCGCCATGCTTCTGCCAGGAGCGGTAACCCCACGTCTCGCCGTAGATCGAGGCCGGAGTCTGCCACGGCTCGTCGATCGCAAATTTCGGAACCTCGTTATCGCCCATGACGGTAAAGTCACCCTGGTAGTTGAAGACGCGTCCCGAGACCATCGTCGCGGGCTGAAGCCGATGAACCGTTTGCGCAAAGCTTTGACTCTGCTCTGGCGTAGGCTTGCCCATATCGAACCAGATCTCACTGAGCGGGCCGTAGCCTGTGAGCAATTCGGTCAACTGTGCACGGTTGAACTTTGCGTGATCGTCGGAGATGGGGTTGCTGTTTCCCTCGATGTACGGGCTACCCGTTGGGGCATGCCAATCGATCGTCGAGTAATACACCCCGAACTTGAGACCTCCCCGTGCACAGGCCTCTGATAGTTGTTTGACTACATCTTTGTGATACGGCGTGCCTTCAACGATGTTGAAGTCGGACTGCTTCGTCGCAAACATGCTGAAGCCGTCATGATGCTTTGCAGTCACCACGATGAAGCGCATTCCTGCCGCCTTAGCCAATGCGACGATCGCGTCGGCATCAAAGTTTGCAGGATTAAAGCTGCTGGCAAGCTTTGCGTACTGATCACGAGGAATTGGTGCGTTCGCCATGATCTGCTCGCTGTATCCATTGTCGATCTGCTTGCCTTGCCAGACGCCGCCAAGCTCCGAGTAAAGTCCAAAGTGAATGAACATGCCGAAGCGCCGCGACTTCCATCCCTGAATCGTCGCCGCACTGGGCCGAGGTTGACTGAGAGGAAGTGGCTTCGTCTGGTCGACGACTGGCTGCTGGCTGAAGCTGGAGTTCAAGGTTGCTGCAAGGAGACCAGTAAGAAGAGCGCAACGGAAAAACGTCTGGTTCAAGGAGACCTCATAATGATGCCGAGTAGTGCTTCTCCTCAAGGCTACACTCGCGCTGAAGATCTATGGATTAGAACTGAAGCAAATCGTACCAAATCACGATCTTGTCGTCGGTATTGATGCCCAGATTTTTTCGCAGTGTTAGCCGGGGGTGCAAGTGGAGACTGACGCTGTTCATTCAGTATCATTAGGAGTAGGCCGGAATTCGGCCGTGAATTGAGACAACTTTGACCAGCAAGAAGGCTTCGCCTGAGGCCGCCCCAGAACAAGCGCCATCGCGTCGGAATCGCGGAAAGACCGTTCGTCGTAGTCTCGTTGAAGCAAGTGAGGCCCAGGATGCGGCACTTCTTGCTCGCGAACTCCGCACCTCGCAAACTCAGCAGGAACTTGCCGTAATCGTCGTGGTCGAGTTCACCGGCGAACTGCGCAAGCGCAAGCAGCTTACCGCAGCGGCTCGACTTGCCCGCACCGCGGCTGCCGTCGTGGCTGGCGAAGAAGACCTTTTTGAGGATGTGGCGGCCTCCACGCTCGACCTGGACGCGAGCCGTGCGGAGTTCGAAGAACTGGCGCGATCAGCCGGTGCGACGATCGCCGCGACTCTCGTACAACGACGGCAGAAACCAGATCCCTCCAGCCTCGTCGGTCAAGGCAAGCTCGACGAGATTGTTGAGGTGGTAGCTTCCGCCAACGCCTCGCTTGTTCTCTTCGATCACGATCTTACGCCTTCGCAGCTCCGCAATATCGAATCGCGACTACCTTGTCACGTGATCGACCGTTCGCAACTCATCCTCGATATCTTCGCTCGGCACGCCCGGACTCGCGAAGGTCAGCTTCAGGTCGAACTCGCGCAGCTTGAATACCAACTGCCCCGCCTCGCTGGCCGTGGTCGCGCCATGTCGCAGCTTGGTGGCGGCATCGGGACCCGCGGTCCGGGTGAGACGCAACTCGAGACCGATCGTCGCAAGATCAACCTTCGCATCGACCATATCAAGACTCAACTCGATGATGTTCGACGCATTCGTCATCAGCAGCGACAGCGCCGCGAGGCAGTCCCAGTTCCCGTGGTCGCACTCGTCGGCTATACCAACGCTGGTAAGAGCACCCTGTTCAATGCGCTCACTGAAGCAGGCGTTCTTGAATCGGCCCGGATGTTTGCTACGCTCGACCCAAAGCTCCGGCAGTTGCAGCTTCCATCTCGCCGCAAGATTCTGCTCTCCGACACTGTTGGCTTCATCCGCAACCTTCCCCACACTCTGGTTACGAGCTTTCGCGCCACACTGGAAGAGGTGGAGCGAGCCGAGATTCTTCTCCATGTGCAGGACGCTGCCAGCCCCATGCGCGAGGAGCAGAAAACTCAGGTGGAGAAGGTCTTAGCCGAGCTTGCCGTCTCAACCAAGCCTGTTGTCCAGGTCTTGAACAAGATAGATCTTGTCCCAGCTCAGGAACTCGCCCACCTTTCACGCGATCGAGAAGCGATTCCAGTTTCTTCGCTTCAGCACACTGGGTTGGAAAAGCTTCTGATTGCGATCGATGCCGCCCTTGTTGTCGACCCGTTGATCGAATCCAGCTTCCGGCTACCGCAGTCCGAAGGATCTATCCTTGCTTCTCTTGAAGGAGGAGCGATTATCGAGGAGAAACGCTTCGAAGGAAACCTTGTTTTTCTCAGAGCCCGCGGACCAGCATCTCTTCTGAACCGGTATCGTCGCTTTCGTGAGAAACATAGTCTTTCTGACTCGACCGTACAGGCGAGGCATACCTGAGCCTATTGGCCTCGGATGTCGAGTAAAAGCCTCGGCCAGCGAGTATGCAGACCTACCGCTCACCGAGGCCTACACGGAGGGCCTGACCCTATGGCAAGACAGGCTCGGTGGCGAAGGCGTAATCGTTATAACCAATCGAGTCGAAGGTGTAGAAGGTGTTGCGATCGTGTCGTGAGAGTAAGCCCTTGCTTGATGCGAAATGGCAGGTGGGGATTTGCAATGAAATGGCGACCGAACGCGACTGCATCCGCGATGCCACTTTCAACAGCTATCTCTGCAGTGTCCGGCTCAAAACCGCCAGCCGCTACGATCTTGCCCTTGAAGACCTTTCTTAACTGCTCTGTCGCGACAGGTGCCTGGCCGTCATTGATCGTAGTGTTTCCCTTCACACGCGGCTCCACGATATGGAGATACGCGAGGCCGAAGCTATTCAGATGGTCGGCGACATAGGTAAAGAGCGGGGAAGGCACTCCATGACCTTTTCAGGGCTGACGGAGGTTCGCAGTCGAAGGTGCCTTCTCATCCTTTAGGTTGAACACTGAACCCACCTTCAGTAAAGACTCTGTGAATTACAGAGCTACTGCAAAAAGGGGATTGACATTGCCATCCATACTCCACTACAAGTGGGCGTTCCGAAAAAGCAAGTTTAGTTGTCGGCAACGATAAGAAGATCGCTCACTGAGCATTGTTCCACTTGGAGGCTACACATGCGATTTAGATATTTGTTGCTCCCCAGTATTGTCCTGGGGAGTGTGATTGGACTATTTCCTGCAAGTCTATCTGCGCAGTCGGACAGTTCTTCGCTTTCAGGAGCGGTTTCTGATAAATCGGGAGCGTTACTGCCGAACGCAAAGATCACGATACGAAACAATGCCACTGGCGCTGAACAAGTTATTACCACCAATGAGAGCGGTAACTTCACGGTCCCAAGTGTGCAAACTGGTATTTACACTGTTCGCGTTGAGGCGAATGGCTTCCAGTCAGCGTTGTTAAACGATGTGCACGTTGATCCGAGTATTGGTAAGCGCGTCGATTTTAGCTTGAAAGTCGGAGAGTCATCGTCGACGGTGACTGTCGAAGCTAACGCGAATACAGTGCAGACGGAAAGCGCATCGGTGGGGCAGCTCGTCACTCAAGAGCAGGTGAAGAGCATTCAACTCAACGGACGCAACCCCCTCTATCTATCGCAACTTGAACCTGGCGTCGTGCGTAATGCCTCAATGGCCTCGTTCGCTTTCGGCCTGGACAACGGAGTCAACATTGGCGGTGCCCGGAGCCAGGAGAGCCTGATCACTATCGATGGTGCCCCGGCCGTTCGCACACGATCCAATGGAACCAGTGTCGGTGTAGCAGACGTAGATTCCACCTCCCAAGTACAGATCCTGACAAACAGCTACCAGGCAGAGTACGGACGCACCTCCGGCGGCCAGGTTCGTATCGTGCCGAGAAGCGGTACCAGTACCTTTCATGGATCGGCCTACGAGTACTTTCGCAATACAGTTCTCAACGCAAACACCTGGCAGCGCAAGCTTCCAACGAATGCAGCTAATATTCGGAATAAACCACCAGGCTTCCGTTTCAATCAGTATGGATGGAATCTTAACGGACCAGTCTTCATCCCCGGTCATTTTAACCAGGACAGAAGAAAGCTCTTCTTTCTAGCTGGGCAGGAGTACCTGAAGTACAACAATGATGACACCGTATTTCGCAGAGTTCCGACAGAACTGATGCGCGTTGGAAATTTCAGCGAGCTACTGGCTCCAAATATCTTCTACGGCGGGACAAGTCAAATCGTAAACCCCACAACGGGAGCAGCATACGCCGGTAATGTTATCCCTGCGTCTGACCTAAGCGCCAACGGACTTGCACTGCTTCGAGCTTTTCCCGATCCGAACGCAGCGGGTTCGAACTACAACTGGGTAGATGCAGCAACAGAGCAACAGACTCAACGCAAAGATTCGCTGGTTATCGACTTCGTTCCCTTTGAGGCACATCGGATACGATTCTCAGTGCTGAACTACAACTACCACGACTACACCCCGCACTACGGCAACTTTAATCGCAATCCACGCATATTCATTCGCCCAAATCAAATTGGTGTTTTGCACTATGAGTGGACTGTGTCGCCGTCCCTGATTAACGAGTTTGTTGCGTCTGCTGCTGCAGACCACGTCACGATCAACATCGACACCTCCAGCGGCCTCTACGACCGAACAAAGTACGGGATCAACTATCCCTACCTCTATTCCGCCGCAACCAAGACAATACCAAACAAGATTCCTACGATTAGCCTTCCGAACTTCGATCTTCTTGACGGCGGCCCCTACCCATCGCACTCCGGCGGTATCGTTTACAACGCTGCCGATAACGTCACAAAGGTATTCGGCAACCACACCTTCAAGGCCGGCTTCAATTTTGAGTACGCGGGCGAGAATAACTTTGACCAGATCACGGTCTCGAACACTCCTGGTTCAACCAACAATCAAAATGGGAAGTTCACCTTTACAGATAGCCGCACCGGCGGCACGACTACGAAGATCGGTGTTGCGAACGCAGCTGAAGGCCTTTTCGATAGCTACGGAGAGATCGGTCAGCGTTCGTACACGCTCTATCGCAGTACTATGTACGAGGGCTTTCTCCAGGATCAATGGCGCGCCACACCTAAGCTTGTTATCGAAGCGGGTCTCCGATACAGCTTCTTCAATCCCTACTACGCAAAGTGGGGTAACCAGTCAGTCTTCGATCCGTCAGCTTACAATCCTGCGAATGCCGTCACTGTTAATCCTGTCACTGACGTAGTGACAGGTGGCGATCGTTATAACGGAGTTGTCATCCCGGGCAGCGGATTTCCATCGAGTGCAGCAGGACACGTCGATCCCACCATCCTCGCCGGCTTCCAAAATCTGTTTCGTGGATTCAGCAATGCTTACTCTCCAACCGTCAAGAGTGACATTCAGCCTCGTGTTGGGTTCACCTACCAGGTGACGCCCTCTATGGTTGTTCGTGCTGGTGGCGGACGGTATGTGCAGCGGCTCGGCATTACCGATAACGTCTTCACAGGTGGCAACGCGCCGTTCCAACCCTCATCCACCGTCAGCCTTGGACAGGCAAACAGCCCCGGCGGTGTAGGAGCGAACAATTTCCCATTCAACTACTCTTCGCAGGCCTTCAACTATCCGAGTCCTGAGGCATACAACTGGAATCTTACAATTGAACAAGAGCTTCCGGCCCTTGGAGTCTTCTCGATGTCCTATGCGGGACGCCGCGGCCTCCACCTGGAAGGGCTCATCAATCTAAACCAACTGCCGCTTGGCACCACGCTACAGACTGCGAACAAGGGTGTCGCAACCGACGCCCTGCGGCAGTATAAGGGCTTCTCGAATATCAACCAGGCGACCAATGGTGGCTCGTCGATGTACAACGCGCTGCAACTCAACCTGCGGCGCCGTCTGAGCAAGGGTCTGCTCTTCGGCGTTGCTTATACCTGGTCGAACAGCACTGACTTCGGATCGTCGAACGGCACGCAACTTCCTAATGCCTTCGACAAGTCGACTTACTATGGTCGGAGTGATTTCAACATCCGCCATGTCTTTGTTTCGAACTTCGTCTACAACATCGATCAGTTCAACCACTCCAGCCACCTGATCAATCGCGCAACTCTTGGCAACTGGCAGTTCTCCGGCACGCTACAGGCGCAGACTGGTCCTCCTCTGAATGTGTCTCTCGGTAATGACTTTGCAGGTGTCGGCACTGGCTCGGGGACGCAGTTGTATCGGCATACCGCTCCAGTCGTCACGAGTAAAGCGTTTGCAGGCCAGACTAGTACGGCTACCTGGTTCAATACGTCCGTCTTCGCAGCCCCTCTTCCTGGAACATTCGCGCCGCGTGGATCTCGCAATCAGATCGACGGGCCGGGCTTTCAGAACTACAGCTTCGCCCTTAACAAGACATTTCATCCGTTCGAACGGCTGCAGAATCACACGGTTGTGTTTCGTGGAGAAGGCTTCAACGTCCTCAATCATCCAACAGCGGACAATCCGGATACCAATCCAACCTCCGGAACATTCGGTCAGAGCAAGACCAAGGGTGGTACTTACGGCGCTGACCGTCAGTTCCAGTTCAGTCTTCGTTATGCGTTCTAAGCGTTAGCTGCTTGTCACTGTCGTACTAAAGGCCCCTGCCATGATGAGAGGGGCCTTTTCGGGTCAATGCCAGGAACATAACTATCGGCCCATGTGTCTCAAATGCGCGCCTCAATTGCCTCAAGTAACGCAATTGCTTCCGCCTGAAAGCCTTCTGCCTGCTCCTGGTTGCAAACGAGAACCCGACGGTCATTCCTGCGCAACCACTATTGGCACCCCGAACTACGCTGATGCCGCAAAATAATTGACATATGTCGAGTCCAACGCTGCTCATGCTCCTTGAGGTCGTCCTTGTCGTTTAGCATGATCTTTATGGCACATGAGATAGCAAAGCTACTTGCGGCACGTCGCGCACTCAGCTTTATCGAAGATGGGATGGCCGTCGGCCTGGGTACGGGGTCGACAGCCACCCTCTTCATCAGAGAACTCGGGGAGCGAGTCCGAACCGGCCTACATGTTCGCTGCATTGCTTCCTCCAAGGCAAGTGAGGAACTAGCCACTTCGCTTGGGATTACTCTAACGAACTTTGAGGAATGCCCTTACCTTGATGTAGCGGTAGACGGCGCAGACGAGGTAGCACCTGGCCTGGCTTTGATTAAGGGTGGTGGCGGTGCGCTCCTGCGAGAAAAGATTGTGGCGAGCGCCGCGAAGAAGTTCATTGTTGTTGCAGATAAGAGCAAAGTTGTTGATCACCTCGGCGGATTTCCGGTGCCAGTCGAAGTAATCCAAATGGCTTGTCCGCTCGTTATGCGGAGCCTATCTGATCTTGGCTTCGAGGTACTTCCACGTAGGACCTCTGCTGGTGGTTATTACATCACCGACGAAGGCAACTTCATCTTGGATTGTAAGAACGGGCCAATTGCCGATCCGCGAATGTTGGCCGACAAGATACGTGCCATGGTGGGTGTTGTGGAACATGGCTTATTTCTGGGGATGGCGACAGTCGCGCTCATCGCCGACGAGGATCAGCTCGTCGAGCGCACGTCGTAGTCGGTATGAAGCAAATGAGCTGCTGGATTATCCAGCAGCTCATTCGATCGCAGACCGGAATATCTGTCGAGGGTTAGTGGTTCTCAACCGGGGTGGCTGATTTCGGTCGCGGAGCAAAGCTACTCCACCGATATGCTTCTGCGTCATTCGGACCAGGTTTTGCTGTCCACAGATCAGCGCTCATACCATTCAGATCGTAGACAATCTTGCCGTCCTTGATGGTCAACTCGCAAGAGAGCTTATGCTTTCCATGGAGTCGCTTGTCGATCATGTCCGTGAACCCGAAGTTGCCTGCCTCCAGGCGAAGCACAGCTATATCTGCAATGGAACCTTCTGACAGGTTGCCTAGTTCGTCATGGCGAATCTCATGTGCCGGATGGGAGGTCATCTCGGCTACAACCTCCTTGAGCGGGACGCCTATAGCGAGGATTTTGTCAGCTACGTTAAGTTCATCCTTCATGCCCGAGTTCATGCTAGTGATGTGAAGATCGGTAGAGATGGAATCAGGGATAAAACCCGCTTTGATCATCGGGACGGCTAGGGACCACTTAAAGCTTCCGCCTCCTTGGCCAACGTCGAAGTAGATGCCGCGCTTCCGACCTTCGATCATGGCCTTGCTTGGGCCAAGAGTGGTGAGGTCCTGCTCCTGGCGAATGCCAGAGTACATGTGGGTGTAGATGTCACCGGGGCGAATCTTCTGAGTCATGAGATCATAGATCGGCCGCGTCGGACGATCTACGCCAAAATCCACCATAACTGGAATGTTGGCCTTGGTTCCGGCGATAACTGCCTGCTCCACCGGTGTCCATTCGGGACCTGCGAAGTGCGCCGTTTTGATTCCGACGATGGTCTGAGGGTATTTGAGAGCCATGGCTGCTGTAGCCTCACCATCCATGTCACTCGTGTTGTTTTCGTAGAGCGCTCCGCGCATACCGGAGCCCACAATATTCAGCATCGCGAAGACCCGCGTCTTTGACCGGTCGATAATGCGATCTTTGAAGTCTTCAAAGTTACGCCATCCGGAACAGCCCGCATCGACAACGGTTGTGACGCCGACACGAAAGGTGAAGCCGTCCGGCGGGACGCTGTTATCGCCCGCGTAGGAGTTGCGCTCGCCTGTGCCGGCGTAGACGTGGACGTGAATATCAATCAGACCAGGCGTGACATAAAGCCCTTTTGCATCAATGGTCTTCAAGGCATCGGTCGAAGGAATATGTGCCGCCACCTTGGCGATCTTCCCATCTTTGATAGCCACATCCATCAGCGCATCGATGTGATTCTTATCATCGAGTACGTGACCACCGCGGAGTACAAGATCGTAAGCCGGTGCTGCAGACTGCGCGAAGAGGCCGCTAGTTGCGAAGAAAAGAAACGCAGCCGAGCCGACGATAATTCTTCGAATTGATGTGCGAGGCTTGGAACTCCTGACTTCGGACTTCTGGGACATGTTTCTCCAATCGGCTAATTCGTTCTATATGCTGTGCATCATCGTTTAGGCGCGCGCAGCCTTCCAAGAAGCTTCGCCGTATTCGCCCAAGTGGACGGTCCCGCTCATACTGTTCCCCTGAACGGTGCCGCGGAAGTTCCAAGGGACGGAGTTCCCGCTGACCGCCATGCTGCTGTGCAGTTCGATCTCATTGGCATGGATCGAACCCTGAAGGGCTGTCTTGTAGAGCTCGCCCTGCTGCACGCCTGTAAGCGTATTTCCTGTTTGATCAAGAGTGAAGTGTTGCTCGCCCATTCCGCGGGAATATTGGATCGACACTGCCCATGTGCCTTTCACCGTCGCCGGCGTACCCGCGGGCACGAGCGGATTCTCGTACTTGCCAGGCTTAGTCAACCCTTCGTAGATGGCATCGGCGATAATGCGTTCTTCGCCCGGGTCCATCATGTAGGGCATGATCGTGAGGGTGCTAGCCATCTTGTCCGGCCGTGTGCCGGTACCGCCGTCGACAAGGATGCGCGGGGTTCCGGCATCAAGGCGCGCGAACATCTCCGTGCCCGTAATCTTGAGAACGTTAGCGTCCCAGTGAATGCGGAGACGTGGTGAGCGATTAGAAAGATCTTCCGGCTGCAGGTATTCAGTGGTGATCGAGGGAACACTCTTCACGCGGGATTCGATGAACTGTAGCCAGGAGAGCCATTCGCGCTGCTCGGCAGCATGATCACGCTTGTACCACTGGCGAACGGCGGCCAGCAGCCCCATGATCTCTTCCTTGCTGCATTTGTAGGCGCGTCCGTAGTTATGGTGCGGTGCAGCTTGAAAGTACGCAGCTCGGCAGAGATCCTTCTGGCCGATGAGCATGCCGGAGGATTGTGGCCCGCGCATACATTTACCGCCTGAGTAGCCAACCAGTGTTGCGCCGTGCTGGATGTGAATGTTGGGGACGAGCGGCTCTTCGGCTGCGGCGTCAACGAAAACGGGGATGCCCTTCTCCTTGGCGATGGCGCAGATACTTGGAATACTCAGCGGACCACTCTCGGCAAGCGGGCTCGACAAGATGTAGATCATTGCGGTTCGTTCTGAGAGCTTACCGCGAAGCTCCTCAGCTGAATCGACCTCGACCACTTCGGCTCCAGTCATGCGAACGCCGAAGTCATAAGGGTTTCGGGAGTGCTTCGGTATGATGACCTGATCGCGACCCTTTATGTAGGGAAGCGCTTGCGACTTCTCCGGATCGGTTCCAGCAATGCATGCAATCGTGGCGAGAGCGATGGCGGCCTCACAGCCGGTCGTGGCGATGCCCCATTCGGCACCGGTAAGCTGGCCAAGTTCTTTGCCGACAGCATCCATTAGCTCGTCAAGGTGGACGAAGTAGAAGGACGCGTCGTACATAGCTTGTTTGACCTGGGGCAGGGAACGCGAGCCGCTGATGATGGTGAACGTACCGTGGCCGTTCACAATCGGCCGAACGCCAATACTCGTAAAGAGATTGTCGGAACTCGTCCCACTACGAGCCGGAAGCTTGTGAGTCGCAGCATCGGCTTGCATGAACGCGTTCGCCGCGAGTGGTGATGCAGCACTCGCAGCTCCCAGGGCAGAGATAATTCCGGATTGCTTAAGGACTTCGCGCCGTGACCAGCGTGTCGTGCGAAAGAGAGACATGGAGATGATGTTTCCTTTCCTTGAATCATGTTGAAGCTACTGCTGATTGGTCGATCTAGATGTAAGCGATCAGGTCGATCTCTACGAGTGAGTTGCCAGGGATGCCGCCCGCAGGGGCAATCGTGGTACGGACGGGAGGGATACTGCCCCAGCGACCACCGTAGACGGTATTCATCTTGGCCCAGTCATTGATGTCGTTCAGATACACGTTCACTTTGAGAACCTTCTCCATCGAAGAGCCAGCTCCGACGAGTGTCTTTTCTAATTCATCGAGAACATGCTTGGTATGCTCTTCTACCGTGCCTTTGAAATGCGCTCCCACTCCAGCGAGAAACAGCAGATTGCCAAACGAAACAGCGCTTGAAAACAAAGGTGCAGCGCCGGGTGCTACATCCGCGTTTGTCTTTACGGGGTACGACTTCTTCTCAAGTTTTCCGGAGGTTTGTGCTTCTGCTGCTGTGCCCAGCATCATCCCGCCCGTCGCGACTGCGGCGGCCTTGGCTGCATTCTTGAGTAGCCCTCTTCGTGATTGCTTTTCCATGACTAACTTCCTTTCGGCTTTCGAATCTTCGATAGAACGATGAAGTACTCAGGCCTTGGCTCTCGAGAGAGCGGCGTGGAGGTGACGACCGACGATCTCGGCTTCACCGGGCTGCAGCATCCACGTGCCTACGACGATAGTGTTCTGGTTGGAATGAGTGCCGAGACGGCCAGTCGATCCCGTTGCGGGATTGAGTTCAATCTGCGGACGTTGCGTGCGGAGAAGCTCCTGCACAGCCTGTGGCGTGATGCCAACTACAAGCGGATCATACGTAAGAATGAGGTGGGGAACACGGTTGGCGATCTCGGGCATAAAGATATCCGTTTGCATCGTTGGGATGTCTTTGACGAATTTGGCGATGATGTCCGCACGGCGCATGTACTCGGCCTGATTAGCCTCGTCGCTCTGCTCAAGCAGCCAATCGACGGCGGCGACCATGCCAACGATCTGCTCTTTCGCAACCTTCATACCACGACCAACTGCATCGGAGTTGGGGTTGTTGTTGGTGACAGCAAGATCTGTAAGGTGTTTCTTGCCGAGCAGGAGACCAGCGTTTTGTGGGCCGCGGATGCCTTTCCCACCTGAAAAGCAGACGAGATCGTAACCCATGCCGGTGTACTTCCAGAGGTTCTCAATCGGGGGCATATCAGCAGCGGCATCCATGTGGCAGGGGACATTATGCTGGTGAGCGACATCGAGCCACGTTTGACGATCGATCTCGCCATGCTCCGCAGAGTTGAAGAAATTTGTCATGATCGTCTTCGATGTGAATGCGCTTCTATAGTCATCGATTGTAACGACCTCTACGATCTTCACGCCACAAAGCAACATGGCGTGATCATACTCATATCGGTGAGCCTTCTGGACGATGACTTCGTTCTTTATCGTGCCTACATTCTCTGGGATTTGCTCCGGCGTGACTCCGTTTGCGGACATAATACAAGCTGCAGTGGCGAGGGTCAGCGCGGCGGATGCGCCTGATGTGACGACAGCTCCCTCGCAGCGGAGACGTTTTGCGAGGTACTCGCCAGAGGCCCGTTGTAAGTCCTTGAGAAAAACGGGATGAAGCGCGGCATGTGCCACAGCACGCTGCACCTGCGGAGGCATGACGGCGGCTGTGAGATAGGTGTACGTTCCAGCAGCATTAATGATGGTTTCGATACCAAGCTTTGCGTAGTAGTCATCCGCTGACGGAACTGTCTTCGGCCCCGCGGAAGCAAAGCTTTCAGCAGCCACAAGAGGAGAGATGGCGATCGATGCGAGCGCTACTTGTGATCCTGTAAGGAACTTGCGTCGAGACAGCTTGCTTGAATCAGTTCCAGAGACCATGACTAACCTCGTGCTGTAGATTCGCGAAGCAATAAGAAGATCATTCGCTAGATTCTGCCAAATTGCTTGACCGCTTCAGTAATCGAATGGAATTTCTCGATGAAGGGGTACATCGAATGTTCGCTGTTGTCGAGTTTCTGCGCCAGAAGGAGGACATCCGCTGCGTGTTCTCGAGGAACAACGACAACACCATCTTGATCGGCAACAATAATGTCGTTTGCTGAAACAGCAACGCCATCGCACTGGATCGGAATGTTCACGCCGCCGAAGCGGTAGTGCCCTACTGATGTGGAGGGCACTGGGCCCGTCGCATAGACAGGAAAGCCGATTCGTTTGAGCTGCGGGAGATCGCGTACTCCGCCATCGATGACTGCACCTGCGAAGCCGCGCGAGAACATCGCCGTCCCCATCAGGCCCCCCATCCCGGCGATGTCGGCGCCATCCTCCACCTGCATCACATAGACCGACCCTGCACCGCCCGAGTCGATAGCCTTGAGCATGCCGGTGAGGGCATCAGGATCGTGGTTTTCCTGCTTGATAAGCTTCACCGTCAGCGCCGTCCCGGCAAACTTGGTAGGAAAGATAGACTGCATGCGATGTGACATGTAGTGCTTCTGATGAAATAGCTGCTCGAGAGCATCGGAGACAGACGCAGCCTCAACATGACGATACGCCTCAAGCATGGCAGCTGGGTCCGCGTTGTAGTCGGCGGCCGTCTTCTGCGCGTCAGCGTGCAGGATGCGGGGCAATGCGAGCGAAGCCGCACCGAGCAGCACTGCGGTGATAAAGACTAGAACTCGTCGGTTTGATGGTCGATAGGTAACGTTCACATGGGCCTTCCGTGCCTGGAGTCATCAAGATGCTACGTGCGGATAAGATACCCCATGCTGAGTGCCGATGCGGTGTCGAAAGAAAGAAACCCTGATGGAACAACCTGTCCATCAGGGGAACAGCAGGTCTGACTAGAAGATAAACTTTCCAGCAAGTTGAATTGCGCGGGATCCGCTAAGTTCGCCAGGAATCGTCTGCACAGTAGTGACAGTTCCAAAATTTGCAGGGCTCAGTGCGGTGCCGCTTTGTGATGCTGCGCTGAGCGTTGCGTTCGGATTGCCTGCGCTCGGATGATTGAAGACGTTCTGGGCCTCCGCACGGAACTGAATCTTCATCTGCTCACGGATTGCAAAGTTTTTGAAGAGCGAAAGGTTGTCATACGAAAAACCAGGTCCATGAAGAGTGTTTCGCGAAGAGTTTCCGTATGCATAGTTATAGGCGACGGTAGCACCGGCAGCGTTCAAAGTCTGAGGAGCGACCGGGAGCGTGTACGCGCTGATATCGATGCAAGAACCGACGTTGCCGTTGATGTAGGTCTTCACGCTGCAATGGGAGCTCGGTGTATGAACGAAGTTCGGACGCTCGGTGCCTTGATCGAGGCCAGCGCTGTTATAGCCCAAAGAGACGTTGAAGGGCATGCCGCTCTGGAGGTTGACGATATCGTTGAGTTGCCATCCCCCAAGTGCCTCGCGAACGGCAAACGTAGAGTTTGCAAACTTCGGCAATTCGTAGGTGACAACGCCAACAAAGCGATTCCGAATGTCCCAGTTCGCGTTGCCATAGTCAGCACGGATGTTGTAGGGCTGCGACAAAACGCCGCCGCCGTTCGAGTCCGAGCCAATATCAAGGTCATGCGACCAGGTATAGCTTGCCTGACCGGAAATCCCGTGAAAGAGCCGCTGGCGGAAGATCGTCGTCAGCCCATTGTAGTGAGCATACGCAATATTATCGAGGTCGCGAATGGAACCGAAGAGCTGATTCGGACGGAGCGAATTGAGAGTCGGTTTAGCTGCATACGATGCAACCGTGTTTGCTGAGGGATTGGCGGGAAGATTGGTGTAATTACTGATGTCGAGGTGCAGGGAATGAGAACCCAAATATTGGAGTTCAAACGCTGCACCCTTCCACAATTCTTGTCCAACGCTGACGTTCCATTGATAGCTGCGCTGCGTCTTGTTAGCTGGATCGTATTGAACCGCGCTCTGATAGGTGCCGGGCGTTCCAGCGACCGGAGAAGCACTTCCAGCACCCGGTGTTGGATTGGACAGTGACAGCAGATTGGCCGAAGTAGTGCTGTACCCGATAAAAGCACCGAGAGGATAGTTGCTGCTGAGCAGCGTAAAGCTGTTCAGTTGGTTGGCGTTGTAGTAAAAACCGACGCCGCCACGAAGCACGGTCTTGTCTGTCACGCGATATGCTAGGCCCAATCGCGGACCGAAGTTGTCATGAGTCGGACTTGCCAACTTGAAGCCGGGTGTGGGGGTGAACGTGTTTGCCGTCAGTGCAGTCGTTGCCGGAATAAGTGCCGTCTCTGCGGGGTTCAATAAGCGGGCGTATCCATTGAGACTGTACGGAACGGTGGGTAGGTCGTACCGCAGACCGTAGTTGATGGTCAGCTTTTGCGTAGCCTGCCAGTTATCCAGAACGAAGAAGCCATCGCGCCACTCACCGACAGATCCCTTCACGGTGGCAACAGGCGTCTGGTCACTCGCTGCAAGGCCCAAAGCGAAATCCGCGCGGCTGTCACCCGTAAGCGTGCCATTGAAGGTGAACAGGCCGAGCGACTCATTGGTGGCCGCGCGTCCGAGCGTCAACTTGCGCAGCTCAAGCCCGGCCATAATGTTGTGCTTACCCCGCGTGTAGCTGACCTGGTCGTACCCGTCGACGGTGCGGTCATCTTGAAACCAGTTCGTGCCATTGTTCCCGATGTTCATACCGGCTGCGCTGCTCAGCTGAACGTTCGGAACTCCGAGATTACCGGTCGTGGTATCGAAGTTGAAGCCTGGGATGCCGAGTGACGTGCCAGCGCCTTTGAGATTGTTGACGTACCAGTAGTTCAGCGAATCGGTCATCAATGTATTGATTCCGAAATGGAAGTCATTCACGAGCCGCTGTGTGATGACATGCGAGTAGCCGAAAGCCAGGTTGCGGCTGTTCGCCGGACCATAGCCTCCTGCAACAGGTACCTGATTTCCGTTTGCGTAAGTAAGATTCTGCCAATGATAGCGAGCAAAAACGCGAACTTTTTCACCAATGTTCTCGTCAATGCGATCGAGTGATTGAGCGATGAACAGTGTATTCGGGAAGTAGACATTGTTAAGGTTGTTGCTGATACCAGCGGCGTTCGGAAGAGGAATGTAAGCCTCATACTTCTTGGCGATCTGCGCAGCAGAAGTAGACAACTCGTTCGATGGAATCTGGTTGTTCACGTAGGCCGCGCCAGTGTAGGGATCCTTGAGGCAAATGCCTGAACAAACGCCTGCCGCATTCACAGATCCGAGTGCAGAGAAGTCTCCTGCCTCCTGAGCCGCCGTCATCACGGTCGAGGTGCCCGCAGTTTGCGCCTTCTGATTGAGCTTCTCGTAAGACCCGAAGAAGAAGGTCTTGTCCTTACCGTTGTAAAGCTTAGGGATATATACCGGACCACCTAAAGTGAAGCCGTATTGGTTGTAGTTTAGAGGAGCTTTCTTCTGTGTCGGTGAGTCGAGAAAGTTATGGGCATCCAGAGCCGTATTCTTGATGTAGTCATACGCAACACCGTGGAAGTCGTTTGTACCGACCTTACTCACCATGTTGATATGGACGCCCAGATAGGCACCGTACTGTGCAGGATAGTTACCACTCTGCATCTGCACTTCGGAGATCATGTCGGTGCCCGGACGTGCTGGCGTGACATTGCCGAGGTTGTTCATGATCGAGACGCCATCGAGAGTAAGATCGTTCTGAGTTTCACGCTGACCCGCACCAATAAAGTCGACCCCAGGAGGATTGCCGCTATAGCTTGTCTTCGAACCAATAGTGACGTTCGAAGCAAGTGCCGCAACCTCCAGAGCATTGTGCCCCTGAACCGGCAGGTCTTCGACCTGCTTTGTCTCAAAGGTCTCACCCAGGCGCGCGTCGTCCGTCGAGAGTGGCGGAGTGCTGGCCGATACGGTCACCACCTCAGACGCCGATCCTATCTTCAAACTGAAGTCTGTTCTTACGGCAACGTCGATCGAGACCGGCACGCCGACGGTGACTTCTTTCTTGAAGCCCGTCTTTTCTATGCTGATGTCATAAACACCGCTCTTGATGAAGGAGATGGCGTAGTAGCCGGAGCCATTCGTGGTCGCCGCATACTTTACCTGGGTTGCCACTTCAGTCGCCGTGACTTGGGCTCCAGCAACGGAGCCTCCACTCGCATCGAAAACTGTCCCGACGAGCGAGGTGTTGTTGGCGATCTGGGCCGAGGCACCCGTGATACACAGGATGCACAGCAGAAAGAGACGCAGAATAGTTCGGTTCAAGGCACAACCTCCAGAGACGTTCTTGCACAGACTTGACACATGGCCCCGGCGCAGCCTGATCGTGGGTACAGCATTGCAGATACCAAAGGGCGGACCGCAAATGCAGCGACTCGAATAGCAGACTGAGGATTAATGAAGATTTGACTATGAGGTCACCTTGCTGTCATCAGGCTGTTGACGTGGCTCCGCCTAGGCCAAATGACCTATTCAGGATCTTGCTAAGTTATGCCTGAACTACGCGAAGACTGAAATGGAAGTTACTCCAGGTGAACAAGACCGCGCTGGAAGGCGTAGATCGTCGCCTGTGTGCGATCGCGAGCGCCCATCTTATCGAGGACCGAACTGACATGAATGCGCACGGTCTTCTCAGCGATATGAAGTTCTTCGCCGATCTCACGATTGCTGAGCCCGCGCGTAATACAGGCGAGCACCTCTGTTTCGCGCGGTGTCAGTTCTATCGCCGGGGTGCGCTCTGCGAGTCGATCAAGAGCATGATGCGGGAGGTAGCGTAAACCTCGATCTACGTTCTGGATAGCATTCAGGAGTTCTTCGCCGCTTGCATCTTTCGTCAAGTAGGCCATGGCTCCATTCCGAACAGCGCGATAAATGTCCTCGCTCCCTTGGTAGTTGGACAGGATGACAATACGAGCAGTCGGAAACTCCTTGCGAATTTGGATGATAACTTCGAAGCCGCTGACACGCGGAAGCCGTAGATCAAGCACGACGACGTCGGGCCGGAGCGAACGAAACATGACAATTCCAGATTCACCATCACTGGCTTCGCCCACGATCTCGATCTGCGCGTGGCCGGCAAGTACAGAGTGCAGCGCCATGCGCGCGAGGAAGTGATCTTCGATCAGCAGCACACGAATCTGTTTCATATGCCGATCCATCGTATGACGTTATGCTCTTGTTGCAGCGGCTGTCTCATGGCACTGAAGGATACCTTGACAGTGACCTCTGTGCCGGCTTCGGCGGATGTCTGTAGTCTGAATGTCCCGCCGAGCTTGCGGGCTCGTTCCTCCATCACTGGTATGCCAAAATGGCCGCTTCGTGAAGGGTTGGGTTCGGAGTCCTGAAATCCTCGCCCATTATCGTGAATGGAAAGGCTCAGTGCGTCCAAGTCATATTTGAGAAGGATGAAAATGTGCGATGGACTGGCGTGGTGAACCGCATTTGAAACGGCCTCTTGACCAATACAGACGAGGTGGTGAACGCATCCGGGAGCAAGCGGTAGTTCGTCCCCTTCGACCTTGAAGGTCGTTTCAATGCCTTGTTGGAGTGAGTCGGCTGCAAGCGCCCGCCCGAGTGCCTGCGAAAGGATGTCCGTCACCTCGTCCGTGCCGCGAAGATCCCAGATGATGCGACGCGCTTCGGCCTGGCAATGCGAGACCATGCTGCGAGCAAGTTCGCAGGACTGAGCGGCAGGAGTCGCACTGGAATCGGTATCTCGGAAGAGCTTGGCTGTTGCCTCAAGTTGCCACGAGATCGCGGCGAAGCCTGCCATCAAAGTGTCGTGGCATTCCCGAGCGATACGATTTCGCTCCTCAACAACGATGCCAAGCCGTCCTTTGAGTAATTCGATTCGATGACGGAGAAGCTGAAGTATGACAAACGCCGCAAGTAAGCAGAGCGTGAGATAAAAATACCAGGTCTGGTAGAAGAAGGGCCGTTGCCTTACAGCAATCGAAGCAATAGGCGAGGTCCATTCTTCGCCGCTGGCACGTGCTTGCACTTCAAAGGAGTAGTTTCCCGGCGTAAGACGACGATAGCGCGCAGTATGAGAATGAGTTGTGGTCCATTCACTATCGTAGCCAGTAAGTCGATAACGATATTCTATCCGGGCCGGATTCGTAAGTTGCTTGGCGTTGAAGAGGAAGAAGGCGTCTGGCTGACCAGCTTCAAGGTCAATACGAAAACTTCCACTCGCAGCGATGTTCTGCGTGGTGTCAGGATCACTTGAGAGGCTCCATCCTGTGATCGTCGCAACAGGGCTTATGGCACCGAGTTTCTCAGCCGCGTCCGTGGTGTGCACAAAGCCCTTGGTCGTAGCAAACCAGAGGGTTCCATCCGGCAGAATAGTGGAGGATGGCTGCGAAGGACCGCCGCATTCACTGGAGCGCATGCCGTCGGTCTTGCCGAGAATCACAGCCGAAAGCTGCGTGCGCTTCTTGTCAACCACTGCGTGAAGTTCTGCAACGGATAGTCGGACAATGCCGCGAAACGTACCCAGCCAGAGATGGCCGTCTTTGTCTTCGGTGATGGTGTTGACTGCCGCCGTAGGAGCGTTCGAGTCGGCTGAAAGTGCAATAAAGTGATCTTCACGGACTGCAGCGAGACCGCCGCTCCGGATGCCTGCCCACACGTATCCGCTACTGTCGAGAGCGAGCGACAGAATATGAGGATGATCAAGTCCTTGAATGGCCGTTACAACATCACCGCGAATACGATAAAGACCGTTTGTTGTGCCGATCACAAGCGATCCATCTTTATCTTGAACCATGCAGGTAATCAGTTGCGACTCAAGAAATAACGCGCGGTGCTGTGAATCCGGTTCGCCTCGTGGAAAGTAAAAAAGTCCGGTGTAACTGCCTACCCAGAGTCCTCCCCGCTCATCCACGAGAATCGAACTAACAGCATTGCCGGGTGACTCATTGCCCAACAAATAATGATGGTAGCTACGACCATCGAAACGGTAGATGCCATCGAACCACGTTCCAATCCAAATCTGCTGTTTGCGGTCTTCGGCGATCGCACGGATGGGTGTGCTCGGGGGCATTCCAGGAGGAGTGACGGAAAGAAGCTTCTCACCGTGCCTGCGGAAAAGACCTTGGCCCCAAGTGCCGAGCCACAGGTCTCCATGGCTGTCCGTGAATGCTGTCGCAGCATAGGTTGCCTTGAATCCCTCTGGCTCGCCGAAGGGTGCAAGTGCACCTTTGTGCCACCGGCTGAGGCCGCCCGTGAGCATACCGATCCAGAGGTTCTGCTCATCATCGATGAAGAGGGTACGAATCGAGTCATCTGGCAACCCGTCATGAGAACCCCAATGAGAGAGGCCGTCGGCGGCAAGTCGCCAGATACCATCATGGCGAGTCCCAATCCAAAGACTTCCTGCGGCGTCGCCAAGCAGCACGGTGATCGGATTACCCACGGTGGCACGCACGACCGGATCGTACTGCAACGCACTACCGCAAGAGACGCACTTATGAGGCACAAGCTCCACAAGACGTGCCATGGTGCCGACCCAGATTCGTTTCCTCGCGTCACGATAAACGGCGACGGCAGTCTCATGAACACTCCGGCCTAAGGAGAAGCGCTGAGCAATGCCATCTTGCCAATGGTAAAGACCCAGGGACGTAACGAAGAACATTCCCCCCCGCCCATCTTCTGCGAACGGAGTGGTGATGTCACCTGAGATCATCCCAGTACCGGCTATCAACTCGGGACGACCATTCACGATGCGTTCCACACCATTCTGGGTGGCGACCCAGACTACGCCCGCAGCATCGAGGTGAAACATCCGGATTCGTTCACTATGATGACCGTACTGCTCGCTCACCTGCACCACGCCGTTGTTGGTAGCGTGAAGCACTCCGCGACCATCCGTGCCGATCCAAAGATCACTGGTGCTGAGTGGGAGAACGGCATTCACAGCCTCGTTGTCAACAAGACCTGCGAGATCAATGGGAGCGTTTTTAAAACGCTGACCGTCGAAGGTCGACAGCCCGGAAGAAGTCGCAAGCAGAAGTAAGCCATCGGCTCTCTGCGTGATCATGCGGACGTAGTTATCGGGAAGCCCGTCCTCGACCTGCCATTCCTGCTTCTGATATTCGGAAAGTCTCAGCAATGATGAGGGTTGGGCGTGCGCCGTCCGGCAGAACAAGGGCAGAACAGTCATAAGCAGCCAAAATGCTTTAGAAGACGATGACCTGGAAGGGCACGCCTGTTCCCAGATGCGGCAGCCGCGCTGCAGTCCGACGGAATGGATTCGCCTGGTCAAGGAAGAAGTTGAACCTTAAGGCGAACACAAATTTGTGCGAACTGCAAGCGTGCCGGTGGTGAGCCCGCTCGGTCAGACGTCGAGCGGGCGCTCCGGGTGGACAGTCATCCAGCAGATACCGCCTACAACAGCGAGGATCGCCGCGATCGCGAAGGATGTCGTCCAGCCGAATCTCTGCGCGATCCATGGAGTAAGGGACGCAGTGACTGCGCCGCCCACTTGACCTCCCATATTGACGAGGCTCGAGAACACACCGGAGCTGCGACCAGCAATGTCAACCGACACTGACCAGAAGGAACTCTGCGACAGATAGAGTGCTCCCGCACCACCGGCAAGTATGACGCCCGCGAGTTGAGGACTGTGTACCTTCGAGCCAAGCACCAGAAAAATAGCCGTGCAAAAGAGTGCTGCAGAGGCTAGACCACACCGTCCTATCCGTAATCCATGGGTGCGCGTCAGTCGATCGCTGAGCGCTCCGCCGACAAGGCAGCAGACGGTCATAGAGAGAAAGGGCAGCATGGCATACCGGGCACTCGACTTGAGATCAAAGCCACGCACCTGTGCCATATAGAGAAAGAACCAGCTAAAGAAAATCCACGCAACATAGCCGAAGCTGAAGTAGCCAGCCATCAACGCTGGAAGGTCACGCCGCCGAAAGATAGCCCGCCAGGAGATGACCACCGGCTCAGAGGTTCGAAGCTGCTTCGTCGCGAGATCACCCGTGAGACCCGCCCGGATCTCGCTCAACTCCAGTGGCCCAACGTCAAAGTGCTCCTCTGGGGTATCCCGGGCGAAATGCCACCAGACGCCCCCGGCGATCACCCCGACGAGCGCGCTGAACCAGAAAGCCGCTCGCCAGCCATGGTTTGTGATGAGCCAGGTGAGAAGAGGAGGGGTCAGGCCACTTCCCGCCCCAACACCTGCGAAGATGAGACCGTTGATGAAACCCCGTTCCTGTACCGGAATCCAGCGCGCAACAAACTGGTTCGCGGCAGGGTAAATGACCGCCTCTCCGGCACCGAGAGCGAAGCGAATCGCAATCAGCAGCATCACGGCGTGCGAGATGCCGGAGGGGAGCAGTGCTGTGAGAGCCGTGGCTACACCCCACCAGAGAACGCCTAAAGCCAAGACGAGACGGGGGCCATAACGGGCGGCCAGCCAACCGGCTGGAAGTTGAAATCCGGCATAGCCAATTAGAAACGCACTGAAAATCCATCCGAGCCGCTGGTTCCCTAAGCCATACTCCGTACTGATCTGCAGGCCCGCGATAGAAATGTTGGTGCGGTCGAGGAACGCTACACCACTAAGCACAAACAGCCAGAACGCAAGGAAGAACCTGACGCGGGTACGACGTTCGAAGTACATCGGGAACTCCTCCAGCCAGGACATAACCTATGCTGGAGAACTCCAACAGTGAATCTCGGTGAATGTCCGGACGATCTATTGAACTACGAAGGAGTGACTTGCCGGTAGGGCGTATGGCCTAGATCACCAGGAGAGATTTCACTTTGAGTGGGTAATTGATCGAATCACCGGCTTGTCCTCCCCGTACAGCGTGAGTAAAGGATGTTTGACGAACGCATGAAACTCATAGGATCCCGGTGCAAGATTACGCACGTCAACCTGAAAAATACCCTTGGCGGTAAGCTTCCGGGTCTCGGTCGAGATCCAGACTGCGGAGCGGGCATGGGTATCTTCTCCCGTAGTCGCGCGATACTCAAAGCCAACGTCCAGCGCAGGCGCGTCGCCCGTGTCGAGGAGTTCACCATGCAGGACAATTGAAGCACCGTCCGCACTCTGCGCTGATGTCCCGGTCTTGACGCGAGGTGGCGTGAGCGACGGGGTAACATCGGTCAGCTTCACAACGACCGCGTTTGGCCATTGGCTGTTGTCCTGGAGCCGTTGCGCCCTCATCACACGAATATGCAGCCCATCTTCCTGCTGCGTCCACGTACTTTGCGGAATCGTCGTCGGCTTATACTCGACGGTCTTATCATCCTGCCCCAGAACACTGATGGAGCTATCTTTGTTCGCACGAACTGAGTGAAGAGTGAACTCACGCCATGTGCCTCGTTCCCAGGGAACGGTCGAATCCAGGATTGCGTAGAGCGGCCCTTTGTTCTTCTTCTGCGTAAACCAGATGTCACCCTCGTTAGGGATGATCCATGGGCGGACTCCATAGATGGACTCCCCATTGACGAACATCCAAAGACCAATCTCGCGGAGCCGATTCTCCTGCTCTATCGCAAGCTGGCCATTGGCCATCGGGCCAACATTGAGGAGAAGGTTTCCACCCTTGGCGCGCGTCTGGAAGAGCAGCCGAATCAGATCGGAGCCCGACTTATAGCGCTCGTTATCCGGCTGATACTGCCACGCCGTGCCCATGGTGATGCTGGCCTCCCAGGGTCCGGGAAGACTGCCGCTGGGGACCGCAAGCTCTGGTGTCTCTAGAGCACCGCGAGTGACAATGATATTCGGCTGAAGCTTCCAGGCAAGCTCACGTAGATCGCTGGCTTCCCCGTCAAAAAAGATCAGGTCGACAGGTCCATAGTGGGTCAGAAGCTCCGTCACCTGTGTCCTGTCATACTGCAACAAACCAGGATTGTTGCTCGGCTCAACCTCGGGTACGTGCCGCTTGATAGGCTTCCCATGTTGATGCAGCCAGTAGAAGTCGTCGGGCGAGAAGTAGACTCCTGCAGCGATACCCTGGTGACGAAATGCGTCGAACACCTCCGCTGTAATATCTCGATGGAACGGTGTGTTCTCAATACCGAAGGGCGTCGTTTCTGAGTGGAACATGGTAAAACCTGAATGATGTTTTGTGGTGAACATAACGTAGCGAACGCCTGCAGTCGCTGCAAGTCGCGCCCACTCATTCGGATCGAAACGGGTTGGATTGAAAGTTCTTGGTAGATCGTTGAAGAAGCGATTCGTGTAATCGTCGGAAGCCCCGACGAGCGAGTGGCTGATAACCACGCCAAGCTGGCTGTCAACGCTCCAATGCACAAAGAGTCCAAAGCCCTGATCCCGGAACCAGTCAAGGCGATCCGGTTTGTTTCGCGAGGCAGATTCAAGATCCTGCGCTGTGATCGAGTGACTTGCTAAGGCAAATGGCAGTAGCACCGCCATAATCGCGAATCCCCGCCCCAACTTCGCAATAGCCCATTTCTTAGAGATCAGGATGATTTTCAACATCGTCACAAGTCGGCCCTTTGTGAGAACTATAGCAAGCGGTTCTGATAGCGACCGCGGCTACATAGCTCAGTCAGCCTTAAAGCTGTAGCGGATCTGCCAGGTCTGTGTCTTACCCGGAGCAACGTTGATGTGAATATAGGCTTCAGGGCAGATCGTCTTTGGTGTGGACCAGAAGTAAAACTTCGCAAGCGGAGACTGTGAAGTTTGTTCGATACCTAAACGAGTTGCCTTGTCTTCCAGGGCGATGCGGTATTCTCCACGCTTCCCTGTGTACCCGGTCAAGTAGCCTTGCGGACTGTCGCCGCGTTCAGGTGTCGTGTTGAAGGTAATACTTTTACCGCTTACAGTGGCGGCCTTCGAAAACGCTTTGTCGGGTGTCACCGGAAAGCCCAGAGTTACGGTCATGCCCGCCCCGGTAGGTTGGTTATCGAGCATAAAGAAGTCGTGATCATAGACATCGGTAATGATAGCCTTCGAGCCAAGGTTTGTAAGCGTGTGCTCCAACGTCAAGACGGCGCCATGTTTATCTAGTTTCACTGTCTTCTCGTAGCGATAGCTGTAACCAAAATCTGTCGTGATCAGTTGCGTAAATTTCATCGATCTTTTAGAGCGTAGCGAACTGCGAGTGCCCGTATCGACGATCGGATACGCTGTGCCAAAGCTATATGGAGCGGTGCTGGTTCTACGTAGAACACCAACACCAATCTTGAGAAAAATCCCACCAACGGCGGAATCGTCGTAGCCCAGTTCACTGTTCGCTGTGCGAAACTCCTCCGCTGGCCCGGTGATGGAGTCGTTCAGCAAAGGATCATAGTGCGGGAACCATTCTCCAAAGTATCGGTGGCCCTTCAACGAAACACAGCCAATTACGCCCGCCCAGTCGAATCGAGAGGAGCGGTAGTAGCCATTCACAGGGTCAGGCAGGAAGAGCACCGCATCGAGTTTGCCGTTTGAGAGAAATGCTCTTGGATGATCGGCATGGGGCAGATCAGCGCACGCATCGCTCGTTGCGGCAGATGTCACGCCGCCTTGCCCAGATGCTGTCGCTGAGGCGAAAACAGCAATCAGCAAAATGAGTACAAGATCAAAGGTGCACAATCGCGATAGCCGTTGGCGCAGGGACAAGACTTACCTCAGAAAACTTTGCAGGTTGAGCATGGTTGATGCCGACGTGAGTCGTCCCATTCACATCAGACGGAGAAGGCTGATATGACGGGACAGATAAGAAGGTGCTGCAATCGCCTTCAAGTGACAGCGCTCCTTGAGGGGTGACGCGATACGAGAGGATGCGCTCACGGAACGCATCTGTGAACTCTAAAACTTCTTCGCTCTTGAATTTCAGTTCGGGCTGTATCAAGTTATCAAGGTCCTTGTTCAGAGCCTTGGCGTTGAGTGATCTTGTCACGGCGGTAAGTCTGCCTATAAATCCGTCGGCGCGGATCGGAAGCAGATTGCAACCTCCGCTGGCAGCACTTGCAAGCCACCGCCCGCTCGGGGAAACCGCGAGATGAGTCGGAAGCGTTGAAAATAGTGCCAGAGCTTGCTGATTAAGCCGCGTCAGTTGGCCGGTCTGCCTTTCAATGGCGAATGCTTCCACAGATCCCGTTGGGCGATGGGCGAACGAATCGACACCGTTCGCTGCATAAAGAAAACGCTGATCTGGTGACAGGACAAGCGAAGTAGGTGACAAAGAGGGAACTGTTTGCACATGCTCCCAGGAGCCATTCTCACTAACAGAAAATACCTTGATTACATGCGTCGCCGAAGCCACGATTGCAAACTGTCGAATTGATGCCGATGCCAGATACGGCTGGAATGCTCCAAGTGATAAGGGTGCGAGTGTTCCCAGCGCAGAGATCGAGCCGAGAGCTTTCACAAATGTTCTGCGCGTCGCTTTCAAGCTCGATGCCATAGGATTCACCTTATTGAAGAAGCAGATTAAAGCGTCAAATGCGGACGGACATTGCATGATGAAAGACGTTATGAGGATCGTGCTTTCTCTTTACGCCTTGCAGAAATGGATAAAGGTCACCGGTGCCGTAGAAGAGTTGTGGCCAGTAGCTATGCTCCAGCATGTCCGCATCCGGATAGTTCATGTAACAACCTTCGTAGTGATCGTTCGGGTATGGAGTGCCAGCATGACTCTTATCCGCAACATCAGTTGAGTACGCCGCTGTGTACGTATCCCGCATTCCTTTTAGGCGCCCTTCATCGTCGCTCACATCCTGCCAATAGCTCATATATTGCAGCTTCATGATGGAAGAACGTTGCGAAATAGCCGTATCCTTTGCGCGTTCAGGATCGTTGGTGGCGCCTCCGTAAGAATCGACTGCGATTACCAGGCCTTGTGAGGACTCGCTCGACAACATCTTGTAAAACGCGAGCGCCTCGCCTTCCGTAAACGACTTCTTCATGTAAGCGGATTTGTATTTCGCGCGCGAGCCCCCACCGATGCCGCTACCATTGCCGCTGCTTGCGGCCTCAATCCACGTGCTCTTCGTCATCACGTGCTCGCCGTAACAGACGGAGTCGCCGATCATGGGTCGCTGAAGATTGCGAGAGGAGCCGGCGCGACGAAGGTCATGCGCGTTGTAGTCCGGCGGAGCTTCCGCAATCGGCTTGCACCTCTGAAAGCGATCCAAAAAGTCCGTAAGAACCGAGAGATCGTTGACCGTTCCATCTGGATTGGTGAAATATGCATTGATACCGAAGCGTCCGGAAGATTTGTTATTCAGGTTCAGCACGCCGAACAGCCCCCACGTGTCCTTCACACGGTCATGCTCTTCCCAGTACTTCCCATAGGTCGTCAGGATTTCGACAAACCTGTCGGGTGTCATGCTGGCCCAGTCAAAGGAGATGCTTGCCTGCATCAACTCTTCGGGCGCAGGCGGCAACTCATCAAATGAGAAGCTGGTGATCAGGCCAAAGTTCGATCCCTGACCGCCGCGGAGCGCACGAAACAGATCGGCATCATGCTTCTTGTCGACCCTCAGCGGATTGACCTTGCCGTGCGCATCGACTGTAAGAATGTCTATCGAAGAAAGCCAATCGCAGGTAATCCCTCGCAACCGCGCCAGCAGACCATAACCTCCCCCGCTCACATGGCCGCCAGCCGTCACCGTGAAGCACGTCCCTCCGGGCAAGACCACGTTGGCCCGCTTATAGAGATCCTGATAAATATTTCCCAGCATGGCTCCCGGCTGGATATGGAAGGGGCCTGAACCCTCTGGCCTGGAGGTGATTGCGTTTAAAAGACTGACATCGAGTATGGCGCCGTTAGGATTGTTGACAACAAAGTCTTCGTAGCAATGGCCAGAAGAGCGAACCGTCGGACGCAGACCCGCATCAAGGACTTTCTGGAGCGCAACAGCTGCATCTTCAGGAGTCACACAGTATTCGACCCGTCCCGCCGCATCAGCGTCGGCTGAGGGAAACCGCTGATTGCGGCCGCGGTGGGCCACTCGGAAGCGGGGGTCCTGTCGATCGACAATCGTTGCCATGTCACTCCCTTCGGCAGTCTAAGTAAGCGTGCAGTTAAGATTGCAGGGCTGCAACCGAGCAGAGCTAGGCGCGAAAGCGACTTCAAGTTACGGCCGCTTTTTCGCTGAACATTTGTACCAATATGCACCCGATAATAGCAGCCGGCATGGATTAACAAAGCGGAGTACCGATCGTCCGGTTTCAATCCCGATCACAATGCTTCGGCATTGTCACACGATCGATAGCGTTCCTGAAATCCGCGGCTTTCAAATACACAGGAAAGGTCACCCCACCCGCAACTTGCGGACGTAGTGCGTGAGCCAGACAAGTCACTTACGGGTTCGATACCTTACAATGGGTCGGATGTGAGGGTCCATGGCACGCACCGTACCGCAATATGTCGAATGCTCTATCCCCGTTCCTCAAGCCAGCCGTACTCCCTGGTATAAGAGCACCTTTCCCACCTACGCGGGCATCTTCCTCTGGGTCGGTTTTTACCTCAAGCTCGCAGAACCAACCATCAGCAACGCGAGCCTGACCGTCTGCCTTCTCGCCCTCCTGGTTGCCGGCCTCCTCTGCTTCGGCCTCTACTATTACGTCCCCGCCATGCTCGGCATGAAGACAGGCCAGCCCCTCTATGTCGTCGGCACGTCAACCTTCGGCACCACCGGTGGCTACCTCATCCCCGGCCTGCTCATGGGACTTCTGCAGGTCGGCTGGGTCGCCGTCGTCTCCTCCGTCTCCGCCAACTTCATCATGAAGGGCCTCAACCAGACCTCCAGGGGACTCTTCATCCTCATCGTCGTCCTCTGGGTCTACAGCCTGGGCTGGGTCGCCATCCGTGGCATCCACTACGTAGGCCAGGCCGCCAAGTTTCTCAACTGGATTCCCCTGATCATGATCCTCATCGTCCTCTGGGCCAATCGCAGCGGCATCGCGCAATACCAGCCCGCCCACCACGATTCTGTGACCGGCTTCCTCAACGTACTCGCCATCGTCATCGGCTACTTCGCCACCGCCGGAGCGGCAGGCGCAGACTTCGGCATGAACAATGCCAACCGAAAAGACGTCGTCCTCGGCGGCCTCTTCGGCATCGTCCTCGGAGTCCTTCTAGCCGGCGGCCTCTCCATTCTCTCCGTAGCCGGATACCTCGGCCGCGGCATCGGCGTACCCAGCTACGAATACAGCTCTGCCATCTCGAGCGTCGGTGGCCTTGCGCCCGTCATGTTCTTCCTCTTCGCAGCCGCCTCGCTGGTCCCAACCTGCTTCTCGTCCTTCATCGCCGCAAACAGCTTCAGCACTATGCTGCCCAAGATC
The DNA here is from genome assembly GCF_025685605.1 of Granulicella arctica. Lineage (NCBI taxonomy): Bacteria > Pseudomonadati > Acidobacteriota > Terriglobia > Terriglobales > Acidobacteriaceae > Granulicella > Granulicella arctica. Next base: position 3,312,251 of record NZ_JAGTUT010000001.1, read on the forward strand.
CCGCGCAGCGTCTCGACCTTTGCCGCTCTCACCGTCAGCGCTCTCATGGCAGTCACCGGTATAGCGGACAATCTGGTCGGCTTCTTCGGTATCGTCGGAGCATCCTTCGGCCCCATCTGCGGTGCCATGGTCGCCGACTACCTGCTCGCCGGACGTCGCTGGTCCGGTCCGAGACTCGGCGTCAACTGGGCTGGTTGCATCGCCTGGGCCATCGGGTTCCTCGTCGGCATCCCGGAACACATCCCCGGCCTGCCCGCCGCCTTCGTCAAAGCGGATAACCCGTCCGGTCTCTACTCCTTCATCGTCGGCTTCCTCGTTTATCTGGTCCTCGCGAAATCAGGCCTGCGCCCTCCCGTAGTCGCTCCAAAGGCACTTGCAAGCGCCTAGTCCAGTGGAAGCAGCTCGCCGGGGCGCTCGCTGGATCGATAGAGCGCCTCGACGAGCGCCATCGTCTCAAAAGCATCCTCAAAGTTCGAGGGCAGGGTCGGCACACTGCCCTCGGCGAACGCCTGTAGCGCACCCATCGTTCCCATAAAAGCGTCAGGAAAGTTATTCCCGCTCACCGGCAGCGAGCGCCAGTGCGGCGAATCGATGTCTCGCTGGGCATACTCAAGCGTGTCCGGCTTGCCTTTCGGATAGTCGAGGTTCAGCCCCATCGTGATGCGCGCCGCACCCTTCGTGCCCTCCCACTGCACGAAGCTGTGCTGATGCTCCGGCCCAAAGTTGTGATGATGGTTCGTCGCTACAAAAACTCGCTTGGCATCGCCATAATCAAGGATCGCAACCGTCTTGGTCGCCGCAAGGCTCCCAGAGTGAGGGTTCTTCACCGTCTTTGCATAGACACTCAGAGGATTCCCAAGCCACGAGCGGATCAGGTCGAAGTAATGGATGCTGTGATACAAGATCTCCAGGCGCGGTGCCTTCGCGAGAAAGTCCCACAGGTGCCACGGCGTATAGGTACTGGTCTGGATCTCAAGATCGTGAATCTCCCCTAGCAAACCCCGCTTGGCAAGCTCCGCTGCCGCCAGGTTGTTTGGCGAATAGCGCAGCGAGAAGTTCACCGCTGCAACGAAGTTTCTCTCTCTGCAGATCTCGCGCAGCAGGCGAGCCTCCGCAAGCGTCTCCCCCATCGGCTTCTGCATCAACACCACAGCTCCCTCTGGAAGCTGAGGCAGGATCAGCGGAAGCTGGGACGCAGGCACCGCGACATCGAAGACAACATCTGCCGGAGCAAACCGGACCGCCTCAGGGATCGAGTCAAAGGTACTTGCAATGCCGCGCTCAGCTCCAAGCTCCGCCGCCTTACCTGGCGTGCCATCCATCAATCCAATCACCGGAAAACCGGCTTTTTCGTACGCCGGTAGATGTGCTGCGCGAACAATGCCGCCAGCGCCTATAACGAGGATGGGCCGGACAGTCTTAGGTCGTGGCGGCGTCGCGGCCTGTGTAGCCGAGAGCAACTCTGCATCTTCAATCTCATCCTGCAAACTAGCCATCGTTCGATCTCCTGCTGCCGTGCGTTTGATCTACAGTACAGGTTTTCCCGCCCACAGGAATCCTCCTTGCCATCCTCTCCGAGACTTCTGCTGCGAGGCCCTGCGATAGACTAAAGCCGTTCCCTTCACCCTCGATTCGAGTTCGCCCGGAGCCACTCTTTGACCAAAGTTCGCATGGCCGCAGTCCTTGCTCTTTCATTGTCTTCAGCACTCTGCAACTCGCGGCATCTGTTTGCCCAGGCAATTCCGGCCTCCGTCAAGACCGCTGAAGCCTCGATCGATCCAGAGAAGATTCGCGCCCACGTGAAGTTCCTATCCGACGATCTCCTCGAAGGACGTGGCCCAGGGCTGCGCGGCAGCGAAATCGCAGCAAAATACATCGCCACCCAACTCGCACTCGATGGGTTGAAGCCAGCAGGCGACAACGGCACCTTTCTCCAGCAGATCAACTTCGTCGGCATGAACGCAATCCCGGCAAAGACAACCGTCGCACTGCTCCCGAAGTCAGGAAGCCCAATCAACCTTCGCTACGCTGATGACTACACCATCAGCAATCGAACCCTCACCCCATCCGTCGATATCGACGCACCCGTCGTCTTCGTCGGCTATGGCGTCACCGCACCGGAGTTCCAGTGGAACGACTTTGCGGGCGTCGACGTAAAAGGCAAGGTCATCCTCTGCATCGTCGGAGACCCACCATCGACCGACCCGAAGTTCTTTGGCGGCGATGCGCTCACCTATTACGGTCGATGGACCTACAAGTTTGAGCAGGCCGCGCGCATGGGAGCTCTCGGCGCACTCATCATTCATCGAACTGACCTCGCGAGCTACGGCTGGGATGTCGTCAAGAACTCCAACACCAGCGAGAAGACCTATCTGCGCGACGACAAAAACCCGCAGTTGCAGGCCGCAAGCTGGATTCAACTCGACGTAGCCAGCAAGCTCTTCGCATCTGCCGGACTCGACGTCAACACGGAGATAATCGCCGCAGGCAAGCGCGGCTTCAAAGCCGTCGAACTGCCCGTCCACTTCAAGACCCACATCGAAAGCACCGTTCGCCCGTTTCAGTCAGCGAACGTCGTCGCCATCCTCCCCGGGGCAAACGCCGGTGGTAAAGATCAGGCTGTGATGTACACCGCCCACTACGACCACCTCGGCCTCGTGCAGGGCATGGCAGGCGATAACATCTACAACGGCGCAGCCGACAACGCCACCGGGTGCGGCATGCTACTCGAGATGGCGCGAGCATGGGCGCAGTCCGGCATCAAGCCGCCTCACTCCATCATCTTCTCCGCAGTCACAGCCGAAGAGCAGGGTCTGCTCGGCTCGGAGTACCTCGGCCAGCACCCGCCCATTCCGGCAGCGCAGATCGCCCTCGACATCAACTACGACATGATCCTGCCGATCGGCGTTCCCCTCGAAACCAACGTCAACGGAGCCCAGCGAACCACCTTCTTCGCGGCAGTCGAAGAGACTGCCAAACGCTTCAAGCTCGCCATCGTGCCTGACCCTAGACCCTCCGCGGGCAGCTACTATCGCTCCGACCACTTCAGCCTCTCCCGCGTCGGCATTCCAGCCTTTTCGATCGAAACCGGCGACCTCTACGAAGGCCACGACGCAGCATGGGGCAAAAAGCAGCATGCCGACTTCACCGCTCACGACTACCACAACTTCACCGACAACTACCACGACGACTGGGACTTCCAGGGCAACGCCAAACTAGACCGCTTCGGTATGGACCTCGGCTGGCAGGCCCTCTCCGCCCCAACAAGCGTTCAGTGGAAGGCCGGAGATGAGTTCGAGGCAGCCCGCCAGTCCGCTTCAAAGTAGAAGTCTGCCCGGAATGGGTGTTAACCAGAAAATCAACAGCTCTCAATGTTTGAGGACTGCACAGGAAACGATAACTTGAGTGTTATCTAGACTTTAGCCGGCCTCAGGACACTTTTCGGACTTGTTTGGACTTAAGTCGTTTGAAATCATAGACTTTGGACCAGATCGGAAAAAATGTAAGAGGCATTCCAGCGCCGATAGACGCTTGACGCTCACTTCGTTGCGAGTCGGGACACTTCAGAGCCTGCCAAAAGAAAAGCTCCTGTTCCAAATACGTAGCTGGCACCCTGCGTATAAGCGCCCGGTGCTGCGCCGACGGGCTGGATGCTGCCGAGGCGGCCATCAGCATAGATGTGGCTCACAAGGCCAGCCCATCCTTGCTGCACGATCGGCGTGAACTTCTTCGCGTCGAGCAGGTGGTGATTGACTCCGTAAGCCATGGCGTAGACGAAGAAGGCAGACCCCGAGACCTCGGCATACGGATAGTCGTCGGCATCGAGCAGACCTGGCCGCCACAGGCCGTCCGCTCCCTGCAGCTTTGCGACCGAATCGGCCATCTCGCGAAGTCGGTCTATGTAGAAGGCTCGATGCGGATCGTTCGCGGGCAGGGTCTCGAGCATGCGTGCGATGCCGCCCATCACCCAGCCGTTTCCGCGAGACCAGAAGACCTTGCGGCCATTCTTCTCTCGCTTGTTGAAGTAGCTGTTGTCGCGGTAGAAGAGGTGTTCCTGTGGGTCCCATAGTAGGTCTGAGGTGATCTTCCATTCGCGATGCATGTACTCGAGGTAGCGCGGATCGTTGCTCGTCTTCGCAAGATCGGACCAGACGGGCGGAGCCATAAACAGGGCGTCGCACCACCACCAGATGGGATGAGCGGGATCGTCGGGAACCTTCATGACCTCGTCGAACTGGCTGCGCAGCGGCTGGATGCGTTGAGAGTCCGGCTTCTCCCGATAAAGCCACAGATAGGATTGACCGATCGCCTGATCGTCGGCGTGCAGCTTTCGCGGACCGAGCGTCCAGTGGTAGTGCTCTGCGACTTTGGCGACGGCGTCGCGATACTTAGGGTCGTGCAGGGTGTCTGAAGCAGCCAGCAGGCCGACGTACAGGGTAGCGAAGGTCCAATCCTGACTGGGCGAACCGGCGATGCGAGCGGTCTGCCAGTCGGCTACTTTGCGCATCCCTGCATAAACAGCGGCAGGTCGAACGGAGCCGGAGAGGTCCGTTGCGAGTGGGCCGGGATCGGCTGGCGCATCGCCTACCGAGGCTTTGCTCTCATTCGCTGTCATCTGGCAGAATGTCGTTGAAGATGAGGCGGTAAGCAGCGCCGCGCTGAGGATGGTTTGCATCACGATCCGGTTCATTCGTCTTCCCTCTATCGGGTACAAGTTGGCGCGGGCTGCTGGTAGAACGAGGAAACCCACGTTCGTTGGAACGTGGGTTTCCTCGGTGATGGGTGGAGACAAAGGCGGTGGCTAGGCCTTGACCACGGCTCCGTTGACTACCTTGACGGGGTCGAGGAAGGGCATGGACTTGCGAAGTTCGGCGCCTACGGTTTCGATCTGGTGAGCGGCTTCAGCCTTGCGGATGCGGGCGAACTCGTGACGACCTGTCTCGTTCTCGGCGATAAACTTCTTCGCGAAGGTGCCGTCCTGGATGTCGTTGAGGAGACCCTTCATCGCGGCCTTGACCTCAGGGGTGACGATGCGCGGTCCGGCTACGTAGTCGCCCCATTCAGCAGTGTCGGAGATGGAGTGGCGCATGTACTCGAGGCCACCGCGATACATGAGGTCGACGATGAGCTTGAGTTCATGGAGGACTTCGAAGTAGGCAAGCTCCGGCTGGTAGCCAGCTTCAACGAGCGTCTCAAAGCCTGCCTTGACGAGTGCCGAGGTTCCGCCGCAGAGGACGGCCTGCTCGCCGAAGAGGTCGGTTTCGGTCTCTTCGGTGAAAGTGGTCTCGAGAACGCCGGCGCGGGTGCAGCCAATGCCCTTGGCATAGGAAAGGGCAAGCGCGAGGGCGTGACCGGACTTATCCTGCTCGACGGCTACGAGTGCGGGAACGCCGCCGCCTTCGGTGAAGACCTCACGGACGCGATGGCCGGGCGCCTTGGGAGCGACGAGCGAGACATCGACACCGGCAGGCGGCGTGATGGTGCGGAAGCGGATGTTGAAGCCGTGGGCGAACATGAGTGTGGCGTCGGGCTTCATGTTGGGCTCGATGTCGGCGTGGTAGACCTTGGCGGCTGTCTGATCGGGCGTGAGGTTCATGATCACGTCAGCCCACTTCGAGACTTCGGCGACGGTGCCTACTTCGAGGCCAGCTTTGCGGGCACGGTCGGCGTTGGGCGAGTCGGCGCGGAGGCCAACGCGGACTTCTACGCCGGAGTCCTTGAGGTTGAGTGCGTGGGCGTGGCCCTGCGAGCCGTAGCCGATGATGGCGACTTTCTTTGCCTGGATGAGGGAGAGGTCTGCGTCTGCTTCGTGATATGCCTTAGCCATTGCGTGCGTCTATCCTTTTCGCTTGCTGTAGGGGTACCCCCCCGAGGGTGGGGTACCTTAAGTGGTTTTGAATGTGCGACTTGCAAAATTGTAAGCTGCCAAAGTCTTCATTCTAAAAGGGTTGCGCCAAAGTATTCATTCCATGCGGGTTAGCGAATGGCCAACCAAATGCGCTCGTGCTTTATCTCTCCTCTTAATTGTACGTTGGCAGGAGCAGGCCGGCTGTCTGGAGCAGAGGCTTAGCGCCGATCCTGGGCGTATGGCAGCGATTCAGACAAGTTAATCCTGCTCCTCTTCTTCGTGAACCTCTTCGAACTCGTTGGGAAGGATCTCGTCGGGTTCGGGCTTATCGGGGAAGGCTGGATGGGTGAGGTCGCGGGTGGAGGTTGGTGTGCCGAGGGCTTTGAGGACGCGGCTGGTGTGATGACCGCGGCGCATGGCCATGCGACCGGTGCGGGAGACTTCGAGGATTTCGTACTCGGACTCTTTCAGGACCTGGATGAGGCCTTCGATCTTGCTGGCGGCTCCGGTCATCTCGAGCATGACGGACTCGGGGGCGAGGTCGACGACGCGGGCGCGGAAGACGGTCGCCAGTTCGAAGATCTGCGAGCGGGTCTTGGGTCCGGCGGCTACCTTGATGAGGCAGAGTTCGCGGATGACGGCCTCGCTGCGGCCTACTTCGTCTACGTCCACGGTGATTTCGAGCTTGTAGAGTGAGGCGCGGATACGGTGGGCGGCGGTCTCGGGGGCCTCGCAGACGATGGTCATACGGGAGGTGTCGGGGCGTTCGGACTCGCCCACAGTCAACGACACGATGTTGATGTTCAATCGGCGGAAGAGTGAGGCTACGCGGGTGAGGACGCCGGGTTTATCGGATACGAGGGCTACGAAGGTGTGGAGCATTACGGCCTTTCAGTACGATGTCGGGGGCGCGTCGGAGTGGGGCAGGTTCGTGGCTGGTGGCTTGGGAAATGTGGGGATGTAGTTCTTTGGGATTTCAAAGAGGAGAAGCTCGCCGGGCTTGGGCGGCAAGGTGATGCCGCTGCAGATGTTGCTGGTGGTGATGCCGGTGCTAAGGATGGTGGCGATGGAGTAGTCGGTGTAGAGCTCGGCGCGGGGGCGGCAGTCGCCATACATATTGGCGAGGATGCGAACGGTCTGGGCGTGGGCCGGGTCGATGATGATGAGGCCGTTCTTGTCGGTGGCCATGGCTACGGAGCCGATCTGGTCGGCGTGGAAGGCTACGTTGAGGCGCTCGTCGGTGATGGGTTTGTTGGTTTTTGCGTTGAAGATGCGGATGTGGAGTTGCTGGGCGTTGGCGGTAGTGATCAGGTTGACTGCAAGCAACAGCAAAACCAACGTGCCAACCCTTTTACGGAAGGCAGAGTAAGTGGCAAGCACTAAGCAGGAAAAGATTGCCATATCTGACAATCCTGCAAGACCAATAAAAACCACTGGATGGTCGGAGTTGATACCGGTAGCAAAAAAGATCGCTGCGATCAGGACCCCAGGAAGTAGAAGCAATCCGCAATTATCCAAATGCGGGATTGTTGCTAGACCAACAAGGGCAAGCGTGATCACCGTTCCACCAGCCATGCCAACCAAAAGGGCTTTCGTGTCGATTTTCTTCCACATCGCAAAGGTGGTCGCCATCATTACTCATCCTCGGCTGTCTCTAACAATGGGTTGGTTTGGGGGCGGCGGACCATTTCGTGGAGGGCGGCACCGGGGGCGATCATGGGGTAGACGCCGTCTTCTTTTTCTACCTGGAAGTTGATGAGGAAGGGTTTGCCGGAGGTGCGGGCTTTTGTGACTGTGGGGGTTACATCCTTGCGTTGGGAGACGTGGGCTCCGGCGATGCCGTGGGCGGCGGCGAGGAGGACGAAGTCGGGCGAGAGGATGGGGGAGGCGGCGTAGTTCTTGTCGTAGAAGGCCTCCTGCCACTGGCGGACCATGCCGAGGAAGCCGTTGTTAATGACGGCGATGTTGATGGCGAGGCCCTCCTGCTGGATGGTGGAGAGCTCGCAGGCAGTCATCTGAAAGCCGCCGTCGCCGGCGATGACCCAGACGTCCTTTTCGGGGCAGGCGGACTTGGCTCCGATGGCTGCGGGGAGGGCAAAGCCCATGGTGCCGAGGCCGCCGGAGGTGATGAGGGAGCGGGGGGCGTCGTGCTTGTAATACTGGGCCTCCCACATCTGGTGCTGGCCTACGTCGGTGACGATGACGGTCTGGGCGAGGCGACCGGCGGCGAGGGCTTCGCGCCAGATGTCATTGATGACGTGGGCGGCGTAGAGGTGGCCGTTGTCGGGGAGATTCATAATGTCGCGGACGGCGGCGGTGCCCTTGAGGGCGTTGACTTCGGCGATCCAGGAGGCGTCGTCGTTGGCGGGTAGGGCAGGGAGGAGCTTGTCGAGGGTGTGGGCCAGGTCACCTATTAAGGCTACGTCGACCTTGACGTTCTTGTTGATCTCGCTGGGGTCGATGTCGATGTGGATCTTTTTGGCGTTGGGAGCGTAGTGGGCGAGGTTGCCGGTGACGCGGTCGTCGAAGCGCATGCCGAAGGCGAGGAGGAGGTCGGCCTGCTGGATGGCGTGGTTGACCCAGGACTCGCCGTGCATGCCCATCATGCCGAGTGAGAGGGCGTGGTAGGTGGGAAAGGCTCCGAGGCCGAGGAGGGTGCTGGCGACGGGGATCTGGCGGCGTTCGGCGAAGGCGATGACCTGGTCGCGGGCACCGGACTCGACGATGCCGTGGCCGGCGAGGATGACGGGACGCTTGGACTTGAGAATGAGCTCGATGGCCTGCTCGAAAGAGTTGGTCTCGGCGCGGAGCATGGGGTGGGGACGGTAGGCGGCGGGGGCGGCAGCTTCGAAGTCGAAGGGGGCGGTGGCCTGCTGGGCGTCCTTTGTTATATCTACCAAGACTGGGCCTGGACGCCCGGAGCGGGCTACGCGGAAGGCCTCGCGGACGGTAGGGGCGATGTCCTCGGCGCGGGTGACGAGGTAGTTGTGCTTGGTGATGGGCAGGGTGATGCCGGTGATGTCGACCTCCTGAAAGGCGTCGGAGCCAAGGACTTTGGAGGAGACCTGGCCGGTGATCGCGACGACGGGGATGGAGTCGAGCATGGCGGTGGCGATGCCGGTGACGAGGTTGGTGGCACCGGGGCCGGAGGTGGCCATGCAGACGCCGACCTTGCCGGAGGCGCGGGCGTAGCCGTCGGCCATGTGGGAGGCGCCCTGCTCGTGGCGGACGAGGACATGGTGGATTGGGAACTTGCGGAGGGCGTCGTAGATGGGGAGGATGGCGCCGCCGGGGTAGCCGAAGATGGTGGTGACGCCCTCGCCTACGAGGGTGGCCCAGAGGATTTCGGCTCCGGTGAGTTGCGGGTTGTTTGGGGTCATTGGGTGCCTCCGGTGTTCATCAATGCGCTAGAACGTTCTTTCGCTTATTTGAGGTGTTTGGTTACGGACTAGGTGGTCACGGCTCCGAGGCTAGCGGACGTGACGGAGTTGGCATACTTGGCGAAGACGCCTCGTTTGTAGCGGGCGGCTGGGGCTTTCCATACTCCTAGCCGGGCGGCGATCTCTTCGTCGGAGACGTTTAGGGTTAGGGTGCGGGCGGGGATGTCGAAGGTGATGGTGTCGCCTTCGTGGACGGCGGCGATGGGGCCGCCCAGCTGGGCTTCGGGGGCTACGTGGCCGGCCATGAGGCCGCGGGTTGCTCCGGAGAAGCGGCCGTCGGTGAGCAGGGCTACGGAGTCGGAGAGTTCGGGGATGCCCTTGATGGCGGCGGTGACGGCGAGCATCTCGCGCATGCCGGGTCCGCCGCGTGGGCCTTCGTAGCGGATGACGCAGACGTCGCCGGGGTTGATCTGGCCTGCTTCGACGGCGGCGTGGCAGAGGTCTTCTGAGTCGAAGACACGGGCGGTGCCGGTGTGGAGCAGACGCTCGTGGCCGGCGACCTTGATGACGGCTCCCTCGGGGGCGAGATTGCCCTTCATGATGACGAGTCCGCCGGTTGCTTTGAGGGGGTTGTCCCACTGGCGGATGACGGGCTGGTTGGGGGTTTCTACGGCGAGTGCGGCCTCTTCGGCGAGGGTCTTGCCGGAGACGGTGATGCAGTCGGCTTTGAGGAGACCCTTTTCGATGAGGCGCTGGGCTAGGACGCGGGAGCCGCCTGCCGCCTGATAGTCGCTGGCGACATACTTGCCGCCGGGGGAGAGGTCGCAGATGAAGGGGGTGCGCTCGCTGATCTGGTCGAAGAGGTCCATCTCGGAGCCGCCGGGGTTGAGCTGAATGCCGAGTTCGCTGGCGATGGCGATTAGGTGGAGGACGGCGTTGGTGCTGCCGCCTGAGGCGCAGACGGCGGTGATGGCGTTCTCGATGGCCTCGCGTGTGAGGATCTTCGAAGGGCGGACGTCGTTGCGGCAGAGGTTCATGATCATGGCACCGGCTGCGCGTGAGGCTGCGGCCTTCTCAGCGGACATGGCGGGGACGCCGGTGAGATTGAAGGGGGAGATGCCGAGGAACTCGCCAGCCATCGCCATGGTGTTGGCGGTGAACTGGCCGCCGCAGGCTCCGGGGCCGGGGCAGGCGGCGGCTTCGAGAGCTTCGAGCTGGTCGTCGTTGATCTTGCCGGCGGCGTGGGAGCCCATGCCTTCGAAGACGTTGAGGATGGTGATGTCTTTGTGGGTGCCGTCGGGTTGGAGCAGGCGACCGGGGGCGATGGAGCCGCCGTAGAGCATGATGCCGGGGATGTCGAGGCGGGCCATGGCCATGATGGTGCCGGGCATGTTTTTGTCGCAGCCGGCGATGCAGACGATGCCGTCGAAGAGGTTGCCGCGGGCTACGAGTTCGATGGAGTCCGCGATGACTTCGCGGGAGATGAGGGAGGCCTTCATGCCTTCGGTGCCCATGGTGATGCCGTCGGAGATGGTGACGGTGTTGAACTCCATTGGGGTGCCTCCGGCGTCGCGGATGCCTTGCTTGACGGCTGCGGCTACGTCGCGGAGATGGAAGTTGCAGGGGCCGATCTCGGTCCAGGTGTTGGCTACACCGATGATGGGCTTGTGGAGGTCTTCTTTAGAGAAGCCTACGCCGCGCAGGTAGGAGCGGGCGGCGGCGCGGTTGGGGCCTTCGGTGAGGGGGATGCTGTATTTCTTCGGATTGATCTCGGACATTTGTTCCTCTTCGGGCTGAAGGCCTAACACGGATCAGTGCGGATGACACCGATTTGCTTGCAATCTATAACCAAGGACTAAAGCTGACCGCGGAGTTCGCGGATGAACACGGATTTCAGAACAATTACCAGTAGATGCTGGTACGGATCAGTGCTCGTTTTTAAATCGGTGGTATCCGTTTAGATCGGTGTTAAGTAGTTACGGGTCGTGGGGCTAGCCAGAACTCTTGATTGTGGTTGGATTCAAAGGTGTCCAGTTCGGATTCGTGGCGGAGGGTGAGGCCTATGTCGTCCAGCCCGTTGAGGAGGCAGTATTTGCGGAAGGGGTCGATATCGAAATGGGCAGAGAAGCCTTCGTCATCGGTGATGGTCTGGGCTTCGAGGTTGATGGTGATGGTGTGGTTCGGATTGGCGGTGCTGCGGGCGGAGAGCAGGTTGACGTTGTCTTCGGAGAGGCGGACGAGGACCATGCCGTTTTTGCCGGCGTTCGAGAAGAAGATATCGGCGAAGCTTGGCGCGATGACGACGAGGAAGCCGAAGTCGGTGAGGGCCCATGCGGCGTGCTCGCGGGAGCTGCCACAGCCGAAGTTCTTACCGGCGATGAGGATCTTCGCTCCGGCATAAGCGGGGTTGTTGAGGACGAAGGATTGGTTGGGCTCGCCGGTGTGCTCGCCCTCCTGGATACGCCGCCAGTCGAAGAAAAGAAACTCGCCGTAGCCGGTGCGCTCGATGCGTTTGAGGAACTGCTTCGGGATGATCTGATCGGTATCGATATTGGAGATATCGATGGGTGCGGCGTGTGATGTGAGGACGTTGATGGGCTGCATGTAACTCCTAAGAACAAATGCTTAACACGGAAGGTGCGGATAGAAGCTGGATCAGGACGGATCTGGTTTCTATCGGTGTCATCCGCTTTGATCGGTGTTAGGTTTCGTTGAAGTTCCATGTGCGGATGTCGGTGAAATGGCCGGTGATGGCGGCGGCGGCGGCCATTTGCGGGGACACGAGGTGGGTGCGGCCTCCGCGACCTTGACGGCCTTCGAAGTTGCGGTTGGAGGTTGAGGCGCAGCGCTCGCCGGGGGCGAGGATGTCTGGGTTCATGCCGAGGCACATGGAGCAGCCGGGCTCGCGCCACTCGAAGCCTGCGGTTTTGAAGACGAGATCGAGGCCTTCGCGTTCGGCCTGGGCTTTGACGGACTGCGAGCCGGGGACGACCATGGCGCGGACCGTGGTGGCGATGTGGTGTCCCTTGACTACCTTAGCGGCGGCTCGGAGGTCTTCGATGCGGGCGTTGGTGCAGGAGCCGAGGAAGACGGCGTCGATGCGAATGTCCTCGATAGGAGTGCCGGGTTTCAAGTCCATGTATTCGAGGGCGCGCTCGAAGTTCTTCTGGTCGGCTTCGGAGGCGGTGGGGTCGGCGAGCGGGACGGTGGACTTTACGCCGGTGACCATGCCGGGGGAGGTTCCCCAGGAGACGGTAGGGGTGATGTCGGCGGCCTGGATGGTAAGTTCGCGGTCAAAGGTGGCGCCGGGGTCCGTGGTGAGGGTGGACCAGTGGGTGAGGGCTTCGTCCCAGGAGGATTCGACGGGGGAGAAGCGGCGGCCTTTGAGGTAGGTGAAGGTGGTGGCGTCGGGGGCGATCATACCGGCGCGGGCTCCGGCTTCGATGCTCATGTTGCAGATGGTCATGCGGCCTTCCATGGAGAGGGCGCGGATGGCGGAGCCGGCGTATTCGACGACGTGGCCGGTGGCTCCAGCGGTGCCAATCTCGCCGATGATGTGGAGGACGATGTCCTTGGCGGTGACGCCGGTGGGGAGGTCGCCCTCTATATTGATGCGGAAGGTTTTGGGCTTGTCCTGGGGGAGGGTCTGGGTGGCCATGACGTGTTCGACTTCGCTGGTACCAATGCCAAAGGCGAGCGCTCCGAAGGCTCCGTGGGTGCTGGTGTGGGAGTCGCCGCAGACGATGGTCATGCCGGGTTTGGTGAGGCCGAGTTCAGGGCCGATGATGTGGACGATACCCTGCTCGGGGGACTGGACGTCGAAGAGTTCTACATTGAAATCAAGACAGTTCTGGCGGAGGGCGTCGATCTGTTTCGAGGCGATCTGGTCGACGATGTGGAGGCGGTCGGCGATGCTGGACGTGGGGACGTTGTGGTCGACGGTGGCCACGGTGCGGTCGGGGCGGCGAAGCTTGCGGCCTGCGAGGCGGAGACCTTCGAAGGCCTGTGGAGAGGTGACCTCGTGGACGAGGTGAAGGTCGATGTAGAGGAGAGCAGGTTCACCTGCGGGCTCGGCTACCAGGTGCTGCTGCCAGACTTTTTCGAAGAGCGTTTGCGGAGTCGTACTCATGGCTGGGCTTCCTTCTTTGCGAGAGCTTTGGGGACCTTGACGCCGACGGTGGCGATGGGGAGTTCGTGAGGTGCGCCGTCGGGGTCGACAAGGATGGCGTGGGTGAGGTTCTGAACGATGCCGGAGCCGGCGAGCGGCTGGGCAGACCAGCGGGCGATGCTTGCGATGAGGGCTGGCGGGATGCGGTCGGGGCTGCCCGGCTCCGGGTTCAGGGCGCGATTTGGGAAGATCCAGAGGGTGTACTCGGCTTCGGGCTGGGCGGTGGTTTTGCTGTCGCGAATCCAATCGATGGCGGCGAACGCGAGGAGTGGTTCGCGGGCGTTGAGATCGACCCAGAGGAGACCACGCGAGGGGCAGAAGTGGACGACGCAGCCGGAGATGGAGAGGTAGCGATTATCGTCGGCGATGACCTTGTCGGGTACGGAGAGGTGGTCGAGCGCGGTGTCGGCGAGGGGGCGATACTTGCCGTTGACGGGATTGCCCCAGAAGGTCTGGGTTGCGGTGAGGTACTGAGCGAGCATGGGGCGGAAGCGGCCATCCTGCACGAGATCGTTTTCGCGACCCTCTTTGTCGGTGTCTGAGGGACCGTACTGCCAGAGCCACTCGAGGTCGGACTTGTGGACCTTTGCTGGCTTGTCTTTCGCGCCGGGGAGGTGGAACTGGGCGTGGGCGGTCGCTGCGGTGAGTAGGATTGCGGCGGCGAGTTGGAGGGTGCGGCGCATGGTGTCTTGTTCAGCTCCGGGTGGTGCTTTGCTTCTTTGCTACGGCCATCATGATGAGGTTGGCGATGACGAGAATGAAGACTCCGCTGAGAGCGACGATGAGGAGCGGCTTGCCTCGGAGATACTGAATGATGAGGCCGGTGAGGATGGCCAGATTCATCAGGACAGCCTTGGTGTGCATCGTCATCGGTTCAGTTTGCATGATGCTTCCGCTCCTAGACGGCGTGCATGGATTGACGCTTGTCGATGGATTCGGTGAGGGCCTGGTGAACGAGTTTGCCCATCTGCTGGGTGGTGACGGTCTGGGCGGAGCCTCGGGCGATATCGGCGGTGCGGTAGCCAGCATCAAGGACCTTGTGGACGGCGTTCTCTACGGCTTTGGCGTCAGCTTCCAGACGAGCGGAGTGGCGTAGGACCATGGCGGCGGTGAGGATCGCGCCGAGGGGGTTGGCCTTACCGGTTCCGGCGATGTCCGGGGCTGAACCGTGTACGGGCTCGTAGAGGTTGACGGTGCCGCCGAGGGTGGCGGAGGGCAGCATGCCGAGGGAGCCGGTGATGACGCCAGCCTCGTCCGAGAGGATGTCGCCGAAGAGATTCTCCGTGAGGACGACGTCGAAGTTGCGGGGGATATTCATCAGGTGCATGGCCATGGAGTCGACGAGCTGATGCTCGAGGGTAACTTCCGGGTAGTCCTTAGCGACTTCGGTGACGGTGGCGCGCCAGAGTTGGGAGACCTCGAGAACGTTGGCCTTGTCGACGCTGGTGACCTTCTTGCTGCGCTTCGCGGCGAGTTCGAAGGCGACGCGGGCGACGCGGACGACCTCAGCCTTGGTGTAGCGCATGGTGTTGATGGCTTCGTCTGACTCCTTGTTCCACCAGCGGGGCTCGCCGAAGTAGAGGCCACCGAGGAGTTCGCGCACAAAGAGGATGTCGACACCTTCGGTGACCTCCGGGCGGAGGGGCGAGCTGCCGCTGAGGGCCTTATAAGCGATGGATGGCCGGAGGTTGGCGTAGCCGCCGAGAGCCTGGCGGATCTGGAGAAGACCGGCCTCGGGGCGCTTGTCGGGGGAGAGCGCGTTGAACTTGTTGTCGCCGACTGCTCCGAGGAGGGCGGCGTCACAGGTTAGGGTAGCGTCGAGGGTCTCGAGGGGAAGGGGCGAACCGGTCTCGGTAATGGCGATGCCGCCGATGAGGAGCGGAACAAAGGTGAAGTCGTGACCGCCTAGTTCGGCTACGGCCTTGAGGATGCCGATGGCTTCATGGGTGACTTCTGGACCGATGCCGTCTCCGGCGAGGACTGCAATCTTCAGATTCATACGCTTCCTTTTAACTTTGTGGCTACTTTGGCGAACTACTTAACACGGATCAGTGCGGATGAACGAATTTAAGAACGGGCAACTGCACATGCTGGTTAGGGCAACGGCTATGCGGTTGTGGCTACCGATTTGTCGGGCTGGAGCAGGCCTATGAGGTCCTGATCGTAGATGGATTTCTTGCGGTCGGTGAGGTCGGTGAAGCGATGGTAGACCTCGTCGAGTTGGGCGCGAGTGAGGGGGTGGCCCAGTTCGGCGAGGCGCTGCTCGAGGACGCGGCGGCCACTGTGTTTGCCGAGGACCAGATTGGTGCTGGGGACGCCTACCGAGGCAGGGGTCATGATTTCGTAAGTGAGGGGGTTGGCGAGCATGCCGTGCTGGTGGATGCCGGACTCGTGGGCGAAGGCGTTGGCGCCGACGACGGCTTTGTTCGGGGAGCAGCCGAAGCTGATGCATTCGGAGAGCATCTGGCTGGTGGGGAAGAGCTGGTTCATGACGATGTTGCTGTTGTATGGGAACTTATCGCGGCGGACCATCAGGGCTGCGGCAATCTCTTCAAGGGCGGCATTGCCTGCGCGCTCGCCGATGCCGTTGATGGTGCACTCGACCTGGCGGGCTCCGCCTTCGATGCCTGCGAGGGAGTTGGCTACGGCCATGCCGAGGTCGTTGTGGCAATGGGTGGAGAGGATGACGTTCTCCATGCCGGGAACGCGGGTATGGATGGTGCGGAAGAGGGCAGTGTACTCGGCGGGGGTGGTGTAGCCGACGGTGTCGGGCAGATTGATGGTGGTAGCGCCTGCCTGGACGGCGATGGTGACGATTTCGGTGAGGAAGTCGATGTCGGAGCGGGTGGCGTCCTCAGCGGAGAACTCGATGTCATCGGCATAGGAGCGGGCCAAGCGGACGGACTCGGCTGCCTGGACTAGGGCTTCGGCGCGGGTGATGCGGAGCTTGGCCTCGAGGTGGAGGTCGGAGGTGGCGATGAAGACGTGGATGCGAGACTTCTCAGCGGGCTCGATGGAGCGTGCGGCTGCTTCAATGTCCTCGCGCTTGCAGCGGGCGAGGGAGGTGATGCGTGGGCCGCGGACGTCTCGGGCGATCTGGCGGATGGACTCGGCGTCACCGAGGGAGGCGATGGCGAATCCGGCTTCGAGGATGTCGACGCCGAGCGCGGCGAGTTGGTGAGCCATGCGAAGCTTTTCGGCGGGATGCATGGTGCAGCCGGGGGATTGTTCGCCGTCGCGGAGGGTGGTGTCGAAGAAGACGATCTGATCTTGGTTGGCCATGTTTTCTGCAGCCTCTTTATGCTGGGACAAGCATAACGCAGGCTTATGATGATATGCAGGCTTATTAGAATTTGTAATCAGAACATTCACGGAGCGATGGGCGCGGCCAGGAACGAATGCGGGGCCCGTCGCTTCGCTCAGGATGGCAATGTGGAACAGGCACCGACGTGAACGAGCAATGCAATCGTGTCGGATTGCTTTTCGCTTTTCGGTCGAAGAAATGAGTTTTCCTACTTGAGGAGGTTTTCTTGGATTTGTTTCAGTTGGAGACGTTTCTGGCGGTGGCCGAGGAGAGGAGTTTCTCGAGGGCTGCGGCGCGATTGCATCGGACCCAGCCTGCGGTGAGCCAGGCTATTTCAAAGCTTGAGGGGGAACTGGGCGAGGTGCTATTTGAGCGCTCGTCGCGGGACGGCACGCTTACGGATGCGGGTGAGGTGCTGCGGGAGTATGCGCAGAAGCTGCTCAACTTGCGGACCGAGGCCACAGGCGCGTTGGGAGAGTTGCGGGAGCTTCATCGGGGACGGTTGAATCTTGCGGCGAATGAGTACACCTGCCTGTACCTGCTGCCGCTGCTGGATGAGTTTCGGAGGCAAAATCCGAGGATCAAGGTGTCGGTGCAGCGCGCGCTGGCGAGCCGTATTCCGGATGAGGTGCTGATGCATTCGGTTGATCTTGGCGTGCTTTCGTTTCGGCCGGAGGATCCGCAGGTGAGGTCGGTCGTCGTGTTTCGGGATGACTTGGCGTTTGTGGTCAATCCGCAACACGCCCTGGCGAAGGCGGGGGAGGTGTCGATTCGGCAGCTGGGCACGCAAAACTTTATTGCGCACAACATTGCTTCTCCACAACGGCAGAAGGTGATTCAAATCTTCAACCGACATAAGACTCCGCTGCGGATGGGAGTGGAGCTGCCGTCGCTTGAAGCGATCAAGCGCTTTGTCGAGATGGGGAACGGGGTGGCTCTGGTTCCTGGGCTGACGCTGCAGCGGGAGTTGGAGCAGGGGACCCTGGTGAAGGTAAAGATTCGCGAATTGCAGATTGAACGGAAGCTGCGGCTGGTGTACCGGAAGCAGGCGAGTTTGTCCCACGCAGCCCTCGCCTTTCTCAAGGTGGTGGAGGCATATGCGGAGGCCCATGGCGATCCCTACTGCTTTCAGACGGAGCGTTCTGCCTGAATCTTGCGAGATTGCGGAACATTTGGGCTGGAGTTGCGTCTGTATGAGGAGATGACCGCTCGGTGAGTCTGTCGGGCAGCATGAAACGCGATGAGGTAGGACTATGAGACTGATTGGCACAAATGGAATGCGGGTAGCAATGTTGGCGATATGTACGCTGACGGTAAGTGCGATTCCTGCGATGGCGCAGGATAATGGTGCACCTCCGCCACCTCCGGCGGGCGACCAGGGACCAGGCGGCGGCGGACATCGTGATCCGGCGCGCATGGAAGAACGTCAGCTCGAAATGATGACCAAGCATCTGAATCTGACGCCCGACCAGGTGACCCAGGTGAAGGCCATCGACGATGCACAACGGTCGCAGATGATGGCAATGCGCGGCGATACCTCGATGTCTCGCGACGATAAACACAGCAAGATGATGGCGATGCGACAGGATCGCGAAGCAAAGATCCGGGCTGTGCTGACGGATGATCAGAAGCCCAAGTTCGACGCGATGCTGGCGAAAGAGCATGAGCGAATGGAGAACCGCCAGGGCGGCCAAGGTGGACCCCCGCCTCCGCCTCCAGCAGCCCAGTAAGGGTTTCAAGTAGTTGAAGGAGATGCCGGGGGAATCTGACCTCCGGCATCTTCTTGTCCCATACGCTTCGCGAGGACGCGGGTACGGGTACAATGGAACGTAGTGACGGTGCCCGTCGTGGGGTTTGCACGCAAGTGCATCCCAACGAAGTTCGAATTGGAATCGCGCAAACGTTAAGGGGTTCGACGAAGAATGAAGAAGACGATGTTGTTGTGCGCACTGGCGCTATCCGCCGTGACCGCTTTTGGACAGGAAAGCCGCCAGGATGTAAGTTTCAGTGCTGTTGGATTGGTTTCTCCGAATGTGACCGGAAATGCCGTTCATATGTCGACGACCCATACACTTGGTTTTCTCGGTAGCTACCGCTACCTCTTGACGCCTCGCAGTGGCTTGGAACTGAACTATGGCTTCCTCCAAAACGACAATAAATATGTCACCAGCTTCATTCCGAATGGGAGAATCCATACGCGCCAGCAGGAGATTACCGGCGCCTACGTTTACAACCTGACCTTCAAGAAGATCAATCCGTTCGCTGAAGTCGGTGTCGGCGCTTTGATCTTTACGCCGATCAAGGATTTCAGCACCAACAATCTTGATGCCAAGCAGAATACGAATATCGGTGGCCTTTTCGGTGCTGGTGTAGCGTACGAAATCAGCCCCAGCTTCGACATCCGCGCAGAGTATCGCGGCTTCATCGCAAAGGCGCCTGACTTCAGCACGGCGAACGCAGTCTTCAAGACGAATCGCTATGAAGTAATCTCCACTCCTGCAATTGGTGTTGCATACCATTTCTAGGTTTTAGATACCAACAAAAACTCCGGCATCTCGCCGGAGTTTTTGTTTAAGCGATACGAATCTTAGAAGTGGTACGCGAAGCCGGCTGACAGAGATGTGGGGGTGAGGCTGTCGTTTGCAGCAGAGGTGCCACTCTTGGAGAAGCCGCTCCAGCGTTGGTATTCATAGCCGATTCGCCCGTTCATGTGACGAAGAACCCGGATGTCAACACCTACGCCCAGAGCACCCATGTTGTAGGCCAAGTTCGCTGAGTTGTAAGGATAGTTCAGAACACCTCGTCCAATCGCCACCTTGCCGTACGGCTGATAGCGGCCGTAGTGACGGGAGTATCGGGCGCCTATCTCATAGGTGCGCTCGTATACATTAGTGTTCGGGTCTCCATCCGAGATGAAGTTATAGCTTGCTTCCGCACCAATACCTTTGTGAAAATCGAAGTCAGCGTAGATGCCATACCCATTGAAACGGCTGCGCGCATAGTCTGAATTGGCATTTGTGAAGGTGACACCGACCTGTGCGTCACCGAGCCGGCTTGCGGTCGCTCGAGCTTGAGCGACACAGGGTAAGGTGCTGAAAAGCAGACCCATGGTTACAAGCATTTTCAACATGTGCGTCCTGAGAGAATTAGAACAAGAGTGTGTCGTTCCATCGTGCGAAGTATCTCCCGGCCTTACAGTCGATATCGGACGTTTGCAAGCTGGCATGAATTTGTCCTTCGAAACCACATCTACTAATTTGATGCGGGATTTCGCCTCGGCGTGTTACTTAAGCCGTATGTCTTATGTACGACAAAACGCCCAGTTTGGACTTGACACACTCTATACCTCTAATGTCCTACTGAGGAGGCAACGACTGACCCGTAGGTTGAGCAGCGGCAGGAGTAGCCGTATCGGCCGGGGTAGATGCGGCAGGCACGGTAGCGTCGCCGGGGTTAGTTGCTGCAGCACCTGCCGCCGCAGGTGCCGGTGCTGCTCCGGGATCGACGGGAACTTTATAGTAGGACAGCTTGATGTAGACAGGTTCCACTTCAAACGGCATCTTGTCTGCAGCCATCAACAGAGGCTCGAATGCGGCGTGCATGGTGATGACCTGGTCAGTCCAAGGATCGTAACGCAGAAAGCTTGAGAGTGGTACGGCGGCCTGCTGTTTCAGGTTCGCCTGATCTAGTTTGCCACCCTTCCCTACGAGACCCTGGAGCCAGAAGGAGTGCTCTTTGTCATCCTTCATCAGGCCGTCGCCGATCATAGGCTCGGTGAGAGCGTGGAGCGGCTTTGCACGCTGCTGCAGCTGCTGTAGATAGAGACCAAAGTATTGCTGGCCGTCGACGAGTTCCTTTGCACTCAGAAGTTCGATAGCCTTCTTGGCTGCGGCAGTGTTGTCTGCATCGGTATGATGCATTGGGATCTTGCTGAAGACTGACGTAGAAGGGAAGAGGAGGCTGTCGCTGAAGGCGTACTTTGTATCGAGCCGGTGGCCGAGAACGACGTGGCCAAGCTGGAAAGCCAGAACAGCGTTCAGGTTACCCATCTGCTGCGCTCCATCCTGCGTAACGATGGCTGTCGTGTCGATCAGGCTCTTTGAGAGAACGATCGTGTTGCCGATTGCCATCGATTCAAGCGGCTCTGTTAGCAGTGTGCGCACACGGATCGGGCGGGATAGCTGGATGCCGTTATAGATGAGAATGTTGTTGGCGAGGTCGGCAAGAGTTTTGTCAAAGTCGCTCGGAGCAGCCAAGAGGCCAGCCTGGAAGAGACGCTCGACGACGTTGTCTTCGGCTTCCTTCACCCACTCACGCTGAGCGCCGAGCGGGCTGACATCCTGTGCATCGTTGCTGACATCCGTTGCGCCTACAACGTCGAGTGAGGTGTTTTCCGCGTCCTTGTTCGGGACCTTCAAGACGTAGCCCCAAATGTGATTAATTGCCTTAAACTTGAGGGTCTTTGTGGCGCTGCGGGGGTCGCTCTCTTCCACGTAGAACGCAGTGGGAAGCCAGAGGTCGGGTTGCACGTTGGTGCGCCAGCTATCGAAGTGGTAGTACTCGCTGATGGTCTGCTCGCTACCGGCAAAGTCACCGTTGAAGCGAACGACGTTCCCGTTATTACGCTCGATCCAGATGCGACCGAAGAAACGGCCTACACTGCGCTTGCCCGAGATCGGAGTTACATCAAAGACTGAAGTGGGAACACTACCCAGAAACTCATTTCTTACGAAGCCGAAGGCATAGTGTTGACGATCGAATCCGTTGGAGTCCATCAGAATCATCTGCACAAAGCCGGACTCATGGAAATTAAGTCGCAGGACGGACGATAGACCGGTGAGGAAGGAACTGCTCTGTTTGAAGAGGCCTTTTTTCTGACCGCCTCCCGACTTGTAGGTGTCATCATCAATGACCTTGTCGAAATCAACGCGCCCAAGAAAGTGCTGGTCCGACTCTGGAACCTGTATCAGGGCCTTGTCCGGCCGCATGTTCTGGATATAGGTTTCGACGAGTGGCGTGCGCTCTTTGAGAGCCTTGATGACATCCTTTTCACGCACAATGGACTTATCTATAAGCTCATTCTGGGCCGCGGTCAGCTTCCGTGAGGACATGACGTCCTTGTTCTTATCCTTCTTCTTGCCGAAGACCGGGACGGCGCCTGCCATGGCGGGAAGAGTGCTTGCGGCCACGAAGGCCATCAGCAGGGCAACGGAAGTCTTATTGCGAAAGGTCATGTCTTTACGGCTCCTGGTAGTACCCATGTATGAGGCAACGATGGCTATGCTGATTCGATTCTAGACGATGCAGGCAGCGACGACAGGTCAGCTGGCGAGCTGAAAGGCGACGTTGACGACGCCCTCCCAGTCAATTGGATGTCCTGAAGCGTCCAGTGCGGGTTGAAAGCGCGTTCCACGGACGGCGCTTTCTGCAGCCTGATCGAGGCCGTGACCGAGTCCGCTGGACACGCCAAGAACCTCAACCGATCCGGCAGATGAGACACGCAGCCTTACCGATACCGTACCTTCCAGGTGCATCGCGCGAGCCTCTGCCGTGTACTCCGGACGAGGCTTGAAGACGACCTTCGGGCCAGTTCGAACAACCGCAGACGCGACAGACATGGACTTCGGAGCGGTCGGAGTGGCCGCTACGCCCAGATTAACCGGGCCAGCAACCCGCCCTGTCGCGTTGTTTGAGCCCGTGCCACCGGGCACCCCGAGTTTCACGCCGGCAACTGCGTGAGTTCCATTGCCTGAAAGGGAGGTGCCGCCAGGGCTACCGGATCCGAGGCTGACCTTCGTCGCCGGGGGGCCTCCACCGTTATTTGATGCTGGCATCCCGGCGAGACCGCGCTGGCCGAGATTGATAGCACTGGTCGCTGGACGATCAGAAGGGGCGATGGGATTGTCAGGTCTGCCGAGCGCAACGGCTGACGGGTGGGGAGAGTTGTTCACGACGGAAGCGGCCTGAGGGCGAGCTAAGTTGACAATGGCCGGTGCAGCCGGTGCGATTACCTGCTTCGGAGGCGCAGGCGCAATCTTCGGAGCTGGCGTGGGCATCTTCACGGCTTGCGGCGTGGGGACCTCAGGAACTTTAACCTCTGGCACCGTAATCTTCGGGGGTACTTCCTTGATCTTAGGAGGAGGCGGAAGCTTGGGGACGATCCTGGGCTTCATCTCCGGGATTGGTTTGATCATTGTCGGAGCAATGAGTACTGTCAGGCGCGGGCGGCTATCGCTGATCTTCTTCGCGGCCAAGCCAAGGATGATGGCGACAAGTACGATTAAGATGTTGAGCGTTACAGAGGTGAAGACCGATGCTTTGCTCTGCCGTCCTGCGTCGAGAACGCCGAAATGCGCGAATTGCAGACTGGTCGAGGGCGGGAGTTCTGATTGGAGGGGCTTTGCCATATAAAAGGAGAGTCCTTATAGGTCAGATGCACAAACACCGCGGACTGCCGATGCCTTTCAGTATACGTTACTTTAGTCACTCTTCGGTAACTTTATCTGCTGTCAGCGTGAAATGTTCCTGATCACGCCAAAGTCTTCTTGCTGGCAGATGCTTCCCAATGCGTCTTGAAACTATTTCGTCCACTTACCAGTCTATGCCAGGCGCTTCGCCACTTGGTATTTGAAAGTACGTTCCACAAAGTTTTCCTGAAATGACAATCCTTTGCTAGTTGGTCGGCCGGCAGCCTCAAACCTGTGCTCGTTCAGCATGACTTGTGTCGCTGTTAGCTTTAACGGTGATGCATAAGAAAAGGTTAGGAGGCTTTGATGAAGATTTTGATAACGGGCGGCGCGGGGTATATAGGCGGTACTGTTTCACGGATTCTGAGAGACAGTGGCAATGACGTGACCGTATACGACAACTTTTGCCACAGCCAGCGTTCTGCCGTGGCTGAAGGGGTCCGTCTTATTGAGGGAGATGTCGCAGATCGCGAACTTCTTGAGACGACGCTTCGAGAGGGGCAGTTTGATGGGGTGATGCATTTTGCGGCCTTGATCGAAGCTGGCGAGAGCATGAAGCGGCCCGAACTCTACTTTCGGGCAAATACGGCCGCAACTCTTACATTGCTCGAAGCGATGCAGGCAACTGGCCACCAACGCTTGGTTTTTAGCTCAACAGCAGCTTGCTATGGCGAGCCGGAGAGTTCCCCGATTCGAGAAGATGCTCGTTTACTTCCGACGAATCCTTATGGTGAGAGCAAGCTCCTAGTGGAGCAGATGCTTAAGTGGATGAACGAAATCCATGGATTCCGCTATGCCAGCCTGCGCTATTTCAACGTCGCGGGCGCGATCGAGGATTATGGAGAGGCACACGAGCCCGAGTCACATCTGATCCCACTGATCCTTGATGTGGCCCTCGGGAAGAGGAAGAACATCAAGATCTTTGGCCGGGACTATCCTACGGCGGATGGCACCTGCATCCGGGACTATATCCATGTGCGGGATCTTGCGAACGCTCACCTGCTTGCCCTGAAGTCGCTTGAGGAGAAAAGCCGCGTTGTCTACAACATCGGCAATGGCCAAGGTTTCAGCGTACTGCAGGTGATTGACTCTGTTCGCCGGGTGACCGGTAGAACAATAGCGGTCGAGGAGTGCCCAAGGCGTGATGGAGATCCGGCAGTGCTTGTAGCCAGTTCGGAAAAGATCAAGCAGGAACTTGGCTGGGTTCCTCAATTCGGAGAGCTGGATGACATCATCTCGAGCGCCTGGGAGTGGCACCAGAAGCGTTACGCCTGATCGGCCGTCCAGCTACGTAGAGGCTGTGGTGCTGCTCTGTGTAGCTGGATACAAACTCTAGAATGACCGGGAGCAGCTCGAAACTATGCGCGGCTACTGCTTGGGAAGCTTGTGGAGTTCCTGCTGATAGTTTGCGGGCTGCGGATTCAGTTGAGAATCTTTGACTGCTGCCCTGTAGCCACCCCGGTAGATCGAATACATAACTGCCAGTGCGCACCCCACGCCGAACGAGAACCCCAAAAAGAAACCGATCAGCGTAGGCCAGTAGAAGTTCACGATTGCTTCAAGTCTACGCGCGACACATCGAAGCAAGAGTGAACAGCCACGCGGGATATGTTGCGGCTGTTTCCTTGGAGCCTTCTTAGTGTGCTCAATTCCCATTTATTTTCGCTACTACTCCCCAAAAGTAACCCATAAAATAAATGCATTGCACATAAAGTAACCAAAATTAGCAACGCCCCTATGGCTGGAACTGATCTTATTGATCTCTTTAGTAACTAAGGCAAAAATTGCCGATTTAGGATGATAACTTCAGCTTCAGCACGACAAATGTTCCATTGCAGTTACAATCTCGGCGGTGCAAAGAAAGGTTTCAAACATGTTCAATTTCGGCGGCGTTGTATCATCCGTTCTCACGGCTCTCCCCTACCACCTCAGCTTCACCATTGCAGGCATTTCTCTTTTCACCATCTACTGGTAGTCTTTTTCTTCCCGAGATCTCGGGAGCTTAGTAAGCATAGGGCGGCTGCGTTTCATCGAAAGATGACGCAGTTTTTCTTATTTTTGCGAGAGTTTATCCGCCGAAAGCTATGTTGTCCAAGTAAACGATCAACTCGTCGCAGCCACTTGGGATTCACAAGTAGGCTGAGTAGTTAAAAGGTTGAATCCCAGCACTTCACACAATCACATACCAGATCTTACGGGCTTCATATGATCCTGAACCTCTAAGGAGCCTACGCCCGCAGGTTCCGCGGCAGAGCATGTTCTGAACTTGTTAATTGCGATTCGTTAGCTGGTTAATTATTGCTTTCGTAACTACCGGTTCTCAAGAAGCTTTCAGTGCGATCTGATCTCACGGATGAGTGGCGGCGACCGAAAGAGAAACGGCGCAATCTGGCATTAGTTCTTTTAGTAATATTCGTAAGTTATTACGGTAAAAGAGCGTAATTTTCTTAGGTAATGCGGACGAAAATGCCGATTATGCGGTGCTATTGTTGTCCTCAGCAACAGACTCTAGGTAATATTTTCCACCTTCGCATGAAGGTAGAAGAAAGGATCTACCATGGTTGAGGCAGGCGGCGTAATCCCTTCTCTTTTGTCAATTTTTCATTATCATCTCAGCATCACAATGTTTGGTATCGCACTCTTTACGATTTACTGGTAGCAGCTGATTCTGACTTATGATGACTGCCTTCGACTTATGTCGGCGCAGTCATTCTTTTTTAACTAACAGAAAGTGCCGCCGATTTGAGAATTGGTGGCGGCACTTGATGAATTTTGAGCAGTGAGGAGTGTGGATCGTGGCTGGCTTCTACTTCGTCATTTCGCGGGCCACGATTCATGAGTTGCGCGCGGTGGAACGGTGTCGAGTGAGGCGCGCACGTAGAGTCCGATGACACAAGGCGCAACGACTAATCCAAGAACCGTCAAAGCGATAAGGACGACGGTCATCATGGCTTTCCTCTAAGCGGCTGCTTTGTAAGTTCAGCACGCATGTCCGGTGACTTGCTTGGACGACGCAATCAAATCACAAACTAGAAGAAAATGATAGTAGCCAAGAGTACAAAGCGGGTGGGCGAGGCTACTTTGCAGTGCTTGAACTTACTGGTGCCGTTACCACTGCAGGCTTGGCGAAGATCTTTAACGCGTTTTGAATTGTGTAGTTGAGCCCCCAAGCCGTCGGCAATACGACGACCGCCCACGCAGCGGCGATTAGGATGGGCGAAGATTTCTTTGCTGCGGCTATATTTGTCATCATGCTGCTCCTGAAGTGAAGTTAGTGTGCCGGACCATCCGGGACGACGATGTTCTTGTCTGTGAGCCAATACTTCTCAGCAACGGGCCGAACAAGCAGATTGGCAAGGAAGCCGATCAGCATCAATGTCGCCATGATATGCAGGATCAGAGGGTACGCCTGCTCCTTGGGAAGCTTGTTGACGATGTAATGATCAAGAATGCCGTTGACGATAAGCGGGCCGATGATGCCTGCAGCAGACCAGGCGGTGAGAAGGCGTCCATGGATTGCGGAGACGTTATAGCCGCCGAAGAGATCTTTTAAGTAAGCAGGAATCGTGGCGAAGCCGCCTCCGTACATGCTGATGAGGACTGCTGCGGTCAAAACGAAGAGACTGATCGAGTTGAGATGATCTAGGCGGGTGAGGGGCAGAAAGAAATAGAGTAAGGCGCCGAGGGTGAAGAAGACGAAGTAGGTACCCTTGCGACCGATGAAGTCCGAGAGCGAAGCCCAAACGAAGCGGCCCACCATATTGAAGATGCTCAGGATGCCAACGAAGCCGACTGCAGCGACGGCTGTAATGTGACCCTTGAAGAGATCCTGAATCATCGGTGCAGCTTGTTCGAGGATCCCGATCCCTGCCGTCACGTTAGTGAAGAGGATGATCCAGAGCAGACAGAACTGTGGAGTTCGCCACGCCTGCGTAACGGCTACGTTGTGGCTTGAAATGAGCGCGGAATGCTTTTCAGAGGGAACCCAACCCTCGGGCTTCCAGTCCTTCTCGGGGATGCGGATGGTGAAGACGCCGAACATCATGAAGATGAAGTAGAGCGTTCCCATAACGACAAGGGTGTAGGGAATTGCAGGCTGACCTGCGGCTTTGAAGTGCGCCATCAGTTGGTTGGCCAGTGGACCGCCGATCATGGCTCCGCCGCCAAAGCCCATGATGGCGAGGCCGGTGGCCAAGCCTGGACGGTCTGGAAACCACTTGATCAGCGTTGAGACGGGCGAGATATAGCCGAGTCCAAGGCCGATGCCTCCGACGACTCCATATCCGAGATAGATAAGCGCAAGGGAATGGATGCTGGCACCAAAGGAGGCAATATAAAAGCCTGCTCCGAAACAAATAGCTGCGTAGAACATGGCACGCCGCGGACCGACACGCTCGAGCCACGCTCCAAAGATTGCGGCTGAAATCCCAAGAAACGCGATGGCGATCGAGAAGATAAAGCCGACCTGCTCCAAACTCCACGCGGCTCCGTTGGGTCCATGTAGGGCTAGCAGCGGATTCTTGAATACGGAAAAAGAGTAGACCTGGCCAATCGAGAGGTGGATCGCGAGAGCGGCGGGGGGAACGAGCCAGCGGCTGTAACCAGGTTTGGCTACGGAGCGATCACGATCAAGGAAGGAAAGAAACATGGGTGAACCTTTCTAAAGCAGAGGCTGACGGCTGCGGATCTGTCGTCTCTGTCTGTGCCGTATCTAGAAATGACACGGAGACCGCATCCTACGCGCATTTCAGCACGGATGGGCTCTGATCGTTGGATGCAGAAGCGGGAGAGTCTGGTTTGGCCAGTTGAGCGCGGCATTTCAGGAGAAGACGTTTTTGAGTGGGATGTCAAAACGGCTGCAGAGTCGGGCTTCTTTGACGTGCTTTGAGGCCGACTGTTAGAACCATTGCGGGACGCCTTTTTCTTTATGAGGTGATCCCCGGAATGAGGACGAATGTCAGCTTTGACAGGGAACGAGAGTGTAGGGACGAATATGAACTCGCTGCTGCGCGAAAACCGGGTGTTTGCGCCCTCGGTCGAGTTTGCAGCGAAAGCGCATGTGAAGAGCGCGGGTGAGTATGAGTCGCTCTATCGGCGAAGTGTCGATGAGCCTGAGGCCTTCTGGGCTGAGGCTGCCCTAGAGTTGGAGTGGTTTGCTCCATGGATGAAGGTGCAGGAAGGCGAAATCTCGGAATCAAAGTGGTTTGTGGGTGGGAAGCTGAATCTCTCGCACAACTGTGTCGACCGACATGCGCTTGGTGCTTCCAAGGATAAGGTAGCGCTGCTGTGGGAGGGCGAACCGGGTGAAGTTCGCAAGCTGACGTACGGGGAACTGCATCAGCAGGTGCAGCGATTTGCGAATGTTCTAAAGGGGCTTGGGATACAGAAAGGTGATCGGGTCGCTATCTACATGGGGATGTGTCCCGAGTTGGCGATCGCTTTACTTGCATGTGCTCGAATCGGGGCGGTGCACTCGGTGGTCTTTGGCGGATTCGCGGCTCATGCCATTGCGGATCGGGTGAACGACTCGGCCTGTGTCGCTGTCGTGACCCAGGACATCAGCTATCGTCGCGGCGGCGAGGTGAAGCTGAAGGCGATTGTCGATGAGGCGCTAGTCAAGTGTCCGACGGTGAAGAATGTTGTTGTGTTCCAACGCGCGCCGACGGCTACCGTAAATATGCAGGCAGATCGCGATGTCTGGTGGCATGAGGTGATGGGATCGGCTGAGGCCGAGTGTGCTGCTGAGTGGATGGATGCGGAGGATCCGCTTTACATTCTCTACACCTCAGGCACCACGGGTAAGCCAAAGGGCCTGGTGCACACAACGGGCGGCTATTCGGTTGGGACCTATCTTACGAGCAAGTATGTGTTTGATCTGCGCGCGGACGATGTGTATTGGTGCACTGCAGATATTGGTTGGGTGACTGGACACAGCTACGTCGTCTACGGGCCGCTGCAGAATGGCGTCACCGTGATGATGTATGAGGGTGCGCCGAACTGGCCGGAGCCGGACCGCTTCTGGAAGATTATGGACACACACCAAGTGTCGGTGTTTTATACGGCACCGACGGCGATCCGAGCCTTCACGAAGTGGGGAAAGCAGTGGGTAGACAAATACTCGTTGGCATCACTTCGGCTGCTCGGTACGGTCGGTGAACCAATTAACCCGGAGTCGTGGATGTGGTTTCATCGGGAGATCGGCAAGGAGCGCTGCCCGATCGTTGACACCTACTGGCAGACGGAGACGGGCGCGATCATGATCGCGCCGCTGCCCGGAGCGGTGCCGGCGAAGCCCGGATCAGCGACAAAGCCGTTTTTCGGAGTTGTGCCTGAGGTTGTTACAAAAGAGGGTATGCCGGTTCCGGATGGGCAGGGAGGGTTGCTGGTGATTCGAAAGCCCTGGCCTTCGATGGCGCGTACGATCTACGGTGATCATGCGAGGTACAAGGAGGCTTACTTCAGTGAGGTCCCCGGCAGCTACTTTACGGGTGACGGCGCACGGAAGGATGAAGACGGCTACTTCTGGTTGATGGGTCGCGTGGACGATGTGATCAACGTAAGCGGGCATCGGCTGGGAACGATGGAGATCGAATCGGCGCTGGTTGCCCATGCAAAGGTTGCGGAGGCGGCGGTTGTCGGGCGTTCAGATGAGATGAAGGGGCAGGCTATTGCCGCGTTTGTGACGCTTGAAGGCGGGCACGAGGCGAGCGAGGAGTTGAAGCAGGAGTTGCGGCAGTGGGTTGCGAAGGAGATTGGCGCCCTGGCGCGTCCGGATGACCTGCGATTTACAGAGAGTCTGCCGAAGACTCGCTCGGGCAAGATCATGCGAAGGCTGCTACGTGAGCTTGCGGAGACGGGCGAGGTGAAGGGCGATACGACGACGCTGGAGGACTTTGGGGTGATTGCGAAGCTGCGGGAGAACGAGGAGTAGGGCTAAAGCAGGCTGTCCCAGGAGCGCCAGCCAAAGGCCAGGTCCGGTAGGGTGACTCCTCCGAATTCTGTGAGCTTGTGGGCGACCTGCACGCCGCCCAGACGCTGGTAGAAGGCAATGAAGGGATTGTCGGCGAGGGCCCAGACGATCATGCTCTTGAATCCTTGATCGCGGAGGTTGGCCGCGATCCTCTGGCAGAGAGCTCGTCCCGCCCCTTTTCTTTGTTGCCGAGGTAAAAGGTAAATCACGTAGAGTTCCGCGTCGAAGTCATCGAGAGCTTCGCGGATCACTCCTCCGCTGGCGAAGCCGAAGACGCCTGACTCGTCCTCTGCTACGAGGATCAGCGGACCATTCTCGGCAAGTTGGGCGGACCACATCGCTGTTTGCGTTTCTATGTTGAGCGAAGCCAGGTATTCAGCGGGAACGATGCCGCCATAGGTGCTCCGCCAACTCTCGACCTGCACACGGGCGATCGCGGATGCCTCATACGGGACGGCTTGTCGGATCATCAATGACATCACCTATGGTGTTGGCATTGTGCAGCAGGCACCGGCGGGTGGAGCGTCGTTCGCGCTACCATCCATGGATACCTTCCACTTGCCGTTCTCGATCTTCTTCCAGACCGTGAGGTAGCGACCAGAGGTCTCAATAGGTTCACCATTCTTGTCCTTGGAGTGGCCGACATAGCGGCCCCAGGTGAATCCCATATCGTTCGAGGGACCCATCTGTGCGCCTTCCATCGTCCAGCTTAGTTGGTACTGCTTCGGGTCCCATTTTGCCTGGGCGGTGACGGCACTATAGCCGAGGACCGCGGCTTTTCCGTTGTTCAGGATGACACCATCGAGAGCCATCCAGTCGGCAAAGGCCTTGCCGCCGCGTGTCTCGACATCCTTCGAAAAGCGCTGATCGAGGTCGAGGAGCAGGAGGACGCCTGGGGAAAGCGTCGGCTGATTGAGCGGATTTGTGATGATCTGACGTTGCGGAGCAAGGGGGTCAAGCGGCGCGGTGCGGGGTCCGCCTGGGATGGTGCCAATCTGGCCAGCTACCGGAAGCGTGATGAGGGTACAGAATAATGCAGCAAGGCGAGTCATACCGAAATGGTAGCAGCGCGGGGCGGATGCCTCCACCCCTCTGGATTCGTGACGTATGACAGAACGGTAGCTACGTTGTCATTTCGTAGCGTAGCGCCGGAAGAAGCTGGCCTCGGCCCATGAAGGACGGGGCGGATCGTCTGCCACGCTTTCAGCGAGCTTGACCATGAACTCGTCAAAGTGAGCGGCTGAGTTGAGGTCGACGGGCTGGGAGAGATTATCGGCAGGCGAGTGATAGCGATTCGTCCGCCAGTCCTTCTCCATCTGCTGCTCGGGCGACCCGAGTGCGAACCCGACCTTAATGGCAAGTGCTGGTATGCCGGCCCGGACGAAGCTGTACTGATCGGTGCGGACGAAGGAGTTGCGATCAGGGTAGGGGTCAGTTGTGACTTCGTAGCCAAGGTTCTTTGCGACCGCGCGTGCATTGGTGCCGAGAGAGCTTTCGTTGACACCCTGGATCATGACATAGTGCATGGGGTAGAGCGGGAGGAACATGTCCATGTTGAGATCGGCGGCGATTGATGCCTTCGCGACGCTTGGGTGCTCGGCGTAGAAGTGGGAGCCGAGAAGACCTTTCTCCTCTGCGGTGAAGATGACGAAGAGAATGCTCCGCTTGGGTTTGAAGCCCGAACTCGTGATGGCATGCGCTATCTCCATGACGGAGGCTACGCCCGAAGCATCGTCCATGGCTCCGTGGTAGATTTTGTCGCCGTTGATGGGAGCGCCTATGCCGATGTGATCTAGATGAGCCGAGACGAGGACGTACTGATCTTTGAGAGCTGGATCGGAGCCCTCAAGCTTGCCGATAATGTTGGGAGACACCGCCTTTTCGTTCTGCGTAACGACTTTTGCTCTGAGGGATAGGGCGAGCGGGAAGCGTGGAAGCGGCTTACCGTCATTGCCGAGTGCGAGAATTTCGGCAAAGGTGTGGCCCGAGCCGGCAAACAGTTTTTCGGCCTGAGCGGGATTGAAGGTCGCCGTGACGATTGGGCCGGGTGTCTGCATGTCCGCATCGGCCAGACGCATGCGATCCTGTGTGGAAAGTAGGATCTGGCGCTCCCAGGGGATGTCCATGCCGCGGGGGATGGGGATGGTGATGGCGGCGATAGCTCCTGCTGCTGCTGCCGCTTTGCTGAATTCAGCGGCGCGTGCGTGCGACTTGAGAGCGGCGGGTACGTCAGCAGGACCGCCGTTCAGCAGCACGATGACTTTGCCCTTGAGATCCATGCTCGCGAAGTCGTCATAGTGAACATCGGGCATGTGGAGGCCGTATCCGATGAAGACCATCGGAGCATCCACAATTGCTGGTTCCTTCAGACGGGAGCCGAGCAGAATGTCGGGGCCGATGGCGAGGTCCTGGGCTGCGCTCTTGCTGACCAGCGAAGCACTTGATTGTGCAGCAAGGACGCGGGTGACATCGAAGTTGACAGGCTGCAGAAAACCTTCGGTACCCGCGGGTTGCAGGCCGTACTGCTTGAAGTGATCGACGACGAAGGCTGCGCCTTTGTTGTAGCCATCGCTACCAGTCTGACGACCCTGGAGTTCATCACCGGCTAGATACTCAATGTGAGACCACCAGAGCTTGCCGGCAGCGGTATAGTCCGTTTGGCTGGCTGACTGGGCAAAGACGGGTGCGACAGTCATAACGACAAGTGCGGTGCGTATCAAACTGCGCATCGTTGAAGGTCCTTTGGAGAGATTCGGGATAGCGGCAGTGTATCGCGGAAACTCTCGCCGTGTAGGCGCGTTGAACAGCGGCTTGTGTAGTCGAAAGTCGATTCGGGATTGCTGATAGACGAAAGCTGTAAATGCACAAAGATTTAACTGTACCGGCCGCAAGTGATGTGCCATTCTGTACGAGTTACCAAAGTAACAATCCTTGCCCCGCCCTTAATGTACTGCCCACGCTCCTATGCTGTCGTTGCTGGAGTGCATCTACAGCATCGGCTAACCTGCCTACCTCCTGAGCACTTGGAGAACATCATGTCCGATACGATCCTTGCTCTTGTTCTCACCATAACGACGCTGATACTCATGCTGATATGGGTACCTATGCTTCAAACAGTCGAGGTATTGGCTCGACGATATCCCGTCGACGGAACGGCTGAGATGCCGAACCTGGTTGAAGAAGATTCCGGTCCGCAGTTTACCGGCGACGTCGCGTAGCGAACCCGTCCCTCCCCCGAACGGCCCACGAAGCGCATCCAGTCTGGATGCGCTTTATGGCGTAGGTGACGCAAACTTACTGCAGGATGGGAACTCCGCCCAGATCGCCATGGGCAATTCTGGCGGCCCACTCGGCGGGACCTGTCTGGTGAACGGAGGTGCCCTTTGTGTCCACGGCAACCGTGACCGGCATGTCGACGACATCAAACTCGTAGATTGCTTCCATGCCGAGATCTTCGAACGCGAGTACCTTTGCGCTCTTGATGGCTTTTGATACGAGATAGGCAGCGCCTCCGATCGCGATGAGGTAGACGGCTTCGAAGTCTCGTATAGCGTCGATGGCAATTGGGCCACGTTCGGCTTTACCGATCATGCCAAGCAAGCCGGTAGCCTGAAGCATCTGGCGAGTGAATTTGTCCATTCGCGTGGCCGTGGTGGGCCCGGCGGGCCCGACAGCCTCGTCTCGAACCGCCTCAACGGGGCCGACGTAGTAGATGAAGCGACCTCTGAAGTCGACGGGAAGTTCCTCGCCACGGGAGAGCATGTCGGTCATGCGCTTGTGGGCGGCATCGCGCCCGGTGAGGAGCTTCCCGGACAGCAGAACGACCTCGCCGGGCTTCCACGTCTTCACATCGTTGTGCGTAAGGGTGTCGAGGTTCACGCGACGTGCGGAGTGGGTGTCTATCTCAAGTTTCGGCCAGGCATCGAGTGAGGGAGGTGCGACCATGACTGCGCCTGATCCATCGAGCTTGAAGTGGAGGTGGCGGGTGGCAGCGCAGTTGGGGATCATGGCGACGGGCAGATTGGCCGCATGTGTAGGAAAATCCATGATCTTGACATCAAGCACCGTGGTAAGGCCGCCAAGGCCCTGTGCCCCGATGCCTAGCTGATTCACCTTGGTGTATAGCTCAATGCGAAGCTCTTCAATCTTCGAGGACGGACCACGGGCGATAAGCTCCTGCATGTCGATGGGGTCCATAAGCGACTCTTTCGCCATGACCATCGCTTTTTCTGCGGTGCCCCCGATGCCGATGCCGAGCATGCCGGGCGGACACCAGCCGGCGCCCATTCCGGGCACAGTCTTGAGCACCCACTCTACTACTGAATCGGATGGATTCAACATGGCGAAACGACTCTTTGCCTCGGAGCCGCCTCCCTTTGCCGCCACGGTGACGTCCACGTCTCCACCGGCTACAAGCGAGATGACCACCATTGCGGGGGTGTTGTCACCGGTGTTTTTTCGAGTGAAGGCTGGATCACGAAGAATGCTGGGGCGGAGGGTGTTGTCAGAGTCTTTCCAGGCGCGGCGGACACCCTCGTCGACCATCTCCTGCATGGTGAGCATTCCCTTACTGCTGGCCTCCCATCGGGTCTCCATGCCGACCTTGACGAAGGCTGTGACGATACCGGTGTCCTGGCAGATGGGCCGATGGCCCTCGGCACACATGCGAGAGTTGATGAGGATCTGGGCCATCGCATCTTTTGCGGCGTGGCTCTGCTCCATATCGTATGCACGCGCAAGATTAGTAATGTAGTCGACCGGATGGTAGAAGCTGATGTATTGCAGCGCGTCAGCTACGCTCTGGATGAAATCGTCCTGCTTGATAGTGGCCATGATCGTCGCGTCCCCAGCACCATTTTAGGCTGGGTGGCGGGTGCCGTCATCTCGGCGGAAGCCTAGGTTTGAGGGCACCCTGCCGTTGCAAATGAGCCTATTAGACTTCTAGTGTATGCGTCCGAAGCGGTAGACAACACCGATGTTGCCGCCGAGGCTGTTCTGGATCGTGCCGCCGAAGTTGGTGCCGACGTAGGCCGGGCTGACGCGAACGGCGAGGTTTGGGAAGAGGTTGTAATCGAAGTTTGCGCCGACGCTGAAGGCTGCGCGGGCGTTCGAGGAAGGCCAGAGACCGAGGTCCGTGTCGAGAATGCCCTTAGAACTGCCACCGAACTTACCCAATGCCGATCCGCCAAGGGCATACAGGCTGATGGCTGACTTCTGCTTCGCATAGACACGGTAGGTCGGTCCACCCATAAACGTGTACTCCGAGATTTGCGGATTAGGCAGGTCGAAGATCGTATTGCCGATCTTGGCATTGCCGTACGCACCACGGATATCGCCAGTGATTCCGAGCTTGGGATTCAGGAAGTAGGTACCGTTCATGAAGAAGGTGACTTCATTGTTCCTCTGCAGGAAGGGGCCTGAGCGCCAGCGCATATAGCCGCCACCGCCTGCTACCTCCCAGCGATGGCTGTAGGTGTCTTCGATTGTGCGCTGGATACGAGCCTTGCGATTCGCGCTCGATTCGCGTCGTGGTCTGCGTGTCTGTGCCTGCGCTGAACCCGCGCTCATAGCTGCTGCTGTGAATACAAACAATGCTGCTGCGACCAGCTTGCGCTTCGAAATCTTCTTCAACGTCACGTTCCAGACAGCCATCAACGATTTCCCCTGCACAGACCTTAATTTGTTACTGTGTGATCTCGACACTACATGGGTGGCTTGAAATTCTCGGCCACTCTGCGTCCATCCTCTTATTAGAACATTGCTGCCCTCTTCGTGGGTGGTACTTACCGAAGGAGTCCCTGGTCTCATGGCGAAAAGCACCCGCAGCAAAGCGTCAAACGGCGCCGGGTTTGGCAAAGTTTTGCTTGGTTTTGTGTTTGGCGTGCTGGCGGTAGCAGCGGCTGGTTTCGCTTACCTGCACTTCGGCTCCCTGCCGGTGGCGACGTCCGACAAACCTTTTCTCATGGAAAAAAACATTGTGCGGGTTCCTTTGGGCGCGCGAATTGATCATGAGAAGAAGACTCCTCCGTTCGGCACGAGTGAAGATGTGTTCGAGGCCGGCGCTCACATTTATCGCAGCGAATGCGCGAGCTGCCACGGAACACCTGGCCACGATGTTGCCTTCGCGAAGTACATGTATCCTTCCGCACCTCAGCTTTGGAAAAAGCATGGGAAGCAGGGAATTGTCGGGGTCAGTGATGATGAGCCGGGCGAGACCCACTGGAAGGTAGCCAACGGGATCCGGTTGACCGGAATGCCCGCCTACAGTCATGTCCTGTCGGAGACGCAGATGTGGCAGGTAAGTCTTTTACTGGCGAACGCCGACAAAGAATTGCCCGGACCTGTGGTACAGATCCTGACCGCTCCGTAGCTCTGAGGAGCGGTCAGATCAGATGATGCGACCTTCGGTCACCTAGCTATGCAGCAATTTAGAAGGTGTAGCCAACGCCCGTCGTGAACTGGAAGCTGTTCTTCTGATACCCAGTTGGCGGGTCATTGATAAAGCTATCCGACGCACCAACATTGACTGTCAAACGGTGGAAGGTTGGCAGCGCTAGGTTGATTGCTCCAGTTGCGGAATAGGCATTTGAATTATTCCAAGCTGGCAGTATGCTGCCCGTCTCCGTGAGAAGCAGCTTTTTGGGAAGCGTGCGTCGATACGTTTCCGCAAAGGTCGAGCCAATCAGGTTCTGACTGACCGTACCTGAAGCTGGTAGAAACTCCTGCATCTCGTAGTGAACGTCAAATTTCAGGTCGAGTTGCTGCTTCGGATTTTGAAGGGGCGTCCAGCCGAATCCGCCGCCATACACCTGTTGAAGATTCAAACCCTGGGCGAAGCTGTGATCGAAGCTGGTATCGCCCAAGGCGTAGAAACGCGGACTGAAGTAGCGGTCATACTCAAAGTCTGCGTGGAAGATACTCGTTTTCGCGACACTGTTCGGGGTGGCCGGAGATGTCTGCGGGATTACGGGCTGCGTAAGCTTTCCGTACGCCTCGCTGAGATTGAAGATCTGCCGGTCGTGCGGAGGCAGGTAAGAAACCATGGGCGCAACCCGCACCAGGTTGAGGCCGAGGTTGAAGGTCGTGCCAAAGTTGGTGGCCTGGACATCGGTGGCACCCGCGCTGGCAGCACCCTTCCATCCGCGCAGCAAACTTTGACTGCGAAGCTGCTTCTCGAAGGTGGCTTGATCGATGACCAGAGCCAGATCCTTCTCGGGAATGGAGGAACTGACGCCTGACGGTGGAGTCACCGACAGAGCGCTATCGACGTATTCGACCTTGCCCGGGATAACGAGTTGCTGCACGTCCTTTCGGGTAAGCGGAACGTCCTTCTTGAGAACTGCAAAGTTTCCATGGGTGTGCATCTCCTTGACGTTGTCGAGAGAGACAGTGATCTCACCGGCCATGTCGCTCTTGAAGACAACACTGTTGCCGCTGCCGCTCTCGAACTTGCCGGTCAACTGGTCGCCGTTCTTGAAGATCAGGACATCCGGATCGGGCTTTGCGGGCGCTGTTTGCGCGCTGATGGAGATTACAACCAATGACAACAGGCTCGCGGTCATCAGAAAGTGCAGCGATATCTTCAGAAGTTGGTTCCTCTGTAAAAAGTCCATAGCTATTAAAATAGCGTAGCTTCAGAGCAGGAGATACCGCAAAGATATGAATCCCGTCATTCGCGTCTTTGGTAAAGCCTTGCGCCTTGTCGGCATTTCCAGTCCGGAAGACAATCTGCCCAAGGCAAAGGATGCCACGGATCCACCTTGCTGGCGAGATAAAACAGCAACTGGGGCGTCGATATCGGCTGGTTCCGAGAAGTAGTGTCGACGAAAGGCCACTGATCTTTCTCGCAGCGGTGTAGTCACAGTACTCGGTAAAAAGTATGTGTTGCCAACCGTTGCAATTTAGGCATAGTATCCGTCTCGCACTCGGTAAAGTACGCTAATCGCGCACACGCCAGAGAGCACCCGGTTTGTTGTAGACGTTTCCAGACAAATTTAGTTACAAAATCAATCTCCTGCAGGGGCGATAAGACCCCGCAGCGTTTCGGAGCGAAAAACTATGGCATGGTATGCCTACTGCATCGCAGAACGTCAAGCGTTTCCTGAACTCAGCCGTCACCGCCGTCCTATGCCTTTGGCTGGTGTAACAGGAATCTTTGGTAACCAAACGTTTCTATTTCCGGCCAGTGACCTTGCAGTTATTGTTTCTGAACACAGTCCCGAAGAAGCTGCTCAGATGGACCAGCAGGCAGCGAGAGATCACGCACGTGTGATCGCCGACTGCTTTAAGCTTTCTACTGTTCTTCCGTTTCGCTACAACACTACCTTTGCTGATGATGACTCTCTCCGTAGATCTGTACGCTCAAACCAAAGACATTTTTTGGCGAATGTAGAACGTCTACGCGGTAAAGCCGAGATGCACCTTAAAGTTCTCGTCGATGACACTTGCCCAGGTAATTCGCTGCGTGATATGACGGTCGGACAGCAGTATCTCCACAGCTTGCGTGAAAGTGCGAGTAGACAGCGAGAGCGCCAGTCGAAGGCGCGGGCTCTTTCCGTACAGATGCACCGTATGTTCCTGCCACTTGCAGAAGAGATTACCTGCAAGCGGACGGACTCCGGCAAAATGCTGCTTGATATCGCTCATCTGATTGACAACAAAACCATCGAGCGCTACCAGAACAAGTACTCTTCGGCAACCTTGCAACTGAAGGAGTGCAGCATGCAGCTTTCGGGACCCTGGCCA
The DNA here is from genome assembly GCF_025685605.1 of Granulicella arctica. Classification (NCBI taxonomy): domain Bacteria; kingdom Pseudomonadati; phylum Acidobacteriota; class Terriglobia; order Terriglobales; family Acidobacteriaceae; genus Granulicella; species Granulicella arctica. Next base: position 3,351,133 of record NZ_JAGTUT010000001.1, read on the forward strand.
CCGTACCACTTTGTACATAAGACAACGCCTCAACACCAACACAGCGCGTAATCCCTCCGGGATCTTTTTCCAGGTAACGAATCATCCTCTGAGCTCTGTTTAAATGCAGAACACAGAGGATGTTTTGCGTCCAGCGGACACCCTTTTGCCGGTTCAGGGGCATCGCACTTATTGAGCAGCCAACATTTAGGCTCAGGCACACGTGTGTAAGAGGAGATTTTGATGAACCGTAAGAAGAACTCTATTTGCGGGCAGGTCGGCCCTGCCTTTTTGTTTGCTTCGCTAGCCTTTGGAACATCGATTTCGGTAGTGGCGCAAGAGCCAAACCCTACTGCTCAGCAGCCTGTGACCGGCGTGCAGAATCCCATCAGCCAGCAAGACGGCGTTTACCTATACCGAGTGCAGGTCGTTCAGCGTGACCTTGACGCCGTTAACTATCTGCACCGCAGCGGCTCAACCAAGATCGGCTTCCAAGGCACGACGTTGCTTCCCATGGCGAAGGGAGAAGCTAAGGTACAGAGCGAGCGCGGTGGCATCACCATTGACGCAGAGTTTAAGGGCTTAACCCCGGCAAACGGATTTGGCCCGGAATATCTAACATATGTCCTCTGGGCGATCTCATCCGATGGACGTCCACAGAATCTCGGCGAAGTCCTCCCAGATGGAACAAAGAACAACATTCATGTCACAACAGCACTTCAGTCTTTCGGCATGATTGTCACTGCTGAGCCGTACTTTTCTGTGACGCAGCCAAGCGATGTCGTTGTGTTGCAGAATGTCGTGCTGAACGACAAAACCAACGGTGTGCTTGAGAAGGTCAACGCCCACTTCACCCTTTTGCCGCGTGGCATCTATGCGCGTACAGAAGGTTCGAAGACAGTTCTCGACCCAATTACTCGAAATGAGCGCTCGCCGCTTGAACTCTACGAAGCAGAGAATGCGATTCGTATTGCTAAGCTTGCCGGTGCCGACAAGTATGCTGCGGACATCATGCAGGAAGCTGCGCAGGATCTGCGTAATGCAACCGATATTGACCGTAACAAGAAGGGCGATCGCAAGATGGAGATCACCTTCGCCCGCCAGGCAGTGCAACGCTCTGAGGATGCTCGCATCAGCACGTTGAGAAAGCAAGCTGATGAGCGCCAACGCAACGCGGAGAATGCCAAGCAGCAAGCTCAGAATGATGCTCAGCAGTCGCAACTGCAGGCCCAGCAGGCTCAGCTTGAGGCGGAGCGCGCTCGTGCAGCACAGGCTGAGGCTGATGCACAACGTGCACGCGCTGAGGCGCAGGCGGCAGCAGCACAGCAGCAGGCAAGCAAGAGCGTCGAGGATGCAAATGCGGTTCGCGAGAAGCTTCGTGCCCAATTGAACAGTGTGCTGGCCACGAGCGAGTCCGCCCGCGGTTTGATCGTAAACATGTCGGACGTCCTGTTTGATACCGGAAAATACACGCTCAAGCCGGATACGAAGGTCAGTCTTGCCAAGGTTTCTGGCATTCTGGCAGCTTATCCAACGCTGAAACTGCAGGTCGAGGGCTACACAGACAGTGTCGGCGGGGATGAATACAATCAGAAGCTGTCTGAGAACCGTGCTGGCGCGGTCCGCGACTTCCTCGTGTCGCAGGGCGTTCAGATGAATAACATCTCGGCGACTGGTTACGGAAAGGCTAAACCTGTTGCAGATAATGGAACGGCGCAGGGACGTGCACAGAACCGCCGGGTCAACCTGGTAGTTTCGGGTGATGCGATTGGCGTGCAACAGAGTGCGCCGGATGCTTCGGGCACGGCCGCACCGACCGGCACCTCCGCACCTCCGCAGTAAGAATCGACGGGAGTGGCAGGCCGCACCAGATTATGGTGCAGCCTGCCATTTTTTTGTTTATAAGGGACAGATGAAGAATCTTGCTGGAAAGATCGTTTTTATCACTGGAGCGAGCTCGGGTATCGGCAGGGCAACAGCACACGCCTTTGCAGAAGCAGGAGTGCGCTTGCTGCTTTGCGCGCGTCGGCTCGATAAGTTGACTGAAATTGAAGCTGGGTTGAAGGCCGCCGGTGCTTTGGCAGTCCACAGTTTTGAGTTGGACGTGTCTAACCGCAAAGCTGTTGAGTCGACGCTCGGCGCGCTGCCGGCAGAATGGGCGGCGGTAGATGTTCTCGTTAACAATGCCGGCCTGAGCCGAGGCTTGAATAAGCTCTATGAAGACGATCCTGATAACTGGGAAGAGATGATCGACACAAACGTCAAGGGACTGCTTTATGTAACCCGTGCGATCGTTCCGGGAATGGTCGCGCGGCAGAGGGGCCACGTCATTAGTCTGGGCTCCACGGCTGGCCATCTTACATACGCAGGCGGAGCGGTTTACTGTGCGACAAAAGCTGCTGAGAATGTGATTAGCGAAGGTTTGAAGATTGATCTTATGGGCACCCCGGTCCGCGTCACATCCATCGACCCCGGAATGGTCGAGACGAACTTCAGTGAGGTACGCTTTCGAGGCGATACGGAGAAGGCAGCCAAGGTCTACCAGAACATCACGCCGCTGCAACCGGAGGATGTGGCCGACGCGATTATCTGGGCAGCCTCGCGCCCCGCACATGTGAATGTGCATAACCTCCTGCTTACGTCGATCGATCAGGCGAATTCCATGGTGCTGAATCGCAGATCATAGCGTCTAGAGGTGTATGGACCAGCCAAGCTCGACGAGCTTCTCTTCGATGTCGGCCAGCGCATTGGTGAGGGCTGTTCGTCGATGCGGGCTCGACGTCCTTTCGGAGAGTACGCGCTCACGCTGCAGTTCTAACGCCTGCCGCTGACGCTTGCGATCAGCCTCTTCCGAGGCGGCGAAGTTCGAATTAACGGCCTTCGGGGCAGCGGCTTCACTCTGCTGCTCCTCGACGGATTTGCTCTCCCAGCCTTTAGACATAACTCAATTCTACGACGTACGTTGCTGCGGTGGTAACTTCCCAGCGTTTCATCATTTCAGATGGCTGCAACAAGAGCGAACCTCCCACATTGGAAATCTTGCTTTCGTTGCGTTCTTCATTGTTGATTGCATCGACTACGACCCTTTAATGGTGCCTATAATCAAGTAACTGGATCGGGGATACGTGCACGGTGATCGTTGAAATAGAAGGACTCAGCAAAGTCTACGAGGGCAAGCATCGGGTAGTTGCCGCCGATGGCATTGATCTGAATGTGCGGGAAGGTGAAGTTTACGGTTTGCTCGGTCCAAACGGGGCGGGTAAGACGACGACGATCAGCATCTGTACGACACGCGCGCTACCGACAGCCGGTCGAGTTCATATTGCGGGCGTGGATGCAGTCGCGAACCCGTCTCTTGCACGAATTCACATTGGCGTAGTGCCGCAGTACAACACGCTTGATCGCGCTTGCACGATCTTTGAGAACATCAACTTTCACTGCATCTACTTTGGCTTCTCCCGCAGCGATGCAAAGGCTCGAACGGAGCAATTGCTTGAACAGTTTCACCTCACCGAGCGGATTGGCGCCTATCCTTCGCAACTCTCAGGAGGTCTTGCGCAACGGGTACAGATTGCGCGCGCCATCGCGCATCGGCCTAAAGTGTTATTCCTCGATGAGCCGAGTGCCGGCCTCGATCCGCAAAGCCGCATCGCCATGTGGGACGCGGTGCGCGGTCTTCGCGACGAGGGGATAACGGTTGTGCTGACGACGCATTACATGGAAGAGGCAGATGAGCTATGCGACCGGGTTGCGATCATCGATCATGGCAAGATCCTTGTTGAAGATACGCCAGCTGCGTTGAAAGCTTCAATCGGCGCACAGAAGATTTATGAGCTGGAGTTGAACAGCAAAGAGAATATGCCGGTGCTGGTTACGGATCTCAAGCAGTTGAATGGCGTGAGCAACGTCGAGACCAAAGAGAGCGGCGTTCGCGTTTTTGCTCATGGCGCCGATGGCCTGCTTGCCGACATTGTCGTCGCTGCTGGGCCTTACGGCCTGCGCGACCTGACGATCACTGAAACCAGTCTCGAGACAGTCTTTATCAGTCTGACGGGCCGCGACCTGCGAGAGTAGAGGAATAGATGGCAACTGCTTTGACAACACATCCCGCAGCGGCATCGAAGGCAACGCAATATACACGGGCTTTTGTCGGCTTATTTCTGCGTGACCTTTATGTGCTGCGGCGCGAGCTCTTTCCGTTTGTGGTTCGCGTCTGCATGAACCCACTGCTTTTTCTCTTCGTCTTTACCTATGTCATTCCGCACCTGAGCGGGCCTGCCGCCTCAGCGAATCCGACGGCTTCAATGGGCAGCGGATCGGCGTTCAGCACGGTGCTTTTGCCAGGGCTGATGGCTGTGGCGATCATGTTCAGCGGTATTGCGGCGGTCGCGCTGCCGCTCGCCCAGGACTTCGGTATTACGCGCGAGATCGACGATCGCGTGATGTGCCCCCTGCCGGTCGCGGCTGTAGCGATTGAGAAGATCGTCTTCTCGGCGATGCAGGGAGTCATCGCTGCCGGGATTGTGTTTCCGCTTGCATACTATGTGCCGAGTACCCATGCGCAAACGCATGTGTCGAGTTGGCTATTTCTGATCGTTGTGACGATTCTGTCGACGCTTACGGCAGGCGCGCTCGGCCTGACGATTGGAACGGCCGTCAAGCCGCAGCAGATCGGCTTGATCTTCGGCGTGGTCGTGATTCCGATTACGTTCCTCGGGTGCGTTTATTACCCGTGGGCAGCGCTGACGCATATTCGCTGGCTTCAATTCGGCGTCCTCATCAACCCCATCGTTTACATGAGTGAGGGTTTGCGGGCGGCGCTTACGCCGAGTCTTCCGCACATGCCGCCGGTGTTGATTCTGACGATGCTGACGGTGTTTCTAGTCTTGCTGACCTGGCTAGGTGTCCGCGGATTTCTGCGGCGTGTGATCGGCTAACGACGCGCGGTCTGCCAGAGTGTGATCGAGTGCCCACGATCGGCGTAGATCAAATATCGTAGGACACCGCCTTCGCTGAGCATCCTGGCGCGTGCTATCATTCCGCTACTTCGGCCCCCCAATAACTCCGTGATTTGAACCGTGAAGTCTTGCTCGTGCTCATCTGCTGGGCGCCTGCCAGATTCGACTTCGGTCTGCATAGATCTGAAGACGATGACACGAACCGCTGGATTGTGGAGCTACATAGCTAGCTTTACACCTGGCCTTCACTCAGCCACTCACCCTGAGGAGGAACTCCAAGAATATGGCAAAGGCTACAGTCGAGCAGCTTAAAGACGGCATTACAATCCTCACCAATAAGGCGAACTTCGGTAAAGACTATAAAGCCATTCACAACGAAAATACATTCACGAAGGTTTATGGCGACTTGGGAGTATGGCTCGAGGATAAGAATCTGGAGGCAACGGCAATCTTGGTCGCCCAGGTTATAAATCAGTACTTTGCTTCGAAGTTTGACTTTGGTCAACTTAAGAAGATCGGGACATTCTCTTGCGCTACCTTGACTCCTCTGGTTGTAGCGGCGCCTTTGACTGCAACGTACACCGATCTAAAGGCTACGTATGTGGTCGGTACATCTGACTACATCAAGGTTCGGGCGGAAGTGGCCAGGGTACTTGCCATCGACGACAAGACACATTCTGCTCATGGTTCAAACTTCAAGGGCACACAATCGTTGGAACAGATCATCACCAATGTCTGCGCTCCTGTAAAGGGATTGGCGGAAATTGCCAGGATGAAAGGACTGGTTCGTTCGAACTACAAACTTAACTGGTAACCGTGTGACGACGGTAGCTGACTCTGCCCGCAACGGCGGTCGGCTACCGTTTTACGCAGGTTGCGGAAGCGCAGCCAGCTTTTCAGTGAGGCTGTCGGCAATAAGCTTTCCGTGGAAGCGGCCGTTCTCGATGAAGATTTCGTTGGTGCGCTCTCCAGCAACGATTACTCCCGCAAGGTAGATGCCAGCCACGTTGCTTTCGAGGGTTGCAGGATCGCAGATAGGGCAGCGGTCATTTGCTTCGTCAAGCTTGACGCCGAGCCGCTCGATAAACTCGAAGTCGGGATGGTAGCCAGTGAGGGCGAAGACGAAGTCATTGGGAATCGTCTTCTCGCCGTCAGGAGTGGCAAGGGTGACAGTGTCCTCGGTAATATTGGCAACGGTGCTTTTGAAGTACGCCTTGATCTCACCGTTGGCCACACGGTTGTTGATATCCGGCAGGATCCAATATTTGACATGACGATGCATCTCCGCTCCGCGATGGACGAGCGTCACGCGTGCGCCGTGGCGCCATAAGTCGAGTGCAGCGATAGCGGCTGAGTTCTTACCCCCGATGACGAGCACATTCAGGCCGAAGTAGGGGTGGGGCTCATGGTAGTAGTGCTTGACTTTGCTCAACTCTTCGCCGGGAATAGCGAGATAGTTCGGCAGGTCATAGTAGCCAGTTGAAACAACGATCTTACGGGCACCGTGCTCGATACGCCGCCCAAAGCGGTCTTCTGTGTGGACGACAAACTCGCCGTCCGATCCAGCAACCGAAAGGACAGTCTCGTACTGGCGCACGTCGAGTGCGTAGTGCTCCGCAACCTTACGGTAGTACTCCAGAGCCTCGTTGCGATTGGGCTTCTGATTGGGGCTGGAGAAGGGCATATTGCCAATTTCCAGCAGCTCTGGCGTCGTGAAGAACGTCATGTGTGCCGGGTAGTGAAAAAGGGAGTTGCAGAGACATCCCTTATCGATGAGGACGACGGAGAAGCCGGCTCGCTGAGCATCGATCGCGCAGGCAAGGCCCGTCGGACCAGCCCCAATGACCACAAGATCGTGAACGTTCGAAGCAGAAGCACCCATGCAACCAGTTTACTTGATGCGGCTAACGGTGATTCCGTGCCAACGGGTAGCTGCAGGCAGTAGAGTTAAGGGCCATGGGACAGGACGAAGACGGCAGACAGGCTACGAAGGCGGATTTTGAAGGCCTGCGGCTGAGAGTGGATCGGCTGGAGCTCGAGTTGGCTGAGCTGCGGCAGGAACGGGAGATGTATCCCGCTCCTCCTCCGCTACTCGACGTGGAGACCAGCCCAATTCCGGGACCGGTCGTGGTACCGGCACCGCCAAGCCTCCTAAGCGTTCCACCGCCGCCGAAGGCTTCGCTCGAAAATCGGCTCGGTTCGCAGGTCTTTAACAAGGTCGGGATCATTGCTCTGCTGATCGGGACGACGTGGTTTCTGAAGCTGGCCATCGACAATCACTGGATTGGGCCGGTGGGCCGCATCCTCATCGGGCTGATCGCCGGTGCAGGGATCATCGCCTGGTCCGAGCGGTTTCGACGGCAGAGGGTTACCGCGTTTTCATACTCGCTGAAGGCTGTGGGAAGCGGCGTGCTGTACCTGTCGCTGTGGGCGGCGTTCCAGCTTTACCATCTGCTGCCGGCGCCGGCCGCCTTGGGAGCCATGATCCTCGTGACGGCATGGAACGCCTTCATGGCCTGGTCGCAGGACGCGGAGTTGCTTGCGGCCTATGCACTCATCGGCGGTTTTGCTACGCCAGGGCTGCTCTCGACTGGAGGCAACCACGAGGTCTTCCTATTTACGTACTTGCTGGCGATCGATCTTGCCACCGTACTGCTGATCAGGCTGAAGGGATGGCCACGGCTGCTGATCGGATCTTTTCCCGTGACGGTGGTGTACTTCATCGGCTGGTACAGTGGGTTCTACAGAGCCGAAGATCTTGTTGTTACGGCGATATTTCTCGTGCTGTTCTGGCTAGCCTTCCTGAGCCCTTCGGTGGGCACGCTGAAGGATCCAGTAAAGCTGCAGGGACCGCTGGAGGCTTATCTCAAGGGGATCTTCGTGCCGCTGGCGAACGCCGCGTTTATCGCGCTTGGCCTGTACTCGGTGCTACAGGATGCGCATCATCATGCGTGGCTTCCGTGGCTGATGGTTATGCTGGCGGCTGCGTACCTGGGAGTCATGCGCTTCCCTCAGGGCCGACTTGCTTCAGCGATTCATCTGTCGCTGGCCATTGTGTTTCTCACGATCGCAGTGCCGCTCAAGGCCAGTGGCCATTGGATTACGGTAGCGTGGCTGGTCGAAGGCGTGGCTCTATTCTGGGTGGCGGCCCGGCTGGCGGCTTCAGCCGATGCTGCGGAGGAGTCATCACTCCGGGATGACACGGTCCTTCGATGGCTCGCGTCGGCTGCCCTCTTGCTCGGATTCATTGCTTTGTTTGTAGTGTCGTACTGGTTCAATCCGGCGATCCATCAGAGCTTTTTCAACCATGACTTTGCTACGGCGCTGATCGCTATAGCGGCCTTTGCCGTGGTCGCGTGGCTTGCCTGGCGTGAGCGTAGGGATGCTCTGCTGATCGTCGGTACGGCACTCCTCGCGATCGACCTTATCGCTGTACTGCTTTCTCTGCGGGAGATCGTCGTGTCGCGCTTCGATGGTGTCGCGCGGACCGCCTTCTTCAATGCAGATTTTGCCACAGCATTGGTTGGCGTGGCGGTTCTGGCTGGCGTAACGAACATCTCCCTGCGCCTCCTTCGATTGCAAGCTGCAGCCGTGTGGCGGCAGCTCGCAGGAGGCTCAATCATCGCGCTCAATCTGGTAACGATTCTCTCGTGCGTGCGGGAGATTGGCTCGTTCTGGATCTATAGTGCGAAGAATCCAAGTGACGGTCTGAAGCAGGCGTTGGCTGTCTCTGCATTCCTGATGGTCTATGGCGCGATGCTGCTCGCCGTCGGCTTCTGGAAGAGGACGGCCTTCATTCGTTGGCAGGGTTTGATCCTGCTGGTATTCACCATCGCGAAGACATTTCTGTATGACATGAGCAGCCTGAGCCAGGGCTACCGAGTCGTCAGTTTTCTGGGGCTTGGTGCGCTGCTGATGGCGGTCAGCTTCGCCTATCAGAAGGACTGGCTCAGCCTGCGCGAGTCCGCTTCAAGCTCTCCTGCGCCCATCGCGGAGGACAAATGAAAGCGCTTCTGTTTGCGATCCTTCTCTGGCAGGTTGTGGAGAGTGTGGAAGCTCCGGCACCCGATCAACGATATTTCAAGTATCGGCGGCCAATCACGATACCGGTCAGGCCCTCCGCGACAGGTAGTCCCGGTCAGGCCTGCGCGACGCTTGATGGCGAGGTGTATGCCCATGGTGCGCCGTCGCTCAAGGATCTTCGGCTGTACGTGGGTGCACGCGAAGCGCCCTATGCTGTGACGCTCAGCGAATCGATCGAGTCTGAGAACCAGTCAGCGACTGTGCTCAATCTCGGCCTGCGCGGGAAGAAGATCAGCTTTGATCTTGCCATGCCGGATCGCCCGTACACCGACGTGACGCTCAACCTTGATGCACACAACTTCATCGCTGCTGCCGAAGTCTCAGGAACGAACCATCCGGGCGAAACGCCGACCCGGCTCGGAACGTTTACGCTCTTTGATCTGACGGCGCAGCGCCTCTCCCGAAGCACGACGCTGCATCTTCAGGAGTCCCGTTTTTCGACGCTTCATATTGAACTGAGCGTCTCGAGTGTCGCGGGAGGAGAGGCGAATGTCCCCGGTCCATCGATGGTTACGGGAGCCGCTGTGCCGCCAAGTCGCGAGGCCCAGACTGTCTACACGGCGGTTGCGACCTCCGGGGTAATTTCACAGAAGGCGCACCAGACCATCGCCAGCTTTCGGCTGCCGGCGCATGTTCCGATGGAGCGGGTTTCATTCGCGCTTTCCCCGATTTTTACCGGGAACTTCAGCAGGGATGTGCGGATCACCGCGCACGCTGAGGGGACGGCCGAATCTGCGTCCGAAACGCTGGCCGGGAGTATTCTGCGCGTTCATCTAGAGCAGGCGGGACGCGAGATTCGGCAACAGGAGCTTAGTGTTCCGGCTACGCTTGGGGCGAATCTTCAGAAGAATGCGCTTGTCGAGGTTACGGTCGAAAATGGAGATGATGCGCCGCTTCCGATCAGCTCCGTCAGTCTCGAGATGCGGCAGCGGCGGCTGTGTTTCAACCAACCCGCGACAAATGATCTCGCCCTCTTTTATGGGGACGCGGTCCTCGAAGCGCCCGTCTACGACTTCGCTCGTTTACTCTCTCTGGCGAGTGCGATGGCACCTGCAGAGCTCGGTGCCGAGCACCAGAACCCAGCGTACATCCCACGGCCTGAAAGGGAGCGTTCGCTAACGGAGCGTCATCCTGAGCTGCTCTGGATCGTGCTGCTGGCGGTGGTCTGCATCCTCGCGGTGGTGGCGACTCACTCAGCAAAGAGGATGCCGAAGTAGCAAGCCTTCTTACCGGATGACCTCGTCCACTTCGGCGACCCAGTTGGGCGACTTGAGGATCTCGCGAGGCTTTGATCCATCGGCGGGACCTACCAGGCCGTCGTTGTACATCATGTCGATCAGGTGAGCGGCGCGGCCATAGCCGATGCGCAGGCGGCGCTGGAGAAGGGAGGTGCTTGCCTTCCCGAACTCGAAGACCAGCCGAACGGCATCGTCGTAGAGATCGTCATGATCGCCGGTATCGCCGCCATCGCCATCTTTGCCGGTGCCGGCGTCTTCTTTGGGCCCTTCAAGGAAGCCGTGGACGTACTCGGCCTCGCCCTGCGCCTTCCAGAAGGCGGTGACGGCGGAGATCTCTTTTTCCGTAACGAAAGGAGCATGGACGCGCTGAACACGGCTGGTGCCCGGTGGCAGGTAGAGCATGTCGCCGCGGCCGAGCAGGCTCTCTGCGCCGTTCGAGTCGATGATGGTGCGGGAGTCGACCTTGGTGGCGAGGCGGAAGCTCATGCGTGTTGGAACGTTCGCCTTGATAAGGCCGGTGATGACATCGACCGAAGGGCGTTGCGTGGCGAGGACGAGGTGGATGCCGACGGCGCGAGCCATCTGGGCCAGGCGGGTGATGGACTCTTCAACGTTTGAGCGGTCGAGCATCATCAGGTCGGCTAGCTCGTCGATGATGATGATGATGTAGGGCAGCGGCTCCTGCTGGACGTCTTCGAAGAGATATTCGCTGCCATGATCGAAGAGCTTGTTGAACTGGTCGATATTGCGGACATGGTTGGCGGCGAGCAGCTTGAGGCGGCGTTCCATCTCGCGTACCGCGTTGCGCAGAGCGTTTGCAGCCAATTTCGCTTCGGTGATGATAGGCGTAAAGAGGTGCGGGATTCCCTCGTACATGCCGAGTTCAACGCGCTTTGGATCGACGAGGATCATGCGGACCTGCTCAGGCGTACTCTTGAACAGCACGCTCATGATCATGGCGTTGATCGCGACCGATTTACCTGAGCCGGTGGAACCGGCGATCAGAACGTGCGGCATGGCAGCGAGGTCGGCGGTAACGATGCGGCCATTGATGTCCTTGCCAAGAGCGATAGCGAGCTTGGACTTCGACTGGGCAAAGCTCTCACACTCGACGACATCGCGCAGCCAAATGGTCTCGCGCTCGGCGTTCGGCACCTGGATACCGACGGTGCTCTTGCCTGCCATGCGCTCGATCAGGATGGATTCTGCAGCCATCGCGAGGCAGAGATCGTCGGCGAGGCCGGTGATGCGCGCGACCTTTACCCCTGCGTCCGGCTTGAACTCGAATGTCGTGACTACCGGGCCGGGATTGATCTGTGTGACCTGTCCGTCCACATCGAACTCGGCGCACTTTTCGACGAGGATGCGGGCCTCTTCGCGAAGCTCATCTTCGCGGACGATTGCCTGTTCTTCGCTGCGGTAGAGAAGTGACGAGGGCGGCAGTTTGTAGCCGCGCACACTCTTGGGGACGATCGTCACGGGGTGAGCGTCAGCGTCGGCTCGCTTGCCGAAAGAGATTCCCTGTGGCGTAGACTGGGCGGCTGGCGGCAGCGGCATTGGTTCGACTAGACGAGGCCTCATCTCCCGTACAGGAGTGCGGACCGGCAACGGTTCTGGCAGGCTCATCAGATCGTTTGCGTCGTGATCTTCGAATGCGGTAAATGGCGGCGTGGTGCCAATCTTTCCGTCCCATTCGCCGGCCGGAGCCGAGGCGCGCGCCAGTTCCTCAGCGAACGGTGCAGCCGCAGCCGTTGCCTTGCTGAACGGAGTGACCGGAGGAGCATCGACCAGGGTGCGAGGCATCGCTTGCCACATGGAAGAGGCAGGAATCTCAGCAGCGACCTGCTCGTTCCGGCTATCCACGAAAGCTTCCTTCCTGCGCTTGCCCCACCATCCAAAGAAGCCGCCAAGCAGGGTTTCGCTTGCAGGCGCAGCAATCGGCTCAGGGGCGTTGAGATCGCCAGCCAGGCGAGAAGAGAGTGCCTGCTTCTCACGCTCGCGCCGGGCCCTTGCTTCCATGCGCTCCCGCTTGCTCTCGAAGACGTCCATTTGCTCGACGGCTTGGTGGCGATTGCGCCGAGCGCGCCAACCAACCCAGCGATCATGCAGATTCTGGAGAAAGGAGAAGCGGACTGTCGCCCATTCCCGCGCCGTGCTGAAGGTAAAGGTCGTTGCCAGGTAAAGCGAGACGGCAACCAACGAGCCGAGCACGATACATGCGCCCGGAAGATTGAGGAAGTGCACCATGCCGTCGGCAAGCAGACGCCCGGTAGCTCCTTCGATTGGCAAGGCTTTGCGCCATAGTAGGTGTCCGGGGAGCAGACCGATCGCTGCCGGTCCAAAGACGATCCACATGCCCAGGCCGATGCTGCGTGTGACAGGCGAGCCTGCCGGGCGTGAACGTAGCCAGCAATAGCCTACGCGTCCGAGCACGATCGGGAGGAAGAGTGCTGCCACGCCGATCAACTGCAGCAGTGCATCAGCAATGTAGGCGCCAACGATCCCGGTCCAATTGTGCGCTGGGCGGCCGGTTGCGTATCCACCCACGGTGTTGAGCGACGGGTCAGTCGGAGTATAGGTGACGAGCGCGAGAAGGAGGAGGCCTGCACTCACCAGCACTGCCAGACCGATCATCTCGTTCAGTCGGCGATGACGTGTTGGCGTAGCGACGGGTCGGAGTGTCTTCATAGGGTACGCGGAACCTCGCATCATCTCTGGTACTGCCCTGTCATGCAGCTCAGAGAACAGCTCTCCTTGCGGCGCACCATCAGAGCATCTCCGATTATCTGCCAATGAGCGAGCCGGGAGGGAAGCAAGCGAGCGCTGGAATCAGGATGCAAACTCCCATGCAAACCCCTATGGAACTCCGGCATCTATCTTTTGAGACTTGGTTAGTGACTGGCGACAGCACACGACCACTAACATGTGGCAGGGCAGGGGAGCGGGATTTTCGCGATTTCTCTCGCTTGTCATCGGCGCAGGAGAATCGCCGACAGCCGATGGACCAGTTTCTGCCACATACATTTAAAGATCAGGAACACGAGGGCTTCTTATGGCAACGGACGAGAGCAAGAACTCTGAAATGGAAAAGGTAGTACGCAACCTCATCAACACGCTTCAGGACAGCCAGAAGGGCTTCGCAGATATCGGCGAGCACCTCAAGGACGAGACCCTCAAGCGCTACTTCTTGGCTGAATCCCTCAAGCGCGCCAACTTTCGCGGCGAGCTGGAAAATGAGCTTCACCGTCACGGTGTCGCTGACGTTCACGAGACAGGCACAGCTAGCGGTGCCGTTCACCGCGTCTGGGGCGACTTGAAGGCGAAGCTTGGTGGAGGCGACCACACGCTGCTCGAGACAGCCGAACAGGGTGAGGATGTAGCCAAGAAAGCTTATGCAGATGCACTCCAGCAGGAGTTGCCTCTCCCGCTTCACCAGTTACTCAGCGAGCAGCAGGCACATGTGCTCACCTCGCATGACTACGTTCGCGATCATCGCGACGCGCTCGCCAGTAAGTAGTCCTTCAATTCTAGAAGCGAATGGCCCGGCATCTGCCGGGCCATTCTCTTTTCAAACAGGAGCCGTAATGATTGCACGCACGGTCCTCGCCCTACTCTTCGTGGCTGCGGGAGGTCTTCACTTCCTGATTCCGCGTACCTATCTCAAGATCATGCCACCTTACCTGCCATCGCACCTAACGCTTATCTACGTTAGTGGAGTGGCAGAGATTCTTGGCGGTATCGGCCTCATGGTTTCGCAGGTGCGTCACGGAGCGGCGTGGGGACTGGTTGCTCTACTCATAGCAGTGATGCCTGCCAACATCTACATGGCGACAGCTCATATCGCTGCTCCGGGCATTATGGGCGAGAGTTGGGCGCAATGGCTGCGACTCCCGCTTCAACTTCCGCTGATCTACTGGGCGTGGCTTTACACTCGCGGTTAGTAACCTGCTGTGTGCAGGTAGAAGACAAAGCCCGAGGCAGCGATGCAATAGATGCCGAACAGATACCAGCGTCCCGATTCCAGCCAACTGCTCAACCACTTCAGTGCCACGAGGCCGGCAAGGAACGCGAAGACCATGCCGAGCAGGCTGGTCAGGAAGGCTGCATGAATCTCTGCTGCTCCGGTTGGCGATCCGTGCACAGCCTTAACCAGCCGAAGAGTCTCGCGCAAAACCACTGGCGGTGTCAGGATAACTGCCAAAGCAAAGCTGAACCGCTCGGCGCGCTCTTTACTCGAGCCGGCAAGCATTCCTGTAGAGATCGTAGCGCCTGATCGCGAAAAACCCCGAAACGGCAGGCAGAGACCCTGGATGAAGCCGATCCAACCGGCCTGACGCATCGTCACGCCATCGCCGGACACTGACTTGAAGTCTCCCATGCGTCGCCGTTCCATCAGTCCGGCAATCACAATCAGGATGCCTGCTGCAAGCAGTGCGGGTGCGATCCACTCAAGATGGCTAAACAGATCTTCAATTTGCGCCTTTGGAGCGTCCCGAAAGACCGTCTTCTCGATGATCTTGCTGATCGGGTATCCGATCAATCCTGTCAAAATGGTGGCCCACGCCGCCCGGATGGCAAACCGCTTAAAAGAGAGCGCGTCCTTGAAATACGTAAACTTCCACTGCTTCCAGAAGTAGGCAATCACCGCGAACATGGTTCCGGTGTGCAGCATCACCAGCAGGAGAGTCATTGCAGGGGAGGACGGATCGAGGACCGGCATGGACGGATCAAGGCGCATCAGCTTCTCGGCAACGACCACGTGCGCCGAACTGGATACAGGAAGCAACTCGGCCAGGCCTTGCACAATCGCAAGGATAATAATCTGCAATAAACTAGGCATCTCTCCATCCTAAAACGGCTTGATGACTTTTTGCTGAATGAATTGGCAGAAGATTGAATTAGTCGCGATCATTTCCGTAGACGGAAATGCCCTGAGCGACCCTGTAGGCGAGGCTGGCCCCCCGAGCGCTGTAGTCGGACGCCGGGTACTTTGCTCGAAGCTGTTCAGCCAGTGCCTGCGTGTGCGCAGCAGCGTTGTCGGCACGCTTCTTGTTCTCTTCCACTGTGTACATCGTCACCAGTACGCCCTGTCGGTAGACTGCGTCATAGAGCGCCTCGGCCGTCATTGGACCATCGGGGAACTGCTGCGCGTACTTTTCGTAGAGTCCAGACTCCATCTCCGGACACTTAGGCAGTCCCTGCCAGTCGCCGCAGAGCTTGTTGTCAATCAGCTTGAACGCTGCCATCGCGGCAAACTTAGTTCCGGGATAGGTCTTGATGACCTTTTTCATCTCCCCGTCATAAATCGCGGGCCTTAGAAATGCTTCCTGCTCCTTCGCCGAGGGAAGCGTGCTTACATCGCGTTTCTCAAGCTGCCAGCGCACATCGGCGGATCGCCAGGCCGCTTCGGGCGCGATAGAGGAATCGGGAAAGTAGTCGGCCACCCGACGGTAGAGCAGATGAGCCTGTCCGGCGGCTCCCTTGGGCGCGTGGGGTTCCGATGCCTGCTCCTCAAGCGTTGCGGCGGCACCGTAGAGGATAGCGTCGCCGCCCTTCGTCGTGGGACCTACGACGCCCTTGTCGCGGATCCAGCCTGAGGCTGGGGTCACATTGTCTTCCTCACCGAAGTCAGTCTTATCCGCGTCATCCGCCTTTTCTTCGACGTCCGTATTCGCGAAGACTCGTATCCATGGCCCGTTGCGCTCGATCACGACCACCTCGTGCCCCGGCGTCACGAGTGAAATCTTCTGCGCATCGGCATCAGGCGATATGTAAACATTTGCCTCATGCAGCACGGTCGCTCGCGCTGCTCGGTCGTAGCCTGCGGTCTTGTCCTGCTTACTTCGCTGGCCCACAGCAGGTGCTACAAAGGCCATCGTCACCGCCAGCGAACCGGCCAGGCTTGTCCTAAGAAAACATTGCATTGGCTTTCATCCCCTAATTAGACGCCCTGGCGCAGAATACTCCTCAACCAGCGGTTGCCATCTCTGCCTCAAGCTGCTCCTTCAATGCAGGCTCAAGGTTTCCGCCACTCAGGATGACCGCGACCTTCCGCGCCTTCGGCAGTTCGGCCGCGTGAAAGAGCGCAGCTGCCAGTGTTACTGCGCCGCTTGGTTCCGGAACGAGCTTTGTGACGGTAAGCATGATGCGCATGGCGGCGAAGATCTCCTCCTCTGTCACGGTCAGAATGCCATCTACGTAGCGCAGGACGTGTTCGAAGTTGAGCGGACCGAGGCTCTGCGTTCGCAGACCATCCCCGATCGTGCGAGTCGTTTTTGCCGCGGGCCATTCGACCAGCGTCTTGGAGTAGAAGCTCTCCTTCGCGTCTGCCGCCAACTCCGGCTCTGCACCCCAGACCTGCGTCTCAGGTGAGGCGAGTTTCACTGCCGTTGCGGTGCCACTTAGCAAACCGCCGCCGCTCACCGGCGAGAGCACCAGGTCCACACCCGGAAGCTGCTCCACGATCTCCAGCCCGCAGGTACCCTGCCCGGCAATGATCTGCGGATGGTCATAGGG
Organism: Granulicella arctica; assembly: GCF_025685605.1. Classification (NCBI taxonomy): domain Bacteria; kingdom Pseudomonadati; phylum Acidobacteriota; class Terriglobia; order Terriglobales; family Acidobacteriaceae; genus Granulicella; species Granulicella arctica. The sequence goes on from NZ_JAGTUT010000001.1 coordinate 3,367,907, forward strand.
CGGAATCATGGTGTACCCGAACTTTGCAGCCAACTCCTCAGCTTTCAACTTCCTTTCAGACGAAGCGGGACCAACCATCACGATCTCTGCTCCCAGGGCAGCCGTGGCGATCTTCTTGATCTCCGGTGCGTTCTCTGGCATCACGATCACTGCCTTTGCCCCCAACGCGCGCGCCGCGTACGCTACACCCTGTGCATGGTTGCCACTTGAGTATGTGATCACTCCGCGCGTCAGCGCATCCGGCGTCAGTTGCGAGACCATGTTGTAGGCGCCACGGAGTTTGAAGCTTCCGATTGGCTGCTCGCTTTCAGCCTTGATGTACAGGTCGAACTCAGGCTCCGGCACATTCGCCATTCGCAGACGTGCCCGCGACACCCGATACAGAGGCGTCCTCACGGCCACACCTGCAACGCGCTGATGCGCCGCCCTTATCTCCTCTAACGTTACAAATTCACTCATCACTTCTCCTTCATCTCTGCTCTGCCGCGTGCATCACAAGCGCCATAAAGTGGACCAATCGCCACTCGTCCCACAAGCCCGGCTGAGCCGCTTCAAAATCCAGATGCGACAGCACAGGACTCACCAGCACTGCCTTTAGAGTCGATCCGGGGAGTTCGCTCGCCATCCACAACGTCTCCGCCGCTGGAATGATGTTATCTGCTTCGCCATGAAGGAGGTAGACCGGCGTCGTCATCGTCTTCAGTCGGCCTGCCGGGGAGAGCCCGGCCATATCTTCGATATGCAGCGCATTCGCCTTCGCCAGCATCGCGCGGGTCACCGGAGAGTTTGAATCCATAAGCTGTTTCGCTTCACCTGTCTGCTGAGACGTCAGGACGGCTAAAGCAGCATCCTCCGCGGCTTTGTCTTCGTATAAATGCTGACGAAGCACCTTGCGGACCGCATCGACATCTTCCGAGGGAACAAAGTCATCGAGGTGCTCATACTCCAGCACCAGAGCGCCATATTCATGCGGCGTCAGAGATTCGAAGCTGCCGTCCGGCCGCTGCTCTTTGCCTGTCAGGTAATAGTTGGCCACATGGCCCATCGCGTCCTGTGCGCCCACCGCGAAGACGAACTTAAAGTCTGGCCGATACACCGGGTCTGCAGCAGCCAAGAGCGCCAACCCGCCCGAGAAGCTCAACCCCATCACGCCTACCGGTCCGCCCGTCTTCCCTGCGAACCATTTTGTTGACTCGCCGATCATGCGGATTGACCCTGCATCGATGCGATAGTCCTTGATCTCCGGCAGCTCCGGCGTCAGCACGCGGAGACCACAACTCGCCATGGCTGCAGCGAAGCTCTCCAGTCGCGGTTCGTCGATGCCGAGGTAATGAACACCGTGCAGCACGATCATCGCCGGAGCATTGGGTTTGTTTATGGGCAGATAAAGTCGTCCCCGGACCTTGCCGGCCGCTGTATCGAGGCTGATGTCCTCCGTCGCAATTGGCTCAGCGACCGCCTCGCCAACCAGCCACGGCACAGGCTGCTGGCTCACCAGCTTCAGCACGGCAGTAGCCTGCAGGTGAGCCAGCGCAAAAGGCCATGCTGCCACACAAAGAACGAGCGGACCGGCAACAAGGAGCAGCCAGAAGACGCCCCGCCTGGTTGTCATCAGGTGCCGCGCATGGTCGCGCGCTTGCCGAAGCTGCCGGGCCGTTCCTCCGAAGTTTGCTTTCGCGGCGCGTCGTCGTCCGGAATGCCTCGCCACTCGCCGCATGTCGTGAATTCTATCTGGCTCCATTAATTAGTTAATTATTTGCAGGGCAGTGTCCCTGAAACGGAATGGATTGCGCTTTCACAGTTAAGAGAACATGACGCCGTTCTAGATGTCGGGGCGTGACAGTAGAAACCATGAAAGGTTTGCCAGCGATGAGAAACTCCAGGATTTCCTCCATACGCACCTTGAACGCCGAGCCACTCTGGGATGAAGACGATCTGCTGCAGCGGCTTTGCCATAGCCTCGACTTCGCTGAGCAAGCCATTCGGCAACTGTCGGCGAACGATTCCACCGGCGACGACTCCACCCAATGCGGCACCATTGTTCCCGAAAAGGTCATCGCAGAGACAGCGCTGCTGCTCCTTGCGGCCTCAAATGTCTCGAGCTATGCCGCTGTCGGTCCGCGTGTGCTCCGGGTAGCAAGTCTGCTCGTGCCGCACGCACGGAGTCAGCGCATGCTGCGCGGAATCTGCCTTCAGCCGTCGCTCGCCTTCGACTACGCCGTTGGTCACGTCTGTCTGAAGCGCCTCGGCTTCTACGATGGGGACTTCGACGCCATGCTCGACCTCAGCGTAGCCGCCCAGGCAAGTGATGGCCGTGAGCGCGAGCCGCACCGTGTACTCGAACAGGAGTGGCTCAAGCAGAGCTGGCTCTATCCAGAAGGTCTGCCTCGCCTCCGCAGCCACGGCGCAGGAGCTACCTCCGCACTTAGTCGCACCATCGATCTTCTCCATGGCACACGCGAGGATGTCTCCTGCTTTACACACGCCCTGATGTACATGCGAGACTTCAATCTTTTCCCCCGCAGTCTCCCACGCAGCCGCGAGGAACTCCTGGCCGAGGCGGAAGGCATGTTGGCGCGTTGCCTGGATGAGCAGGATTACAGTCTCGCCGCCGAGGTGCTACTCGCCTGGCCGCTCACTGGCGAAGAGTGGAGTCCTGCCGCCATCTTTGCCTTTCGTGTCCTCTGCCGCGTTCAGTGTGACGGAGGTTTTCAACCCTCTGACGCGAACACTTACTTTCACCCGAACAGCTACCGCACGATCTACGCAATGGGCATGCTTTGCGCAGGAGTGCTCGCACCAGGCCGCCGCCCACCTCTGACGATCCCAAAGGTTGTTGTACGCGCAGGCGCATTTGGAGACGTCTTCGAGTGCTTCGATCCAGACGATCGCAAGGCACATTGGCAGACTACCCTGGGCGACCTCGAGCCTGCGGAACGTGAGTCACTGACAGACTTTTTGCTATCCATCGCACTGCATCGCGAGTTCGGGAAGAAAGACTTTGGCGCGGTACAGCGATTGCTCGCCGTTGGTAACGCTCTCAATCTCTCCCCTACACCGGTCGCCACCCAGGCTACGGAGATGATGGTCCGAATCACTCAGTTCGCTGAGATTCTCTCCTACAGCGTTCCCCTGCCCGCCTGCGATGTGGTCGAGGAAGAATACGCCTGACTCTGACAGCAAAGCGCCCCTGACATCGGGGCGCTTGCTGTTCATCTTGAAACGGATCAGATCTCCAGAATCACTGGCATGATCAGAGGCCGGCGACTGGTGCTCTTCTGGATGTAGCGCTTCAGGTCGTTGCGGATCTTCTCCTTGATGACCCCATAGTCCTTCTTCTCTTCGGGGCTGGAGCTATCGAGGGTTCGCAGCACAACCTGCTTTGCCTCCGCGATCATCGCCTGGTCGCCGATCGCCATACCGCGCATCACGATCTCGGGCGGGTTCTCCACCTTGCCCGTGTTCTTGTTAATCGCAATGATCGGCAGAATAATGCCGTCTTCACTCAGGTTTTTGCGGTCGCGGATGACGAGGTCTTCCACTACATCGGTCGAGGAGCCACCTGAATCGATGCACACCCGACCTACCGTTACCTTGCCATTCTTTACGGCCGATGTTTTGTCGAACTCAAGAATGTCGCCATCTTCGAGCAGAATCGCCTTTTCGACGATGCCCATGCCTGCAGCCAATTCAGCGTGACGCTTGAGGTGGCGATAATCACCGTGGACAGGAATAAAGAACTTCGGCCTGACGAGATTAATCATCAGCCTCAGCTCTTCCTGGCTGCCATGGCCGCTGACATGAATCAGGCCGGAGTTGCCGTCGTCGTGGATCACCTTGGCATCGCGCCGTTCGAGGTGATCGATCATCCGGTAGATACCCTTTTCGTTGCCCGGAATGACGCGTGAACTCAGCAACACCGTGTCGCCCGCGTCGATGTGCGCGAACTTGTGGTTGTTTACAGCAGCCCGGCTCAGCGCGCTCATCGGCTCGCCCTGCGTGCCTGTGATCATGATGCAGACTTTGTTCGGCGGCAGGTCGCGAATCTGGCCCGGGTTGATGACGAGGCCCTGTGGTAGATCCAGATAGCCGAGGTCCTGTGCGATCTCGGTCGAGTTGTCGAGCGAACGCCCAATAATTGCAACCTTACGGCCATGTGTGTGGGCAAGCTCCATGGCGAGACGAATACGATGGATCGACGACGAGAAGCAGCTAAAAAACAGCTTCTTCTTGGTCTGCGCGAAGATCTCATCCAGCCGCGGTCGTACTGCTCGTTCGCTTGGCGTATATCCACTGCGATCGACGTTGGTGGAATCCTGCAGCAATGCCAGAACACCCTGTTTGCCGAGCTCTGCGAACGCGTGCAAGTCGAAGGGCTTGCCATCCGGTGGCGAGAGATCAACCTTAAAGTCGCCTGTATGCAGCACCACACCGACCGGCGTATGAATCGCCAATGCAACGCAGTCGACAAGGGAGTGTGTCACGCGGATCGGCATGACCGAGAAGGGTCCGAGCGTAAATCTCTTGCCCGGCAACATTTCGATAAGCTCGGCATCGTCCAACAGGCGATGCTCTTCGAGCTTGCCTTCAACATACGCCAGCGTAAATTCGGTCCCATAAACGGGTACATTCAACTCGGACAGAATCCACGGCAGACCGCCGATGTGATCCTCATGTCCGTGGGTCAGCAGGATTGCCTTGACCTTCGAGCGGTTTTCTGTGAGATAGCTGATATCCGGAACGACAATGTCGACGCCCAGCAGCTCTTCTTCGGGGAACATCAGACCAGCGTCGATAACAATAATGTCGTCTTGCCAGCGGAGCGCCATGCAGTTCATACCGAACTCGCCAAGGCCCCCCAGCGGTATCATGCGTAATTTATCTTGTGCCATTCAACTTATAAGTCTAGCACTCTGCGCGTAAACGCCCGCTTAGATGCTGGAAAAGGACCTTGTGGTTCGTCCTCCGTAGTAGCCGTAAAACCACTTCGAGACCCCGATTAGGAGATAGACCCATCCTGCGTTGCCCGCCTCGCCCAATGGCAACACAACAGCCAGCAGGCAGGAGAGCAGGCCGATCGCGACCATTGTCAGGTGGTCTGCCATGTAGATCTTCGTTAGCTTACGCTCGAGCGGTGTCAGTTCCAGTTCCTCCCGCTGCCGCCACCCATTCCAGTAGAGGGCGAAAAAGAGCAAGTAGATGACCGTAAAGCCGAGGCCGTAGACCACCATTAGCTCGGTACCCTCATGAGGCTTCAGCTGGTTGGCATCGACGTAGCCCGCGACCTGCCCGATAAATAGGCCGAACATGAACTTGAGCGGATAAACATAGAACAGCACAACGAAGAGCAGCATCGCGTTCAGCACAATGGTGCCAACGTCGTGCAGCCCATATCGCCGAAAAAAGAAATAGTGGGCGTACCAGACGGTCAGCAGAAGTGTGAAGCTGACAGCAAACGGTAGGAACCCATGGATCAGCTCGTGCAGTTCGCCATACGTCTTGGGTACTTCAAGCGAGACCACCAGCAGTGTCAGTGCGAAGCCGAAGACTACATCGCTGAACCCATCGACGCGCGACATCGCCGTGCCGCGCAGTTGAAATCCATCGGGGCCGATCAGAGCGTGAGAGGAAGGGGCCATGGGTAATCCCCAAAGCCTATCGCAGCAGGTCTTCGAGCGCCAGCGAAAGCTCCGTCTTCTCGTCGCGATACTTCACGATGATCGGCGTCGCCACGCTCAGGCCCCATTCCAGACCCTTGCCGCTCTTGATGGCCCGCGACCCCGGCACCACGACAGCGCCCTCAGGGATAATGAGAGGGGAGTCGCCCGAGGCCTTATGGACTTCACCCGTCACCAGATCGTAGACCGGGGTGCCGCGCGTTAACACTGTTCCCGCCGCCAGCACCGCTCGCCGACGGACGACCGTCCCTTCGTAGACGCCTGTGTTGCCGCCGATCAGGCAGTCGTCTTCGATAATCACCGGCGAAGCGTTCACCGGCTCCAACACGCCGCCGACCTGTGCGGCTGCGCTCAGGTGCACGCGCTTCCCGATCTGCGCACAGCTCCCCACGAGCGCATGCGAATCCACCATCGTGCCTTCATCCACGTACGATCCCGTGTTGATATACATCGGGGGTGCGCAGATCACGCCCTTAGCCACAAAAGCTCCTCTTCGAACAGCTGAGCCGCCGGCGACAACTCGCACTCCATCTGCCGGAGTAAAGTGCCTTGCGGGAAACGTCGCCTTATCCACGAACGACAGACCGCCCGGCGCGCCCATCTCGACCATCGAGCCAAGCCGAAAGCCCAGCAGGATGCCGCGCTTCACCCAGGCATTGACGCGCCATCCCAACGGCAGTGCAGCATCCGGTTCAGCTGCCCGTAGCGTTCCAGCTTCTAGCTGGTCACGTAGCGCAAAGAACGCCGTCTCCGCCTCGACGTTGCCAACTGCCGCTGCACCCTGCGCAAACCAATGCTCGATCGCCGCCTCTAACTCCAAAGTCCCGTTCAAACCACACCTCTCCCTTAATTCAAATGCTGCACCTGCAACTTCTTTAGATCGACAGCGCTAGTACATCCGCAGATCTTCACCAGCACTTGGGAGACCGACCAGCAGGCCAAGCTCACCCATCAGGCGTTCCAGTCGTCGCCGCGTCTCCCCTGTGACCGGCACCATGGGCAGCCGCAAAACATCCTCACCCTTGCCGATCATTGCCAGCACTGCCTTCACCGGCCCAGGACTCGCCTCCCAGAAATGCGCCTGCATCAGCCGAAAGAACTGCCGATTAATCCGCCGCGCGCTTCGGTAGTCCTCATCAAGGGCCGCTCGCACCATTGCCGCCATCTCGTTCGGAATCACATTTGAAGCCACTGAGATCAGTCCGGCACCACCCAGCGCCAGTACCGGCAAGGTCAACCCGTCGTCGCCGCAAAAAACCTTGAAGCTTCGTGGCGCCGTCGTGAGCAGTTCCGTGATCTGTCCAAGATTTCCGCTCGACTCTTTAATCCCGATAATGTTTGGAATCTCTGCCAATCGCAGCACCGTCGCCGGCTCAAGATTTGCTCCCGTCCGCGATGGAATGTTGTAGAGCACTACGGGCAGTGAAACCGCGTCGGCGATAGCCTTGAAGTGGCGATACTGGCCCTCCTGCCCCGGCCGGTTGTAGTACGGATTAGCGGTAAGGATGCCGGAAAGACCGTGTACTTCGGCAAGCTTTTGCGCCCGCACCACGGCCTCGTGGGTCGCGTTGTGCGTGCATCCTGCGATGACCGGGACACGTCCTGCAGCCGCGCCTACAACGCACTCGACCGTTCGCAGCCACTCCGCCTCGGTCAGCGCCGAGGCCTCGCCTGTAGTTCCGCAGGGAACCAGGAAATCAATACCCTGTTCGATCTGCCAGTTCACCAGCGCATGCAATGCCGGTTCATCGACGCTGCCATCCCTGCGAAAGGGAGTTACCAGCGCCGTTCCACATCCACTCAAATCCATAATGAATTAAAGTTTACCTCCTGCGGGTGCAGCCAGCTCCCAGAGCAAGCTGCACACAGCGCAGAATAGCCAATCGAACCTGCTGAGACTATCGGAGATCGCCGGGCAGACGAGGCCGTAGTGCGTCCATGTGGCCGTAAATGCGCTCTTCGACGGCAGCCATTTGCATATGGACACTGACTCGAGTCGAAGGCTTGTCGCGATGAAATCCTGAGCTTCGGCTCGGGGTCTCGCCCGTAACTTCTTCCTTGTCGAGAAATGCACGGACCGCTTTTGTGATCGAAGGATCGACAGAGACACGGCTATTAAAGTTAATGGAATCTTTGTCCAGGGTGTACCGGGCCCCGTCTTGCCAGGAGACACCATTCCATTGACGCTCACATCGAATCGCGCAGATCACATCGTGCGACTTCACGGATTCTGTCGCGAGCTCCTGCGCATACAAGAGATTCAACGCTCGATCTACATGAGGATTCAGGGAGGCTACGTTCGGGGCTACGCCAGGTGCTTCCAGAATCGCCCTGCGAGCCTGTATCTCCCGTTCGATTGCTTCGAGGCCGTCGAGAGTCTGCTGTGCATGCGTGTTGAACACATTCCGCACGTACAAGGCGTAGATCCACGTATGAATCATCGAGTCCGGACTTTCCGTTGTTTTGATGGGGAAGAGAGCGGCCATGCCGAATCGTGGTGTGACGCAAACCGCACTCATCGGCTCGATGTCGCGGGCAGCGGGAAACATCGCCTCCGGGGTTCTCGCATCCGGCCTTACCTTAACCCCTGCGGCGAGATAGAACGGCTTGTGCTCGGCTTTGATCGGGATGGAATTATGGCGCAGCGCATTCATGACGATCGGGACGTGAAGCCTCGAAAAGAAGCCCCCGCGCGGAGCCTGTTGGAAGAAGCCGCTTCGGAACATCTGTTTCGGGGAGCGGGTATCACCGCGGAAACAAATCCGACCTCCGCCGGCTATGGGCTTCTGTGCAACTTCTGTAGGAGAGAAAATCTGATCCATTTTATGTCTCGCATCTTGTCCGTTGACTCTGGACAAGTCTCTTTTAGCTGGTTGAGCTTCTTTGGATGAACGGCGGCCAAGGCTCACAATCTAGTGCTACAAACATTGCTTGAAGCAGAAATTCAGTCTTCTTTATTGCTGTTCTCATTCAGAGTACGTGCTTCCTGGCAGCAATGTTCCTTCAACAGTGATGACACCGCTTCCACTTTCCAGCAAAAGGCCTGCGGAGCAGCCCTAACCTACACAGGGTCTGCATCGCGTCGGCTTTGATGTTTCTAGCAAATGAAAGAGGTTCCGGCAGTATGCCGGAACCTCCTGGTCTTCTTAGAACAGTATTCGCTTCTTGGATACTAGCCGCGATACAGCTCGGTCGGAACATGATGCAGTTCGGGAATGTACAGCGATGCCGCGCCGTTTACCGTTCCTGCGGGCATGTCCATGCACTTGACGAAGGCTGTCTGGAATTTGGCCATCTCGTCCTTGGTGCCGACAGTGACGCGAACATAGTTCGGCATCGCTGCCCAGGTACGTCCGATGGCTACGCCGTCCTTCAGCATCGCTGCCTGGAACTCACGTCCCGGACGATTGACATCGACCATGAACATGTTGCCCTGCGAGCCAGGAACGATCTTGTAGCCCTTCTTTGTAAGGAACTCGAGCGTCTCCGCGCGAATGTCCGAGTTGATCTTCTTGCGAAGCGGCACAAGATCTTTATCCTGCAGGCTGGCGCGAGCGCCGGCAGCGGAGGTGATCGAGATGCTTGCAAGCTGACGCGCCGGAGCAGCGACGGTCGTGAACTTCATCAGCAGGTCAGGGCGACCAACCGCAAAGCCAGCACGAAGCCCGGCCATACCGTAGATCTTCGAGAACGTGCGCAGGACGATAAGGTCCTGATCCGCCGCGACCTGATCGAGCACTGACTCGTCGTTTGAGAAGTGATGATAAGCCTCGTCGACGATGACGACCGAACCCTTGGGCTTGTTCTTCAGCAGCCAGAGGATGTCTTCACGCGGCGTCATGGTGCCTGTCGGGTTGTTGGGGTTCACGATGTAGAACGCACCAGGATTCGGTGTTGCTGCGAGCATCGCCTTCACGTCATGCGCGTAGGTCGAAGTCAGCTTGACGGGGAACTTGGGAGCCTTCATGGTATCGGCAGCGCGTGGGCCCTGCTCGTAGCTCGGATCGCCGTAGACGAGGGGCTTGTCGGGGCCGATGTTCGACATCAGCGCGAGGTCAAGCGGTCCGCCGGATCCGGGGAACAACGCGGAATAGCCCTTCTTCAGGCCGAAAATCTCGTTGAAGGCCATGACGGTCTTCATCGTCTCTTCCTGGTGATAGCGGCCGCCCATTGGGGCCGTGCTACATATCGCCGTCAGCGCCGATTGCGCAGGTCCGAGAGGGTTCTCGTTTGAGCTGATGATGACGGTATCTGGCGGAAGCTGCCGCATGTCGCCCATATCGGACATGCCGCCGCGCTGCCTGGTCGCTGGTGCCGGAGCCTGTTGTGTTGCTGCCAGTGCGGGGAACGAGGCTGCTGCGAAGGACGCCGCTCCGAGAGTACGCATGAAGTTTCTGCGCGATAGACCCTGAATATCGTTGATCATTTGGTTCTCCTCAACTACTCGGTTTATAGGGAAATACACGGCCGCTGCGACAGGAGGACAAGCCGGCTGCAAAAGCGGTAGAGACTATTTCTCCTGACGGCAAACTACAGCCGGCAGAACCTAACTTGGGGGAATCACTATGAAAGACGGGGAAGCGGTTGCTTGAGTTTCAATTTACCGCGAATTTCACAGGAAATGTGAGTTTTTTTATCTGCCCGCGATATGGAACGCATAAAGACAGCAGAATGAAGCGAGTTAGCCCAAAATGTGGGTCCGACCGCACGCGAATCGCGCTCTGCCAACATCGCCTGTATTCTTGCTCTCAATGAAAGTTCTCGTAATCGACATCGGCGGCACCAATATCAAGGTCGCCTGCACAGACATTCGCGTTCCCATCAAGATTCCCTCCGGGCCAACACTTACCGCGAAGCAGATGGTTGACGACGTTCTCGCCGCGACCAAGGGCTGGCAGTTTGACTGCATCTCGATCGGTTACCCCGGTCCTGTGAACCATGACGCGCCTCGCCAGGAGCCGCATAATCTCGGTGCGGGCTGGACGGACTTCAACTACAAGCAGGCGTTTGGGAAGCCTTATCGCTTCATCAACGATGCGGCGATGCAGGCGCTTGGCGGCTACAAAGGCGGTCGCATGCTCTTTCTGGGCACAGGAACTGGGCTTGGCTCGGCGCTCATCTTCGATGGCACGATCATCCCGCTTGAGCTGGCTCATCTTCCGTATCGGCGAGGCCGAACGTATGAGGAGTACATCGGACTTGCGGGGCTTGAGCAGCGTGGCAAGAAGCGCTGGCGCAAGTCCGTGCTCGACATCATGGCGCGGTTGCAGGCTGCGATGGTCTGTGATTACGTGCTGCTCGGCGGCGGGAACGCCAAGCTGATGAAGGATCTTCCTGCTGGCGTTGTTCTTGGCGCGAACAGCAATGCGATCGAAGGTGGCATCAAGCTCTGGGAGACACCGATTCCTGCAAGTACTGATGCAGTCCAGACAGTAGATAAGCTGAAGGGAGGCAAGCGTGGCAAATAGATACGGCGAAGCAGCGATCCTTGCCGCTCGTGCTGCGGCTGAGTTTCACAGTCATCCAGGCGATCGCTGGAACGAGGTGGTGCAGAAGCTTTATCCGACCAGTCCAACGGCGCAGCGGAAGGGTTCTCCGCGACAGGCTTTCCTGAGTCTCTGCGAAGCTGGACTGATCAAGGGAATTCCGGCAGGTCAATATGCTGCTCCGCATCGCGGGATTACGTATGCGACGCGCGCGGTTTCGTTACTCGACGCGGGAACACATACGACGGTGAACAGCCTTTGGGCTGAAGTCACGGATGGTGAAGCGATTCCGCATGCGAGCCAGATGGATGTTGTGATGGCTCTTTGGAAGAACAACCTGATCGTCCGCAAGGCGTAGCAACAGCCCCAGATAGAAGTGCCCCCACCCCCCCGTACCTAAAGTACGAAAGTCTTCATAACAGGCGGGTTAGGTTAGTACTTAGCGCGGGGTGGAGTGCGTGCGCGGCGGGTATAGGTTCTATCGATGGGGGTGTTTGAATGCGATGTTTGTCAAACATGTCACATTGTTTTCCCCGGCAACGGACGAGAACAGAGCGGATCCCTGCGGGATGACGAACCTAAGCAGAGGTCGGTGCCTCGGCCAACAATTTGCGCACGTCCAGTGCCCTGGTAAACATCGTGAAGTTTCCGGCGGCGTCCTTTGGCCACTCGGCCCGGGGCAGGTCGCGGTAGAGTTCGACACCGTTTCCGTCGGGATCGCGGAGGTAGAGGGCCTCGCTTACACCGTGGTCTGAGGCTCCATCGAGCGGCACGTCGGCGGCGATCAGCCGTTGCAGGGCGTCGGCCAGTGTGGCTCGCGTCGGGTAGACGATGGCCAGATGGTAGAGCCCCGTCGTTCCGGGCGCGGGAGGCTTACCGCCTAAACTCTCCCAGGTGTTCAGCCCGATGTGGTGGTGATAGCCGCCAGCCGAGATGAAGGCCGCGCTTTCGCCGTACCGCATCATGAGTTCAAACCCAAGGACGCCACAATAGAACGCCAGCGCGCGGTCGAGATCCGCTACCTTCAGATGCACATGGCCGATCTGTACGCCGGAATCGATTCCTGCCTTCAATGTTTCAGTCATAGGGAATAGATGATCCACAGGCGGTCCGGGCGTCATCTTTCGATTTACCGAGCAGGAAACCTACAAGGCCGCAGCCCGTCTAAGAGGGCATGCGTCCCTGCGTCGTCCTTCGAATCGGTCTTACCGGCGTCCTGCTCGCCCTGCCTCTCACGCTCACTGCCCAGCATCCGACGCTGAACGCTCCACCGCCCGACAAGGCACCGCCTGCTGCGACGACGCCAGCACAGGAGCCCCCCGCTCCGGCTTCGACTGCCCCAACGATCTCGGTCGATGCCAAGCTCGTGAACCTGCCGGTTGTCGTTCGAGATAAGAATGGCGCGCTCGTTCAGAACCTGACCAAGGCCGACTTCACCCTGCAGGTCGACGGCCACGCCCAGACCATTCGCTACTTTGACCTCGACAACAATCTGCCGCTCACCCTGGGCCTGCTTGTGGATACGAGCCAGAGCCAGCGCGGCGCCATCGACGACGAGCGCACGGCGAGCACGGCGTTTCTAGACCAGATGCTGGTGGGGAAGCAGGACCAGGCCTTCGTGGTGCAGTTTGCCCGCTCGATCGAACTCCTGCAGGACTTGACTTCCTCGCGGCCCAAGCTCCAGGCTGCGTTGAAGGATCTCGACACACCTGCTCCTGCTGATCGCTCCGCCAGCACGACGGATACTGATGATCCGGACTCCAGTTCCGCACGCCGGGACCGTGCCCGTGGTGGCACGACGCTCTACGACGCCGTCTTTCTGGCTTCGGATGAGTTGATGTCGAAGCAAAAAGGGTGCAAGGCGGTGATCCTGCTGACGGATGGGGACGACCGTGGCAGCAAGGAGCGCCTGACGGACGCGATTGAAGCGGCTCAGCGCTCCGACACCATCATCTATGCCATCTACTTCAAGGGCGAGCAGCAGCGGCAGGACAATAACAACAACGGCAACAATCGCGGCGGTGGTTTTCCGCGCGGTGGCGGGATCGGCTTTCCGGGAAGCGGTGGTGGCGGTTATCCCGGGGGCGGCGGTGGTCGTGGCGGCCAGAATCCGCGCCCGCAGGAGACGCGCACGGATGGTAAGAAGATCCTTGAGCGGATGGCGCATGAGACGGGAGGCCGGATGTTCGAGGTTTCGAAGAAGCAGCCCGTCGGCGATATTTTTACCGAGATCGGCAAGGAGTTGCGCGCTCAGTACCGGCTTGGCTATACGCCCGACCAGCAGACAGCAGGCGATGGCTACCACCAGATCGACCTGTCGCTTAGCGGTTCCGATAAGAAGAAGCTGACGATCCAGACTCGGGATGGTTATTACACGGGTAAGTAGAGTCCATTGCCGACTCTGGTAAAAGCAGGTTCCCGACGGAATGACAGAAAGAAAAGCAGGGGCGGAAGATAGGCATTCCCGCTGCGATAGAATCGCTGCCATGGCAAATCTCGGCACACGGCGTGCATTCTCCGCCACCTTTCTCCTCGGCGCAGTGACGTTCCTCACCCTTCAGGGCTGCAGTAGCACGCCATCCCCGGCCGTTGAGACGCCTGCGCCTGCCGTCCCCGTTCCTCACGCGCAGGTCAAGGCCAGTGTTCCTTTTTCGAAGAAGCATATCTACTCCGAAACAGCCGATCCAAAGGTCGACATAGCTGCGGCACTGAAGCAGGCGAAACGTGAACACAAGCATGTCCTGCTCGACTTCGGAGGCGACTGGTGTGGTGACTGCCAGGTGCTCCACATCTACATGGACCAGTCTCCGAACAAGGAACTGCTGGCGCAGAGTTACGTTGTCGTCAACGTCTTTGTGAACAGCGATATCGACAACCACCTCGATATCGGCCAGAAGTATGGCGTGCCCCTGAAGAAGGGAGTACCAGCCATCGTGGTGCTTGATGCGAATGGCAAAGTACTCTACTCGCCGCAGAATCGCGAGTCCGAGACGATGAGCCGCGCGGATGCGCAATCGGTGACGGACTTCCTGAACCGTTGGAAGGCGTGATTCGAAGGGGCAAGGCTTGGGTCGAGAGGGTCGCCTATGAGTAGCACGCCGCAGCCCATCACGCTCCAGCACGTCATGCCTCACCGGCTTGGCCGCATCCTTATCCGCTCCATTGCGCGGGCGCTCGATCATGATTGCGTAAACATCGGCCAATCTTCCGCCTACTCGGCGATGGTGGCGTTGTTTCCTGCGCTGATCGTCGCTGCGGCTGCCGTCTCGCTGCTGCCGGATAGCACGCCGCTGCGGTCGCAGATGTCGATCTTCTTCGACCGCATCCTGCCGCCGGACGTCAGCCCGATACTTCAGAGCTACTTTGTGACGACACCGAACAGCAGCCACTCTGCCCATGCGCTGATTGTTGCGGCGATCGTGTCACTGAGCGGTGCCTCGGGAGTGATCGCTACGTTGATGGAGGGCATCCGCCGTGCCCACCAACTACCGGAGGATTGCTGGACGTTCTGGCAGCGGCGAATTCGTGCGCTCATCCTGGTGCCGCTCTCGCTGCTGCCCCTGTTCATCGCCAGCTTTCTCGTCGTCTTTGGCCAGTTGCTGACGGCGTGGCTCGCGACCCATGTGATGGAGTCGATGCGGACACCGGTCTTCCTGCTTGCGTTCCTGATCCGCTGGACCGTGGCGCTTACGGGCAGCGTTGGCTTGATTGCACTGCTGTACCACGCGGGTACGCCGAAGCGGCAGTTGTGGCGCAGCGTCCTGCCCGGTGCCATCATGGCGACGGCGCTCTGGTTCGTGACCACGCTCGTCTTTGGCTGGTATGTCACGCGATTCGCGAACTACAGCCAGGTCTATGGATCGCTTGGTGCGGGCATCGCGCTGCTGTTCTGGCTCTACATTATCTGTCTCAGTGTGCTGTGTGGGGCGGAGTTCAACGTGCAGTTCCAGTCGCGCTTCAACCAGGATGTACCGCCCGTCGCGTAGAGAGATTCACACGGCAAACGTCGCAGCCAGCTAGAATGGTCTCGCAGACAAAATACTATTGGTCAGACCATCGACGGCTTACCCCGCGCAGGTTGGAAAGAATCCGGAAGACCTTCATGACGCCTCAAGATACGACGCCTTACGCTACCGCCTCGCAGAACCCATTTCTCTCGACCGACCAGGTGCGCCGTGCCAAGATTGTCGCCACACTTGGGCCTGCCTGTAGTACTGAACCCGTGTTCCGCCAGCTTGTCCGCGCCGGGCTCGATGTGGCCCGGCTTAATTTTTCGCACGG